>CAVQQP010000005.1:0-210725 GCA_963714995.1 uncultured Actinomycetes bacterium | reverse complement strand
CAACATCGGCGCGGCAGCCGCGAAGCGGATCGGCTCCGGGCGCAGATCTGGCCGGGGTCCACCGGCTCATCCGGTGGCGCTGGGCCTCGGACGCCCGGCCCCGGCTAGATTCCGTCCCATGAAGGGTTCTCCCGCGGTCTCCGTGGACCACCTGACAGTCGTGCGCGGGCGGACCACTGCCCTGGACGACGTGTCGCTGAGCCTGGAGCCGGGCACCCTCACGGGCCTCCTCGGGCCCTCGGGCGCCGGGAAGACGACGCTGATGCGCGCCATCGTGGGCGTGCAGATCATCAAGTCGGGGACCGTCACCGTGCTCGGCCTTCCGGCCGGCTCCCACGAGCTGCGCAATCGGGTGGGCTACGTGACACAGGACCCGAGCGTCTACTCGGATCTCACCGTCCGACAGAACCTGCGCTACTTCGCCCGGATCCTGGGAACCCCCCAGACCGATGTGGACCGGGTCATCGAGGAGGTCCAGCTCGGGGGCCAGGCTGACCAGATGGTCGGCACGCTGTCCGGCGGCGAGCACTCGCGGGTCTCGCTGGCCACTGCACTGCTCGGCCGGCCCGAGGTGCTGGTGCTCGACGAGCCCACCGTGGGCCTCGACCCGGTGCTCCGCCGTGACCTGTGGGAGCTCTTCGGTCGGCTGGCCGCCGCGGGGGTGACCCTCCTGGTCTCCAGCCACGTCATGGATGAGGCAACCCGCTGCGACCGGCTGCTGATGGTGCGGGCGGCACACCTGCTGGCGGATGGGACGTTGGCCGAGCTGCGCACCCTGACCGGCCAGACCGATCCCGAGGAGGTCTTCCTGCACCTGGTCGACCACGGCGCTGGGGCTCCCCGGCCCCAGGGAGGGGTGGACCGATGAACCCGAGCCTGACCCTGGCCACGGCGCGGCGCGTGCTCGGCCAGATCCGCAACGACCACCGCACCATGGCCCTGCTCATCGGCGTGCCCACGGTGCTCATGACCCTGCTGTGGTGGATCTACGAGGGCAGCGACGTGTTCAGCCAGATCGGCGCCCCACTTCTGGGCATCTTCCCGTTGACCATCATGTTCCTGATCACCTCGGTCACGACCCTGCGCGAGCGGACGACCGGGACGCTGGAGCGGCTGATGACCATGCCCATCCGGCGCGCGGACTTCGTCGTCGGCTACGCGATCGCCCTGGGCTTCGCCGCCCTGATCCAGACCGCCTTCGTCGCGACCTACGCCATCTGGGTCCTGGGGCTGGAGGTCGCCGGGCCCGAGTGGATGCTGCTGAGCGTCTCGGTCCTCTCCGCGGTCCTGGGGATGTCGATGGGCCTGGCAGCCAGCTCGCTGGCGCGCACGGAGTTCCAGGCGGTGCAGTTCATGCCGGCCCTGATCTTCCCGCAGTTCCTGCTCTGCGGGCTCCTCGTCCCGCGCGACGAGATGCCCCCCGCCGCGGAGGCGATCTCCAACCTCCTGCCGCTGAGCTATGCGGTTGATGCGGTCAAGGAGGTGGCGATGACGCCCGACCCCACGATCGGCTTCGAGGTCGCGATCATCTGCGTGTTCATCGTCGGACTGCTCGCGCTCGGGGTCACGACCCTGCGGCGGCGCTCGGCGTAGTGAGGGGTGCTGCCCTCCGATAGGTGCGCGCCACGAAGCCGCTGGGCCACGACCGCACGCCGTCGAGGTGCAGCGCGGTGGACCGTCCGCCGGGGTGGAACAGGGGGCGTCCCGCACCCAGCAGCACCGGGGCAGTCGTGAGGACCATGTCATCGACGAGGTCCTCGGCGAGGAATGCGCTGATGAGCTGCCCGCCGTCGACGTAGACCCGCTCCAGGCCCAGGTCGCTCCAGCGTGCGTGGGCCTGGCGTGGGGACAGGCTCCAGAAGGTCACCCCCGCGCGCGGTTGCGGTGCGTGGTGGGTGAACACGTACACCGGCCGTTCTCCGAACGGGAGCGGATCCAGGTGGCTGACGTGGTCGTAGGTGCCTCGCCCCATCGCCAGGGCGTCCACGGAGGCCAGGAACTCGTCGTAGCCGTAGTCCTCGTCGGGCCGAGCGGCCTGCTCGAGCCAGTCCAGGGAGCCGTCCACAGCCGCGATGTACCCATCGACGCTGGTGGCGATGAAGACGGACAGTCGGGTCATCGGGATCCTCCGGGGCCTGGGTGACGTGGACGGGTCGAGCCGGGGTGGTGGGCGGGGGGTGGGGTGGGCGGGGGGGCGTGGGCGCGTGGGTTGGGCGGCCAGCCGATCCTGCCCGTCCACTGCACCATGACGAGTGCGGCACCCGCAAGCCCTCTCGCCAGGACCGCTGGTCGTCCACAGGTTGGTTCGTTACCTCTGGTGTTGTCAGCCCCCCTTGATAGTGTTCGTACAGGTGTTCGAGCGATGGGGGGTTCGGGGTGAGCAGCACGACAGTGGACCAGCACACGGTGGTCGATCCGCGCGCGGTCGGCGCGCTCGGGTCGGCCTCTGCCGGAGGTGGTCGACCTGTGGGCGCGGGCCACCGGGGTGGCGGTTCGTGACCTGCCGGGGATGGGGCTGTTGGCCGGGGACCGGCCGACCGCGGACGTGGACGTGTTGGCCGGGGCGTTCGCGGTGGTGGAGTACGAGCTGGCCCGCCGGATGCACGCCGCCAGCACCGCCGGGGTCGCTGCCGTTGCTGGGTCCGGGGGCGGTGCTGGCGGCCCGCGGGTGGGCCGGTCCGCACGCCCGCCGGTTGGCCCGCGCCGGGGCGCTGGCCGCCGAGCACCCGTCCGTGGCCGCCGCCTGGGCGTGCGGGGATCATCACCTCCGATCATGTGGACGCGATCGCCCGCACCGTCGGCCCGCTGGAGCCCGACGAGCTGGCCGCGGTGATCGAGGAGCTAGCCGCGTTGTGGGGGCAGCTGTCCCCGCAGGCGGTGGCCGCGTTCGTGGCCCGGGTGATCCGCCTGCTGCACCCACCCCCGGACCCGCGACCCGGAGGAGGCCGGGGCCTATGAGTCCCGGTCGGTGTCGTTCGCGGTGACCTCGGATGCGGTGATCCTGTCCGGGGTGCTGCCCCGCCTGGAGGGTGAGGCGGTGATCGCCGCCGTGGAGGCGTTCGCCGAACGGTTGCGCTCGCGAGGCCGATCACGTGCCCGCGTCCGCCCGCCGTGCCGACGGGCTGGTCGCCCTGGTCAACGCCGCCCACGCGTCCGGGTCGATCCCCAGCCGCGGCGGGCTACCGGTGAGCGTGTCGGTCACCCTGGACACCACCATCCTCGGGGACCAGGTGTGGACCACCTCCCGGGGGCACACCCTGACCGAGGCCGAGGCCCGGTTCACCGCCTGTGACGCGCTGGTCACCCCGATCGTCGTCGATTCGGAGCACTGCCCGGACTGATGCGGGCTGACCGGCTGGCCGCGGGACCGGTGGCCTGGGCTCCCGCGGATCTGGTGGCACGCCTGACGGCGGCGGCGCGGATCGCCGCCCTGGCCGCCACCCTGTTGGGGACCCGGATCCCGCTGGCCGTCGGACGGACCGCCCGCACCGCGACCCCGGCGCAACGCCGGGCGCTGGCCGCCCGGGACCGCGGCTGCATCATCCCCGGGTGCGCGATCCCCGCCGAGGCCTGCCAGACCCACCACGTCGCAGGACTGGGCCGCCAACGGGAACACCGACCTGCCGAACCTGGCCCTGCTGTGCTGGGCGCATCACCGCCAGGTCGACCTCGGCATGTGGACCATCGTGCCCACCACGACCGCCGATCAGGTGCCCCGACCCGAACCCGGAGCCCCACCCGGAACCCCCTGGCCCGCCAACCACAACGCACCCTGGACCATCACCCGCACCCCCCGAACCCGCTGGCGACTGTGAGGAACCGGCAGCTGACGCCTACCCTGTGACCGCCATGAACGCCGCCTCCGGAGACCACACCCCTGGGGCGGCGCTGCGCCCATGCATGGGCGTCGAGATCCCTCCTGGCCCTGCCGGCCTCGAGGTCCTCCTCCCTGCGCTGGCTGCAGCGATGGACGGCTCCGGTCCAGCGGTCGGGCTCCTGCCCGGCTCCGGCTCGCTGGCATACCGGTCGATGATCTCCGCTGCCGTGGTCCCTGAGGCCCCCGTTCCGGCTGGGGTGGCCGTGGTCGCGGCGACGTCGGGCTCCACCGGGGACCCGGCTGGAGTCCTGCTGCCGGGGCCGGCGCTCCGGGCGGCGGCTCGCGGCTTCGCCGAGCGCGCGGGTCAGCCCGAGGGGCACCGGTGGGTCGCTGCCCTCCCCCTGCACCATGCCGGCGGGCTGATGGTCGCCGTACGGTCAGTGGTGGCCGGAACGGCCCCGGTCGCGCTGGCGAGCCTGGGCGGTGCGGCACCGTTCTCGGTGGAGGCCTTCGCGGAGGCGACAGCCCATGCCGTCGAGCTGAGCGCCCAGGATGCTCGCCCCCTGGCGGTCTCGCTCGTCCCCCCGATGCTGGCCATGCTTGACGCCGCGGGGGCCGACGGGTGGGACCTGCTCGCCGAGTACGACGCAGTCCTGGTGGGCGGGGCCGCGACCCCCACGACCCTCGTGGATCGTCTCCTGTTCGCCGGCGTGCATGTCTTCACCTCCTATGGGATGACCGAGACGTGCGGGGGTGCGGTGTTCGACGGCCGACCGCTGCCGGGGGTGAGCGTGGATGTCGAACCGGACGGCCGACTGGCCATCCGGGGCGCGCAGGTGGCCCTCGGCTACCGAGATGGCCGCGAGGCCGACCGCTGGTCCCTCGGCCAGGACGGGCTGCGGCGCTTCCGCACAGACGATCTCGGCGCTGTGGGGTCCGACGGAGTTGTCACCGTCGAGGGCCGGGCCGACGACGTGGTCCAGGTCGCCGGGGCCTCGGTCTCTGTGGGAGCCGTCCGGGCGGTCCTCGAGGCCGACCCGCGTGTGGCTGCCGCGGAGGTCGTCGCCCTCCCGGATGCGCAATGGGGCAGCCGACTGGCGGCAGCCGTCGTGCCCGCCGGTCCCACGCCGGCTCCGGGCCCCCACGGGGCCCCGACCCTCGCCGATGACCTGGGCGACCTGGTGGAGCAGTCGCTCGGCCGCGCCGCCCGTCCGCGCGCTGTGCACATCGTCGACGCCCTGCCGACCCTGGAGTCGGGGAAGGTCGATCGCCGCGCTGTCCTGGAGTGGGCCAGCGACCTCGACAGGATCACCCGATGACCACCTCCCGCCAGTGGATCGCCGGTGCGCGCCCACGCACGCTTCCGGCAGCCCTCGCTCCGGTCCTCGTCGGCACTGCGGTGGCGATGTGGGACGGCGGCGCCGTCTGGGACCGCGCGCTGCTCGCCCTGGTCGTGGCCCTGGCGCTGCAGGTGGGGGTGAACTACGCCAACGACTACAGCGACGGCATCCGGGGCACCGACGCCGAGCGGGTCGGGCCCGTGCGGCTCGTCGGACAGGGCCTGGCCGAGCCGTCCTCGGTCAAGCGCGCCGCCCTGCTGTCGTTCGCCGTGGCCGGGGTGGCAGGGCTCGCGCTCGTCGTGCTGAGTGGCCTGTGGTGGCTGCTGCTCGTGGGTGCGGCCGCCATCGTCGCCGCGTGGACCTACACCGGCGGCCCCCGACCGTACGGGTACGCCGGGTTGGGTGAGGTGTTCGTCTTCGTGTTCTTCGGCCTGGTCGCGGTGGGCGGCACTGCGGCGGTCCAGGTCGGCTTCGTCAGCACCCTGGCCTGGGTCTGCGGCGTGGCCATCGGGGCGCTGTCGTGCGCGATCCTGGTGGTCAACAACCTGCGCGACATCCCCGGGGACACCGTGGCGGGCAAGCGGACACTGGCGGTGCGCATCGGTGACCCCGCGACCCGGCGGCTGTACGCAGTCCTCGTGGGGGTCGCGCTGGCGGTTCCCGCCGCGATCGGCGCGTTGGGCCTCGCGGCTCCCGCATCCTGGCCCACGGCTGCGCTGCTGGGACTGGGAGCCATCCCCGTGGCGATCCAGCCCCTGCGCGACGTCCGGCGGGGGGCTCGGGGTCCCGCGCTGGTCGCGGTCCTCGTCGCCACCGGGCGGCTGCTCATGGCCTACGGAGTCCTGCTGGCCGCCGGCGTCGCGATCAGCGCCCTGACCGCCTGACCCGCAGGACGCACCGAGCGGATCCGCCCGTGACGGGCATTCCGGACGTAACCCGGGATCGCCCGGAACGGCCGCCCCGTGGGCATTCCCGGCCCCGCGGCTGCACTCGTCGGACCGGCACAGTAGCCTCGACCAGACCCCCAAGGAGGCTCCCATGCTGCTGCTCAACCCCGCGACCTACGACCCCACGTTCCTCGACGAGGAGAGTCGTGCGGCGATGAAGGACCTCATCGCCTTCTTCGAGGCCAAGGGCCTGGCCGAGATGAAGGACGAGTACCACGCGGGCACCTGGTACAAGGACTTCCTGGACTTCAATGCTGAGAAGGGCCTGTTCGCCGGGGTCGCGACGCCGGCGAACGTGGCCTCGCTGATGGACCAGGTGCGCGGGGACGGCCACTGGGACACCGCGCGCATCAACGAGCTCAACGAGATCCTGGGCTTCTACTCGCTGGGTCACTGGTACACCTGGCAGGTCAGCGTCCTGGGTCTCGGTCCCGTGTGGCTCAGCGCCAACGAGGGGGCCCGGAAGCTGGTCGGCGAGCTGCTCGCCGAGGGCGGCATCTTCGGGTTCGGGCTCTCCGAGCGCGCCCACGGTGCCGACATCTACTCCACCGACATGATCCTGACCCGCTCCGGGGACGGTTGGGTCGCCAACGGTGGCAAGTACTACATCGGCAACGGAAACGAGGCGGCGCGCCTGAGCGTCTTCGGCAGGTTCGCCGACGACGACCCGGAGCACCCCGGCGAGTACGTGTTCTTCCTCGTCGACACCAGGCACCCGAGCTACGAGCTGGTCAAGAACACCGTTAACGGGCAGATGTACGTCTCGGAGTTCGTCCTGCACGACTACCCGGTCGTGACCGCCGACCTGCTCCACGTCGGCCGTCCGGCATGGGATGCCGCGCTGGCCACCGTCAACGTCGGCAAGGTCAACCTGGGCTGGGCCTCGATCGACGCCTGGTCGTAGCGCCGCACAGCCAACCGGACAGCCTCACCCACGCTCACGTGCTCGTCCCGTGCGATGCGCTTCAGCGCACTATGCGTGTCGGAGTCGACCCGGACCGACGTGCTCTGCATGCAATTCAGCATACATCGGTGCAGACACCGCTTCCAGACATGGGCGGAGCCGACCAGCCGCCGTGGCGACTGTGAGGAACCGGCAGCTGACGCCTACCCTGTGACCGCCATGAACGCCGCCTCCGGAGACCACACCCCTGGGGCGGCGCTGCGCCCATGCATCGGCCTCGAGATCCCTCCTGGCCCTGCTGGCCTCGAGGTCCTCCTCCCTGCGCTGGCTGCAGCGATGGACGGCTCCGGCCCAGCGCTCGGGCTCCTGCCCGGCTCCGGCTCGCTGGCATACCGGTCGATGATCTCCGCTGCCGTGGTCCCTGAGGCCCCCGTTCCGGCTGAGGTGGCCGTGGTCGCGGCGACGTCGGGCTCCACCGGGGACCCGGCTGGAGTCCTGCTGCCGGGGCCCGCGCTCCGCGCGGCGGCTCGCGGCTTCGCCGAGCGCGCGGGTCAGCCCGAGGGCCACCGGTGGGTCGCTGCCCTCCCCCTGCACCATGCGGGCGGGCTGATGGTCGCCGTACGGTCAGTGGTGGCCGGAACGGCCCCGGTCGCGCTGGCGAGCCTGGGCGGTGCGGCACCGTTCTCGGTGGAGGCCTTCGCGGAGGCGACAGCCCATGCCGTCGAGCTGAGCGCCCAGGATGCTCGCCCCCTGGCGGTCTCGCTCGTCCCCCCGATGCTGGCCATGCTTGACGCCGCGGGGGCCGACGGGTGGGACCTGCTCGCCGAGTACGACGCAGTCCTGGTGGGCGGGGCCGCGACCCCCACGACCCTCGTGGATCGTCTCCTGTTCGCCGGCGTGCACGTCTTCACCTCCTATGGGATGACCGAGACGTGCGGGGGTGCGGTGTTCGACGGTCGACCGCTGCCGGGGGTGAGCGTCGACGTCGAACCGGACGGCCGACTGGCCATCCGGGGCGCGCAGGTGGCCCTCGGCTACCGAGATGGCCGCGAGGCCGACCGCTGGTCCCTCGGCCAGGACGGGCTGCGGCGCTTCCGCACAGACGATCTCGGCGCTGTGGGGTCCGACGGAGTTGTCACCGTCGAGGGCCGGGCCGACGACGTGGTCCAGGTCGCCGGGGCCTCGGTCTCTGTGGGAGCCGTCCGGGCGGTCCTCGAGGCCGACCCGCGTGTGGCTGCCGCGGAGGTCGTCGCCCTCCCGGATCCGCAATGGGGCAGCCGACTGGCGGCAGCCGTCGTGCCCGCCGGTCCCACGACGGCTCCGGGCCCCCACGGGGCCCCGACCCTCGCCGATGACCTGGGCGACCTGGTGGAGCAGTCGCTCGGCCGCGCCGCCCGTCCGCGCGCTCTGCACATCGTCGACGCCCTGCCGACCCTGGAGTCGGGGAAGGTCGATCGCCGCGCTGTCCTGGAGTGGGCCAGCGACCTCGACAGGATCACCCGATGACCACCTCCCGCCAGTGGATCGCCGGTGCGCGCCCACGCACGCTTCCGGCAGCCCTCGCTCCGGTCCTCGTCGGCACTGCGGTGGCGATGTGGGACGGCGGCGCCGTCTGGGACCGCGCGCTGCTCGCCCTGGTCGTGGCCCTGGCGCTGCAGGTGGGGGTGAACTACGCCAACGACTACAGCGACGGCATCCGGGGCACCGACGCCGAGCGGGTCGGGCCCGTGCGGCTCGTCGGACAGGGCCTGGCCGAGCCGTCCTCGGTCAAGCGCGCCGCCCTGCTGTCGTTCGCCGTGGCCGGGGTGGCAGGGCTCGCGCTCGTCGTGCTGAGTGGCCTGTGGTGGCTGCTGCTCGTGGGTGCGGCCGCCATCGTCGCCGCGTGGACCTACACCGGCGGTCCCCGACCGTACGGGTACGCCGGGTTGGGTGAGGTGTTCGTCTTCGTGTTCTTCGGCCTGGTCGCGGTGGGCGGCACTGCGGCGGTCCAGGTCGGCTTCGTCAGCACCCTGGCCTGGGTCTGCGGCGTGGCCATCGGGGCGCTGTCGTGCGCGATCCTGGTGGTCAACAACCTGCGCGACATCCCCGGGGACACCGTGGCGGGCAAGCGGACACTGGCGGTGCGCATCGGTGACCCCGCGACCCGGCGGCTGTACGCAGTCCTCGTGGGGGTCGCGCTGGCGGTTCCCGCCGCGATCGGCGCGTTGGGCCTCGCGGCTCCCGCATCCTGGCCCACGGCGGCGCTGCTGGGACTGGGAGCCATCCCCGTGGCGATCCAGCCGCTGCGCGACGTCCGGCGGGGGGCTCGCGGTCCTGCGCTGATCGCGGTCCTCGTCGCCACCGGGCGGCTGCTCCTGGTCTACGGAGTCCTGCTGGCCGCCGGCATCGCGATCAGTGCCCTGACCGCCTGACCCGCAGGACGCACCGAGCGGATCCGACCGTGACGGGCATTCCGGACGCAACCCGGGATCGCCCGGAACGGCCGCCCCGTGGGCATTCCCGGCCCCGCGGCTGCGCTCGTCGGACCGGCACAGTAGCCTCGACCAGACCCCCAAGGAGGCTCCCATGCTGCTGCTCAACCCCGCGACCTACGACCCGACGTTCCTCGACGACGAGAGCCGTGCGGCGATGAAGGACCTCATCGCCTTCTTCGAGGCCAAGGGCCTGGCCGAGATGAAGGACGAGTACCACGCGGGCACCTGGTACAAGGACTTCCTGGACTTCAATGCCGAGAAGGGCCTGTTCGCCGGGGTCGCGACGCCGGCGAACGTGGCCTCGCTGATGGACCAGGTGCGCGGGGACGGCCACTGGGACACCGCGCGCATCAACGAGCTCAACGAGATCCTCGGCTTCTACTCGCTGGGTCACTGGTACACCTGGCAGGTCAGCGTCCTGGGTCTCGGTCCGGTGTGGCTCAGCGCCAACGAGGGCGCCCGGAAGCTGGTCGGCGAGCTGCTCGCCGAGGGCGGCATCTTCGGGTTCGGGCTGTCCGAGCGCGCCCACGGTGCGGACATCTACTCCACCGACATGATCCTGACCCGCTCCGGGGACGGCTGGGTCGCCAACGGTGGCAAGTACTACATCGGCAACGGCAACGAGGCGGCGCGCCTGAGCGTCTTCGGCAAGTTCGCCGACGACGACCCGGAGCACCCCGGCGAGTACGTGTTCTTCCTCGTCGACACCCGACACCCGAGCTACGAGCTGGTCAAGAACACGGTCAACGGGCAGATGTACGTCTCGGAGTTCGTCCTGCACGACTACCCGGTCGTGACCGCCGACCTGCTCCACGTCGGCCGTCCGGCATGGGATGCCGCGCTGGCCACCGTCAACGTCGGCAAGGTCAACCTGGGCTGGGCCTCGATCGGCATCGCCGAGCACGCGTTCCACGAGGCGGTCGCGCACGCCAACAACCGGATCCTGTACGGCCGCCGCGTGACGAGCTTCCCGCACGTGCGCCGGATGCTGGCCGACTCCTACGCCCGCCTGCTCGCGATGAAGATGTACGCGGCCCGCTCGGCGGACTACTTCCGTGCGGCCTCACCCGAGGACCGGCGCTTCCTGCTGTTCAACCCGATCACCAAGATGAAGGTCACCAGCGAGGGCGAGCGCGTGATCAACCTGCTCTGGGAGGTCATCGCCGCCAAGGGCTTCGAGAAGGACACGTACTTCGAGTCCGCCGCGATCGACATCCGCGCGCTGCCGAAGCTCGAGGGCACGGTGCACGTCAACCTGGCGCTGGTCCTGAAGTTCCTGCCCAAGTACATGATGGCCGCCGCCGGCGGGGCCGGGACGTACGAGCCCGTGGGCGTGCGCCGCGAGGCCGCCGACGATGCCTACCTGTTCGCCCAGGGCCCGGCGTCCGGGCTGGGGAAGATCGAGTTCCACGACCCGCGGCCGGCGTTCGCCCGCTTCGCCCACCTGCCGAACGTCGCGGCGTTCGTCGGCCAGATGCAGGCCCTGGGCGGCCTGCTGATGGCCGCGCCTCCGTCGAAGGAGCAGTCCGAGGACCTGGACTTCCTGCTGACCCTGGGTCAGCTGTTCACGCAGGTCGTCTACGCCCAGCTGGTGGCAGAGGCCGCCGGCCTGGCGCTGTCCGACGATCCCGAAGGCGCTCGGCCGGGGTCGGTCTCGGACCTCTCCGACCTCACCGAGGCGCACGTCGACCGGATCTTCGCGGTGTTCGTCCAGGACGTGTCGGAGTTCGCGGTCGCCCTGCACGGCCAGCCGGCGGCGACCCCGGAGCAGCAGCGCGGGGCACTGGCGCTGATCGCTCGACCGAATCTGCCCGCCGATGCCGAGGACGCGTTCGTCGCCGAGGTGCTGTCCTACGACGGCGCATGGACGATGAGCCCGTAGGCGGCGCGGCCTGCGGAGAACCTGCTACTGACTGGTGCGGGCTGCCTCGAGGCGATCGGCCAGGGCCTTCAGTGACGCCTTGGCCTGGTCGTACTGGCTCATGTCGTCGACCATGTGGGCGGCAAGCGCCGCCGGGACGTCTGCGGCCCGGGCCTCGAGCGCCCGGCCCTCGGGGGTCAGGTGGATGGTGACCCGACGCTCGTCCTCAGGGGCGCGGGTGCGCTCGACGAGGCCGTTGGACTCCAGGCGACGGAGCAGGGGGGACAGCGTCCCCGAGTCCAGCGACAGGCGGTCGCCGATCTCCCCGACGCCCAACCCGTCGTCCTCCCAGAGCACGAGCATGACCAGGTACTGGGGGTAGGTCAGGCCCAGATCAGCCAGGAGCGGGCGGTAGGCCGCCGTCAGCTCCCGGCTGATCCGGTGGAACAGGAAGCACAGCTGGTTGTCCAGCTGCAGCTGGGGCAGGCTCACGCGTGCGTCAGGCCGCAGCGTCGACCAGGAGGGCCTCGATGTCCTTGGCCATCGAGGCGGGCTCGGTCTTCGGGGAGTAGCGCTTCACGGTGCTGCCGTCCGGGTACGACGAGGAACTTGGTGAAGTTCCACTTGATCCCCGAACCGAGCAGCCCGCTCGTGCGCTCCTTGAGGAAGGCGAAGACAGGGTCTGTGTTCTTCCCGTTGACGTCGACCTTGGTGGTCAGCGGGAACGTCACCCCGAAGTTGATGCGGCAGAACTCCTCGATGGCCGCGTCGTCCCCGGGCTCCTGGTTGGCGAACTGGTCGCACGGGAAGCCGATCACGACCAGGCCCTGCGGGCCGTAGGTCTCATGAAGGGCCTGCAGGCCGTCGTACTGCGGGGTGAACCCGCACTTGCTGGCCGTGTTGACGATGAGCATCGGACGGCCCCGGAACTGGGCGAAGTCGATCGCCTCGCCGCGGTTGGAGGTGGCGGACAGGTCATAGATCGTGGTGGTTGTCATAGGTCCATTGTGCACAATTAAATTGTGCACTGCAAGTTGGGTGCGGCGCCGGGCGGCTGGACGCGCCGACCGGACGCGCGGCGCGGACGGCCCTACCCGCCGCCGTGATCGGCCTGCTCGCCCTTCGTGGATCCCTCGCCGCCGGAGGGGGGCTGACCACCCTCGCGCTCCCGTCGCAGCTTCTCCATGCGGGCGGACCACGACTGCTCGTCGATCCGCCTGAGGAACTCGGGATCGTCGTCCGGGGCCACCGGGCCGCGCGGGCCCGGCCCTCGTCCACCCGAACCACCACCCCCGTCGCCACCAGCCGGGGGGTACTGCGCCTGCGGACGGCCGAGCACCAGCCACATCAGGGGCCCGAACAGGAAGACGACCAGGACGACGATCACCCACAGCCACTTCGGCAGGAGGCGGACCTCGGCCGAGGGGGCGCGCATGAGGTCGAGCATCGCGTAGATGTACAGCGCCAGAACGGCCAACGCGAGCAGGAACTTACCCACCAAGGACCCCTTCCGGACTGCCTCTCCAAGGCTAGCCCGCACACACGAATCCGGCCACCAGAGCGAACCTCCAGCCCTCGCGAACGGAGCTGCCGAACCCCCGCCCCCCACCTGTCGGGCTCCGCGCACGGGCGTAGGCTCGGTGACCATGAACAATCCCGACATCTCGGCGGCGTCCGCGTCCCCCACCGACGAGTCCGCGACCGGTGAGTCCACCTCAGGCGAGTCCACCTCAGGCGAGTCCGCGACCGGTGACGCCCAGTTCGCACCGGACCTGGAGGGGCAGTCTCCGGCGGACCTCGCCGAGACCGATCAGTCCACGTCCGTGTCCTCTGCGCTCGAGCCGGTCCCCCACGCCGGGGCCCGCTACGCCGGCCTGCGGCTGCTGATGCTCGTCGCGGTCGGCGGGATCCTCTACCTGATCGGCCTGCGCGGGTGGCTCCTGGCCTTCGCGGCAGTCCTCGTCTCGGGCGTCGTCAGCCTGTTCCTGCTCATGAAGCAGCGCAACGACGCAGCCATCAACCTCGAGCGCCAGCTCGAGGGCCTGCGCCACCGGCACCCCCACGAGGATGCCGGGCTCGCCCAGGACTGACGCGGTCCGAGTGGCCCGGGCCAGCTGGCCGGGGGATCACACCCCGGCGTAGGAGTGCAGGCCGCTGGCGAAGAGGTTCACGCCGAAGAAGTTGATCAGGAAGCACGCGAAGCCGATCAGGCCCAGCACGGCGGCCTTGCGCCCACGCCAGCCGGCGGTGGCGCGGGCATGCAGGTAGCCGGCGTAGACCAGCCACGTGATGAAGGCCCAGGTCTCCTTGGGGTCCCAGCCCCAGTAGCGGCCCCAGGCGTCCTCGGCCCAGATCGCCCCGGCGATGACCGCGAACGTCCACAGCGGGAACACGAAGGCGTTGACGCGGTAGGCCATCGCATCGAGGGCCTGCGAGTCCGGGACGCGCGCACCCACCCACGCTGCGGCCCTCGAGTTCGTCGCCCGGAGGCTGCCCCGCACCCCGCTGAGCGGGCGCGGACCGGTGCCCGCCGCATCACGCTCGGCCCGGTCAGCGGCCAGGTACAGCATGGTGGCCGCCGCGCCCACGGTGAACGCCCCGCCCGCGATGATCGCCGCGGCGACGTGGATGACCAGCCAGTAGGACTTCAGCGCTGGCACGAGCTGCGGGCTGTCGTTGTAGAGCAGCAGCACGGCCACGCCCAGGGTGATCAGGCTGGCCATGGTCACCAGAAGTCCGAGCCAGCGCACGTCACGGCGCAGGGACACCACGAGGAACACCCCGGTGATCGCCGCCGCCGAGGCCAGCGAGTACTCGTACATGTTGCCCCAGGGCGCACGACCGGCCCAGGCCGCGCGCGCGAGCAGGGCCACGACGAGCAGGCCGAAGGCCAACCAGGTCAGGGACATCCCGATGTTCCCCGCACGGCGACCGGGCGGGAGGGGGGCGTCCGGGCCGGCGTCGCGGACGGTCGGGCGGCTCGCGGACGGGCCGGCGTCGTCCGGTGCCGATCCGGCCCCACTCCGGGCAGCAGCCCGTGCCTGCGCCGCGCTGTCGCCCTGGAGGGCTCCGACGGCCAGGGGCTCGACATCGGGATCCTCGGCGGGAGCCGGAGCCACGGAGCCTGCCCGCGCGGACGCGAAGGACGCCGCGAAGGCGACCATCGCCATGGCGTAGATCGCCATGGACGCGTACACGAACACGTTGCTCCACTGGGCCAGGGTCATGTCCCCTCCTCCACATCCACGGGTCCACCGAGTCGGGTCACGAGCTGATCCACCTCACCTGACACGTCCGCTGAGTCCGAGCGGGTCAGACCAGCGACCTGCACCCGGAACAGCGCAAGGCTATCGGTCCCCTCCGACTGCGCCACCGGGTCCACCCGGACCCAGATCCTGCGCCGACGGACGAACAGCGACAGGCTCAGGCCGAGGATCGCGGCGATGGCCGCCGCCAGCGCCAGCACCTTCCCGGGGTCGCGGGAGATGGTGAAGGAGGCCCAGCGGTCCAGCCCGACGAACTCCACGGTCCCCTGCCCGCCGGGGATCTCCCAGGACTCACCCGGACGCAGCGCCGCCAGCCCCAGCTGCTCCAGGCCGTCAGTGTCCAGGGAGAAGACGTTCCTCGGCAGCCCTGCGTCCAGTCCGAGGTCACCGGACCAGGCGGAGAAGAACAGGGCCGGGTCGTCGGGTGCGGGGAACGTCGAGTGCGGGCCCCGTTCCTCGGTGAGGGCCGCCGTGGGGGCGAACAGCGCCTGCAGCCCGAGCTGCGGCTGGCCGTCGGGGGCCTTCACGACGCCCGTCGAGGTGAAGCTGCCGTCCTGCGGCAGGAACACGACGGTGTCGTCGAAGACCACCCGACCGGTCGAGTCCGTGACCCTGATGTGCGGCGCATAGCCGTGCCCGACCAGGAAGACCTTGGCCCCGTCGACGCGCAGCGGGGAGTTGACCGAGACCACGCGCTGCTCGACGGCGGCGCCCGGCTCGGCGCTGTACTGCAGGGTCGCAGCGAAGGAGCGGGGGGCCCCGCGCTGGGATCCCTCCCGCTCGAAGGTGGCCTCGAAGTCGCTCATCGTGAACGCGAATGGCGGCAGCCGGTCGGGGGAGGCCAGGCGGCCCGGGGCGAACGAGTCGTACTGCGTCAGCGTGTTGGCGAAGCCGTTCCCCTCGCGGATGATGACCGTGCCCTTCCACCCGAACAGGGCGCCGAGGGCCACCCCGACCAGGACCAGCACCAGGGCGATGTGGAACAGCAGGTTGCCGGTCTCCCGGGTGAAGCCCTTCTCCGCGGCGAGCGACCCCGCACCCGAGGTCACGCGCCACCGCTGCGCCCGCAGCTGGGCGGCCGCATCGGCCAGGACGTCCGTGTCGTCGGTGGTCCAGGTCCGGGCGCCCGGCAGCCGGTCCAGCCGGCGGGGCGCGGGCGGCGTGGGGGCGCGCATCGAGCGCCAGTGGGCACCCACCCGCGGCAGGACGCAGCCGATCAGGGAGATGAAGAGCAGCAGGTAGATGGCCGCGAACCACGGCGAGGAGAAGACGTCGAAGAGGCTCAGGCGGTCGAGCGTCGGGGCGGTGCGCGGGTTGCGCTCGATCCAGGCGTTGACGGCCAGCGGATCGTTGGGACGCTGGGGCAGCACGCTGCCCGGGATGGCAGCCAGGGCCAGGAGGAGCAGCAGGACCAGGGCCGTGCGCATGCTGGTCAGCTGGCGCCAGATCCACCGCAGCCAGCCCACCGGGCCCAGCCGCGGGCCGGCCGCCCGCACGCGCCGCGACGCGCCCCAGTCCGCGGTCAGGGCCAGCTGCTCGTCCGGGGTCGCGTCGCCGAGCAGGTCCGCCCCGGGGCCAGCGCCGTCGGGGCCGAGGTCGGGGCCGAGGTCGGTGCTCACAACGGCACCTCGAACCCGGAGATCCACCCGCGCATGGCGATCGTGAGCGACCCCCAGAGCCCGCTGACCATCAGCACGCCGAGAAGGATCATGCTGACGCCACCGACGACCTGGATCGCACGGGTGTTGCGCCGCGCCCACGCCAGGGCCTCCAGGCCGCGCTCCATCGCCAGCCCGATGACCAGGAACGGCAGGCCCAGCCCGATGCAGTACGCGACCGAGAGCAGTGCTCCCCGGGCGGCGGAGCCCTCGGTGAAGGCCAGGCTCTGGACGGCAGCCAGGGTCGGTCCGATGCACGGGGTCCATCCCAGCGCGAACAGGGCCCCGAGCAGCGGGGCGCCCCAGATCCCCCGCGCGGGACGGTGGTGCAGGCGGGCCTCGCGCTGCAGGCTCGGAACCAGCCCGAGGAACCCGAGACCCAGGACGATCACCACGACCCCCAGGACCCGGGTGATCACGTCCTGATGGGTCAGGAGCTGGGCACCCAGCCCGCCGAAGAGCGCGCCGTAGGACACGAACACCGCACTGAACCCGAGGATGAAGCCCAGCGTGCCGAGCACGACCCGGTGCTTGACGGGCATCCGCGTGGCACCGACCGGTGGACTGGCCGTGGTCGCGCCGGCAGCCGCACCCGCGGCGGTCGCCCCGATCGGCGCACCCGCGGCCGCACCGGTCCCTGCCCCCGACGACGTCCCGGCCGGCACGGCGGCGGACGAGGCCTGGGCCTCGGCCAGCTCCGCTCCGGTCAGCCCCGTGACGTAGGACAGGTACCCGGGCACCAGGGGCAGGACGCAGGGGCTGGCGAAGCTGAGCAGCCCGGCCAGGACGGCCAGCGGGATGGCGATGACCAGGGACCCCGACGACACGACCTCGCCCACACTGGCAGGGAGGCCGGCCAGGGCCGCCAGGGACATCAGGACTCCTCAGCCAGGATCGGCTCGATCATCCCCAGCAGGCGCGAGCGGTCCACCTCGCCGATCGCGCGGCCGGCAACGCGGCCCTCCCGGTCGATGACGATCGTCGAGGGGATCGCTGCCGGGGGCAGGGTCTCGTGGAAGAGCAGCTGGCGGCTGCCGTCGGTGTCGACGACGCTGGGATAGGTCAGCCCGAACCGGTCCACGAAGGCGTCCGCGGCCGCCTGGGAGTCCCGGGTGTTGAGCCCGACGAACTGCACCCCGGAGTCCTCCAGCTCCGTGGAGACCGCCTGCATGTCCTCGGCCTCGGCCCGGCAGGGCGCGCACCAGGAGGCCCACACGTTGAGCACGACGATCTCGCCCAGATGGTCGGAGAGGGCGAACGGGTCGCCGTCGAGCGTGGTCCCGGTCAGGTCCGGGGCGGGGCTGCGCTCGGACTGCGCCACGATCGTGGTGGTTCCGTCCCCGGACACGTAGCCCTGCTCGGCGACGTTGCCCACCACCGGGTCCCCGGCATCGACCTGGTCGGCGCACCCAGCCGCCAGCACGCCGACCGCCACGAGGGCGGCCGCGCGCAGCAGGACGGTGCGCCCGGGCATCAGGCTCCCTTGAACTTCGAGGCTCGAGCGGCCAGGTCGGCGGCCGGTTCGGTGTAGGACAGCGCGACGAACCTGTTGTCCTCGAAGGTGAACGAGGTCAACGACGCGAGGTTGCACTGCCGCTTGCGGGGGTCGTGCACGAAGCTGCGGTTCTCGGCATCGAGACGACAGACCCAGATGGGCAGCTGGTGGCTGACCAGCAGGGCCTCGTGGCCGCGCGCCTCGTCGCGGGCCCGGCGCACCGCGAGGCGCATCCGCGTGGCGATCTCGACGTAGGGCTCCCCCCACGACGGGGTCAGCGGGTTCCACAGGTGGCGCCAGTACCTGGGCTGCTTGAGCACGCCGTCGCCGACCCCGACGCGCTTGCCCTCGAAGACGTTGTCCGCCTCGATGAGGTTGTCATCCGTCCCGACGGTCAGGCCGAACGCCGCGGCGGTCGGGGCAGCCGTCTCCTGCGCCCGGTCCAGCGGGGAAGCCGTGACGACAGTGATGTCCCGACCCGCCAGCGTCTCGGCAGCGCGGTCGGCCATCTCCCGCCCGAGGTCGGACAGGTGGAAGTCGGGCAGGCGCCCGTAGAGCACGCCCTCAGGGTTGTGCACCTCGCCGTGGCGCAGCAGGTGGACGGTGGTGCGCTCGCTCATGCCAGCTCCCTGATGTCGGGTGTCGCGGTTCCGCGCCCATTGTCGTCGATCACGGTCGGGGCGCCTGGGCTGCGGCGCGGGCGGCGGCGGGCAGGGCGGCGACCACGCGGTCCAGGGCCGCGTCGTCGTGCGCGGCGGAGACGAACCAGGCCTCGAAGGCTGACGGCGGCAGGTACACGCCGGCATCGAGCATCGCGTGGAAGAACGCCCGGTAGCGCCACGCCTCCTGGGCGGCGGCGCCCGGATAGTCGCGGACGGGCTGGTCGGTGAAGAACACGCTGAACAGGTTCCCGGCGACCTGCACGCGGTGGGCCACGCCGGCCGCGGACAGGGCGACCCCGAGCTCGTGGGCCAGTCGACCGGCGGCCGAGTCGAGCGTCGCGTACACCGTGTCGTCGCAGGCCCGCAGCGTGGCCAGCCCGCAGGTGGCAGCGATCGGGTTCCCCGCCAGCGTGCCCGCCTGGTAGACCGGACCGGCCGGGGCGAGCATGCCCATCACGTCGGCCCGCCCCCCGAACGCCGCGGCGGGCAGGCCCCCACCCATCACCTTGCCGAACGTGAACAGGTCCGGCGCCCAGCCCTCGACCGCGCCCGTGAGCCCCCAGTGACCCGCGGGGCCGACGCGGAAGCCGGTCATCACCTCGTCGTAGAGGAACAGCGCCCCGTGCGCGGCGCACAGCCGCGAGATCGCCGCGTTGAAGCCGGCATCCGGCGGCACGACGCCCATGTTGGCCGCCGCCGCCTCGGTGATCACGGCAGCGACCTGCTCGCCGCGCTCGGCGAACAGCGCCTCCAGCGCCGGCAGGTCGTTGTACGGCAGGACGACGGTCTCGCCGGCCTGGGCGGCCGTCACGCCGGGTGAGTCGGGCAGCCCGAGCGTGGCGATCCCGGAGCCGGCCGCGACCAGCAGGGAGTCGACGTGGCCGTGGTAGCAGCCGGCGAACTTCACCACCAGCGGACGACCGGTGAATCCGCGCGCCAGTCGGATCGCCGACATGGTCGCCTCCGTGCCCGAGGAGACCAGCCGGACCATCTCCACCGGCTCGACCCGGCGCACGATCTCCTCGGCCAGCTCGACCTCGGCCGGGCCGGGCGTGCCGAAGGAGAACCCGCGCGTGATGGCCTCACCCACCGCCGCCACGACGGCCGGGTGCGCGTGCCCGAGGATCATCGGGCCCCACGAGCAGACGAGGTCCACGTAGGTGTTGCCGTCCACGTCGGTCAGGTACGGACCGGTGCCCGACGCCATGAACCGCGGGGTCCCGCCGACCGCCCGGAACGCGCGCACCGGCGAGTTCACCCCACCGGGGGCGACGGCCAGGGCGCGGTCGAACCAGGCCTGGGACTGGGACTGGGCAGCGGTCACCGCGACCACCCACCCCTCCGGCGGCGCTGTGCTGACGATTCCGACGTTCCCATGGTCGGAATCGTCAGCACAGGCGCGCTGTGTGGGGTCATGAGGTGCCGCCAATCCGGTGTCCGCGCAGGATGTCGTCGCGGCCGCTGGTCAGCCACCCGGCGACCTCCGCAGCCCAGTACGTCAGCACGATGTCGGCCCCCGCTCGGCGGATGACGGTGAGCGTCTCCAGGATCGCGCGCTCGCGGTCGATCCAGCCCTGGGCGGCCGCGGCCTCGAGCATCGCGTACTCCCCGGAGACCTGGTAGGCCGCGACGGGGATGTCCACCGACGCAGCGACGTCGGCGATGACGTCCAGGCTCGTCCCGGCCGGCTTGACCATGACGATGTCGGCGGCCTCGGCGACGTCGAGGGCCACCTCGCGCAGCGACTCCCGCCGGTTCGCGGGGTCCTGCTGGTAGGTGCGCCGGTCACCGGTGAGGGCCGAGTCGACCGCCTCCCGGAAGGGCCCGTACAGCGCGGAGGCGTACTTGGCCGCGTAGGCCAGGATCACGGTGTCGGCGTGGCCGGACCCGTCGAGCGCCGCGCGCACGGCGCCGACCTGGCCGTCCATCATCCCGGAGGCCCCGACCACGTGCGCCCCCGCCTCGGCCAGGGCCACGCCCATCTCGGCGTAGCGCGCGAGGGTGGCGTCGTTGTCGACGGTCCCCGCTGCTGGGCCGTCGGCCACCAGCACGCCGCAATGACCGTGGTCGGTGAACTCGTCGAGGCAGAGGTCGGCCATGACCACCAGGTCGGCGCCGACCTCGGCGACCACGTCGCGCACGGCCACGCTGAGGATCCCGTCCGGGTCGGTGGCCCCGGACCCGACGGCGTCACGGGTGGCCGGCACGCCGAACAGCATCACGCCGCCCAGCCCCGCGCGTGCCGCCTGCTCGGCGGCCGCGCGCAGCGAGTCACGGGTGTGGCTCAGCACCCCCGGCATCGAGGTGATCGGCAGCGGCTCGGCCAGGTTCTCGCGCACGAACAGGGGCAGGACCAGCTCGGCCGGGTCCAGCCGGGTCTCGGCCGTGAGTCGACGCAGCGCGGGCGTTCCGCGCAGGCGCCGGGGGCGTGCCTCCGGGTACCCCACCTCAGGTGGCCCGGCGACGCGAGCCACCGCGCCGACGGCCCGGGCGCCAGCCGATCTCGCCGTGCTCCAGCGCCTGCGCCCGCAGCGCCTCGCCGTGCGCGGCGAGGGCAGCGGCCAGGGCCGCGACGCTGGGGGTCTCGGGCAGCACGTCGACCCGCAGGCCGTTCTCCTCGGCGGTCTTGGCCGTCTGCGGGCCGATGCAGGCCACGACGGTGGAGTTGTGCGGCTTGCCCGCGATCCCGACGAGGTTGCGCACGGTGCTCGACGAGGTGAACAGCACGGCGTCGAACCCGCCGCCCTTGATGGCCTCGCGGATCTCCGCGGCCGGGGGTGCGGCGCGCACGGTCCGGTAGGCGGTCACGTCGTCGACCTCCCAGCCCAGGGCGGACAGCCCGGCGGCGAGGGTCTCGGTGGCGATGTCGGCACGGGGCAGGAACACCCGGTTGATCGGGTCGAACGCGTCATCGAACTCCGGCCACTCCTCGAGCAGCCCGGCGGTGGACTGCTCCCCCGCGGGGACGAGGTCCGGCACGATCCCGAACGAGCGCAGGAGCTCGGCGGTCTGCTCGCCGACGGCGGCGACCTTGAGGCCGGCGAAGCTGCGCGAGTCCAGGCCGTACTGGTCGAAGCGCTCCTTCACGGCCCGCACCGCGTTGGCCGAGGTGAACGCGACCCACTGGTAGCGCCCGGAGACCAGCCCATGGACGGCCCGCTCCATCTGCTGCGGGGTGCGGGGCGGCTCGACGGAGATCGTGGGCACCTCGACCGGCACGGCCCCGTAGCGGCGCAGCTGATCGGACAGGGCCCCGGCCTGCTCCTTGGTCCGCGGGACGAGCACCCGCCAGCCGAACAGCGGCTTGTTCTCGAACCAGGCGAGCTGGGCGCACTGGCTGACGACCTCGCCGATGACCAGCACGCCGGGGCCGACCTGGCCCTTCGCCGCCTTGACGGCTCCGGACACCTCACCGAGGGTGGTCAGGATCGAGCGCTGGTCGACGGTGGTGCAGTTGCGGGTGATCGCGACCGGGGTGCGCGGGTCGCGCCCCGCGATGGTCAGGACCCGGCAGATGTCCAGGGCCCGCTCGGCTCCGTCGAGCACGACAACGGTCGCGTGCGGGTCGGCCAGGCTCGGCCAGTCCACCTCGGGATCGTGGGCATCGACCACGCGCACCTCCCGGGCGCGCCCACCGGTCAGCGAGAACCCGGCGTAGGCCGCCGACCCGGTGACCGTGGACACCCCCGGGGCGATGTCGTAGGTGATGCCCTCACGGGCCAGGGCACCGGCCTCGAGGGCCAGGGACCCGTCGAGCACCGGATCGCCGGCCATGAGGCGCACCACGCGCCGACCCTCGAGTGCCGGCTCGATCACGAGCTGGACCCGGTCGGCGTGGTCGGCGACGTTCCCGTCGTCATCGACGGCCACGAGGATCTGGGCGTCGAAGCGGGCGTGGGCCCGGGCGATCGGCTCGCACTCGGGGTCGGTGACCACCACGTCCGCGTCATGGAGCAGTCCGACCGCGCAGACGGTGAGCAGCCCGGGGTCACCGGGTCCGGCCGCGACCAGTGACACCTGGGTTGATGACGCGTTCATTCGCTGCTCCCTCGTTGCGCTCTCTGCGGACCGTCGGCCGTGTTCGGGCCGATGGCTGGGGTGGGACCGTGGCCCGTTGCGGGGCTCTGGCGTGTGGGGCCGGCGGCCCCGTGGGTGCCGGCCGTGACGTGGTCGGCGAGCATCTCGCCGGCCAGGCGCCGTCCGACGAGCTCGGCCTCCTCGACCGGGCCGGTGCGGGACATGCGCACGAGCGAGCCGTCCGGGCGGGCCAGGACAGCGCGCAGGTGCACGGTGGGTGCGGGTCCGTCCTGCGACCTCTGCCAGCGCCCCGATGGGCGCTGAGCAGCCGGCCTCGAGGGCGGCAAGGAGCGCGCGCTCCGCCACCACGGCAGCCCGCGTGTTCGGGTCGTCGAGGGTGCGCAGGGCGTCCGACAGCGTCGCGCCGGCACCAGCACCAGCGCCCCGGTCAGCGGTCCCGTGGCCCGGCGATCCGGGGACGTCGGCACGGACCTCGACCGCGAGGGCGCCCTGCCCCGGTGCGGGCATCACCCGCTCCGGATCGATCAGCTCCGTGACGCGGGACGTCTGGCCGAGGCGGGACAGGCCGGCCGCTGCAAGGACGACGGCATCGAGGTCCTCGGCGACCCGCGACAGCCGGGTGTCGACGTTGCCCCGGATGTCGACGATCTCGAGGTCCGGCCGGGCAGCGGCGATCTGGGCCCGCCGGCGGGGTGACCCCGTCCCCACGCGTGCCCCGTCCGGAAGCGTCTCCAGGGTGGCGCCGTCGCGGGCGACGAGGGCGTCGCGGGGATCCTCCCGGAGCGGGATCGCCGCCAGGTGCAGCCGCTCGTCCGGGGCGGTGGGCAGGTCCTTCAAGGAGTGCACCGCGACATCGGCCCGACCCTCGGCGAGGGCCTGCCGGACAGCCACGACGAACACGCCCGTGCCGCCGATCTGCGTCAGGGGCGCCCGGTCGAGGTCGCCGTGGGTGGTCACCTCGACCAGCTCCAGGGTGCGTCCGGTCAGGGCAGCCAGCTGCTCGCCGACCATCCGGGACTGGGCCATGGCCAGGGCGGAGCGGCGCGTGGCGAGGCGCAGCGGGGCGGGCGCGGGGGCCGCCGCAGCGGGGGCGGGCGCGGGGGCGGGGGCCACGACCCCCACGGGCTGGCCGCTCACTGCGGACCCCCCAGCGCATGTGGTGCGTCCGATCCGGGGTCGAGGTCGGTCGAGGGATCCACCACCGACGCCGGCAGGGACGGGTCCAGGTCGAAGAGTGCGGACAGGGCCTCGGCGTAGCGGTTGCCACCCGGCTCGGCAGCCAGCTGCTTCATCCGGACCGTCGGCTGGTGCAGCAGCGTGGCCATGGCCCGGCGCATCGCGCGCTCGACCTCGGCGAAGGCCTCGGAGTCCAGGCCCGTCAGCCGGAGGCGCAGGCGCTCCATCTCGGTGTCGAGGACGCCACCCACGTGCGCCCTCAGGGAGACCAGGACGGGCTCGACCGCCTGACCGGCGACGGAGGCCAGGCAGGCCTCGACCTCCGCGGCCACGATCGCGCGCGCAGCCCGCAGGTCAGCCTCGGACGCAGCCGTCGCCGGCAGGGTGGCCAGCGCGGCGAGGTCGATCCGGGTCACGCCGGGGAGGTCGCCGACCTCGGGGTCGACGTCGTGCGGCAGGGCGAGGTCGAGCAGGACCAGCGGCCGTCCGGCGGGCGCGCCGGCCCGGGCGGCCCGGGCGAGGTCGAGGTCGATGACGCTGTCCTGGGCTCCGGTGCAGCAGATGGCGAGGTCCACCTCGGCCAGCGCCGCGGGCATCTGGGCCAGGTCGATCGCGCATCCCTGCGGGATCCCGGCGGCGACGCGCTCGGCGACGGCAGTCGTCCGATTGGCCACCAGCACGCCGCTGACTCCCCGCGCGACCAGCGTGGAGGCAGCCAGGGCGCCCATCGACCCTGCTCCCACCACGAGCACCCGGCGCCCAGCGAGGTCACCGAGGACCTCGGCGGCGGCGTCGAGCCCGACGGACACCACCGACACACCCGAGCGGTCGATGCCGGTCTCGGCATGCACCCGCTTGCCGGCCCGCAGCGCGCGCTGGCCGACCCCGTTGAGGACCCGCCCCGCGGTTCCACTGTCCTGGCCGCGCGCGAGGCTGGCCCGCACCTGGCCGAGGATCTGCGCCTCGCCGACCACCATCGAGTCCAGTCCGGCCGCCACCGAGAACAGGTGTGCCACGGCGGAGGAGTCGAAGTGCACGTAGCTGTGCTCGATGAGGGTCGCGCGATCGCAGCCGGTCCACTTGGCCATCAGCTCGGCCACGGCCGTGACGGCCGGGTGGAAGCGGGTCACGTCGGCATAGACCTCGACCCGGTTGCAGGTCGCCAGGACCATGGCCTCGGCGACGACGTCGCTGGCCGCGAGGTCGGCTGAGAGTCCCTCGGCCTCGTCGGGGGTGAGTCCCATCTGGTCGAGCACCCGTGCGGGAGCCGATCGGTGGTTCACGCCCACGACCAGGAGGGTCATGCAGCCTCCACCGGCGTGGGCGCCCCGGGGAACGCAGAAGTGCCGTCCCCGGCTGTCACATCCGCGTCCCCGGGGGGAGTGGATGCGACAAGTACGGACACGGTGCTCCCAGGGGGAAGGGCCTGTGGTATAGGCCGTTTGGAAGGTGCTGTCAGGCTAAGTCGGGGCCTCACGCAGCGCAAACTCCGATCGACAAACCGTCCACATAGTGGACATGCACCCTCTCGCAGAACGACCGCCGGATCGGACAATATTCGTGAATGGGGCACGAGCGGGCGCATCCCGGCTCCCATATGGGCGTGATGGGGCACACTGGGGCCATGACGATCCGGGTGTTCCTTCTCGACGACCATGAGGTGGTGCGGCGCGGCATCGCTGACCTCCTCGGCCTCGAATCCGACATGGAGGTCGTCGGCGAGGCCGGCACGGCCGTCGATGCGCTGCACCGCATCCCCGCGGCGCGGCCGGACGTGGCGGTGCTCGACGTGCGCCTTCCCGACGGGACCGGCATCGAGGTGTGCCGGGATGCGCGGTCGATCCTTCCCGACCTGAAGTGCCTCATGCTGACGTCCTATGCCGATGACGAGGCGCTCTTCGACGCGATCATGGCGGGCGCTGCGGGCTACGTGCTGAAGGACATCAAGGGCAACGACCTGGTCGAGGCGGTCCGCTCGGTCGCCGCCGGACGCAGCCTGCTCGACCCCCGGGCCACGCAGCGGGTGCTCGAGCGCCTGCGCAGCGGGGCGCAGTCGGACTCCAAGGTCGACCAGCTCAACGACCAGGAGCGCCGGATCCTCGTGCTGATCGGCGAGGGCATGACCAACCGCCAGATCGGCGAGAGCATGCACCTCGCGGAGAAGACCGTGAAGAACTACGTCTCCTCCCTGCTCGCCAAGCTGGGGATGGAGCGGCGCACGCAGGTCGCCGCGTACGCCGCCCGGCTCGACGCCGAGCGCGAGCACGGCCACATGCAGTGACCGCCTGAGCGTCGGGCCAACGCCCGGCGCCGCCGGCGCGCATCAGCGCGTCCGGACGCGCACCATGGGGCACTTCTGCCACAGTGGGTCCGCCCACGATCGGAAGGCCCCCGCGATGCCCCTGCCACCCACCGCGCTGTCACCCCTGCGGTCGGCATCAGCGCGCAGGCGCACGTCGGTGCTCCTGGCCGCCACGCTGGTCGCCCTGCCCCTGGCGGCCTGCACCGTCGACCCGGTGAACCGCTCCAGCGGCGGCGAGGACGCCGCAGTGCACACCGGGCCCATGCGGATCGCGATGATCACCCACGGCGACGACGGCGGCTTCTGGTCGATCGTGCGCAAGGGGGCGCAGGACTCCGCCGCGACGCTGCCCGAGGTGACGCTGGACTACCAGGGCTCCGCGGGCGACGCCAAGAAGCAGTCCGAGATGATCCGGGCCGCCCTGAACCAGGGCGCGGACGGCCTGGCCGTGTCCGCCCCGGACATCGGCGCGATCTCGGGGGCCCTGGCCGAGGCGGAGGCCGCCGGCGTCCCGATCGTCACCCTCAACTCCGGATCCGACCTCCTCGAGCAGATGCCCAACGTGATCACCCACGTCGGCCAGAGCGAACGCATCGCCGGGGTCGGCGCCGGGCGGAAGCTGGCTGAGGGTGGCTCGTCGACGGTGCTGTGCGTGCTGCACGAGGTCAACAACATCGGCCTGCAGGAGCGCTGCGCCGGGGCCAAGGAGGGCCTGGCGGAGTCCGGCGGCGAGCTCCTCACCGTGCAGGTCACCGGGAAGGCCGACCCGGCCAGCACCGCGCGGGAGATCGGCGCGAAGATGGCGGCCGAGTCCCCGGACGCCGTCCTGACGCTCGACCCGGACATCGCGATGGCCGCGCTCAAGGAGGTCACGTCCCGCGACGCGACCCTGGCGACGTTCGACCTGAGCCCCGACGTGCTCGACGCGATCGGCGCCGGCGCGATCGAGTTCGCGGTCGACCAGCAGCCCTACCTGCAGGGGTACCTGCCCGTGACCTTCCTCGAGCTCGCGGTGCGCAACCGCAACGAGGTCGGGGCGAACACGATCGTGGCCACCGGCCCGAGCTTCGTCACCGAGGAGAACGCGGCCTCGATCGCCGCACTGTCCGACCAGGGAACGAGGTAGTCGATGGCCACCACCGCACCTGCTCCGGCGCCGGCCCCCGCGCCGAGGACCGACGAGCGGCTCCGGCACGAGCCCCTCTGGCGCAAGCTGCTCGTGCGCCCCTCGGTCGGGGCACTGATCGCCGCGATCGTGGTGTTCGTCTTCTTCTCGCTGGCCGACGAGACCGGGACGTTCAACTCACCGGCCGGGGTCACCTCCTGGATGTCGGTCTCGGCGTCCTACGGGATCATGGCCTGCGCCGTCTGCCTGCTGATGATCAGCGGCGAGGTCGACCTGTCCAGCGGCGTGATGACCGGGTCCACCGGCCTGCTGCTCGGGCTGCTGATCTCGGAGGTCGGCCTGGGCTTCTGGCCGGCGCTGGCCATCGTGATCGTGTTCGCAGTCCTCATCGGCCTGGTCAACGGGCTGCTGGTGACCTGGACGAAGCTCCCCAGCTTCATCGTCACCCTGGCCACGATGTTCGTGCTGCTCGGCGCGAACTCCGGCGTGACCCAGGCGATCACCGGGCAGGTCCGCGTGGGCGGGATCGACGAGGCGAGCGGCTACACGGCCGCCCAGTGGGTGTTCGGCTCACGGCTGGACTCGTCCTGGCCGTTCACCGTGTCGGTCGGCTGGTGGCTGCTGGCGATCGTCGCCGGCACGTGGGTCCTGCAGCGCACCCGGCAGGGCAACTGGATCTACGCGGTCGGCGGCGACAAGAACGCCGCCCGCAACGTGGGCGTGCCCGTGCGCCGGACGAAGGTGAGCATGTTCGTGACCGTCTCGCTGGCCGCGGCGCTGGTGGGCACGATCAACGCCGTGGAGCTCACGTCGGTCAGCGCCGGACAGGGCACCGGCTACGAGTTCTACTACATCATCGCCGCGGTCGTGGGCGGGACGCTCATGACCGGCGGCGCCGGCTCGGTGATCGGCGCCAGCCTCGGCGCGCTGATCCTGGGCATGACCACCCTGGGCATCCAGTACGCCGGATGGGACTCCACCTGGCGGTTCACCTTCTTCGGCCTGATCCTCTTCGCCGCGGTGATGCTCAACATGTGGGTCCGTGACCGGGCCGGGGGGAGTGCGAAATGACCGAGCAGGTTCCCCCCACCGCACCGCGGGCTCCCTCCCCGGATGCCCCTGACATGTACCTGCGGCTGGAGGACGTCGGCAAGACGTTCGGCAGCGTCGTGGCCCTCGACGGGGTGTCGATGGACGTCACCCACGGCCGGGTCACGTGCGTGCTCGGCGACAACGGCGCCGGCAAGTCCACGCTGATCAAGATCCTGTCCGGGGTGCACCAGAACGACTCCGGGACGATGTACGTCGCGGGCAAGCCCACAGTCTTCGGATCGCCGAAGGACGCCGGTGACGCCGGGATCGCCACGGTGTTCCAGGACCTCGCGACGATCCCGTTGATGAGCGTGTGGCGCAACTTCGTGCTCGGCCGCGAGCCGCAGAAGGGGTGGGGGCCGTTCCGGCGCATGGACATCAAGAAGGGCCAGGAGATCGCCCGGCGCGAGCTCATGATGTTCGGCATCGACCTGCGCGACCCCGACCAGCCGATCGGCACCCTGTCCGGCGGCGAGCGGCAGGCGGTCGCGATCGCCCGTGCGGTCTACTTCGGCGCCGAGGTCGTCATCCTCGACGAGCCCACCTCAGCACTGGGCGTCAAGCAGTCCGGGAAGGTCCTGAAGTTCGTCCGGGACGCCCGGGACCGCGGGATCGGCGTCGTGCTGATCACGCACAACCCGCACCACGCCTACATGGTCGGCGACGAGTTCGTGCTGCTCAAGCGCGGGCGGATGACCAACCGCTGGCTCAAGGACGAGGTCGAGCTCGACGAGCTCGTCGCGGCCATGGCCGGTGGTGCCGAGCTCGCCGACCTCGCCCACGAGCTGGGGTCGTAGGGCTCACCAAGCAGGAGCCGGGTCTCCCCGCGGGGCGTGGGAGTGCCCGCCCGCGTCCGGCGCACACGAAACCGGCCGTCTCACCCGCGTGCAGGTCCGGCCATCGCCCCGCGCACACTGAACCGCCCCATTGAGGCTCGTGGAGGGCCGCTATCGGGCGGTTCGATGTGCGTCCCGGGAGATGCTCCGTCAGACCTCGCTCTGACGGGCGAATTCGTGTGCGCACCCTCGCGGGAAAGGCCCGAGTGACGCCGGGGCACAACGGGCGCATGATTGAGCCATGAGCATCTTCGATCAGCGACCCCGCGTGCGCTGGGCCGTGCCCGCAGGCGCGGCGATCCTCGTCGTCGGGGGCGCCGCACTTGCGCCGATGGCCGCCACCGCCGACTCCGGGCTCGAGCCGCGCACGGCCGAGGAGCTGCTGGTCGCCCTGGCGCAGCCCAGCGCCACCGCGGTCTCCGGGACGGTCGCCACCAGCGCCGACCTCGGCCTGCCCGACCTGCCGATGGGCATGATGCCCTCGTCCGGGCCCCTGGCCCTGGCCAGCGGGGAGAGCACGCTGCGGGTCTGGACCGACGGGCCCGAGCGCCAACGCCTGGCGCTGATCGAGCGCGCCGCGGAGACCACGGTCGTGCGCAACGGCCAGGAGGCCTGGGTCTGGTCGAGCGCGAACGCGACCGCCGACCGGTACCTCCTTCCGGAGCATGACGGCACGAAGGGCGGCGACCTCGACGGGTCCGGGCTGCCGCCGGGGGTCGAGCTGCCGAGCACCCCGCAGGAGGCCGCTGCGATGGCCCTCGAGGCGATCGATCCGAGCACCGAGGTGACCACGTCGGGTGTCGGCACGGTGGCCGGGCGCGACGTGTACGAGCTGGTCCTGACCCCGAGGGATCCCGAGACCCTCGTGGCGCGCGTCACGCTGTCGATGGACGCCGAGACCAACGTGCCGCTGCGGGTGCGGGTGTACTCCACGGCGATCCCCGATCCTGCGTTCGAGGTGGGCTTCAGCTCGGTGGACTATGCGACGCCGGACGCGTCCCTGTTCGAGTTCACCCCGCCGCCCGGGGCGACCGTCACCGAGCATGCGGCCCCCGATGCGGGCGCCATGGGCGAATCGACGGGGACCACTCCCGACCTTCCCGAGGGCGCCGAGCCCACGGTCGTGGGCGAGGGCTGGAGCACGGTCGTCATCACTGACCTGCCGGTCGACGCGCTGGCCGACCTGGCCGAGGACGGGATGCGCACGACGACCGACGAGCCGGACTTCAGCGGTGGCGACGACCCGGCCAGGACCGCACTGGCCCTGATCGAGGCGCTGCCCGCCGAGTCCGGGGCGTGGGGGTCGGGCCGGGTGCTGCGCGGCACGCTGTTCTCGGCGATCCTCACCGACGACGGCAGGGTCGCGGTCGGTGCGGTCAGCCCGGAGGCGCTCGGCGCCGCCCTGGCCGCCCAGTGACGGCGGCGGACCCGCACCGAGCAGCGCACGCCGGCGCCGGACCGTCCGACAGCCCCACCGCGGCGGTCACCAGCGCCGGCCTCACCAAGCGGTTCGGGTCCCAGACGGTCGTCGACGCCATCGACCTCGACGTCCCGACCGGCGCGGTGTACGGCTTCCTCGGCCCGAACGGGTCGGGCAAGACGACCACGATCCGGATGCTGCTCGGCCTGGTCCGCCCGACCGGCGGACAGATCGACCTGCTCGGCGCCCCGATGCCCGGCGGCGCGGAGGCGGTCCTGCCCCGCGTGGGATCGCTGGTCGAGGGTCCGGCCTTCCACCCGTACCTGTCGGGTCGGGAGAACCTGGCGCGGCTGGACTCGGCCGACCGGTACGCCGATCCGCGCACGGCCGCGCAGCGGATCGACGGCGCGCTCGACCGGGTCGGGCTGCTCGCCGCCGCCGGCAAGAGGTACCGGGCCTACTCCCTCGGGATGCGCCAGCGGCTGGCGATCGCCGCCGCCCTGCTGGCCCCCCGCGACCTGCTGGTCCTCGACGAGCCGACCAACGGCCTGGACCCGCAGGGCACCCGGGAGGTGCGCCACCTGGTCGCCTCGCTCGCCGGCGACGGCGCCACCGTGCTCGTCTCCAGCCACCTGCTCTCGGAGGTCGAGCAGATGTGCTCGCACGTCGGGGTGATGCGCGAGGGTCGACTGGTCGCGCAGGGCACGGTCGGCGAGGTCCGTGCAGCGGGGGCGTCGGCAGTCGTCGAGGTGACGACCGCCCAGCCCGAGCTGGCCGCCGACACCCTGCGCGCACTGGGCCTGACGGGTGTCGTGATGACCGGGAGCGGGGCGTCGGCACCCCCGGGGGACGTCCCCCCGGAGCAGATCGTGGCCGCGCTGGTCGCCGCCGGGGTCGGCGTGCGCGGCTTCGCGGTGCAGACCCCCAGCCTGGAGGACCTGTTCGTCTCCCTGACCGGGGAGGGCTTCGATGTCAGCGGCTGAGGCCACCGGGGTGGGCGGCTCCCCGCCCCGCGCGACGGGCGCGGGCGGCACTGCGCCGAGGCAGTCCCAGGGGACCCTCGGTGCGTCGTGGCGGTTGCTGCGCTCGGAGATGCGCCTGATCCTGGGCCGGCGCCGGAACAAGGCCGGAGTCCTGGTGCTGGCCGCCGTCCCGATCCTGCTGTCCATCGCCCTGCGCGCGTCCGACCCCTCCTCCGAGGGCGACGGCCCGGACCTGATCTCGGCGGCGACCTCCAACGGCGTGTTCGTGGCCCTGACCGCGCTGACGGTCGAGATGGCGCTGTTCCTGCCGCTGGCGGTGGCGGTGCTGTCCGGTGACACGGTCGCGGGCGAGGCCAACATCGGCACGCTGCGCTACCTGCTCACCGTGCCCGTGGGGCGCACCCGGTTGCTGGGCGTGAAGTACCTGTCCCTGGTGGTCGGGGCGCTGATCGGGGCAGGTGTCGTGGCCGGCACGGGCATCATCGTGGGCGGCGCGCTGCTGGGCCTTGGCCCCACGACGCTGCTGTCGGGCAACCAGATCTCACTGGTCGAGGCCCTGGCTCGGGTGGGCCTGGCCGTCCTCTACGTCACCGCGGGGCTGGCCGGGCTGGCGGCCATCGGCCTGTTCGTCTCCACCCTGACCGAGCAGCCGATCGCGGCGATGGTCACCACGACGATCGTCTCGAGCGCGATGTGGATCATGGACGGGATCCCGCAGCTGGACTGGCTGGCGCCCTGGCTGCTGGTGCACCGCTGGGCGGCGTTCGTCGACCTGTTCCGCGACCCGGTGTTCACCGAGGTGATGCGCACCGGCCTGCTGGTGGACCTCGGCTACATCGTGGTGTTCCTCGCCCTGGCCTGGGCCCGGTTCGCCAACAAGGACGTCACGAGCTGAGGCCGTGGGTCGCCGCGTTGCGCACGGAGACGATCTCCGCGGCGCCGCCCTTACCTGTTCCACGCACAGCCTCCAGCAGATCTCCTGCTGCTGTCCCAGGGGGGTGCAGGTACACCGGGCATCGTGGTGATCACGAGGGACCCGGGCATGGTGCCGCGGGTCGGACCGAAGGGGTGGACCACATGGACAGGAACGTGACAGCGGCCCTGCTGCTGGCAGGTGTCGGCGTGCTCGGGGTGGCAGGGCTGACGGTGGCCCTCGACGCCAGCGAGGCCGACACGACCCCGGTCGCTGCGCAGGCTGCGCCGGTGACGTCGGAGGAGCACAGCGCCACCACCGGGCAGGGAAACGGCTGGGGTCAGGGCAACGGCCTCGGCCAGGGCATCGGCAACGGCCAGGGCGGCGGCCAGGGCGGCGGCTACGGCGGCGGCCAGGGGAACGGCCAGGGAGCGAACGGCACCGGCGATCACGGCCAGGGCACGCAGCGGGAGGCGCATGCCGAGGACATCCCGGCGGCGGTGCCGGGGGCTGAGATCAGCCCCGAGGTCGAGGCGCAGCTGGTGTTCATGGTCCAGGAGGAGAAGCTGGCCCGGGACGTGTACACGCTGGCGATGGGCGAGTACCCCGACGCCCGTGTGTTCAGCAACATCAGCCGCGCGGAGTCCACCCACATGAGCGAGGTGCAGGTGCTGCTGGAGCGCTACGACGTGGCCGACCCGACCAAGGACCTGGCGCCCGGTGTGTTCGTCGACGACAGCCTGCAGGCGCTCTACGACTCCCTCGCCGTCCAGGTCGAGACGAGTCGGGCACAGGCCGTCCAGGTCGGCGTCGCGGTCGAGGTCACCGACATCGAGGACCTGGAGGCGGCCCTGGAGCTGGAGGCACCCGCCGACGTCACAGCCGTGCTCGAGAATCTGCTCGCCGGCAGCCAACGGCACCTGGCCGCGTTCCAGCGCAACGGTGGAACGGTCACCAACACCTGACCGCACCCGCTGACCGGGCGCCCGCCCGACCCGCACCGACACAGCAGGCCCTGCACCCGTCCCCGTGCAGGGCCTGCTGCTCGTCAGCCGCCGCCGGGCGCGTCCGACCGCGTCGGCGGCCCGGCGACGGGCAGCTCCGCCCAGAAGGTCGCCCCCCCGCCGGGAGGGCTCTGGACCCCCACGGTGCCGCCGTGGGCCGCCACGATCGCCGAGGCGATTGCCAGGCCCGAGGCCGCTGCCGCCGGAGGCACGCGCCCGAGCCACGTCGCCGCGATAGAACCGGTCGAACACCTTGGCCAGGTCCTCGGCGGCGATGCCCGGGCCGTGATCGGCCACCTCGATGCGCACGGATGCGGCACTCGACACGATCCGGAGGTCGATCGCCGTGCCCGTGGGGGTGTGGCGCAGGGCGTTGTTCGTCAGCGCGGCGACCACCTGGATCAGCCGGTCCCGGTCGCCCTGGACGACGGCACTCCCGGGCGCGTGGACAGTGATCACCCGGTCCGGGTCCACGGCCCGGAGGTCCCCGGCGAGGTCCTCGAGGATCCCCACGAGGTCGACCGGCCCGAGGCTCAGTGTCGGCCCCCTGTCGAGCTCGGCCAGGAGCAGGAGGTCGTCCACGAGACGGCCCATCCGGTCGGCCTCCTGCTTGATCCGGCGCATCGCATCGGCGGTGCCCTGCTCATCGGGCAGCCCGCCGGCCCCGTACAGCGCGGCGTACCCCTTGAGGGTCACCAGGGGCGTGCGCAGCTCGTGGGAGGCGTCGGCGACGAACTGGCGCAGCCGCTCCTGTGTGGCCTCGCTCGTGTCCACGAGCTGGTTGAACGCGGTGCCCAGGTCGTGGGCCTCGGTCCCGGCGGGGAAGGGCTCCACCCGCTGGCTGGTGTCCCCGGCGCTGATGGACCGAGCGACGCGGGTCACCCGCAGGATCGGGTCGATCCCCAGCCGGTGCATCCACCAGAACACCAGGGCGATCACCGCCAGCAGCACGCTGCCGACCAGCAGCAGGGTCGTCCTCAGCCCGGTCAGCGCGGTATCGACCTCCCCCATGGACCGGCCCAGGACCAGGGACCGGTCATCGGACAGCTCCGAGGTGATGATCCGCATCGACTCGGCCTCCCCGCCCGTGGCAGGTACGGTCGCCGGCGAGGGCGGAGGATCCGCCGGATCGAGCGTCGGGGTGAGACCCGGATCAGTCACCGGGGTGTTCAACGTCTCCAGGCCGGTCGCGGTGAGCACCCCCAGGTACACCTCGGCCAGCCCGCGCGACTGCCGCTGCTGGCCGGGTCCAGGAGTGGGCAGCTCCTCGCCGGCGGCCACCTGGGCCCTGGCGTTCTGCACCTGGCGGTTCATCCGATCGTCGAGCTGGCCGACGAGGAAGGCGCGCTGGATGCCCAGGATGAGCAACCCGGAGACGACCAGGAGCCCGGCGATGATCCCCAGGCCCACGAGCAGCCGGGTCCGCAGCGACATCAGGGCTCCCGGACGGTGTATCCGACCCCACGGACCGTATGGATCAGCTTCGGCTCGGTGGCATCGACCTTCTTGCGCAGGTTGCGGATGAACGACTCGATGATCGAGGACTCGCCGTTGAAGTCGTACTGCCACACGGAGTCCAGGATCTGCTCCCGGGTCACCACCCGCCCCGCGTTGGCCATCAGGACCCGAAGCAGGGTGAACTCGGTCGCGGTCAGGTGCGCCTCCACCTCGCCGCGCCACACCCGGTGCGAGTCGAGATCCATGGACAGGTCCCCGACGGCCAGCCGTGACGACCTCTCGCCGACGCCCGATCGCCGGACAGCGACCTGGACCCGGGCCACGAGCTCCTCGAGCTCGAAGGGCTTGACGATGTAGTCGTCCCCGCCGCTGGTCAGCCCCCGGACCCGGTCGGTCGTCGCGCCGCGCGCGGTGACGAAGAGGACCGGCGCCTGGGAGCCGCCGGAGCGGATCCGGCGCAGCACCTCGAACCCGTCGATGTCCGGGAGCATGACGTCCAGCACGATGACATGGGGAGCGAACCGGCCGACATCCTCGACGGCCTGGATGCCCGTCGTCGCCACGAGGGTCTCGTACCCGGACAGGCGCAGGGCCGAGGAGATCAGGAAGGCGACGTTCTCCTCGTCATCGACGACGAGGACCCGTGGCTCGGCAGCGGCAGGCGGCATGGTGGCTCCAGCCTGCCACAGCACCCCGGCCGGCCCGCTGCTCTGACGCCGCAGACGTGCGGCCTTACATGCCTCTGAGCCGACCTCCCGGAGATGTCCAGCCTGTGTCCCAGCCGTCTGCAGCAGCGCCGCGCAGCATCAGAGATGGAAGACCCACCACGAGAAGGAGTGAGCACCATGAGGATCCACCGCATCGCCGCCACTGGGATCGCCACCGTCGGCGCCGCCGTTCTGCTGAGCCTGGGCGCAGGAGCGGCCAGTGCCGCGACCACCGACACGTGCCCGGGGGACGGCCCCGCCTCGACGCTGTCCGTCCAGGAGCACAACGCCTTCGAGGCGAAGATGAACGAGCTGAAGAGGGAGCGCAACGCCATCATGGCGAAGTACGGGAAGGCCGCGCCGGTGGCCGGGCAGGGCCAGCGAGGTGCGCAGAGGGCGCGGGGGACCCAGACGAGGCTCACCGCCACGAAGCGCGCCGAGATGCGGGCCGCACTTGCCACGTGGCAGGTGAAGCGCGACGCCCTGTTCGCCGAGTACGGGCTCACCGCCCGCACCCAGGCACGCAGCGCCTGAGTCACAGCAGCACCTGAGTCGCGGCTCGCCAGGACGTCACCCAGTGGTGTCCCGGCGGGCCGCGCCGCGCACCGAGACCATCTCCGCGGCGATGCTGACGGCGATCTCGGCGGGCGTGGCACTTGCGATCGGGAGGCCCATGGGGGCGTGGAACCACGCGGGCATGACCCGCTCGCCGACGATCCGACGGACCTTCGCGCGGCTGCCGAGCAGGCCCAGGTAGCCCAGCTCCAACGGCTCGAGTGCGCCGAGCGCGACGGCGTCGCGCTCATGGGAGTGCGTCATGATCGCGGCGAAGCTCGTGGGGCCGGGGCACACGACACCGGCCAGCTCCTCGTAGGGCCGCACGACGCGCTCGTGGGCCCCGATGTCGGCCGCGAGCGGCGCCAGCCCCGGACGCTCGTCAACGACGACCACGCGGAAGTCCAGCGCGACCAGCAGGGGGACCAGTGCCGAGCCCACGTGCCCGGCCCCGATCACGTGCACCACATGCGTGGGTCCGCTGCGCACCTCCGACGACCACGCGGGCGCTTCGGGGCCGGGATGGCTGCGGGGAACTCCCTCGGCGATGATCTGCCACCCGTTCGGATCGATCGACCACGTGACCGGCCTCCCCGCGGCCAGCGCCTCGACCATCACCGCCACGTCGGCGCGCTGGCCGTCGTGGAGGGGGGCCACGACCACGACCTGCGACCCACCGCAGATCATCCCGGACGCATCAGTAGCGCCCTCCTGGTGCGCCAACCGGACGCGGCGCGGGGCCAGGGATCCCGCACGCAGGTCCGCGGCGACCTGGTCCACGAGCCTCGACTCGGCGACTCCGCCACCGATCGTCCCTGCGAGTGGCCCCGTCGTTCCCACGGCCATCACCGCCCCGCGTCTCCCCGGCGAGCTCCCGCGGCTGTCGGTCACCGCGAGCACGGCGCACTCCCCGGCAGACTCGAGCGCACGCGCGAGCGCCCGCCACACATCCACCTCAGGCATCTGTGCCTGCCGCCTTGTCCCACGGGCCGTGGAGGAGGGTGAAGATCCGCTCGGGGGTCAGCGGCGCGACGACGTCCGATCCGAGGTCCGGACGCACCGACTCGATGGCTGCGCGGATGGCGAACAGGGCGCCGAGCCCGTAGACCAGCGGCGGCTCGCCGACGGCCTTGCTGCCCAGCAGGCCCGGCGACTCACGCTCGAGCAGCGTGACGTCGACCTCCGGCGCGCTCTCGAGGTCGGGGATCTTGTAGGTGGCCAGCGAGTCGGTGACCAGCCGACCGTGGGAGTCGTGGCGGATCTCCTCGCTGGTCATCCAGCCGACGCCCTGGACGACCGCGCCCTCGACCTGGCCGCGGTCGATCGACGGGTCGATGCTGCGGCCGATGTCGTGCACGACCGCGACCCGGTCGATCCGGGCGGTCCCGCGCAGGACGTCGACGGTCGACTCCACCACCGCCGCCCCGTACACGTGGTAGGCGAACGGCCGTCCCGTGAGCGTCTCTGCGGAGAAGCTCAGCCCGGGGGTCGTGTAGTGGGCCAGCGCGGAGAGTCCGACGCGCTCGACGTAGGCGTGACTCGACCCGCTGCGCCCATTCCAGCTCGCCGTCCGGATCGACCTTGTCCAGGCCGGCACGGATCACCCGGCAGGCCTGGATCGCCGCCGCCCCGTTGAGGTCCGCGCCCGTGCTGGCGGCGGTCGGTGAGACATTGGCGACCCGGGAGGTCGTCGTGGGCTCGACATGGACCAGGTCGGTCGGGATGCCGAGCTCATGGGCGACCGCCGCCCGGATCTTGGCGTCCACGCCCTGGCCCATCTCGACCGCGCCGGTCGTGACGGACACGGTCCCATCGGCGTACACGTGGACCAGGGACTCTGCCTGGTTCAGGGGTCGGGCAGTGAACGCGATCCCGAAGCAGATCGGGATGACATCCACCCCCCGGCGCTCCAGCGGGTGGGTCGCGTTGAACGCATGCGCCGCGGCGACCAGCCCGGCCGGGTCGTGGCGCGCCACGAGCGTCGCCCAGCACTCGCGCGCCCGGACGTCGCTCAGTGGCATCCCGAAGTAGGTGACGTCGCCCTCGGAGACGAGGTTGCGCTCCTGCAGGACCATGGCCGGGACGCCCACCTCCCGGGCGGCGGCCCGGATCGCCGACTCGAGCACGGCGATCGCCTGCGGGGCGCCGAACCCGCGGAAGGCCGTGTTGGACGGCAGGTTCGTCCGGCAGCTGGCAGCGGTGATCCTGACGTGGGCGATGGCGTAGGCGTTGGTGGCGTGGAACAGCGAGCGCTCGAGGATCGCCGGCGAGAGGTCGGTCGTGCAGCCGGCGTTCTGCAGCAGCGTCGCCTCGTAGGCCACGAACCGCCCGTCCGCATCCAGGCCGAGGCGGAAGTCCGCGGAGTACGGGTGCCGCTTTCCGGTGATCCGCATGTCGTCCCGGCGATCCGGGGCCACCCGGACCGGTCGGCCGGTCGCGACAGCGCCCAGGGCGGCGAGCGCGGCCCACGGCGTGGCCTGCTCCTCCTTGCCGCCGAAGCCGCCCCCCAGTCGCGCGACCTCGAGCTCGACGAGGTTCATCGGCAGACCGGTCACGGCCGCCACCGCCCGCTGGGTCGCACTCGGCGACTGCGTGGAGGAGTGCACCAGCAGCCCGCCGTCGTCGCGTGGGATGGCCAGCGCGCAGTGCGTCTCGAGGTAGGCGTGCTCCTGGGCGCCGAGCTCGACCCGACCGGACACGACCGTCGCGCACCCGGCCCACGCCGCATCGACGTCGCCGGTGGCGAACGTCCGGGGCGGGGCCAGCACCTGGCCCGCCTCGTACGCCTCGCGGGCGTCGAGGAGGGCCGGGAGCACCACCCAGTCAGCCGTCACGAGCTGGGCGGCCCGCCACGCGGCGTCGGCGGAATCGGCGATCACGAGCGCCACCGGCTCACCGACGCAGTGGACCTCTCCGTCGGCGAGCAGGGGCTCGTCGTGGGCGATGCTGCTGATCTGGTTGTCGCCGGGGATGTCGGCGGCCGTGAGCACCGCACGCACACCCGGTTGGCCGGCGGCGGCCGTGACATCGAGGGCGGTGAACCTCGCATGGGCATGCGGCGAGACCGCCACCATCGCGTGCAGGCCACCAGCCGGGAGGGGGAGGTCCCCTGTGAACCGTGCGGTCCCGCGCACGAGCAGGTCCCTGGTGTCGGCGCTCATCGGGCAGCCCCCGCCGAGGTGCGATGCCCCGCCGGCAGGTCGGGCGGGATGGCCGGCCCCGTCAGGCCGAGCACCTCGGCCGCAAGGCCCGGGTGGCCGTCGGTGAGCGCTGCCAGCAGGAGGTGGGTCAGCAGGGCGCGCTTGTAGTCCGCCGAGCCACGGACGTCGTCGATGGGGGTGACCTCATCGGCCAGGACGGCCATCGCCCCCCTGATCACCGCGGCATCCGGGCGCGTCCCGCGCAGCACGTCGGCCGTCCGGGTCAGCAGCAGCGGGATCGGGGCCACCCCGCCGGCGGCGATGCGCAGTCCAGCCAGGCGGCCGACCGGGTCCAGGTCCAGGCGAACCGCGAGGCTGGCACTGGCGATGTCGTCGAACCGGCGCTTGGCCACCTTCTCCAGGTGCAGCCGGGAGCCGGTCGGGGGGTTCGGGATCCTGACCGCGACCAGGACCTCGCCGTGGCGCAGGTCGACCGTCCGGTAGCCGAGGAAGAAGCGCTCCAGCGGGACCTCGCGGGGACCGTCGGGGCCGGACAGGACCACCGATGCCCCCATGGCCAGGAGCGGGAGCGCGAGGTCGGCCGTGGGCGAGGCGTGCACGAGGTTGCCACCCAGGGTTGCCGAGGCGCGCACCGCGGGGGAGCCGAACTGCTCGAGGTGGTCGGCGAGCCCGGGCCAGCGGGAGGCGACCAGGTCACTGCGCTGCACCTCGGCGGCCGTCACCGCCGAGCCGAGCTCCAGGCCACCGTCGTGCTCCGTGATGCGGCACAGCTCGGGAACACGGCGCAGCAGCGTCGGTCGCCGATGCCGCGCCGTGGCGTGCCGGTGCTCGGGGATCTCGTCGGTGGCCCCGGCGAGCCAGCGGGCGGGGTGGCCGTCGAAGGGGTCCGGGTCCAGCGGGGGCAGGGAGCGGGCGACTGCCAGCACCGGCCCCGGAAGGAGGAGGTCGAGGGCCACGGGTCCACCGGCTGTGAGCGCGTCGCATGCCCTGCGGATCCCGGTGTAGCCGGTGCACCGGCACAGGTTGCCCGCCGCCGTGCCCCGCGGGTCGCTCCCAGTCATCAGCGCCCACGTCAGCGCCACGACGAAGCCCGGCGTGCAGAAGCCGCACTGCACCCCGCCGGAATCGAGCAGCGCGGTCTGGACCGGGCCGAGGCCATCCCCCGCGAGCCCCTCTGCGGTGATCACGTGGCACCCGGCGACCATCGCCAGGGTCGTCAGGCAGCTGTTGTGCAGCGCGTAGACGGGGTCCGGGTCGTCCGGCGAGCGGGAGCCGACGAGCACCATGCAGGCACCGCAGTCGCCGGTGCGGCACCCGGGCTTTGTCGCGGTGAGGTCACAGTCCTCACGCAGGAGGTCCAGGAGGGTGGACCCGGCAGGTGCCGTGGTTCGCACCCTGCGGTCGTTGACGTGGACGATGGTGGCCACGCATCGACGCTAGTACCACCGTCCGGGGGGTCGCACGCCCGGTCCGAGGTTCCGACCCCCAGCTCCGGTGGCCTACGGCTCAGGCGCCCTCGTGGCCGGCCTCTGGCAGGTTCCGCCCACTCGGTCCCCGCGTCTCCGGACGCGTGACCCGGCGGACGACCGCCACCGGCCGCACCAGCACCGGCTCCAGGGACTGGGCCATCGGGGCGCGCCAGCCCAGCGTCGTGGACAGCACGACCAGCGCTGCGATCAACAGGATGATCGGCCACTCGACCACTCCGGTGGGAACATCGAGGCCCGCGACCAGGACGACCATCACGACCGCACCCACCAGCGCGGCCGAGGCGTCCCAGGGCCCGGCCTGCATGATCGCCGGGGCATCACCCGCCAGGAGGTCGCGGATGATCCCGCCCGCGATGGCCGCGATGACGCCGATGAGCACCGCCGATGCCGGCGGGTAGTCCGCTGCCAGCGTGCGCTCCACTCCCACGACCGCGAACAGGCCCAGGGCCAGGGAGTCCAGCAGCAGCATCGGCCAGGCCAGCCGGTTCGACCACCGAGCCAGCAGCATCCCGCACACCGCCGCGATGGCGGCCGCGGGCAGGTACGCACGGTCCGAGATCGCCAACGGTGGCCCGACGTCGAGCAGGACGTCGCGGATCATGCCGCCGCCGAGGCCGGCAGCCACGGCGATGAGCAGCACCCCTGTGACGGTGACGCCGCGCCGGGACGCGAACAGGGCCCCGCCGAGGGCGGCGACGACGATCGTGAGGAGGTCCAGCCAGGTGGGGACGTCGATCAGCGTGACGTCGCCCTCGAGGGGCACGGGTGACCGCTCAGTCGCGCTCGACCCAGCGGTCGATGGCCCACACGACGGCCATGACCAGCGCTGCGTCCAGGGAGCTCACGTAGTCCACGGTGTACTTGTCGCGCACGGTCAGCCACTTCTGGCTGATCTGCACGATGGGCTGGCCCTCGGAGCTGATGGAGTAGTTCTTCTCCATCAGGGTGCCCTGGACCTGCCAGGTGCTGCCGTCGGCCATGGTCATGGTCATCTTGTCCTTGATCATCGAGAAGGCCTTGGCCTTGAGCTCGGCGACCTGGGAGCCGTCCGCGGCCGAGATCGTCATCCGCTTGGGGATGCCGAGGAACTGGCCCTTGACCGTGTAGCGGACCGCGTCCTGGGCATCGCGGATCTCGGCCTTCGGGGTGGCACCGACCTTGCCGTCGACGAAGAGGATCCGCTCGCCGGCAGCGTCGCTGACCTCGAAGTCCCGGCCCATGCCGAGCTTGCTCTTGAACAGGATCCGGGACCAACCGTCCGCGGGAGGGGGTGCGTCAGCCATGGCGGAATCCTCGCAGATGTTGCGACTCTTCGCCCTGTCCGGGGGGCCGCTCGGGCGTCTCCGGGTGTCAGGGCACCGGCGTGTGCGGGGCGGGTTGCTCAGCGGCGTCTGGTGACGAACGTGACGGCGTCGGACTGCTCGGCCTGCGCGACGGATCGCGCCGTGAGGGTGCGCCTCAGGGAGGAGACCGCTCGTGCACCCCCCCGGACAGTGACCATGACGGTGTACTTGGCACCGGGGCGCAAGGTGGGTGTCCGGAACCGCCCCCTCACGACCGCCGCCGTGATGTCGGTCCCGTCGGCCCTGGCGTACCGGATGACGTACCCCTTCGCCGATGCCTCACCCTTGACGCGCAGCCGATCAGCGACCTGCCCGTCGTTCTGGAGCGACACCCGGAAGGTCGCCCGCTGCGACCCCCGAACGGTCGCCTTCTTCGTCTGGCCCACAGCCGTGTTGAACACGTTGTTGCCCACCAGCGCGCCGCGCGGGGCCCTGGCGATGCGGGCATCGGGGCGCGCCGTGGGCGGCGTCGGGCCCGCCGGGGACGGCGTGATGATGGGCGGTGGAGTCGGGTCCGCCGGCGGAGGCATGGGGCCCGCCGGAGGCGGCGTCACCGTGTACGTGTGGGTCACAGCGGTGATCCGGTCAAGAACATCGATCAGTGTCACCGTGAACGACTTCTGGCCGGCCGTGCTGGTATCGATGGGCGAGCCGTCCTCGACAGGGCCGACGCAGGACTTGATCCCGGCGCCGTTCCGGTTGTCGGTGCACGCGAAGTCCGCAGCCACCGTGTCGCCCTGGGTGACGCGTGCCCCGTCCGCGGGCGTCGCCAGCGTCACCTCGGTCCGCAGCGCATCGGTGACCTCACCGATCACGTCGGCGATCCGCAGGCCGTCGTAGGCAGCGTCGGCGCTCGTCGCGGTGTGCGTGATCACGCAGGTGTGATCGCCTTCCACGTCGCCATCGGCCACGGCGCTCACCTCGACCGTCTGGGCGATGGCGTAGTCCGCTGCGGTGAACGTCAGGGCTGATGGCGCCACGGCGCAGTCGGGGTCACCCGCCGGGGTCACGACCACGTCGGCAGTGGGCTGCGCGTGCAGCCGGACGGTGTAGCTGTCGACCCCGCCGTCCTCGGAGACCTGGAGGTCGGTGGGACTCACGGTCGCCCCCGGCGATGCCGCGTAGCCGAGGTTGAGCACGACCGTGCCTGCTGTGGCGGTCGGCGTCGCGCTCCACCGGGACACGTAGATGCGGTAGGTCGTCCCCCCGCTGACGGGCACGTCGACGAGTTGCGAGCGGAGGCTGGTGCCGACGGCTGTCTCATCGTCGTTGCACGCCACGGCGGTCGGCGACCCCACCGGCCCGGAGTAGAGGCTCAGGATCGTGTCAGTGAAGCTGCCCGAGCTCGCCAGGGTGTCGAGATCGATCGTGCCGTCGAACTCCGGCGTGTAGGTCCACCACAGAGTGTGCGTGCCCACCCGCGGCACCACCGCGGTCCCCCCGGCGTCGAACGCGCACGGGTGCAGGGGATCGTCGGCGGACGTGGTCGCGTTCTGGGCATTGGTGATTGTTCCTGTGAAGGGTGCTGTCGTGATCCCAGTTGCATCGGCTACCAAGTCGTTGGCCGGGATGACGATCGGGTCCGCCCACGTGAACGCGGTCACGAGGTTGCCGACGGTTCCCGGGGGAAGCTGCGCCGACTGCGACACCTGCACCCAGTAGGTGGTTCCCGCCTTCAGGTTCCTCGCCAGCGTGGACCGGAGGTCGGTTCCGCTGATGTCGTCGTTGCAGCCGTACTCGGTCAAGGCGCCCGGCGTTCCTGTGTGCAGGGCGATGAGCGTGTCGGGTGCGCCGGAGGGAGGCGTGAAGACCGTCGTCGCCGATGTCGAGACCGAGACCCGGGTGTTGGCCGCCGGGGTGATCTGGTACCAGACACTCTGGTAGCCAGGGGCGGCCCCCTCGAAGTGGCAGCTGAAGTCCGGGTCAGTCGCCTCCCGGGTGGCATAGGAGACGTTCGGCTCCGTGTCGGTCACCGTCGTGCCGACCGCTCCGGGCGTGATCTGCTCAGCCTCGGCGATGTCATCGTTCGAGGGGGCGCAGACGCTGCGGCTCACGGTGCCCGATGGCGCCGACCGGTCCCCGTTGCGATCGGCGATCGCCCGGTACGTGTGCATGCCGCAGGACAGGGTGCTCTCCGCCTGCTGGAAGGCGGTGCCGGCCGGGAACGTGGCGAGATCGACGAAGTCGGCCCCGCCGACGGAACGCTGGAGGACCATCCCTGTCTCGTCGACGTTGGTGTCGGACCAGGACAGGGTGTGGGCATCCGGCCCGGTCACCGAGAGGGCCAGACCGGTGGGGGCGACCGGGCACGCCCGGGTTGTGGTCGATACGGCGTTCGACGGCTGCGACTCCAAGCCGCCATCGATTGACCTGACGGTGTAGGACAGCAGGCCGCACGCGGTGGGCGTGTGCGTGAAGGCGCTGGTCCCTGCGGTGACGGTCCCCACTGCCGCCGGGGGGCCTCCGTCGACCGAGACGTACACCCGGTACGGCGTTGCGGAGGCAACCGGATCCCACTGCAAGGAGACGGAGGTGGACGTCGACGACTGGATGGACAGGCCACCTGGCGCGTCCAGCGCCAGGCTGCCGATCGCCCCGACCGGGTTGACCCGCGGGAAGGCCGGCGTGCCAGCCGGCATGCGGTAGTCGCTGACGGGCACGCCCGTGGCCTCGAGGAGCTCCTCGAGTTGCCCCGGCGTATTCGTCAGGCCCTCTGCGGACAGGTATTCCATGAGCAGCGCCACGGAACCCGCGGCATAGGGCGTCGCCATCGAGGTGCCGCACTTCACATCGCTCGTCGCGCCGTTGAGCCCGGTGGAGGTGATCCGGCACCCCGGCGCCACCAGGTCGACCAACTCGCCCGCGCCCTGCACGGGGGTCGCGTTGCTGAAGCAGGAGACCCTGTCGGCGGCCCCGTTGTCCGTGCAGTTCGAGTAGGTGTCGGTGAAGGTGGCATCTCCGACCGACCCCACGCCGATCGCCCCGCTGACGCAACCGGGGCTGCTGACCTCGTTGACCCGGGCATCGTTGCCGGTCGCGACGAACACCGGGACCCCCTGCCCGTTCAGGGTGGCGAAGGCAGACACATATGCGGTGGCATTGGCATCGCAGGAGGACTGATCGGCGAAGTTGGCACCACCCAGGCTCATATTGATGACGTCGATGGTGCTGGGGCTTGCGGTGTTCAGCCCGATGACGTGGTTCAGGGCGTTGAGGATGTTGGTGTCACTGGTGTTGCCCGTCGTGAAGACCTTCAGTGCGTAGATGGAGGCGGCGGGGGCCACCCCCTGGGAACCGGTGATGATGCCCGCGACGTGGGTGCCGTGCCCGTCCTGGTCCTCGGCGCTTCCGACACCTCCGATGCAGTCGTTCTCCGTGCGGAAGCACGCCTGTCCCACCACATCGTCAGCCAGGTCGGGGTGGACCACACCATCGGCGCTGTCGATGCCGGTGTCGATGACCCCGACGGTGACACCGTCGCCCGTGATGCCGCCCGCCGTGTGCAGCGCCGCGACGCCTGTGAGGGCATTGGCCTCGGTCATCGTGGTCGAGATCACCTGGTCGGCGTTGACGGCCGTCACCAACGGATTGCCACGCAGTGCCTTCAGCCCGACAGCGTCGATCTCCATCGAGACCGCCGGGATCCGGCTGAACGACGACACGAGGTCGTAGCTGCCTGCCGGCAGCGACGCGACGACCGTGGACCGGGCGGCACGGACGGCAGCGGCACTGGGGGCGGTCCCGGTACGGGTCGGGGTGTCGAACGACACGATCACGGGTACCCGCACCGGGTCACCCTTCGGACTGTTTGAGAGCCTGCGCTCGACTGACGACGCCACGTGAGCCCCTGGCGCCGGGTCCTTGCCGATGGCGGCTGCCTGAGCTGAGACCGGCTCGACCGCTGTCGCACTGTGCGCGATGAGCGGCACTCCCGCGATCACGAGGGCTCCAGTGAGACCCACGGGGATCAACGCACGGACCTTCATCGGGGCCTTCCAGCTGGGGGCTACCATCCCGAGCGTTCCCGCGGGGGCAGGGGCAAGTAGTAGCACACCGCGCACGATCCAGCGTTCGGAGCAACGCCGGATCCCGCCGAGGCCCTCACGCGACGCCTGGAGCCAGGGCGTCACCCCGCTGCGCGCAGCACGGTGCACGCCCGGAGCGTGACCCACTTGGAAGGTGCGCCCTGGCGTTCGACGTCCACCCAGGTCTTGCGGTTGTAGGCGTAGCGGTTGAGCCACCGACCGTCCGCGTCCTGCTGGCCGAGGAGCCACTCGTAGGAGGCGGCCAGCCGATCGTCGTGGGCGTGCCCGAGCTCGCCCAGGGCCTCAAGGACCTGCAGCACGTCGGCCACGTACCCGGAGGGGAATCCGAGCCTGAACCACGAGGAGGACGGCGTCGTGTTCCCCCAGCCCATCGGGTAGTCCGCCTGCGCCGGGTCCCGTGAGAGCAGGAACTCGACACCGACGTCGATCGCCGCCCGGACCTCGGGGGATCGCGCCGACTCGGGGATTCGGGCCAGCGCCAGCATCTCCTTGGCCGCGCCCCACGCGCACGGCTGCGCCTCGTTGGCTCCGCAGGCGAACCCCGGCCCGGTCGTGCCCGAGGCGTAGTAGCGCGAGGCCCCGCTGCCCGTGATCGCGCGGGCCGCCCACGAGATGGCGGACTGGACGCGCTCATCATCGAGGTGCCCGAACCCGACGAGGGCGCGCAGCAGGTTGCCGTTCAGGCAGTGCAGGACGCTCGAGGGCGGAGGCGGGGACTCCCTGTGCGACCCGGAGCAGCCGAACCCGCCCGACGTCGTCGGCGTCATCCGCAGGACGTACTCGCACGCGCGCTGGATCCGCTCGTCAGCGGGGTCGGCCCCCAGCTGGTCGAGGAAGATCACCGACCACACGGTGCCGGTGTACTTGGGCGCGTACCCGGGTCCCGGCTTGACCCACCAGCCCTCCGGGGACTGGGCGGCCAGTGTGGCGGCGATGGGATCGCAGGCCATCGCCGCCGCGCGGGCGCTGACCACGTCCGGATCGTCGTCCGGGCGATCGAGGAGCCGCTGGAGGGCGGCGGCCCGCACGGGCGGGGTCTCGGGGTCGAGCAGCCATGGACGCGGGTCCGCGCGGAGCCGATCGATCCAGGTCATGCGGCCAGCATGGCACTGGTGCAGGTCGGTGGTCCCGGCGGCACCGAGGAGCCCGCCGCCCGCCGATGGCCCTGCTCCGGGAGTGACGAAGGGCCCTATCTGTCGGTTGTTCGGCGGCCATAGTCTGGCGGGGCCGCCGTCGGAGGTGCCCATGGCAACTGGCACGATCCTTGATCTCCATGGCCTGCAGGGGCTCATCGACGCCCTGCAGGGTCGTGGCTACCGCGTCGTTGGCCCACGGGTCCGCGACGGGGCGCTGGTGCTGGCCGACATCACCTCGGTCGACGACCTCCCCCGCGGGGTCGGCGACGACCAGGAGGCGGGCCACTACCGGACGCGGGCCCGCGACGACGAGTCGCTGTTCGGCTTCGCCGCCACCGCGCAGTCGGCCAAGCCCCTGCTGTTCCCGCCGGATGAGCAGCTGTGGCGCGGGACCCGGGCGGGCGAGGGGTTCGAGGTTGCCCCCAAGGAGCCTGAGCCGGCACCCGTCGCCCTGCTGGGAATCCGCGGCTGCGACCTGGCCGCGATCGGCATCCACGACACCGTCCTCCTGGGCCGGGGGGCCGTCGACGCGCACTACGCAGCGCGGCGCGACCGCTCCTTCCTCATCGCCGTCACCTGCTCGACCCCTGCCGGGACCTGCTTCTGCGCCTCGATGGGCACCGGGCCCAAGCCCGGCGAGGGTGCCGACCTGACGCTGACCGAGCTGCTGGATCCGCACCGCTTCCTCGTCGAGTGCGGGACGCCGGAGGGCGAGGAGGTCCTGGCCGACCTTGCCGGTGCGCCGGCGACCCCGGCGGACCTGGTGGCTGCCGATGCGGTCGTGGCCGATGCGATCGCCCTGATGGGCCGCGCGATGCAGACCGACGGGCTGCGCGACCTGCTCTACTCCAGTGCCGAGAGCCCCCGGTGGAACGACGTGGCCGAGCGCTGCCTGGCCTGCACGAACTGCACGGCGGTCTGCCCCACCTGCTTCTGCACGTCCGTCGAGGACGTCAGCGACCTGTCCGGGGACCTCGACGAGCGGCACCGGGTCTGGGACTCCTGCTTCTCGATGGAGTACTCGCGGCTGCACGGGGGCGCCGTGCGCACCTCGACCAGCGCCCGCTACCGGCAGTGGCTGACGCACAAGCTGGCCGCGTGGACCGACCAGTTCGGCATGTCCGGCTGCGTCGGGTGCGGGCGCTGCATCACGTGGTGCCCGGCGGGCATCGACCTCACCGCGGAGGTGGCGGCCCTGCGCGAGGACGCGACCCACCGGGAGGCCACCCCGGCCAGCTCCGCCCTCTCGGGACCGCCGACGGGTCCCGCCGCTGCCACGACCCCGACACCGAGCACGGACCGCTAGGAGGACCCCATGCGCACCCTGGCCGAGTACCTCCCCGAGCACCCCTTCTTCGCCGGGCTCGACCCGGCCGCGATGGACCTCGTCGTCGGCTGCGCCCAGAACGTGCACTTCAGCCCGGGCCAGGTCCTGTTCCGGACCGGGGAGCCGGCCAACACGTTCTACGTCATCCGGCACGGCCGGGTCGCCCTGGACATCCACGACCCCCGACGCGGGACGCTGGTCATCGCCAGCCTCGAGGAGGGCGAGGTCGTCGGCTGGTCGTGGCTGATCCCGCCGTACCAGTGGATGTTCGACGCCCGGGCCACGACACCGGTCAGCGCCGTGGCCCTCGACGGCGCGTGCCTGCGCGGCAAGTGCGACCGGGACCCGGCGCTCGGATACGCCCTGATGCAGCGGGTCTCGCACGTGATGTACGAGCGGCTGCAGGACGCCCGGATGCGGCTGCTCGACCTGTACGGGAGTGCCTCGTGAGCGTGGACGTCACCGCTGCGGCGGCCGGCCACGAGCTGCCGGTCGACCCGATGCTGCCCCGGCCGTTCCGCGTGGTCGAGACCCGCCTGGACACCCGCGACACCGTCACCCTCGCCCTCGAGCCCCTCGACGGCGTGCCCCTGGCGCACCGGGCCGGGCAGTTCACGATGCTGCACGCGTTCGGCGTCGGCGAGGTCCCGATCTCCATCTGCGGGGACCCGACCCGGCCCGGCCCGCTGCTGCACACGATCCGCGACGTCGGCGCCGTCACCCACGCCCTGGTGACCGCCGCCCCGGGGACGACGATCGGCGTCCGGGGCCCGTTCGGCACCGGCTGGGACGTGGCTGATGGCAAGGGCCAGGACGTCGTGGTCGTGACCGGCGGGATCGGCCTGGCCCCCCTGCGCCCGGCGATCCTGGAGGTGGTGTCGCGCCGCGCTGAGTACGGCCGCGTGGTGCTGCTCTACGGTGCCCGCTCCCCGGAGGACATCCTGTTCGCCGAGGACATGGCGGCCTGGGCCGCGGACCACGACATCGTCGTCGAGATCACCGTCGACTACGGCCCGCCGAGCTGGACCGGCCGGGTCGGGCTGGTCACGAACCTGGTCGCCCGGGCGGGGTTCGACCCCCTGCACACCCTGGCCCTGGTCTGCGGCCCCGAGGTGATGATGCGCTACGCCGCTGCCGCACTGGTCGCCCGCGGGGTGCGCCCGGAGCGGATCCGGCTGTCGATGGAGCGCAACATGAAGTGCGGCATCGGCCTGTGCGGGCACTGCCAGCTGCGCGAGCTGTTCCTGTGCGTGGACGGCCCGGTGCTCGACTACGCCCGGCTGGCCCCCCTGATGGACATCCGGGAGATGTGATGACCGAGTCCCCGACCACCGTCCGCACGACCGCCGCCACCGATGCCCCGTCGCCCGAGGCGGACGCCCCACCCGCCCGCCCCACCCTCGCGGTGTGGAAGTTCGCCTCCTGCGACGGCTGCCAGCTCACCCTGCTCAACTGCGAGGACGAGCTGCTCGCCGTGGCGGAGCGGGTGCAGGTCGCCTACTTCCCCGAGGCCACCCGAGCCGTGGTCGCAGGCCCCTACGACGTCAGCCTGGTCGAGGGCTCGATCACGACCCCCTCGGACGCCGAGCGGATCCAGCAGGTGCGCGCCGCCTCGCGCACGCTCGTCACGATCGGGGCGTGCGCGACCAGTGGGGGCATCCAGGCCCTGAGGAACTTCGCCGACGTGGGGGAGTTCATGTCGGTGGTCTACGCGCATCCGGCCTACCTGGCGACCCTCGACCGCTCGACCCCCATCTCCGCGCACGTCACGGTCGACTTCCAGCTGCGCGGCTGCCCGATCGACAAGCACCAGCTCCTCGAGGTGCTGGCCGCCCTTCTGGCGGGCCGACGGCCGCGGGTCCCGACCTACAGCGTGTGCGTCGAGTGCAAGCGCCGCGGGACGGTGTGCGTGGCCGTGGCCGATGGGATGCCCTGCCTCGGTCCGGTCACCCAGGCCGGCTGCGGCGCGCTCTGCCCGTCCTACCACCGCGGCTGCTACGGCTGCTTCGGCCCGCACGACACCCCGAACACCGCCTCCCTGGCGCAGCGGCTGCGGGCCAACGGCATGCCCGAGGTCGACGTGATGCGCTTCTTCCGCTCGTTCAACGCCGGCTCGGAGCCCTTCCGGGTGCAGAGCCTGGCCAGCGCAGAGGCCGGTCCGCCCGCTGCGGCACACTCCGAGGAGGCGGCACCGTGACCCACAAGCTCACCTCCGGCAGTCACGTGCTCAGCGTGGAGACCCTGGCCCGTGTCGAGGGCGAGGGCGGCATGCACGTCCACGTCCAGGACGGCGAGGTCCTCGACGTGCACCTTCGCATCTTCGAGCCGCCGCGGTTCTTCGAGGCGTTCCTGCGCGGCCGGGCGTACACCGAGCCCCCGGACATCACCGCCCGGATCTGCGGGATCTGCCCGGTGGCCTACCAGTTCAGCGCGTGCCTGGCGATCGAGGACGCCTGCGGGGTGGTCGTCCCCGACGAGATCCGCCTGCTGCGGCGGCTGCTGTACTGCGGGGAGTGGATCGAGAGCCACGCGCTGCACATCTTCTTCCTGCACGCCCCCGACCTGCTGGGCTACGACGGCGCGATCGAGATGGCCCGCGACCACCGCGGCCTGGTGGAGTCCGCCCTGCGGATGAAGCGCGCCGGCAACGAGCTGATGAACGTCGTCGGCGGACGCTCCGTGCACCCCGTGAACGTCCGGGTCGGCGGGTTCCACCGGCTGCCCCGGCGCGATGAGCTGCTGGCGATCCGCCCGGCGCTGGTGGCGGCCCGCGAGGAGGCCATCGCCGCGGTGCCGATCGTGTCCGGGTTCGAGTTCCCCGAGTTCGAGCAGCCCTACCTCTACCTGTCACTGGACTCCTCGAACGGCTACCCGCTGGAGTCCGGGAACCTGGTGACCTCCGCCGGGCTGCGGGCGCCGGTCTCGGAGTTCGGCGCGCACGTCACCGAGCAGCACGTCGCGCACTCCAACGCCCTGCACGCGGCCTTCGACGGCCAGCCGTACGTCGTGGGACCGCTGGCACGCTACTCGTTGAACTCCGCCGCCCTCTCGCCGCTGGCCCGTGAGGCCGCTGAGGTGGGCGGGCTCGGCCCCACCTGCCGCAACCCGTTCAAGTCGATCATCGTGCGGACCGTCGAGCTGATCCACGCCCTCGACGAGGCCATCGCGATCATCGACGGATGGCAGGGCGCTCCGGTCGCCGCGGTCGAGGTGCCGGCCCGTGCCGGCGAGGGCCACGGTGCGACCGAGGCCCCCCGTGGGCTGCTCTACCACCGCTACCGGTTCGACGGGGCCGGCACGATCCTCGAGGCGCAGATCGTGCCGCCGACCTCGCAGAACCAGCCCGCCATCGAGGCCGACCTGCGCGCGTTCGTCCAGGCCAACCTGCACCTGTCGCACGAGGAGCTGACGCGCCAGTGCGAGGTCGCGATCCGCACCTACGACCCCTGCATCTCGTGCGCCACCCACTTCCTGGACCTGTCGGTGGAGCACATCTGATGTGCCCGACCGGCGACGAGCCCGGGGGCGCCCGGGTGCTCGTTGTCGGCCTGGGGTCGCCCGACCGGGGTGATGACGCAGTCGGCCCGCAGGTCGCGGGCGAGGTCGCGCGCGCGGTGGCCGACCGCAGGCTCCTCGGAGTCCACGTCGTCGAGCACGAGGACCCGACCGCGCTGGTCGACCTTCTCGATCCAGCCGGTCCGATCGGCGGCTGGGATGTGGTCATCGTGATCGACGCAGTGCGCTCGGGCGCGGCGCCGGGGACCCTGACAGTCCTCGATGTGGGCCCGGCCGGCCAGGGCTTCGACGCGCTCGGCGCCCGGCTCGATCCGGGTCCGGCGGGGACCCACGGGTTCGGCCTGGCCGGCGCGATCGAGCTCGCCCGCGCCCTCGACCGCCTGCCGCCGTCGGTCGTGGTGGTCGGCGTCGAGGCGGTCGGCTTCGAGCACGGCGCGCCACTGTCTGAGCCGGTCCACGCGGCCCTCCCCCAGGCCACGGACACCGTCCTGAGCGTCGTGGAGGTGGCAGCGGCACGGTTGGGCCCGAGGGTCGCGCGATGAGCTCGGCCGAGCAGTTGCCTGGAGGTGGAGGCCACGAGCCCGGCCGCGCCACCACAGCCGCCAGCCGACCACCGGGACCCAGCGCGGCCACGGCACCGCTCTGGCACACCCTCGAGGCAGCCGACGTGGTCAGCGCCCTCGCCTCCGACGCGGGTGTGGGCCTGAGCGCGACCGAGGCGGAGCGTCGTCTGATCGAGTACGGGCCCAACGTCCTGCCGGTCCAACCCGGCCGCAGCGTCTGGCGGATGATCGTCGACCAGGTGGCGGATCCGATGATCGCGCTGCTGGTGGTCGCGGCCGTCGTCTCCGGGATCGTGGGGGAGCCGGCGGACACGATCGTCATCACGGTCATCGTGCTGCTGAACGCCGTGATCGGCGTCGTCCAGGAGCGTCGCGCCGAGGAGGCGATGGCCGCCCTGCGCGCCATGTCCGCACCCACCGCTGTCGTGGTCCGGGATGGGGTCGAGCACGTGGTCGATGCCGCCGGGCTGGTGCCCGGTGACCTGGTCGTCCTGCAGGACGGGGCCATCGTCCCGGCCGACCTCAGGGTGCTCAGTGCCGCCTCCCTGCGCATCGCGGAGGCCGCACTGACGGGGGAGTCCCAGCCCGTGAGCAAGCGGGTCGAGCCCGTCACCGACCCCGGCGCCCCGGTCGGCGACCGGCGCTCGATGGCGTTCCGAGGGACGTTCGTCGCCCAGGGTCGCGGGCGCGGCGTCGTCGTCGGCACCGGCACCCAGACCGAGCTCGGCGCGATCGCCGGCCTGCTGATGTCGGCCGACGTGGTCCGGACCCCGCTGCAACGTCGCCTGTCGCAGTTCGGTGGTCGGATCGCCCTGGCGGTGGTCGCGATCTGCGCGGTCGTGTTCGGCACCGGCCTCCTGCGCGGCGAGGACCCGGGCCTGATGTTCCTGACCGCGATCAGCCTGGCCGTGGCCGCCGTCCCGGAGGCACTTCCTGCGGTCGTCGCCGTGACGCTGGCCCTCGGCGCGCGTCGCATGGCCCACCACAACGCGCTGGTCCGGCGCCTGCCGGCGGTGGAGACCCTCGGGTCGGTCACCTGGATCTGCTCGGACAAGACCGGGACGCTGACCGAGAACCGGATGCGCGTCGAGGTGCTGGATTCCGGGGTGCTTGGCCCGAGCGCGGCAGCGACCCCAACGTCCGACCCGCCGGACCTGGGTGAGGCCCTCGCAGGCCCAGCCCGACCGCCGGGCAGGGCGGCCGAGGCACAGGCCATGGCCGCGCTCCTCGACGTCCTCGCCCTGTGCAACGACGCGACCCTGGGAGGCGATGGACACCCCCGCCACCGGGGATCCCACCGAGATCGCCCTGCTGGAGGCGGCTCGCGACCGCGGGGTCGACCCCGAGGTGCGGCGCACGGCCCGACCGCGGATCGACGAGGTGCCCTTCGACTCCGGGCGCAAGCTGATGGTGACGGTCCACGACGAACCGGGCGGCGCGGGCCGGCTCACCCTGGTCAAGGGTGCCCCGGAGGCGATCGTCGAGCGGTGCGCTCTCCCCGAGTCCGAGCGGGTCGAGGTTCTGGCGCACTGCGACGCCCTGGCCGCGAAGGGGCTGCGCGTCCTGGCCGCAGCCCACCGCGTCGATGACCCCGGCCAGCCGCACACCCCGGGGTGGGCCGCCCCTCCGGACATCCCTCACCAGCTCACGCTCCTCGGCGTGGTCGGCATGATCGACCCCCCGAGGCAGGAGGCCCCCGCCGCGGTGGCCGAGTGCCGCGCTGCGGGCATCACCCCGGTGATGATCACCGGCGACCACCCGGCGACGGCCACAGCGATCGCCCGCCGGCTGGGCATCCTCGAGGCCGGCGACGACGAGGTGCTCACCGGACCGGCCCTGACCCGACTGGACGACGCCCAGCTGGCTGAGGTCGTCGGCCGGGTCCGCGTCTACGCCCGGGTGGATCCGGAGCAGAAGATCCGGATCGTGCGCGCCCTGCAGGCCCAGGGCCAGAGCGTCGCGATGACCGGCGACGGGGTCAACGACGCCCCGGCCCTGCGGCAGGCCGAGATCGGTGTCGCGATGGGCCGGGGGGGCACGGACGTCGCCCGCGAGGCCGCGGACATGGTCCTGCTCGACGACCGGTTCGCGACGATCGTCACGGCGGTGCGGGAGGGCCGGCGGATCTACGACGACATCCGCAAGTTCATCCGCTACGCACTGACCGGCAACACCGGCGAGATCTGGGTGGTGTTCCTCGCGCCGTTCCTGGGCATGCCGGTGCCCCTGCTGCCGATCCACATCCTCTGGGTCAACCTCATCACCGACGGCCTGCCCGGCCTGGCCCTGGCCGAGGAGCCCGCTGAGCGCGACGTGATGGCCCGCCCGCCGCGCCCACCCGAGGAGAGCATCTTCGCGCGGGGCCTGGGCTTCCACGTCCTGTGGGTCGGCGGGCTCATCGCAGCCCTGACGCTGGCCACGCAGGCCTGGGCGCTGTCCGAGGACACCCGCCAGTGGCAGTCGATGGTGTTCACCGTCCTGGTGTTCTGTCAGTTGGTGCACTCGATGGCCATCCGCTCGGAGAGCCGCTCGTTGTTCCGGATGGGCCTGTTCACCAACCCCGCACTGCTGGGCGCGATCGCCCTGTCGGTCGTGCTCCAGCTGGCCCTGCTGTACGTGCCGTGGCTGCAAGAGGTCTTCCGGACCACAGCCCTGACACCGGCGCAGCTGGCCGTGGTGTTCCTCGTGCCCCTGGTCGTCCTGGTCGCGGTGGAGGTCGAGAAGCTGCTGGTGCGTCGGGGCGTGCTGCACTACGGCGACGTGCCCGTGACGCACGACGCCCACGGGCACGTCGGCTGACCACCCGCGGCACACCGGTCATCGCTGACCGCGCACGAGGTGCACCGTTACAGAGGCCCACCCGAGCGCTGCGGCCGCGACCGCACATGAGGTGAGCGATATGCCGCCCCGGGAGGCGGGCTATCCGTGCGTTTCGAGCGCGGTCGGCGACCGGCACCCGGCCGGCGCGGCCGCTTATCGGTTCGCTTCGTGTGCGCCCTGTCGCCCCGGCGGAGGGCTGCCCGGGCAGCCCAGCCTGCACGGCGGGGGAGCGGGATCGCTCGGGTGGGCCAGAATTGACCCGTGAAGCCCCTGGACCCGCGGTTGCTGGCGCATGCGCACGCCACGCGCGGGTTCCTGCTGGCCTCGGTGGTCATCGGGACGGCCTCGGCCCTGCTCCTGGTCGCCCAGGCGTTCCTGATCGCCTCCGCGGTGACCGCTGCCTTCCAGGACGGCGCCGGGCTCCAGCAGGTCCAGTCGGCCCTGGTGGCACTGGTCGCGATCGCCCTGGCCCGCGCGGTGCTGGCCTGGGCCGCTGAGGCGGTCGGGCACCGGTCGGCGGCCGCCGCCACCTCGCAGCTGCGGATGCAGGTGGTCGAGCGCGCGCTGCGCCTCGGGCCCGCGTTCCTGGGTGGGCGCGGCGTGGGTGAGCTGACGAACCTCGTGACCCGCGGGGCCAGTGCGCTGGACACCTACTTCGCCCGCTACCTCCCGCAACTGGTGCTGGCCGTGGTGGTCCCGCTCATCGCCACCGCGGTCATCGTCACCCAGGACCCGCTGGCCGCCGTCATCATCGCGCTGACCGTGCCGATCATCCCGGTGTTCATGGTCCTCATCGGCCGGTACACCGAGGCCCGGGTCGACCGGCAGTGGAACACGCTGGGGGTGCTCTCCGGGCACTTCCTCGACGTCGTGGCCGGGCTGCCCACGCTCAAGATCTTCAACCGGGCCCGGGCCCAGGCAGCCACGATCCGCGCGGTCGGTGACCAGTACCGGCGCAGCACGATGGGCGTGCTGCGGATCTCGTTCCTGTCGTCGCTGGTGCTCGAGCTGCTGGCCTCGCTGTCGGTGGCGATCATCGCCGTGGCGATCGGACTGCGCCTGGTCGAGGGCACCATGGAGCTCTCGACCGGGCTGGCCGTGCTGATCCTGGCCCCGGAGGTCTATCTGCCCCTGCGGCTGGTCGGCCAGCACTTCCACGCGGCCGCCGACGGGGTGGGCGCGGCCGAGCGGATGTTCGAGGTCCTCGAGGCCGAGGTGCCCCCGGCCGGGGCGAGGCACGTGGACGCCGCCACGGCGACCATCCGCGTGCGCGACCTGGGTGTGGCGTTCGGCGACCGGGTCGCGGTCGAGGGGGCCTCGTTCGAGATCCACCCGGGGCGGGTCACTGCGATCGTCGGGCCCTCGGGCTGCGGCAAGTCCACGATCCTGTCGGTCCTGCTCGGACTCGTGGGACCGCCGACCGCCGCCGTCGACGGCGTGGTCGAGGTGGTGGACGCGGCCGGCACCGCCACCGACCTGGCCGACCTCGACCCCGCGGCCTGGCGGGCACAGATCGGGTGGGTGCCGCAATCGCCCGCGATGCTCGGCGGGACCGTCGCCGACAACGTGCGCTTCGGCCGCGCGGGGTTCACGGACGCCGAGGTGGCCGGCGCCCTGCGCGCTGCCGGGCTCGACCTCGAGGAGCTTCCGCAGGGCCTGATGACCGCGATCACCGAGGGTGGCGCAGGGGTGTCGGTCGGGCAGGTCCGGCGCATCGGTGTGGCCCGAGCGCTGCTCGCCGACCCCGCGATCCTGCTCTTCGACGAGCCGACCGCGGCGCTGGACGGGACCCGCGAGGCGGAGGTCGGCGCCACGGTCGAGGACCTCGCCGCACGCGGACGGACGGTGGTGGTCGTCACCCATCGCCAGTCGCTGGTCGACCTCGCCGACGACGTGGTCGTCCTGGCGGGATCTGAGACGGCCACCGGAGCCGGGACGGGCGCGGCGACGGTGACGGCCACCGGCGCCGCGACCACCGCAGCGACCGCAGTGGGGGCGCCGACATGAGCGCCGCCCCCTCGTCGATCACGACACCCGCCGCGCCCCACGAAACCGGCCCCACGACCGGGACCGGTTCGCCCCTGCGCCGGCTGTGGCGGCTCGCCGACCCGGACCGCGCCCGGCTGGCGCTGGCCGCAGGGCTGGCGACCCTCTCGCTGGCCTGCGGGGTCGGCCTGCTCGCGGTGTCGGCATGGCTGATCTCGCGCGCCTCCGAGCAGCCGCCGATCCTGTTCCTGCAGGTCGCGATCGTCTCGGTGCGGGCGTTCGGAATCTTCCGCGGCGTGTTCCGCTACGCCGAACGGCTCGTGGGCCACGAGGCGGCGTTCCGGAGCCTGACCCGGATCCGGGTGGGCGTGTTCGAGCGACTCGAGCGGCTGTCCCCGGCGGGCCTCGGGGAGTACCGACAGGGCGACCTCATGGCGCGGCTGGTCGGCGACGTGGACTCCTCGGTGGACCTCATCGTGCGCGTGGTGCTCCCCGTCACCTCCGGGCTCCTGGCCGGTGGGCTCGCCGTGGCGATCGGGGCGGCGATCCTGCCCGCGGCTGGCCTTGCCCTGCTGGCGATGGTGGTGGTCGTCGGGCTGCTGTCCCCGTGGCTGACCGGGCGGATCGGCGCCAGCGCCGAGCACGCACGCGCGGACGCTGAGGGCCGGCTGAGCGCCCAGGTGGTCACGACCCTCTCGGCGGCCCCCGAGCTGCTCGCCTACGGCACGGTCGACGCTGCGGTGGCGGGCATCGCCCGCGCGGATGCGGAGCTGACCGCCCTGGATCGCCGTGCGGCGAGCGCGTCCGGGCTCGGCGGGGCCCTCAGCGCGCTCGCGACCGGCCTGACCGTCGTGGCCTGCATCGCCCTGGGCGTCACGGCCGTCGGCGACGGCCAGGTCGACGGCGTCTGGCTGGCCACGCTCGTCCTGATGCCCCTGGCGATCGCCGACGTCCTGTCGGGGATGCCGGCCGCCGCGCTGGCCCGTGCCCGGGTCGCCGGCGCCGCACAGCGGATCTTCGACGTGATCGACGCACCCGACCCGGTCCCCGCCGGCGCTGGGCCCGCCGCCGACGAGGCGCCCAGCGCGGCCGGGGCACCCAGTGCGGCCCGGGCACCGGCCGAGACCGCGGCCCTTGCCCTCACCGGGATCGCCGCCCGCTACCCGCGCACCGAGGCCGACGCCGTGACCGGGATCGACCTGGACCTGCCTCCCGGTCGGCGGATCGCGCTGGTGGGCCCGAGCGGGTCGGGCAAGTCCACGATCGCCGCCGTCCTGCTGCGCCTGCTCGACCACCGCGCCGGGAGCTACCGGCTGGGTGACCGGGACGTCCGTGACCTCGGCGAGGACGGGGTCCGCCAGGTGATGGCCGCCGTCGACCAGCAGGCCCACCTGTTCGACACCACCATCGAGGAGAACCTGCGGCTGGCCAACCGCGAGGCGAGTGCCGAGCAGATCCGCGCCGCGGTGCGAGGGTGCCCAGCTCGACGGCTGGATCGACGGCCTCCCAGCCGGGATGGCCACCCGCGTGGGTGCCCACGGCTCGGCCGTGTCCGGCGGACAGGCACAGCGGATCGCCCTGGCCCGGGTGCTGCTCGCCGACCGGCCGATCGTGGTCCTCGACGAGCCCGGCGAGCACCTCGACCCCGAGATGGCCGACCAGGTCACGGCAGCCGCGCTGAGCTCCACGGCAGGGCGCTCCGTGGTCCTGATCACCCACCGGATGGCCCACACTGAGGACTGTGACGAGGTCGTCGTGCTGAGCCAGGGACGGGTCGTGCAGCGGGGCACACCTGCTGCGCTGCGCACCGCCCAGGGCTGGTACGCCGAGGCAGCAGCCCGCGAGGAGGGCAATCCGATCGACCCGAAGGAGCCAGGCGATGGCTGACCCGCATGAGCGCGGGCTCTTCAGCGCGGTGGTGGCGGTGGCCGCCGGGCTGGAGCTGGGAGCCACCCTGCGCCGGATCGTGCAGTCGGCCGTCGATCTCGTGGACGCCACCTACGGAGCCCTGGGCGTGCTCGGCCCGGACGGTCAGCTCACGGAGTTCGTCCACGTCGGGATCGACCAGGCCGCCCAGGCTGCGATCGGCGACCTGCCCCGGGGGCGCGGGATCCTCGGGCTGGTCGTGAACCACCCCGTGCCGATCCGGCTGGACGACATGTCCAGCCACCCCTCGGCGGTCGGGTTCCCCCCGGGCCATCCGGTGATGAAGTCCTTCCTGGGCGTCCCGGTCAAGGTGCGCGGTCAGGTCTTCGGCAACCTGTACCTGACCGACAAGCGCGGGGCGGAGGGGTTCAGCACGGCCGACGAGCGGATCGTCACGGCGCTGGCCGCCGCCGCCGGTGTGGCCATCGACAACGCCCGGCTGTACGAGCGCTCCGTGATGCGCGAGCGCTGGCAGGCCGCGGTCGCCCAGATGCACGGCGCGGTGCTGGAGGGCGCGGACGCCGGCGAGGTCCTGCAGATCGGCACGACGCGGGCCGCCGAGCTCGTGCATGCGCGCGCGGGGATCGTGGCGCTGCCCTCTCCCGCCGGCGTGCTCCGGGTGGAGATCGTGATCAGCGACCTGGAGCCCGGGGCCCGCACCTCACGGTGGCGGGTGGGCGCAGCGGCCGTGCCCACCGACGACACCGCCCTGGCCCGGTGGCGGGGCGCGGCGGTGGACCCGAACGGCCCGATCGCGCGCTGCTATGCCACCGGCGAGGCCGCGGAGGGCGTCGAGCGACTCGTCGGGTCGGCCGAGGCCGGCTCCGGGCAGGCGCCCGACGAGATCCCGGTGCTCGCACTGCCCCTGCGCACGCCCGACGACGTCCTGGGTGTCCTGGCCCTGGTCCCGCGCCCGGGCGCTGCCCTCACCCCCGAGCAGCGCGAGCTGGCCGCCAACAGTGCCGGGCAGGCCGCCCTGGCGCTCATGCTGGCCCGTGGCCGGCGGGAGAAGGAGCGGATCGTCCTGCTGGAGGAGCGCGACCGGATCGCCCGGGACCTGCACGACCTGGTGATCCAGCGCCTGTTCGCGACCGGGATCTCGCTGTCGGGTGCCGCGCGGGTCGCGGACACGCCACAGCCCGTCGTGGACCGGCTGGAGTCCGCCGTCGACGCCCTGGACACCACCGTCAAGGAGATCCGCGCGACCATCTTCGAGCTGCACCAGCCGGTCGGGCACGCCGCCGGCGGGGTTCGTGGGCGCATCCTCGAGGAGGCGGCCGCAGCCGCCGTGGTCCTCGGGCACGCCCCCTCGACCCGGTTCACCGGACCGGTGGACGCCATGGTCGACGACTCGCTGGCCGGCGACCTGCTGGGCGCGCTGCGGGAGGCGCTGGCGAACGTGGCCAAGCACGCGCAGGCCGAGCGCGTCGAGGTGCTCGTGGCCGTCGAGAACGACGCAGTGCTGCTGCAGGTCACGGATGATGGCGTCGGCGTCCCCGAGGAGCTGGGTCGTCGCTCCGGGCTGCTCAACCTGGCCGAGCGCGCGGGGCGCTACGCCGGCTCGTGCACGATCACCCGCCGCGCGACCGGTGGGTCGGTCCTCAGCTGGCGCGTCCCGCTCGGCTGATCAGCCGGTCGGGCAACCGGCGGCGGCTCAACGGCGCGGGCGCGGGCCGCCGGCTCAAGCGGCGCGGACGTGGGGCCGCCACCTGGACCAGGTGGTCCACCAGGAAGTCCGCGTCGCGGTGGAACCGTGCGAGGTCGGAATCCAGGAGCAGCTGGAAGATCAGGCCGATCAGCCCCGGGGTCCACATCCGGGTCAGATCGGTCAACGCCAGGTCGTACTCCTCGTCGGCGCGGCCGCAGATCTCCTCGAGCCGGGCCGGGATCAGCGCCGACATCCTCGGCCAGTCGTCGGGCAGGCGGGACGAACCGTCGCCTGGGGCGTGTCGGGCCGCCGTGAGCACCTCGAAGCGCACGAGCTCGAGGATCGCCGGCTCAGCCAGGAAGTCCGTGGCGTACCAGTGCACGACACGACGCAGCTCGATCTCCAGGCCGTCGGATCCCGTGTCGAACTGATCCCGCCCCGCGCGGGCGAGGATCCTCCCGGTGAGGGCGCTCACCAGATCTGCGCGGCTGGGGAAGATGTACTGCAACGTGCTCAGGCGGACACCGGCCTCGGCCGCGACGTCGCGCAGCGTCAGCTCCTCCAGCCCCTGGCTGACCAGGACCTGGACGGCAGCATCCAGCAGCTGCTCGCGCCGCTGGGCAGCCCGCACGTAGCCGGGCATGAGGACCTCCTGTGCTCGGGGGATCTCACCAGGGCACCCGTGGGGAGGCCCCGCCGGGCAAGACTAGTACGCCGGACCGAGGTCTTCGGGCGGCGCATTCGGGCGTGGGGGCCGGAACGGCCGGCAGCGCGGGAGGTTTGACGAGGCCCCGGCCCCCTTCACGGGGAGCCGGGGCCTCTGGTTTCAGTGTGTGAGCCCTCCGACCGGAGGATCAGGCGGGCACCTCGTCGAGGACGCCCTTCTCCGGATCCACGATGTCGTCGGCGGACACGCGCTTGCGGAAGACCCAGTAGGTCCACGACTGGTAGGCCAGCACGATCGGCACGAAGACGACCGCGACCCAGGTCATGATCGTCAGCGTGTAGTCCGTCGACGAGGCGTTCGTGGTCGTCAGTGCGGGCTCGCCGCCGTTGATGTTCGGCATGACGTACGGGAACAGCATCCCGAAGAGCGCGACGACGGCCAGGCCGATCGTCACCGCGCTGAAGACGAACGCCCAACCCTCCGAGCGCTTGGCGTGCATGAGCAGGGCAACGACCCAGCTCACGGCTGCGAGCAGGACCGGGATCCACGTCCACGTCTTGTCGGTGTAGGCCAGCTGCGCCCAGATCAGGAAGGCCACCGCGAGGACAGCGGCGACCGCGCCGGTCCGGATCCCGACCTGGTGGGCCCGGTCGCGGATCGTGCCCGTGGTCTTCAGGCTCAGGAACACCGCGCCGTGGGTGAGGAAGATCGCCACGAACGTGAGCCCGCCGAGCAGCGCGAACGGGTTGAGCAGGTTGAAGAACCCGCCGTCGTACTCGATGTTGCCGTTGAGCTCCGTGAGCGGGACGCCACGGACGATGTTGGCGAAGGCCACGCCCCACAACAGCGCAGGCACCGCCGAGCCGATGACGATGGCGGCGTCCCACCGGGCGCGCCAGGACCCGTCGGAGCGCTTGCTGCGGTACTCGAAGGCCACGCCGCGCAGGATCAGCCCCACGAGGATCAGGAACAGCGGCAGGTAGAACCCGCTGAACAGGGTGGCGTACCACTCGGGGAAGGCCGCGAAGGTCGCACCGCCGGCCACGAGCACCCACACCTCGTTGCCGTCCCACACCGGGCCCAGGGTGGTGATCATCGCGCGCCGCTCGGCCTCGTTCTTGCCGATCACCGGCAGCAGCATGCCCACGCCGAAGTCGAACCCCTCGAGGACGAAGTACCCGATCCACAGGACCGCGATCAGGATGAACCAGACGGTTGTCAGCTCCATGTCAGTTCCTCTCAGGGCCTCAGTAGGAGATCGTCAGCGGGGCGTCGAGTTCGCGGTCGACGAACGGGTCGACCACCGACTCGGGGGGACCCTGCTTGACCGTGCGCACCAGCAGGCCCACCTCGATCACGGCGAGCACCGCGTACAGCAGGGTGAAGCCGATCAGCGAGACCCACACCTGGAAGGTGGACGTGACCTGCGAGACGCCGGCGGCCGTGGCCATCAGGCCGAAGACGATCCAGGGCTGGCGACCCATCTCGGTGAAGATCCAGCCGAAGCTGGCGGCGAACAGCGGGAGCAGCGGCAGCCCGATGCCGATCACCGCCGCCCACCTGCTGCGGGGCCGACGGTCGCCGCGGTAGGCCCACAGCGCCCAGAGCGCGTAGAGCGCGGCCAGCATGCCCACACCCATCATCAGGCGGAAGGTCCAGTAGGACAGCGGGATGTTGGGCGCGAAGTCCTCGAGGCCGGTGGAGGCGTAGGTCTGGGCGTACTCCTCGTTGAGGTTGTTGATGCCCTGGACCTCGCCGTTCCAGTCACCGGTGGCCAGGAAGCTCAGCAGCTTGGGGATGGTGATGGAGAAGACCTCCTCCGAGCCGTCCAGGGTCCCGACGGTGAGGATGGAGAAGTCGGCGGGCTGCGAGGTCTCGTACAGCGCCTCGGCGGCGGCCATCTTCATCGGCTGCTGCTCGGTCATGATCTTGGCGTCCATGTCGCCGGAGACGACGACGAACACCGAGGCGATCAGCGTGGTGATCAGGCCGAGGCGCAACGTCGACTTGGCGACGTCGGCCCCACGGTCCTTGACCAGCAGCCAGATCGAGATGCCCGCGACCAGCGAGCCCGCGACCATGAACGAGGAGGACAGCGTGTGGAAGAACGCCACGACGGCGGTGTTCTGGGTCAGCACGGCACCGAAGTCGTTGAGCTCGGCGCGGCCGGTGACGGGGTTGTACTCGTAGCCGACCGGGTGCTGCATCCACGAGTTGGCCGCGAGGATGAAGTAGGCCGAGAGCATGGTGCCCAGCGAGGCCAGCCAGATCGTGGCCAGGTGCAGCTTCTTGGGCAACCGGTCCCAGCCGAAGATCCACAGGCCGAGGAACGTCGACTCCAGGAAGAAGGCGAGCAGGCCCTCGACGGCCAGTGGGGCGCCGAAGATGTCGCCGACGAACCGCGAGTAGGTGCTCCAGTTCATGCCGAACTGGAACTCCTGCACGATGCCGGTGACCACACCCATCGCGAAGTTGATCAGGAAGATCTTGCCGAAGAACTTCGTCGCGCGCAGCCACTTCTCGTCACCGCTGCGCACCCAGGCGGTCTGCATGATCGCGACCAGCCAGCTCAGCCCGAGGGTGATCGGGACGAAGAAGAAGTGGTACACGGTGGTGATGCCGAACTGCCATCGCGCAAGTTCCAAGACGTCCATGGCCATCCTCGTCTGCACAGACCGGCCAGAGTGGCCCAGTCGCGCTCAGCCTCCCACCATGACGGCGGTCCACGGCCCGACCATCGCCTGTAAGTTCCGGGACCTTGGTCCCAATGCGCCCGGTCCTAGGTCATACCCCACCGGGTATGACGTGGATCACACACCCAGCGTCTCGATCGGCCGTGTGGTCGGTGATCGCGCCCCAGGGGCGCCAGGGCGGGAGGACGCCGGGGCGGAGGGACGCCGGGCCGGGCGGGGCGCTGGGGCGGGGCGCCGGGCAGCGTGCGGTCACATCGGGGGCGCGGGGGTGTCGTCCGGGAACACCGAGGCGTCCTCGGGCACGCTCGCCGACAGGCGCGCGACCTCCTCGTCGCTCAGCTCGATCGCGGCCGCTGCCGCGGAGGCGCGGGCCGTCGCCGGCCGGGTCGACCCGGGGATCGGGATGACCACCGGGCCCAGTGCCAGCAACCAGGCGAGGGCGACCTGCTGCGCGGAGATCCCGCGCTCCTCGGCGAGTTCAGCGAAGGCGCGCGTAGCGCGAGCCGAGCTCGCCGGCCTGCGAGGCCCCACCCAGCGGGGACCATGGCAGGAAGGCGATCCCGCGCTCGACGCAGCGAGCCAGGACGTCGGCATCGGCCCGGTAGCGCGCGGAGAACTCGTTCTGCACCGCTGCGATGCCCCCCTCGTCCGGCCCGCCGACGAGCTCGAGGGCCCGGTCCAGCATCGCCAGGGTGACATTCGACAGCCCGATGCGACGCGCGATCCCGTCGGCCCGCACGGCCGCGAGCCCGCCCACCTGGTCGTCGAACGGGACAGCCGGGTCAAGGCGGTGCAGGTAGTACAGGTCGATCACGTCCACGCCGAGCCGCTGTGCGGAGGCTCGGGCTGCGGCGCCCAGGGCCTGCGGCGAGCCGGCGCGGCCCCAGACGTCGCCGTCCGGTCCGGGGGCCCGCGTGATCCCGCCCTTCGTCGCCACGACGATCCGCGCCCGGTCGGCCTCCGAGCCCGCCCAGGAGCGCACGGCCTCGCCGACGAGCACCTCGTTGTGGCCGAAGTGCTCGCCGTCCGGGGCGTAGATGTCGGCGGTGTCCACCAGCGTGACACCGCTGTCCAGCGCCGCATGCACGGTCGCCAGCGCACGCGGGCGCTCGGCCAGCATCGCCTGGTCGGACAGGGGCATGGCCCCCAGCCCGATCGGGTGGACGGACAGGTCGGCGATGCGTCGGGGGCTCATGGCCCGAGCCTGCCACGGATCGAGCGGTCGTTTCCCACTAGCCTGAAAGCCATGACGCTCCGGCACCGGGTGATCGCCGTCGCCCTCGCGGCGCTGGCGATCATCGCCGTGCTCGGGGCGCAGCTGGTCCTGCGGTACGCCGAGACCCAGCGCAGCCTCTCGGAGGTCGTCGACATCCTCGCCCCGGCCAGCACGGCCGTGGCCGACCTCAACGAGGACATCAACAACATGGAGCGTCGGCTGCGCATCTATGTGTCCTCGGAGTCCACGGGCATGGGGCTGCTCTACGAGGCCGCCGTGGTGTCCGCGGAGGAGAACCTCGAGGAGCTCCGGACGCTGCTGGAGGGCCGCGATCCGGCCAGTGCCCTGGTCCAGGATGTGGACGCCGACCTCACGGTGTGGCTGTCCACGGTCGGGAACCCGGTGACCTCCGCGATGGACGCCGGCGAGCAGCAGATCGCCCAGGAGATCCTCGACTCCCCGCAGTCCCAGTCCGCCTACGTCCAGCTGACCTCCGACACGTTCCGGTTGTCCACCCTCCTGACGCGCGAGCAGACGGCGGCCCTGGACGACCTGGCAGCCGCTGCCACGCGGCTGGCCTGGACCCTGGGGGCAGCGCTGGTCGTGCTGCTCCTGCTGCCGCTGGCCACGTACGTCGCCGTCCGCCGGCACGTGCTCACGCCGATCGCCGCTCTGCGCGGGCAGCTGCGGGAGGCCGCCACGCCCGGCCACCACGACGCGGTGATCGTGCCGACCGGCCCGCCGGAGCTGCGCGACCTGGGTGCCGACGCCGAGGCGCTGCGCCGCGCGCTGGTCCACGAGATCGACGAGGCGACCGCCGCGCGGGCGGCCCTCGAGCAGGAGGGGCCGGTGGTGGAGGCGATCCGCCGGGAGCTGGCCGCCCGCACGGAGGCCGTCCCGCTGGGCGTGACCATCGCCGGGGTGCTGCGTCCCGCCGAGGGGGTGCTGGCCGGGGACTTCTGGGACCGGATCCCCCTGACCGACGGGCGTGCAGCCGCCGTGATCTGCGACGTGTCCGGCCACGGCCCGCGCGCGGGGATCGTGGCCATGCGGCTCAAGACGTCGATCACGCTGGGCCTGGTGGCCGGCCAGGACCCGCCGCAGATCCTGCACCGGGCGTGCGATGCGTTCGCCGACGAGCCCGGGCGCTTCGCCACCGCCGCCATCCTGATCGCCGACACCCGCACGGGCGAGGTCCAGTGGGTCAACGCCGGGCACCCCGCGCCCCGGATCATCCGGGCCGACGGCACGATCCTGCGCCTGGGCACGACCGGTCCGATGATCAGCTGGCTGGGCGGCACGTGGTCCACGGGGTCCGCCGAGCTGAACGCTGCCGATGTCGTGCTGGCGTTCACCGACGGGATCCTGGAGAGCCGCGACCTGGCCGGCGAGGAGCTGGGCGACGACGACCTGGACACCCACCTGCGCACGGCCGCCGAGGCCGGCGACGACCCGGCCGAGGTCATCGCGCGGGTCCTGGCGACCGTCCGCGAGCGGGCGGACGACCTCGGCCGCGACGACGTGACCCTGGTCGCCCTGCGCCTGGACCCGCTCCCCAGCCCCCGGATCCCCGAGCCCCGCCGGTAGCGGCAGGGCGGCCCACCGGCCGCAGACCCTCCCGAACGGGTCAGAACCTCCCGGCAGGACGGGAGGGTCTGACCCTAGGCGGAGGGTTTGCGGCGTGGCGGCGTGGGCGATGCGGCGTGGGCGTAGGCGTGCGGCGTGGGGTGCGCGACAGACAGGCGGGGCGCTACTCGAGGAAGCCGCCGGACTGGTGGGCCCAGAGTCCGGCGTACACGCCTCCGGCCGCGAGGAGCTCGGCGTGCGAGCCCTGCTCGACGATCCGGCCGTCGGCGAGGACCACGATGCGGTCCATCGCCTGGACGGTGCTCAGGCGGTGGGCGATGACGATCGTGGTGCGACCCTTCATGGCCTCGGCCAGGGCGGCCTGGATGTGGATCTCGCTCTCGCTGTCCAGCGCCGAGGTGGCCTCGTCGAGGACCAGGAGGTTGGCGTCCTTGAGCACCGCTCGCGCGATCGCGATCCGCTGGCGCTGCCCGCCGGACAGCTTCACGCCGCGCTCGCCGACGGTCGTGTCGTACCCGGACGGGAGCCTGTCGATGAACTCGTCGGCACTGGCCTTGACCGCGGCCGCGTGGACCTGCTCCGGGGTGGCCCCGGGCCGGCCGTAGGCGATGTTGTCCGCGATCGAGCGGTGGAACAGCAGCGGCTCCTGGGCGACGTAGGCGATCGAGCGCCGCAACGAGGCCTGGGTGACATCGCGCAGGTCCTGGCCGTCGATGCGGATCGCCCCCGCGTCGACGTCGGAGAACCGCAGCAGCAGGCGCGTCAGGGTCGTCTTTCCGGAGCCGGAGTGACCGACGAGCCCGATCTTCTCGCCCGGCGCGATCGTCAGCGTGAAGTCGTCGAACAGGGCGTCCTCGCCGGCCCCGTCGTGGGCGAAGGTGACGTGGTCGAACTCCACGGCACCCGGCCCGCGCCGGAACTCGGTGTCCGTGCGGTCCTCGACCGCCGGGGGGATCCCCAGGATCTCGACCATGTCGTGGGCATCACCCATGACGCGGTTGTAGTTGCGCATGACCTGGGTGATCTCCCAGAGCTGGTCGGTCACCGTCAGGGTGTAGGTCGTGGCCAGGTAGACCGCAGCCACCGACAGGTACTTCTGCTCGGAGGCCACGACGGCCGCCAGCACCGCACCGGTGTTCATGATCGCGATCACCGCGGAGAAGCCCGACGAGTAGCCGAGGAACGCCTTCATCACGTTCAGCGAGTTCGTGCGCCACTGGCCGGCGGCCAGTCGGGCACTGGCGTTCTCGGTGGCCTCGGCCCCGGCCGCCTTCACCGCCGAGATGTTGCTCATGACGTCGGCCAGGAAGCCGGTCATGTGCGTGGAGGACTGCGCCTCGACCACGTTCAGGCGCTCCATCGTGCGCGCGGAGTACACCACGAAGCCACCGAAGACCAGGGTCATCACGAGCAGGAAGACCGAGTACCAGGGCAGGATGAAGGCGGTGATCACCACCGCGGCGACCACGGTCGTGAGCACCGGGACCACCTGCCAGACGACGGTGTCCCAGAACATCTCGAAGGCGCCGGTGAACTTGTTGGTCTGGGACACCAGCGAGCCGGAGAACCGGTCGGAGTGGAAGCCCAGGCTCTGGCGGGTCAGGTGGTCGAAGACGCGCTGGAACAGCCGCTTCATGGCCATGACCTCGAAGGACCACGCCGCGAACAGCGCGATCCGCCAGCCCACGACCTGGCCGAGGAACTGCGAGAGCCCGTAGGCGAGCACCAGCGGCCAGCCGGACTCCCAGGTCACGGTGCCGTCCTGGACCTGGGTGAGCAGCAGCGAGATGACGTACGGCCCGACGAAGCGCGCGAACAGGACGGTGACGACCGGGACCACCAGGGCGATGCCCAGGCGCCACGGGAACTCCGCGGCCGCCGACCAGTACAGCCCCAGGGTCTGGCGGGTCAGCGCCTTCTTGCGCACCGGGTCGGTGGCGGACGGGGAGCCCGCAGGCACGTCGGACCCGGCGGCCGGGTTCCCGGCCGCCTCCGAGTCGATCTCGTCCCCAGGCATCGAACAAGCATGGACCCGCGCCACCCAACCCCCCAAATCCCCCGCCCAGATCCCGATCTCATCCAACTCCTGGGCCGAAAGTGCGCCCGAGACCTGGAGCAAACCGCGAACACCGCACGAGAGTTGGAGCAAACCGCGATCTAGCTGGCGCCCTTGAAATCGTTCTGGCGCCAGGCCTCGTAGATCGTTACTGCTACCGCGTTGGACAGGTTCAGGGAGCGGTTGCCTGGGCGCATCGGCAGTCTCAGGCGACGGTTGGGGGCGAACGTGGCTAGCACCTCGTCAGGTAGTCCGGTCGGCTCGGGGCCGAACAGGAAGACGTCGCCGGGCTCGAGGGCCACCTCGTGGGGCCCGCTGCCCCCGCGCGCGGTGGTGGCGAACCAGCGCCGATCCGCCAGCGCCTCCTGCGCCGCGGCGAGGCTGGGATGGACCGTCACCACGGCCATGTCGTGGTAGTCCAGGCCGGCGCGGCGCACCCGGGCCTCGTCCAGAACGAAGCCCATCGGCTCGACGAGGTGCAGCCGGCACCCCGTGTTGGCGCACAGCCGGATCACGTTGCCGGTGTTCGGGGGGATGCGCGGGGAGAACAGGACGACGTCGAACACGGCCGGATCCGGGGCTCAGGACTCTGGCGTGAGGATGAGCCAGTCGCGCAGGTTGCCCGTCCGGTCCTTGCCCGCATCATCGAACAGGAACGCGATGTCCGTGGTGTCGTTGTTCCAGCGCGCCCCTGTCCCGGCGAAGAAGAACCGGTCGTCCTCGCTGCCGTCCGGTGCCACCCCGCGGGTGCCCGAGCCCGAGAACACCACGACGTAGTCGTCAGCCCGAACGACCGCACCTTTGGGGAAGAAGTAGGCGTTCAGCGGTGAGGTGTCCTGCACCATCCAGCCACGCAGGTCGATGTCGTGGTCGGATCCGTTGTAGATCATCACGAACTCCGAATCGGCGCTGTCCCGGCCCGGTCCGTCCGGGACGACCTCCAGGGAGAGATGCTCCTCGTCCGCCGCCGACCCGCTCGAGCCGCACGCGGTGGGGTCGAACACGCCGACCTGCTTCTCGGACGCGGCCAGGGCCAGGTCCAGGTACTTCTCGTTGTTCGTTGACTCGCCGATGAACGGGAACGGGAACACCACGCCGCGGGACAGCAGGCCGGGGGCGATGTCGACCCATTCGCCGTCGACCTCGACGTGGACCGTCCGCTTGACCCGCCAGACCCCGCCGGGAGCGTTGCCCGAGGTCTCCTTACGGCTGGCGAGGCGCACCTCGGTGCCCTCCGGCAGGATCTCGCGAAGGGCGTCCTTCGCCTCCTTGCCACCACACCAGGAGGATTCCGGGGCCTGGATCCCCGTCACCCGGACCCGGACCAGTCCGGTCTCGGTCGTCATGTCGAAGGTGTCCCCGTCGAGCACCGCGGCGACCACGCCGGACTCACGCCACTGCTCCTTGCCGGAACGCGCCTCGGCCGAGGGGATGACCGAGACCACCAGGACAGCGGCAAGGGCCGCGACGTGCAGGCGTCTCATGGCGTCACGCGCTTCGTCGCGGTCTTCGCCGCCGCAGCCTTCGTCGCAGCCTCCGCCTCCGCAGCCTCTGCCGCTGCAGCAGTGGCCCGGGCCCTGGCAACCTGCTTGCTCAGCACCGCCACCTCGGCTCCGAGCTGGGTGACCTGTGCCGTCGCCGTGGCAAGGACCTCGCTGACGTGGGTCCGCTCCGCCCTGAGCGTCGCGAGCTGCTCCTTGGCAGCGGCATGCTCGGCTGTGGCAGCGGCCAGGCGCTCCGTGGCCGTCTGCGCAGCGGCACTGGCCCTGGCCATCCGGTCATCGGCACGTGTCCGTGCATCGGTGGCAGCGGACAGCGCCGTCGCCGCAGTCGTGAGACCCAGTGCCGCCTCGGTTGCCTGCTGCTCGGCCAGCGCAGATCGAGCCCTGCCCACGCGGTCGGCGATCGCCGCCATCTGCCATGCGGTGAAGGCCGTCGCGTAGGCCTTCCCCTTGGCCTTGTCGACCTTGGTCACAGCCCGCTTCACCGCAGTACGCGCGGCCGCAGCCTGCTTCGTGGCCTCCTCGAGCCGCGATCGTGCGGCCGCGTCCACCTGCGCAGCCGCGTCGGACTCAGCTGCTGCGGCCTCCTGTGCCGCGATGGCTCCTGCCTGCGCGACCTTCGCCGCCTTGACCTCCGAGCCAGAAGTCGCCACCTCCATGCTCGCAGCCTTCATGGCGGCGGTGCCAGCCGAGCGCCTGGCTACTGCGGCCGGGATCTCCTCGGCCAGTTGGCTGCGTCGGGTGGTCAGTCCGCTCGCCTCGGCCTCAGCAGCGTCGAGGCGCGCCTTGACGTCGGCCAGTTGAGCAATCAGCCGCTCGAGTCGCTGGACGGGCGTGGTCCTGCTCTTCCCGGTGGCGAGCTTCGTGGTGGCGGGCGTGAAGGTCGCCACCGACGCCGGCTTGGTGACCGGCCTCGCGTCCGAACTCGCAATGACCAGGGCACCGGCCTCGGCCACCGGGAGCGGCGCACTGGCGGCCCCCGCGACGAGGGGGCCGGTCGCCAGCAGGGCCCCGGCCGCTACGAGGGCGATGGGCGCCCGCAAGGAGGCCCTCAATCGCACACGCGGGCGCACCGGGGGGAGGACGCTTCCCACCCCCCGGCGGGCAAACCGCGCCGCGTCCACAGCCGTGAGAGTAGCGCCGGTGGGCCGGGGTGGGAACCCCGGCGGCCCTAAGATCAGGATGATCCGGTCAGGCCAGCTCGGTGATCGCGAAGTGCGTCAGCGCGTCACGGACGTAGGTCGCCCCCGTCAGCCCGCCGTAGTTGGCGGCGAACCGCTCGTCGGCGACGTACATGTCGGCCAGGCCCGCGAGCTGGTCGGCGCTGGGGGCCTTGTTGCCCCACCCTGCGGCGATCCAGGCGTGGTGCCGACGGGCCAGTGCCTGGGCCGCCTCGCCGTCGACCGGCGCGCCCGCGGCCTGGAGCTCCGCCCACCCCGCGGCGATGGCCGTGTGCTCGTCCATGAATGCCTGCTGGCCCTCGGAGCCGAGCCCGCGCCACCACCGGTCGCTGTCGGCATAGGCCTGGGCGCCCCAGCGCTGCTCGACCTCCTCCTTGTACTGCGTGTGGTCGAACCCGTCGAACATGTCGTCGGCCATGATCGGCACTCCCCTCTCCCTGCTTGTGATCGTGCGCTCGACGCTGGCGATCTGCCGGTCGAGCCGTTCGGACTCCGCGCGCAACCACTCGAGGTGGGCCCGCAGCGCGGAGGTGTCATCGGCGGAGTCCAGGACCTCCGCGATGGTCGCGACGCCCAGACCGAGCTGGCGCAGCATCAGGATCCGCTGCAGCCGGGTCAGGGCGGCGATGTCGTAGTAGCGGTAGCCGTTGGCCCCGACCCGGGACGGCTCGAGCAGTCCGACGTCGCCGTAGTGGCGCAGCGTGCGACTCGTCGTGCCCGCCAGCCGGGCGACCTCGGCGATCCCGTACTCGACGTCCACCACCTCGCCCCCGTCATCCGCCACCGCGGCTGCGCCTGCGCCACCTCGTCCACCTCCCGCCGGGCGTGACCCGCTCTGCCGTGCACTCGGACCACGATAGAAGTTGACGCAACGTCAATGTCAACTCCCGCTCCCGCCCCCGCCCCAGCTGCGCCCAGTGGGGAGCGGGCATCGGGATCCGCTTCCCTTCCTGCGATCCGCTTCCGGAATTCGGGAAGCAGATCGTCGAATGGGAAGCGGATCGCCGGTCGCCGTGGTCAGGCGCCGAGGGCCAGCTTCACCGCGTAGCCGGCCACGATCGCGTACCCCGTCAGCGAGACCCCGACCCGGACCCGCTCGGACATCCGGGATCCGGCCGTGGCGCCACCGACCGCCAGGACCATCTGCCAGGCCAGCGACCCGAGGAACACCCCGACGGCGAACGCCGTCCCCGCCCCGGGGCCGGCCAGGCGCTGCGAGAGCCCGGCGGTCAGGGCGACGAAGTACACGGCGGTCATGGGGTTGATCGCCGTGAGCCCCACGAACCGCAGGAACGTGCCGCGGTAGCCGACAGGCAGCTCGGGCGCCCCGGAGGGGGCGAGGACCGCCGGCACCCGCACGCTGCGGAGCAGGTCGCGGACGCCGAGGACCACCACCGCGGTGAGGGCCAGGGCGCCGACCACCTGGACGACGCGCTCGACTCCCGACAGGGCCTCGGCGATCCGCTCGCCGATCATCACCGCGAGGAGGGCGTAGCCGAAGTCGACCGACGCGACGGCAAGCGCGGCAACCGCGGCCGCCCGGATCCCGCGCTCCACCCCCTCGCGCACGATCAGCACACCGATCGCCCCGAGGGGCAGCGCGATGCCCAGCCCGGCGGCGATCCCGGCGACGCAGCGGCGTCCAGGCGATCACCGGCCAAGGGTAGGCCCCGACCCCGTGCTGCCAGGGACGGCTGGAGGACGCGGGGGCCGCGACCCCGGATGAGCCGGCGCATCGCTGGGCCACTCAGCGGGCACCCACCTCACGGCGATCCGACGAGCGCCTCCAGGGGAGCCGTCGGCACATGGATCCAGCCCTCCACCGCGGCGACCTGCTGATGCGGGCCCGCCGGATCCGTCTGGTGGAGAGCCACCGCACGCGCGATGAGGGCACACACGACCGCGTCCAGGGCGTGGTCGGAGGTCCGGCACAGCCCCGCCTGCTGCCCCAGGTCGAGCCAGGGCGCCGTCGCGAGGAGGCTGTCGACGAGCCGTCGCGGACCTCCCGGTTGGCGGAGCCCTTGTAGCCGCGGTGCGGCAGCTGCCAGTGGCGCAGTGCGGCGGCCGGATACACCTCGGCCAGCAGCCCCGACCCATCGCGGCGGACATCGAGCCCTGCAACCCCGAGGGTGGCCGCGATGGCAGCCCAGCGCAGGGCTGCATGGCCGATCCGGTCGGCCGAGACGCTCAACGGAGTCAGGCCGGTCGGTCGCGTGGACGTGCTCATCCGTGACCCGCATGGTCAGGCTGCGGCGCCAGTCCCGGCCGGAGGACGCAGGTGGCGCCAGCAGACCTCCCTCGTGCTCGCCGACCAGGCGCACGAAGCCCGTCGGCCAGCCGAACGGGCAGTCGACCCCGACCTTGTCGGCCACACGCGCTGCAGCCACGACGTCGGCATCCGTGGCGTCCGGAACGAGGGCGGTGACCTGGCCACGTGCGTCGTCCCAGGCGATCACGGCGACGGCCGTGCCCGCGGCCTCGGCGGCGAGGTCCACTCCGACGGTGATCACAGCCGCAGTATCGCGGCGGGGAGCATCGTCCGCCGGGCGGGGTGAGGCCCGCTCAGGTGTCGAGCGAGCTGAGGTCGCCCGGCACATCCACGGCGTGCTCCTGGAGCACGGACATCGGCACGATCTGCAGGACGGCCGCGTTGGTCGAGGCCAGGACGACGGGTGCCGCGACTCCCTCACGGTGGGCCCGGGCCCAGTTGGCTGCCGTCACGCACCACCGGTCGCCCGGGACGAGGCCGGGGAAGCGGTACTCGGGGCGCGGGGTGGACAGGTCGTTGCCGATCCGGCGCTGCTGGTCGAGGAACTCCGCGGTCACCACCGCGCAGATGGTGTGGCTCCCGAGGTCCTCAGGCCCGGTGCAGCAGCTGCCGTCGCGGAAGAACCCGGTCATCGGATCGGTGCCGCACGGTTCCAGCTCGCCTCCGAGGACGTTGCGCTCAGCCATGGGGACAGCATTGCGCGCGGCCGGCGCACCCGCACGCATGGGGACCCACAGCGACCGGGATCAGCTGGATGTGGACGCCCACCCGCCCAGCAGCCACTCGAGGATCTCCCCGCGGTACTGCGTGACCAGCGAGAAGTGCCCGTGCCCCATCGGCGTGCGAGCCCGCGCGCTGGGGAGGTGCTCGACGAGCCAGGCCCCGTGACTGGCGGGGACCATCAGGTCGAGGTCGCCCTGCCAGACGGTGACCGGTACGGAGATCCGGTCGAGGTCGAACCCCCAGGGGCGCACGAACGCCAGATCGTCGTCGATCCACCCGTCGAACCCGCTGCCCAGCGCACGGCGCATCTCAGCGGCCATGTGGTCGGCATAGCCACCCTGCAGGACGTCCCGGTCGATGTCGGGCACGAGCCCGCCGAACGCCTCGGCGATCTCCGCGCCCGTGACGTGGCGGAACGCCTCGGCGTTCTCGATGAGCCAGGCCCGCACGGCCGGCTCACCCTGCAGGGCGGCGCCGAACTCGTCGATGTTCTCGGGTCCCATGCCCTCGAGGAAGTCCAGGCCCGCGACGCCGTAGGGGGCTGCCCCAGCCAGCGTGGCGGCAGCCAGGCAGCGACCCGGGTGAAGCGCGGCACATGCCAGTGCGTGCGGGCCGCCACCGGACCACCCCGCGGTCACGTACTCGTCGATCCCGAGCTGGTCGAGGACAGCCGCCACGTCCGCCGCTGCAGCCGCCACGTCCCGGCCCGGCAGCCGGGATGAGGTGGCGTACCCGGGGCGGCTCACCGACACGATCCGTGCCCCGTGGCGCTGCGCAGCCACGTGCCAGTCCGACCACAATGAGGCGTCGGAGGGGGTCCCGTGGTGCAGCACGATCGCGGGCCCGGCAGCGGCCCCACCCACGAGGACGTCCAGTGTCCGTCCGTCGGGCAGCGTCAGGTCCCTCATGAGGTCGGTCATCCCGTCAGCCTGCCAGACACCAGCGCTGCGCACGGCAGGTGGTCGCCCAGGCCCGGTCCGACCACAGCGTGGATCGGGAGTTCCAGCACGGCCTCGACCTGATCCTCGACGCACTGGAGCGCGAGGTGGCCTTGCCGCCGGATCTCAGACGGTGATGGCGAGCTTCCCGCGGGCGTGGTGGGTGGCGAGGTGCCGCAGCGCGTCAGGGACCTCGGCCAACGGGTAGGTCCGCTCGATGGAGGGGATGACCCTCCCGGACTCGATGAGCGAGGTCAGCTCCGCGATCCCCGCGTTCGGCGTCGCCGAGACGACGACCAGGCGCTGTCGTCGCGCGGCCATGGACCGGATCGCCACGGCGGCGATGGCGGGCATCGGCCCGACCAGCCCGCCCTCACCCGGCCCCGAGTCCGGGGAGGTGCCCACGGACAGGTACACACCCGTCGGGGTGAGGGCCCGTCGGTTCTCGCCCAGGGAGTGCGTGACGACGACGTCGACGATGACGTCGTACTGCGCCCCGAGGGCCGTGTAGTCGGACTCCTGGTAGTCGATCACCTGGTCGGCGCCGATGCCCCGCACCAGCTCGGCGTTGCGCGCGCTGCACACCCCGGTCACCTGGGCGCCCTGAGCCGCGGCGATCTGCACCGCGAAGTGGCCCACCCCGCTGGATGCCCCGTTGACCAGGACCCGCTGACCGGGCGTGATCTGCACCTTCTGGAGCGCCTGCCAGGCGGTGAGCCCAGCCAGCGGGACGGTTGCCGCCTGCTCGAACGTCAGGTTCGAGGGCTTGGGTGAGAGCTGGTCCGGGCTGACCGCCGCGTACTCCGCGTAGGCCTGTGTGGCCTCGCCGTAGACCTCGTCGCCGGGCCGCAGCCCCGTGACTGCGGCTCCGACCGCCTCCACGACGCCGGCGAGGTCGCGTCCGGGGATCGGCGTGCGCGGCCGGCGCAGCCCCGAGACTGCCCGGATCAGGCCCGGTCGCCCGGTCACGACCGCGAGGTCGGCCATGTTCACCGACGACGCCCGGACTGCGACCAGCACCTCCCGGTCACCGATCGTGGGCCGCTCGACGTCGGCCAGCCGCAGGACGCGCTCCGGACTGCCGTACTCGTGGTGCACGATCGCCCTCATGCGCGACACCTCCCATGGCTCCGGTGGCTCCGTTCCTCGTCGCCCGTCGACGACCGGGGGATGCACCGGCCTCAGTCCGCGGAGAGCGACAGGTCCACCATCAACTCGTTGGCCAGGTCCTCGAGCACGGTCTGGAGGTCTGCGATCGGCACGGTCGGAGGAGCGAGCAGGGTCGCGGTCGCCTCGAAGAGCATCCCGCCGACCATCGGCGCCTCGCGGGTGGCCGTGTGCAGCTCCTCGATGCTGACCTGCCGTGCGGCCAGGGCCTGGGAGATGTCGTGCACGATCCCCGGCCGATCGGCGCCGACCAGCGCCAGGCTGAGTCGGGTCATGTCGGTGCTGACGGGGCCCTCGTCGGCGCCACGCTCGACGGTGACGTCGAGCAGTCCCTGCGTCCCCAGCGGACCCAGCTCGGCGATCAGTGCCTCGGCCCGGTCGTCGGGCACCGCCACGAGGACGATGCCGGCGAACTTGCCCGCCAGGCGCGCCATCTGGCTGCGCTCCCAGCTTCCGCCGTGGTCGGCGATGACGCCGGACAGGGCAGAGACCAGACCTGATCGGTCGTCGCCGATCACCGTGAGAACCAGAGTGGCCATGGCGGCAGGCTACCGTCGCGTGCCACCACCAGGCGTCACGAGGTGACGACCTCGCCCACCACCACGCGCGCCGGGCCTGGAGATGGCGCCGCCGGGCCCTCGTCGGCCCCTGCATCAGCCATCCAGTCCGTCGGGAGGCCCTCGCCGAGGACCTCGCCGCCCCACGTCCGGTAGGCAGACGTGGCGCCCACGAGCGTGGCGATCAGCCAGGCCGCGACGGCCGCGTCGTCCATCAGGCCGGGAATGGTCAGCAGGGCCTCGGGGACGAGGTCGACAGGCGAGACGATGTAGGCCAGCGCGAGGGCCATCATCGCCAGGCGACCCTTGCCCAGGCCGTCGTAGCGGCCGCTCAGGGTGTCCCGGACGAGGCCCGGGAGGGAGGCGACCCGCTGGCCGAAGCTCAGGGGCCCCTCGGACATGACAGCTGCTGCCGCCACTGTGTATGCAGCCTTGCGACGACGTGACACAGGCTCCTCCTCTACGGATGCCAATCCCTCAGGCACAACCCCCGGGGGTACCGGATCCATACCCGCAGGCGGGTCACTCCAATCATCGCCTCGCCCGCGTGCTCGGCGCGGGGTCGCCGCCCGGGCTCCCAGTCGCTGAGGACCCCGGACTGGGTGATGCGACACTCACATGGCGGCCATGTCGACGAACCGTGAGTAGTGCCCCTGGAAGGCGACCGTGATGGTGGCGGTGGGGCCGTTGCGGTGCTTGGCGACGATGAAGTCGGCCTCGCCGGCGCGGGGGGACTCCTTCTCGTAGGCGTCCTCGCGGTTGAGCAGGATCACCACGTCGGCGTCCTGCTCGAGGGAGCCGGACTCGCGCAGGTCGCTCATCATCGGCTTCTTGTCCTGGCGCTGCTCGGGACCACGGTTCAGCTGGGCGATCGCGATGACCGGGACCTCGAGCTCCTTGGCCAGCAGCTTGAGCGCCCGGGAGAACTCCGCGACCTCCTGCTGGCGGGACTCCACCTTCTTCCCCGAGCTCATCAGCTGCAGGTAGTCCACGATCACCAGGCGCAGGTCGTGCTTCTGCTTCAGCCGCCGGCACTTGGCCCGGATCTCCATCATCGACATGTTCGGCGAGTCGTCGATGAACATCGGGGCCTCGACGATCGCCCCCGACTTGCGCGCCAGCTTCTGCCAGTCCGCATCCGACATCGTCCCCGAGCGCATGTGCGCCAGCGGGACCTGCGCCTCCGCGCTCATCAGGCGCATCACGATCTCGTTGCGCGCCATCTCCAGGGAGAAGATCACGCTGGTCAGACCGTTCTTGATGCTCGCCGAGCGCGCCAGGTCCAGGCCCAACGTCGACTTACCGATCGCGGGTCGGGCGGCGATGATGACCAGCTGCCCCGGGTGCAGCCCGTTGGTCAGGGCGTCGAGGTCCGCGAACCCGGTGGGCACCCCGACCATCTGCCCACCGTGCGAGGCGATCGCCTCGATCTCGTTCAGCGTGCCGTCGAAGATGTCGCGCAGCGGGGAGTAGTCCTCACTCGTGCGCCCGTTGGTCAGGTCGTACACCTCGGCCTGGGCCCGGTCCACCAGGTCGTGCACATCCCCCTCGGCGGCGTACCCCATCTGCACGATCCGGGTGCCGGCGGTGACCATCCGGCGCAGCACCGCCCGCTCCGAGACGATCTCCGCGTAGTACGACGCGTTCGCCGCCGTCGGGACCATCGAGACCAGGGTGTGCAGGTAGGACGCCCCGCCGATCCGGGAGATCTCCCCGGACTTGGTCAGCTCCCCGGCGACCATCACCGCGTCGGCCGGCTCGCCCCTGGCGTACAGGTCCAGGATCGCCGCGTACACCGTGGCGTGCGCCGGGCGGTAGAAGTCCTCGACCTTCAGCGACTCCACCACATCCGCGATGGCGTCCTTGCTCAACAGCATCGCCCCGAGCACAGCCGCCTCCGCAGCCATGTCCGCGGGCGGGGTCCGATCGAACGGTGCCCCTCCATCCGAGACCGACAGCTCCAGCTCAGCGACGCTCATCCCACCCCTCCTGGCCATCGGTCTACACCCGGGGTCCGACATCGCGGGATGATCGTCCGCGACAGGTGCCCCGGGTGAACCTAGGCCCTGTCCACCACCCCGGAAAGCCCCCCCTGTGGATAACGATGTGGACAACGTGTGTGACACGCGGCACACACGCCGGTCAGCCGTGTGGACAACCTGGGTACGGAGAACGCTCACTTGCTGTTGAACCCGCTCTGACCTGCGGTGATGGGATCCCCACCCTGTGCGCTGAAGAAACTCTGAATGTTTCTTTGCGGTTACCCCCTGTGTCGCCCATAGCACGCACTGGTGGTCCCCTTACACCACAATGGGGGTCATGAGCACGCCGAAACCGCAGTTTTCCACAGCTGATCCGATCCGCGTCACGATGGTCTGCACGGGCAACATCTGCCGGTCACCGATGGCCGAGGCGATCCTGCGCGAGACGGTGCGCGGCACCGACCTGGACGGCCGCGTCGTGGTCGACTCCGCCGGGACCCACGGCTACCACGTCGGCGACGACGCCGACGGCCGTGCCCGGCAGATCCTGGCCGAGGGCGGCTACTCGATCAGGCACCGGGCCCGTCGGTTCGATCCGAGCTGGCTCGAGGAGCGCGACCTCATCCTCGCGATGGACGCCGGACACCTGCGCGAGCTCAAGGCACTGGCCGCTCGCCACGGCTGCCCGGACGCGCCCATCGTCGCCTTCCGCCAGTTCGATCCCGAGGGCCCGGGAGACGTGCCCGACCCGTACTACGAGACCCTGGATGCCTACCGACTGGTGCGCACGATCGTGGAGCGGTCGATGCCGGCGCTGACCGCGCACCTGCGCGCGATGGCGGCCACCACGCCCTGACCGACGCCGGTGGGGCCCGGCCCTACCCCACGCCGACGGCTACCAGGCCCCGAACACCCGGACGGGTGTGCCGTTGCCGACCCCGCCGGCCTGCATGGCATCGATGTCGCGGTGCAGCATGCGCACGCATCCGTGGGACGCCGGATAGGTCTTGACCAGCGCATCCGTGGCCGACCCGTGGAGCGCCTGACCCCCGGAGAACTGCATGGGCTTGTACATGCGCGCCTCGGGATAGATCGTCGAGTAGCGCCACACCTGATGGGTCACGAAGATCCGGTGGGTGCCCAGCCGCGTGCGATAGCCCGCCTGTCCGGTCGATGCGGCCATGACCCGCCGGTACTCCCGGTTGGACCCCACCCAGAACACGGCCTGGCACGTGAGCGAGACGTTCAGGCCGGTGACCATCGAGCCGGCTGCGGCCGGCAGCCCCGCCGTGGCCACGATCGCCCTCGCCTCGGCCGCCGACGGCGCCCTGCGGCTCGCGGCGCGGCCGGTGACAGTCCGCCAGGCGCACACAGCGCGGTAGGTGCGGGCGTCGTACTGCCCGTTGGCGCTGCCGGTGGGCAGTCCCAGGCGCGCCAGGGCCGACTCCACCGCCGCCCTGGACGGCGCACCCCCGGCGGCCGGCGGCTTCGGGGTGGGCTTCGGCTTCGGGGCCCGGGCGCGGCGCCCGACGGTGATCATCAGGACGCCCTTGGTGGTCGCGCCCGAGGCGTCGCGCACGGTGTAGGCGACCTTGACCCTCCCGGTCCAGGACTTCGGCGCGCGGTAGACGACCTTCGTGCCGGATCGGGTGGCCCGGCCGTGCGCGGCCTTGCCCACCTTGGCCAGGGTCATCCGGTCGCCGTCAGGATCGGAGTCGTTGGCCAGGACCGGGATCCGGTACGTGCGCCCCACCGTGACGCTCACGGCGTCGGCCACCGCCACCGGGGCCCGGTTCGGGGCCCTGATGACGTCCACGGTCACCGTGGACGTCGCCTGCCCGCCCCGGGGGTCGGCCACGACGTAGGTGACGACCAGGGGCCCCACGTAGCCTGCAGCCGCCCCGATGGTGAGAACCTGACCATCGGTGGCCACGGTGCCGGCGCCGGCGCTCACAGCGGCGCTGGTGACGCTCAGTGCCTCACCGTCCGGATCTGCGTCGTTGGCGCGCGGGTCGATCTGCAGCTGGCCGCCGGAGTACATCTGGGCGACATCCGGGACGGCGACCGGCGGCACGTTGGGCGGGGCCTGGACGTCCACGGTGATCGTGCCGTCCGCCGTGAGCACACCGTCGGACACCGTGTACGCGACGAGCAGGGGGCCGACGAAGCCCGGCGCGCTGGTGATCACGACGTCGTTCCCCGACTGGACGGCCGATCCGGCCGCAGGGTCAGTCACGGCAACGGACGCCAGGGTCAGGACGGCGCCCGGATCCGGGTCCGAGTCGTTGGCCAGCGGGCTGACCGACACGCTCTGGCCGGAGGTCACCGCGACGAAGTCCGCCCCAGCAACGGGGGCCGTGTTGGCCACATCTGCATGCGCAGGCGCGGCCCCCAGCACCCCCAGTGCCATCACCGCTGCCACAGCGGTGGCACACCGCTTGCGCAGCCCCATGACTCCAGCGTAGGCAGGTCGTTGAAGAACCGTCAACGACGACTCGACCACACAGCGCAACGCCGGCCAGCCCCCGCCTGGGCCGGCCCCCGACGCAGCAGGAGCGGGCCGCCCGGTGACCCGGGGACCCGCTCCTGCGGTGCTCGGTTCCGCCGTCAGCTGGCGGCGACCACCTCGAGGGTGACCGTCGCCGAGACCTCGGGGGTCAGCGACACCGTGGCGGTGTGCGTGCCCACGGACTTGATCGGGGCCGGCAGCGTGACCTTGCGCTTGTCCAGCGCCGGACCGCCGGCGGCCGTGACGGCCGCAGCGACGTCAGCGCCACCGATGGAGCCGAACAGCCGGCCGCCGCCACCCGCCTTCGAGACCAGCCGGATCGGCTTGGCCTCCAGGGCAGCCTTGATCTCCTTGGCGTGGTCGAGGTCGCGGACCTCGCGGGACGAACGCGCCCGCTTGATCTGCACGACCTGCTTCTCGCCGCCCTTGGTCCAGGCGACAGCCAGGCCGCGGGGGAGCAGGTAGTTGCGGCCGTAGCCGTCCTTGACCTCGACAACATCGCCTGGCGCGCCGAGGCCCAGGACGTCGGACGTGAGGATGAGCTTCATCGTCGTGTCTCCTTCCGGGCTCAGCGAGCGGTCGAGGTGTAGGGCAGCAGGGCGACCTCGCGGGCGTTCTTCACTGCCATGGCGATGTCGCGCTGGTGCCGCGTGCAGTTGCCGGACACCCGCCGGGCGCGGATCTTGCCGCGGTCGGAGATGTACTTGCGCAGGGTCGGCACGTCCTTGTAGTCGACGGGCGCCGCGCCCTCCTTGCAGAAGGCGCACGCCTTCTTCTTGAACTTCTTGACAACGGGCTTAGCCATCGTGGTGCTCCGTTTCTACGGATGCCCGGCGCGTGGCCGGGATGGTCGGTGGTGAGGTGGTGCGGGCATGTCGGCGGGGGCCGACTACCTGCCGTGAGGGGATCTGGGTGCGGTCGCGCTCAGAAGGGCGGAGGCTGCTCGTCGGCGAACCCGCCGCCGCCGGACTGGCTGGCCCACGGGTCGTCGGAACGACCCCCGAAGCCACCCCCCTGGGATCCGCCACCGGAGCTGGCCTGGGAACCCCCGAAGCCACCGCCGGCCTGGCCCCCGCCGCTGAACCCGTCGGAGCGGGCCACACGGTTGACCTTGGCGGTCGCGTAGCGCAGCGCCGGGCCGACCTCGTCGACATCACATTCGACGCTGGTGCCCTTGCCGCCCTCGCGGGTGTCGTACTGGCGCACCTTGAGCCGACCGGTGACCACCACGCGGGTGCCCTTGGTCAGCGACTCGGCCACGTTCTCGGCGTACTGGCGCCAGACGCTGCAGCGGATGAAGACGGTGTCGCCGTCCTTCCACTCGTTGGTCGCCTTGTCCAGCATCCGGTTGGTGGACGCCACGGTGAAGTTGGCGACGGCCTGCCCCGAGGGCGTGAACCGAAGCTCAGGATCGCCCGTGAGGTTGCCCACGACGGTGATCGGGATATCCCCTGATGCCATGGATGCGCCCTACCTGATCTCGGGCCGCATGACCTTGGTGCGCAGCACCGACTCGTTCAGCCCCAGCTGACGGTCGAGCTCGCTCACCGAGGCCGGCGAGGCGTTGATGTCGAGGATCGCGTAGATGCCCTCGGACTTCTTCTTGATGTCGTAGGCCAGCCGACGGCGGCCCCACACGTCCACGGACGTGACGGTGCCACCATCCTGACGGATGACATTGAGGAACGTGTCCAGGCTGGGGGAGACAGTGCGCTCATCCAGCTCCGGGTCGAGAATCACCATGATCTCGTAATGGCGCGTGCTCACGAACCCACCTCCTTCGGACTCAAGCGGTCACGGTCCATCCGTGACAGGAGGGTTGCAGCGCCCTGGGCGCGGTCGCTCCCCCGGTCACGAATGGTGACGTGGGGGTCCGACATCCGCCAGTGACTATCCACAGCCCACGGCGTGCCCAGAGACGCACAGGGTATCCCGCGGCAGCCGTGGGCACGAAATCGCGCGTCCCCGACCGCCCCACCGGGACGGGCACATCGCGGCCGGGTCGGTAACCTCGGGCCATGTCCCTGACCGTCCGGCGGATCACCGCCGAGCAGCACCTGGCCCATATCGCCGCCCGCGCCCAGGGCACGGGGCTGGTCAGCGCGCTGCAGGTCCCCGGATGGGCGGCGGTCAAGTCCGACTGGCGCAACGAGTCCCTCGGGTGGTTCGACGGCGAGTCCCTGGTCGGCGCCGGGCTGGTGCTCTACCGCCAGGTCCCCCGGCTCCCGCGCTACCTGGCCTACCTGCCCGAGGGCCCGGACATCGACTGGCTCGGCGAGGGCCCGGCCGCCCGCGGGATCGCCGGTGCCCCGGAGCAGGTCCATCCCCTGCCCGACTGGCTGGACCCGATGCTCGCCCACCTGAGGGCCGCGGGGGCGTTCGCGGCCAAGATCGGCCCGCCGATCTGGACGCGGCGCTGGGGTGCGGCCACCCTCAAGGACGCCATCGCCGCCGGGGAGGCCACCGCCCTGCGCGACCTCAGCGCGGACGAGACAGACGGCCGCGCACTGGCCGCTGCCGACGTGCTGGAGGCCGTGGGATGGACCCAGAAGCCCTCCACCGGAGCCGGGTTCGGCGACGTGCAGCCGCGCTACGTCTTCCAGGTCCCCCTGGCCGGGCGGACCGAGGCCGACCTGCTCACCGGGTTCAACCAGCTCTGGCGGCGCAACATCAAGAAGGCCGCCAAGGCGGGGATCACCGTCCGCCAGGGCGACGCCCGCGACCTGCCCACGTTCCACGAGGTCTACGTCGAGACCGCCGAGCGCGATCGGTTCACCCCCCGCGGCCTTCCCTACTTCCAGCGGATGTGGGCCTCGCTGCGCGCCGAGGACCCCGCCCGGATCTCGCTGTACCTCGCCGAGCATGAGGGCACCTGCCACGCCGCCACGATCGCCGTGCGGGTCAACCGGCACGTCTGGTACTCCTACGGCGCCTCCACGACGGCCGGGCGTGACCTGCGGCCCAGCAACGCGATCCAGTGGCAGATGATCCGCGATGCCCGCGACACCGGTGCCGACACCTACGACATGCGCGGCATCACCGACACCCTGGACCCCGAGGACCACCTGTTCGGCCTGCTGCAGTTCAAGGTGGGCACCGGCGGGTTTGCCCAGGAGTACGTCGGGGAATGGGACTATGCGATCCGCCCGGCGCTGACCCGGGCCTTCGAGGCCTACATGCGCCGTCGCTGAGACCGGCACCGGCGGATCTCAGCCGGCACCCCAGGACCCCACGCGCGAGCACCCGGCGCACCAGCAGCACGAGCACGAGCAGCACCGCACCAGCAGGACCCGACGCACCGGCAGGACATGAGGGCACATGAGCTTCGTCATCACCATCGACACCCCGCGCTGGCGGGCCCACCAGGACCGGGTCCGCGACGCGATCACCGCGACCGGCGCCACCCTCGTGCCCGTGGCGAAGGGCAACGGCTACGGGGTGGGCAACGTCCGGCTCGCCGCCGAGGCCCGCCGGCTCGGCGCCGACTGCGTGGCGGTGGGCACCGTCCATGAGGCCCCCGCGGTCCTGGCCGCCGAGGCCGAGCTCGACGTCCTGGTGCTCGAGCCGCTGACGCTGCGCGGCGAGGTGGTGGCCGGTGCCTGGCGGGCCCTGGCCGAGCACCCCGACTCCGCGCGGATCATCCACACCGTCGCCAGCCCGGAGTCAGCCGCCGAGATCGTGGCCCTGTCCTCACCGCAGACGCCGCGCCGGGTGGTCCTCGAGGGCCTGACCTCGATGCGCCGGTTCGGGATGACCGAGGACGAGGTCGCCGCCGCGATCACCACCCTCGCGCCGCACATCGACTCCGGCGCCATCCGCCTCGAGGGCCTGGCCCTGCACCTGCCGATCGCGACCCCTGAGGAGCCGCGCATCGGGTCGATGGCGATGCTGACCTCGGACGACTCCGCCCACCAGCCGGTCGTGATCGGGTCGGCCCGGGTCCACGAGGTCGTGGCCTGGGGGCTGCTGTGGCCGAACCTGCTGGCGAACCTGGCCGGGCTGTCCGACGCCGGGTCCCTGTGGGTCAGCCACCTCGACGACCGCGAGTGCACCCAGGTCCGGGAGGCACTGCCCGACATCCCGATCCGGCTGCGCCTGGGCACGCGGCTGTGGCTGGGCGACCGCGGGTCGCTGCGCGCCGGCGGGACCGTGCTCGCCGTCCATGCCACGCCGCAGGGCCAGTCCGCCGGGTACCACCAGCGCCGCGGACCCCGCGACGGGTACGTCGTGGTGATCGGCGGCGGGACCTCGCACGGCGTCGCGCTCACGGCCCCACGCCCGGCCCGCAGCGCCCGTCAGCGTGCGGCCGCCGCCGGCTCGGGTGCGCTGGAGGCTGCGGGCCGCTTCCGCTCGCCGTTCCGGCTGCCCTCGGGGGGTCAGGCGTGGTTCCTCGAGCCGCCCCACATGCACGTCTCGATGCTGCGGATCCCCAAGGGCACGATCCCGCCACCGGTCGGTGAGCTGCTCGAGTGCGACGTGCGGTTCACGACCGTGGCGCCGGACGCGATCATCGGCTGACCGCAGCGCCCATGATCCCGATCTGATCCAACTTTCGGGCCGAGAACGTGCCCGAGACTTGGATCAACCGTCACCGAGCGCCCGAGAGTTGGAGGAAATCCGGGTTGTCCAGGACGCCGCCGCCTGGGTCGTCTGTGTGCTCGGGGTAGCCGTCTGTGCGGATCGGGTCGTGGTGCGGGGACCAGGCGTCCCGGGCTACCAGCGCCATCAGCCATGCCGTCGCCAGCCAGTGCGCCGCCGTGGCGGCCACGTACCAGCCCTCGTGCAGGCCCTTGTCCTGGGTGCCGTACCCGACGAGGAACCACCAGATGCCCACGAAGTACGCCGACTCGGCCGCCTGCCAGATCAGCAGGTCACGCCACCGCGGTCGGGCCAGCACCGCCAGCGGGAGCACCCACAGCACGTACTGCGGGGAGTAGACCTTGTTGGTCAGGACGAAGGCGCCGACGGTCAGGAAGGCCAACGACGCCAGCCTCGGCGGCTGGGGCGCCCGCAGGACCAGCCACGCGATCGCCGCACACGCCAGCAGGAACGACCCTGAGGCCAACGAGTTGACCGCGCCGCCCGGGAGGTCCACCCCCACCAGCGTCAGGGCGTACCACGGCGAGCCGAAGTCGATCCCGCGCTCCCGGGAGAACGTGTAGAAGCGCGACCACCCCTCGAAGTTGGCCAGCATCACCGGCAGGTTGACCACGAGCCAGGAGCCGAGGGCCCCCGCCAGGAAGGCGCCCAGTGCCCGCCACTGCCCCCGCCGCGCGCACAGCAGGACGATGGGGCCGAGGAGCACCAGCGGGTAGAACTTGGCCGCCACGGCCAGCCCGAGCCACATGCCGGCCACCCCGGGATGCCGCCGGGACCAGGCAGCCAGCGAGGCCGCGGTCAGGGCGATCGCCAGGAGGTCCCAGTTCACGAACCCGGCCAGGGCCACGACCGGGGCCAGCGCGACCATCAACGCGTCCCAGGGTCGGCGGCGCACGATCGATCCGGTGCTCGCGATCGTCCACGCCAGCAGGGCCGACATGCCCACCACGTTGACACCGAAGAACGTCTGGCTGTCACCCCCGAGCAGCCGGGTGACCCACGCGGCCACGTACATGAAGACCCCGGTCAGCACCGGGTACTCCAGCACCTGCTGGCCCGGACCGGGGTCGAGCAGGTACGGGAACGCCCCGTCGGCCAGCCCACGCGCGGAGTACAGGATCGGGATGTCGGAGTAGCACAGGTACATGTAGCGCTGGGGGGCTCCCCAGCCGTTGGCCAGGCAGTACCCCTTGGACAGCCACCCGACCGCGTAGACGAGCAGGCCGACCACGATCGACACCCGGATCGGGGTCCACCACGACCGCCCCAGGCCGGCGTACCGACCCACGGGGCCACCCAGCAGCGGCAGGGCCGCACGGGCCACCGGGTCGGCCTGCGTGGGCACCACGTACGGACGCGGCTCGGTGCGGTTCACGCGCGTCAGCGTACGGCCACTGCCCGGCTAACCCGTGGGGCTGGGCGTGGCCGACACAGCACCCTGGGCCTGACCCTGGCCACCGCCCTGGTCCGGCTGCGCGGCCTCGGTCGGCTGTGGGGGCTCCGGCGTCGGGGGCTCCGGCGTCGGCGTCGGCTCCGGTGTCGGCTCGAGGGTCGGCTCGGGTGTCGGCTCCGGTGTCGGAGTGGGGCTCGGGGTGGGCGTCGGCGTCGGGGTGGGCGTCGGGGTGGGCGTCGGCGTCGGGGTGGGGGTGAACCCCCCGCCGCCCGTGGGCATGTCTGCGGGCTCCACGAACTCCTCCACCGCCATGTCGGCCAGCGCCCCCACCATGAAGGCCGTCCACACGCGCGCCGGGTAGCCACTGCCGAAGAACTGCGTCTGGCCACCCACGCCCGACAGGGACAGGACGTTGCCGTTCTTGTCGTTCTTGCTGAAGCTCACGGCCGCCGACAGCTGCGGGACGTACCCGGCGAACCACGCCGACCGGTACTCGTCGGTCGACCCGGTCTTGGCCGCCACGGACCGGCCGAGCGCCCGTGCCGGGCCACCCGTGCCGTTGTCCACGACGCTCTGCAGCGCGAAGTTCACGACATCGGCCGTGTTCTCGTCGAACATCTGCTGGGGCGCATCGATCCGCTCGTAGAGCACGGAGCCATCCGCGGCCGACACCGACCGGATCGTCGTCGTGGCCGCGCGCTGCCCACGCGCGGCGAAGGTCGCATAGGACTGGGCGATGTCGACGGTGTGCGTCGACGCGGTGCCCAGGACGAAGGTCAGGTTGGGCTCCTCGAGGTTCAACCCGGGGGTGTCCTCCGGGATCCCCGCACGCAGGGCCGCCTCCTGAACGGCCTCCACACCCGTCTCGTCCTCCACGGCCACGTACACGGTGTTGATCGACTGCTCGGTCCCCTTGAGCAGGCTCACCTGCTCCCCGTAGGAGTTGTCCGCGTAGTTGTTGACCTCGTAGCCCGAGATCTCGGTGGGCGAGTTGCCCGGCCACAGCGTGTCCAGACCGATCCGGTCCTCGGTCGCGGCCGCCAGGCCGAAGGGCTTGAACGTGGAGCCGGCCTGCTGGCTGGCCATGGTCGCGTTGTTGAACTGGTCCTCGAGGTAGTTCGCGCCGCCGTACATGGCCACGAACTCGCCCGTGACCGGCTCGACCGCAGCCAGGCCGATGCGCACGCCCTCCATGCCCGTGGTGGGGGCCTGCTCCTTGACGGCCTTGACCGCCGAGGCCTGGGCCTCCTTGTCGAAGGTGCTCACGATCCGCAGGCCGCCACCGGCGATCTCCGCCTCCGTGAAGCCCAGCTCGAGCAGCTCCTCCTCCACCGCACGGATCAGGAACCCGGTCGTCCCCCGGTAGCGCTCGGCGGTCTTGCGCTTCTCGATGTCCGGGAAGCTGTCCAGCGCCTCGTCACGCTCCTCCTCGGTGATGAACCCCTCCTCGTACATGCCGTTGAGGACGTAGGCATACCTCGTCTCGAGGTTGTCCATGTTGGTGTCGGGGTTGAAGGTGCCCGGCGAGTTGACGATCGCGGCGAGGACGGCCGCCTGCTCGAGGGTGAGCTCGGAGGCCGGCACCCGGAAGTAGGCCTCGGACGCCGTCTGGACGCCGTAGGCGCCGCGGCCGAAGAAGATGGTGTTCAGGTAGCGCTCGAGGATCTCCTCCTTGGTCAGCGTGGTCTCGAGCTTCAGGCTCAGCACCAGCTCCTTGAACTTGCGCAGGACGGTCTTGTCCTGCGTGAGGTAGGCGTTCTTGGCGTACTGCTGCGTGATCGTCGAGCCACCCTGTGCGGATCCTGTGGTGAGGTTGGTCCACATCGCCCGCGTGAAGCCCCGCAGGTCGAATCCGGAGTGCTCGTAGAACCTGCGGTCCTCCGCGGCGACCACCGCGTTCTGCATGTCCTCGGGAATCTCCTCGAGGGGCAGCGAGATCCGGTTGGTGTCCCCGAGCCGGGCCATCTCCTTCTCGCCGTCGTTCCAGTAGATGATCGAGGTCTGCGCCGCCGCGACCTCGTTCTCCTCGGGGATGTCGATCGCGACCCAGGCGACGGCGACGAGCGCCGCGACGGTCACCACCCCAAGGACGAACAGCGTCGAGAGGGTGCCGAGCACGAGCTTCCAGGACGGGACGAAGCGCGTCCATCCCTCGCGGTCGTCCCGCGGGTAGTTGATCCTCACCTTCAGTACGGTAGTGGACCGGGGCGTTCCCTGCGGCGCGATCGCGACGACGGGTGCGCTCCGAGCCGGTCCGCCCTACCCTTGTGCGATGGCCGCCCCGCGCTCGTCGACGATCCGCGGGACCCGCACGTCCGCGCCGACCAAGGCGCCGGCCCCGCATCCCGACGAGTTCGCCCCCGAGGTCGTCGACGATCCCGAGTCTCCGCGCGACGTGGTCTCCTTCGCGCTGGCCCGGCGTTCGGCCCTGGAGACGATGCGCCGCGGCGGCGCCTTCAACAGCGACTACTGCGATGCCGACCCGGGGCTGCTGCGGGCCGCCAAGTACCACGGTGAGGCTGCGGGCCGGAGCTGCCCGGTGTGCCGCCGGCCCGACCTGGTCGAGGTGACGTGGGTGTACGGCGCGCAGCTCGGCCCGCTCAGCGGGTCGGCCCGGGCTCAGGCCCAGCTGCCCGTCATGGCACACGAGCACGGCCGGTTCACGGTCTACGTCGTCGAGGTCTGCCGGCACTGCGCGTGGAACCACATGGTGATGTCGTTCGCCCTGGGGGACGGCCAGCCGCGCATGCCCGGACCCCGCAGGCGGAGGTAGTCCCACCGACCACGCGCATCCCGTTGCGTGGTCATGCCACCCTGAGTGCCGTGCCCGAGCTCCCCGAGGTCAGCGCGCTCGCCGAGGCGCTGGCCCTGCGCACCACCGGACTCCGGGTGCTGCGCGTCGAGGTCGCGGCGATCAGCGCCCTCAAGACGTTCGACCCCCCGGTCAGCGCGGTGGCCGGGTGCGACGTCCTGGGCTTCTCCCGGCTCGGCAAGCACCTGGTCCTCGAGCTCGTCGATCCCCAGGGCGAGCCGCTGTACGTGGTCATCCACCTGTCCCGGGCCGGGTGGGCGCGGTGGCGCGAGGACCCGCCCGCGGCCCCGGCCCCGTTCGGCCGGCGCGGGGGTGGCCGCGGAGCCGGATCGGCGCTGGCCCTGCGGATCGTGTTCGGGGCCGGGGACGACGGCGGTCCGGGGGGCGAGCCGCCGGGGACCCCGGTCGGGGCGCTGGACGTCACCGAGGCGGGCACCCAGAAGCGCCTGGCGGTCCATGTGGTGCGTGCTCCCACGGACGTGCCGGCGGTGGCGCGGCTGGGCCCCGATCCCCTCGAGGACCTGACGCCCGAGCTGTTCCACCAGATCCTCGTCGCCTCCGGGCGATCCCAGATCAAGGGCGTGCTGCGCGACCAGTCCCGGATCGCCGGGATCGGCAACGCCTACTCCGACGAGATCCTGCATGCCGCCCGGATCAGCCCGTTCGCCCCGGCAGGCACCCAGCCGCCTGAGGCGGAGGCCCGGCTGTACGCGGCCCTGCGCGACACCCTGGCTGAGGCGGTGAGGGTCGCTCGAGCCACGGATCCCGCGACGCTGAAGGCGGAGAAGAAGGCCGGCATGGCCGTGCACGGCCGCACCGGCCAGCCGTGCCCGGTGTGCGGGGACGTCGTGCGGGAGGTCAGCTTCGCCGACTCCAGCCTGCAGTACTGCGCCACGTGCCAGACCGGGGGGAAACCCCTGGCGGACCGCCGGATGAGCCGTCTGCTCAAGTGAGCGCAGGCACTAGGCTGCCCACCATGGCGTGGCTGATCACCGGCGGAGCTGGGTACATCGGGGCGCACGTCGTGCGCGACATGGTGGCCAGCGGCCGCGATGTCGTGGTGCTCGACGACCTGTCCACCGGTCGGGCGAACCGCCTGCCGGCAGGAGTCCCCCTGATCAAGGCGGACGTGGGCAACCGCCGCGCCGTCCGGCGCGCCTTCGCCAGCCACCCGATCACCGGGGTGATGCACTTCGCCGCGCGCAAGCAGGTCGGCGAGTCCGTCGAGCGCCCGCTGTACTACTGGTCGCAGAACGTGGGCGGGCTGCAGGTCCTGCTCGAGGAGATGGTCGCGGCAGGCACGACCCAGATGGTGTTCTCCTCGTCGGCGGCGGTGTACGGCCAGCCGGACCTGACCCCGGGTGCCCCGGGGATCTCCGGGGACGGTCGGATCATGGAGTGGGCCCCACGGATGCCCGTGAACCCCTACGGCGCCACGAAGCTTGCCGGTGAGCACATGGTGGCCGCCACCGCGCACGCCCACAAGTGGCACGCGATGAGCCTGCGGTACTTCAACGTCGCCGGGGCCGCGAGCCCCGAGCTCGGCGACCCGGCCGCCCTGAACCTGATCCCGATGGTCCTCGAGGCCCTGGAGAACGGCCGTCGTCCCAAGGTGTTCGGCGATGACTACCCGACCGCGGACGGCTCGTGCATCCGCGACTACATCCACGTCGCGGACCTCTCCGCAGCTCACGTGGCCGCGGCCCGGATCGTCGAGATCTCCCACCAGGCCGAGGTGCTGCGCGCTGCCGGGGACCGCGTGCAGGATGCGGCTGCCCGTGCCGAGTCAGCCGCCGCCCGGATCCCGGGCGGGTCGGCTGCGGTGGAGGCTGCGTCCCAGGTCCCGGCCCGGGCCATCGAGCGGATGCCCGCAGCGGCCCGCGCCGTGGAGATGGCCGCCCAGCGCATCCCGGGGGTGATCCGGTCCACGACCGGACCAGGTGGACGGCGCGGCCAGGCCGGCGAGCTGGTCGCCGAGGTCGCGTCCCAGCTGGGCTCGATGGTGGCCCGGGTCGCGGGGGTCGAGGACGCCCCCCGCCTGGAGGACCACGTCGCCGTCAACATCGGCACCGGCACCGGGTACTCGGTGTTCCAGGTCATCGAGGCCCTGCGCCGATCGATGGGCAGGGAGTTCGCCGTCGAGATCGCCGAGCGTCGGGCCGGGGACCCGCCGGCCCTCGTGGCCGACCCGAGCCTCGCCGGCGTGCTGCTCGGCTGGCGCGCCCGGAGATCCCTGAGCGACATGACCGACTCGGCATGGGCCGCCTGGCAGACCCGCCACTAGGGCGCCTGCGGCGCGGGCCGTCCGGTCCGCCCCGGGCACGCCGTGGGGTCCGGCGGCCTCCTACGGCGTCGGGGTGGCTGAGAGTCCGGGGTTGTCGTCGGCGTCGTTGGTCCCGTCCAGGGGGGTCCCGGCAGCACCGTCGCCACCGGTGCCGTCCGCACCTCCGCCGTCCGCAGGCACGCTCGGGGTCGGGGTGGGCGTGGGCGTCGGCACGGGGGCCTTGGCCAGCGAGATGGTCACCAGCGAGCCCTTCTTGGCGGTCTCGCCGCCCTCGGGCGTCTGCTCGACGACCGTGCCCGGGGCGAACTCCGCGGTCTCCACCTCGGGGCCGTAGGCCACCTCGAAGCCCTCGTTGAACAGGTCCGTGCGGGCCTGGGCCTCGGTCCGGCCCACGACGTTGGGCACCTCGACCTGGGCGTTGGACACCCAGATCGCCACCGCCGAGCCGGCGTCGACGGTCTCATAGGGGGCCGGCTCCTGACGCAGGACCGTCCCCTCGGGCCGGTCGGAATCCTCCTCGGTCACCTTGCCCAGGGTCAGCCCCGCGTCGGCCAGGGCCCTGCGGGCGTCGGACTCGGAGCTGAAGTCGATCAGGTCCGGGACCTGCACCTGCTCCTTGCCCGCCGAGACGACGACGTCCACGAGGCTGCCCACCTCGACCAGCTCGCCGGGGCGTGGATCCTGACTGATGATGGTGTCCTTGGGCAGGTCGGAGGCCTGGAACTCCGGACCCCCGAGGCGCAGGCCGACATCCCGCAGCTCACTCTCGGCCTGGGCGACGGTGAGTCCCTCGAGACCGGGCACCTCGGCCGTCTCCGGGGTGGCGGCAGAGAGCATTCGCACCCCGAGCCACACCCCGGCACCCAGCAGGGCGATGATCAGCGCGGCGATGCCCAGGCCCTTGAGCGCCCCGCCCTTGCGCGGGGGGTCGTTCGGGGCCGTCGTGGTCATCGGCTCGCCAGGGGCGTAGGGATCCCCTGCCCCCCCGGGGATCACCGGGGACATCGCCCCGGTCGCCGCGGCCCCAGTGGCGGCCATGGCAGCGGTCGCATAGGGGTCGACGCCACCGATCACGGAGGTCGCCTGCGAGTCGGGTCCGACGACGGGCGGGACGGGCATCACCCGGGTCACCGGGACTCCGGCGATCGCGCGCTCCACGTCGGCGCGGAACTCCACCGCCGTCTGGTAGCGCTGCGCGGGGTCCTTGGCCAGGGCCCGGGCCAGGATCGGATCCAGCTGCGCCGGCAGCGTGGGGTCAAGGGCGCTGGGCACCGGGGGCGGCTCGTTGACGTGGGCGAAGGCGACTGCCACGGGCGCGTCGGCCACGAACGGGGGGCGCCGGGTCAGCAGCTCGAACAGCACGACGCCGGCCGAGTAGAGGTCGCTGCGGGAATCCACGGGCTTGCCCTGGGCCTGCTCCGGCGACAGGTATGCGGCGGTCCCCAGGACGGTGGACGTGCTGGTGCCGGTGAGCCCGGCGTCGGCGGTGGCGCGGGCGATGCCGAAGTCCATCACCTTGACGGCTCCCGTGGTGGTCAGCATCACGTTGCCGGGCTTGATGTCGCGGTGGACGATGCCGTGCCGGTGGCTGTAGTCCAGCGCCGCGAGGATCCCTGAGGTGATCTCCAGCGCGCGCTCGGGGACCAGCTTGTTCCCCGAGCTGAGCAGCTCCTTGAGGGTGATCCCCTCGACGAGCTCCATGACGATGAACGGCACCGTCTCGGCGCTGGGGCCCTCGAGGAGGTCCTCGCCTGTGTCGTAGACCGCGACCACGTTGGGGTGGTTCAGGGAGGCCGCGCTCTGCGCCTCACGGCGGAAGCGGGCGAGGAACGAGGGGTCGCGTGCCAACTCGGGCTTGAGGATCTTGATGGCCACGCGCCGGCCCAGGCGCAGGTCGCGGCCCTCGTGGACCTCGGCCATGCCACCGCGACCGAGCAGCTCGCCCACCTGGTACCGATCGCCCAGCCGGCGCACGTCGCTCATCCGCTCTCCTGTCCCGTGGCTGTCGCGTGCTGTGCGCATGCCCGGCCATCCGGATCGGGCGGGGTCGCTCGTAGGACCCGCCCACCGGCGCCCAATCTACCGCGAAGCAGGCATGCCGCCCGGGAGCCCGGACCTCTCCCGCCTGCGCGCCGGACTCAGCCGACAGGGCCGCGGGACAGCACCGCGGGACGGGGCCGGACGAGCCAGTCGCTGCGGGTCAGCCGGACAGCACTGCCTCCATCACGGCACGCGCGATCGGTGCCGCCAGCGTGTTGCCACCCACCTCGGCCGCCCCGGACCTCTCGATGGCCACGGCCACGGCCACCTGGGGGTCGGTTGCCGGGGCGAAGGAGATGAACCAGGCGATGTTCGGCCGGTCCTTGGCGGTCTGGGCGGTGCCGGTCTTGCCGGCCACCTCCACCCCCGGGATCTGGGCGTTCGAGCCGGTGCCCTCGTTGACCACGCCGACCATCATGTCGGCGAGCTGGGCGGCGTTCTCCCGACTCATGGCCTGGGCGAACTCGGTCGGCTCGAACGTCTCGAGCGGTGCGAGGTCCGGGGCGGCAGCCTGGTCCACCAGGCCGGGCCGCATGGTGACCCCGGCGTTGCCCACGGCAGCCGCCACCATCGCCATCTGCATGGCCGTGGCCCGCACGTCGAACTGGCCGATGGCCGACATCGCGGTCTGCGGCTCGTCGGGATCGGCGGGGAACCGGGAGGTCGCGGCCCTCAGGGGCGTCTCGAAGGACTCGTCGAAGCCGAACTTCTGGGCCTGGTCGCGCAGCGCGTCGTCACCGAGCTCGTTGCCCAACCAGGCGAAGGCCGTGTTGCACGAGATGGCCAGCGCATCGGCGAGGGTGATCTCGTCGTTGGGGCCGCAGGGGCCGTCGAAGTAGTTGGGGATGGCCACGCTCGTCCCGGGCGGGGTGTAGGTGGCCGGCCCGGGCAGGATGCTGTCCGGCTCGAACCTCCCGGACTCCAGTGCCGCGGCGGCGGTCACCACCTTGAAGGTCGAGCCCGGCGGATTGGTCTTGGCGATCGGCCGGTTGAGCAGGGGCGTGTCGGGGTCGTCCTCGAGCTCCTTGTAGTACGCGTTGACCTCCCTGGAGTTGTGCGAGCTCAACTTGTTGGGGTCGAACGACGGGCTCTGGGCCTGGGCCAGGATCCGTCCGGTGCTCGGCTCGATGGCCAGGACCGACCCCACCATCCCCCGCAGGCCATCCCACGCGGCCTCCTGCGCGCGCCCGTCCAGGGTCGTCGTGACCGATCCGCCCTCGATCTCCCGGCCGGCGAACAGCTGCTGCATCCGGTCGACGAACAGGCGCGGGTCCTCCCCGGAGAGGACCTCGTTCTCGGCCTTCTCCAGGCCGGTGGCCCCGTACACGATCGAGTAGAAGCCGGTGGCCGAGGCGAACATGGGCCCGATGGGGTACGTGCGCAGGTACTTCAGCTCGTCGTCGGTCTCGACGGACTCGGCGATGGGCGCGCGATCCACGAGGATCGGCCCGCGCTGGCGGGAGTACTCGGTGAGCAGGGTGCGCTGGTTGCCCGGCATGGCATTGAGCTCGGCGCGCTGGAGCACCTGGATCCGGGTCAGCTGCACGAGCAGGGCGACCATGAGCACCAGGAGACCGATCGCCAGGCGGTTCAGGGATCTGGTCACGGCACCCGCACCACCTCGGTGGTCGCGTCATCCGGGCGGATGATGACCGGGTCGGGCCGGCGGACGTGGTCCGAGACCCGCAGCAGCAGCCCGAGGATGATCCAGTTGGCCAGCAGCGAGGAGCCCCCCGCGGACATGAACGGGGTCGTCAGCCCGGTGTGCGGGATCAGCTTGGTGACCCCGCCGAGCACGATGAACGCCTGCAGTCCCAGGACGATCGCGTACCCGGTGACCAGCAGGGTGCCGAACGGGTCACGGCTGGCGTGCGCCACGCGCAGGGCCCGTTGGATCAGGATCGCGAACAGCACGATGACCGCGAACGCCCCGGCCATCCCGAGCTCCTCGCCCAGGGCGCTGAAGATGAAGTCGCTCTCGGCGAAGGGCACCAGCTGCGGGTAGCCCCGACCCCATCCTGTGCCCATCATCCCGCCGTTGGCGAAGCCGAAGAGCGACTCGACGATCTGGTAGCCCTCCTCCTTGGCGTACGCGAACGGGTCCAGCCACACCTTCACCCGGATCTGCACGTGGCCGAACGCCAGGTAGGCGAACACCGCACCGAGCGTGGTGAGCAGGAATCCGAGCACGATCCACGAGCGCCGTCCGGTGGCCACGTAGAGCAGCCCCACGAACAGGCCGAAGAACATCGCCGCCGTGCCCAGGTCCCGCTGGAAGACCACGATCCCCATGGCGATGGCCCACGCCACCAGGATCGGCCCGAGGTCGCGGCCGCGCGGGATCCCCAGGCCCAGCACCTTGTGCCGGACCAGCGACAGCGACTCACGGGTCAGGACCAGGTAGGAGGCGAAGAAGATCGTCAGCAGGACCTTGGCCAGCTCGGCGGGCTGGAAGGTGAACGGGCCCACCGCGATCCACAGGTTGGCCCCCCGGATGGTCAGGCCCAGGCCCGGGACCAGGGGAAGCAGGAGCAGGATCAGCCCCGCCAGGCCGATGAGGTACGTGTAGCGACGCAGGTTGCGGTGGTCGCGCACGATCACGAGCACCAGGGCGCAGGCGACGACGCCCACAGCCATCCAGATCGCCTGCTGGACGGCCACGGAGTCGGGGATGTCCACACCCCGGGCCGCCGCGCGCTTGGCATCGGCGATGTCCAGGCGACCGATCATCGCGATGCCCAGCACGTTCAGTGCGGCGGCCGCCGGGAGCATGATCGGGTCGGCGTAGGGAGCCAGCGCGCGCACCACGAGGTGGATGCCCAGCAGGCACACGCCCTCGATGATCACGATGGTGCGCACGTCAGCGACGACCTCGCCGGCGGCACCTTCGCTGGCCAGCAGCAGGGCAAGGGCTCCCAGGGCCCACACCAGGACCAGCAGGGCGAGCTCGGTGGTGCGGCGGGTCGGCTGGGTGGAGGTCACGGCGGACTGCGCGGACCCGGGGATGACCGCGGCCGTCACTGCGCGGTCCCGACGGTCGCGGTGGGTGTCGGGGTGGGAGCGCTGGGGCTGGCGCTGGCGCCGGGCAGGGTCCCGGACCCGGCACCGGACGGGGCCACCGGGCACCCGAACGGGGACTGCTCCGACGAGCACGCGGCGGACTTGGCCTCCAGATCCGTCACGATGCGCTGGGCCTGGGCCTCGGTCCCGGCATCGAGCGTCCCCTTGAGCTGCGCCTGGTCGTAGTACGGCAGCGTGTCCACCAGCAGCGCCGTGCGCGTCACCACCCGGTTCAGGGGGACGCCGGCCACCTGCTGCGGGATGCCCTGGTAGATCGCGACGTACTCGCCGCTGGGACCCACGAACCACTGCGAGCTCAGCCACCACAGGAAGCCCAGGGCGCCCACCAGCAGGACCCCACCGACTGCTGCCGCCGCGGACACACCCCGCCAGTGCCGGCGCAGCCAGCCGTGCTCCGGTTCGGAGGGGCTGACGGCCGGCTCCCCGACCGGTCCCCCGACCGGCAGGGCACCGGAGTCGACCGCAGCACCGATCGAGCCCGGCGCGCCCGTCGTGGGCGGCATCAGCGGGGATGCAGCGCCCTGCTCCGCATCCGGTCCTCCCGGGCGGTCCGGGTCGTCGGGGTCGACGTCCTCGTCGTGGTCCTCGCCGTCGTCCTCGTCGACGGGACCGGAACGGGACCGAGCCTGGCTTCGCGCGGCGAGGCCACCGGCCACCGCCGGACCACCGGGGGAACCGCTCGCCACGGTGCCGTCATCGCCGAGGCCCACGTCGTCGGGGAACAGCAGCCCCGGCAGCGCGGCCCGGTTGCGCCGATCACCGGCGGCACCCACGACGACCGGTCCGCCGAGGGCGGACTCCAGGTCGTGGTCGGCATCGGCGACCTCGACCACATCGGCGATCACGGCGGTCACGTTGTCCGGGGCACCGGCGGCCAGGGCCAGGTCGACCAGCTCCGTGACCGCGGCCGTCGGATCCGCGACCTGGGCCAGCACGGCCTCGATCGCAGCATCGGTCACGACGCCGCACAGGCCGTCGCTGCACAGCAGGTAGCGGTCCCCGACCCGCGCCTCGCGGATGGACGTCTCCCCCTCCGGCACGCCGGTGCCGTCGATGGCGCGCAGCAGCAGGTTGCGCTTGGGATGGACGCGCGCCTCCTCCGCGGTGATCCGGCCGGCGTCGATCAGGGTCTGGACGTAGGTGTGGTCGTGCGTGATCTGGCTGAGCTCCCCGTCGCGCAGCAGGTAGGCCCGGGAGTCCCCGACGTGGATCAGCGCGATCCGGCCCCCACGCCAGAGGACGGCGGTGAGCGTGGTCCCCATCCCGGCCCGGGAGGGATCGGCCTGGATGAACTGGGCGATGCGCTCGGCCGAGGTCAGCATGGCATCGTCGAGGGCGGTCAGGACATCGCCGGCGGGCAGGTCCTCGGAGTCCAGCTCCGCCAGGGTGGCCACCGCCGTCGAGCTCGCCAGCTCCCCGGCTGCATGGCCGCCCATGCCGTCGGCGACCACCAGGAGGGTCCGGCCCGCATACCCCGAGTCCTCGTTGTCGCGGCGCACCATGCCCACGTCGGACTTCGCCGCGTACCTCAGGAACTGGGTCATCACCGCGCCCTACCGCTGCAGCTGCAGGGTCGTGCGGCCGACACGCACCTTGGCGCCGACCCGCAGGACGGTCGGACCGGTGATCCGCGTGCGATCGATCCATGTGCCGTTGGTGGACCCGAGGTCCTCCACGATCCACTGGCCGTCGGAGGGGAAGAAGCGCGCGTGCCGGCTGGAGGCGTAGTCATCCTGGAGCACGAGCGTGGAGTCGGCCGCACGACCCACCGTGATCGGCGAGGACCCCAGGGGCACGACGGTGCCGGCCAGCTCGCCCTCCACGACGGAGAGCTTCCTGGGGGTCGAGGAGCTGCGCGAGGCGGCGCGCTGCTTGGGCTGCGGCGGGACGGGCGGGCTGCTGGAGGTGGGCAGGCCCTGAACCGGGCGGCTGGCCGGCTGCGGCCGCGCCTCCTTCGGGGCCCCGAGGTCGCGGCGCAGGACGAGGACGATCGCGAACACGGCCAGCCACAGCGCGGCCAGGAAGCCGAACCGCATCAGGGTGATCGCGAACTCCGACACAGGTCACCTGGCCCGGTAGGTCAACGTCGTCGTCCCGAGCTGGATCCGGGCGCCGTCGGTGAGCACCGCGCTGGCGATCATCCGGCCGTTGACCAGCGTGCCGTTGGTCGACCCGAGGTCGCGCAGGGTCACGTCGGTCCCGAGCGTGATCTCCGCATGGTGCCGGGACACCCCGGGGTCGTCGATCCGGATGTCCACGTCGGTACCACGGCCCAGCTTCGTGACCGCGTGCAGCGGGTAGGTGATCCCGTCGACCTCGAGGTGCGGCTCACCGCTGACATCGACCGGGACGGCGGCCTCGGGCTGCCCGCCCGAGCGGACCTCGGAGCGGATCCGGAACACACCCGTCCCGAGGGAGTCGTCCCTGGCCAGCGTCACCTCAGCCGCCCCCACGAACGCGTAGCGCTGCTGCTGGGCATACTCGCGCACCAGTCCGGCGAGCTCCTCGTTGACCGTGGCCTCGAACGCCGAGAGGCGCTCGAAGTCCGCCGCGGACAGCTCGACGACGAAGACGTTGGGCACGACGGTGCGCGCCCGGCTGACGATGGTGGCCCGGTCATCGAGCTCACGCTGCAGGCCGGCGGCGATCTCCACCGGCTGGACCTCGGACTTGAAGGCCTTCGCGAACGCGCCGTTGACCATGCGGTCGAGCTTCTTCTCGAAGTTGTCGAGCATCCCCACCGGCCACCTCCTTCCGCGCCCGTGTGCGCACGAGCCCGCTCAGGACGGACGGCACCGGCAACGAGCCCGATCCTATCCACGCACCACGGCGGGGCGCAGGCTCCACGCGCCGGTGGCCGCCAGCAGCAGCCCGACCCCGATCCACAGCGGCGGGGCGATCCCGTCGGTGGGGGCGGTGAAGGCGGTCAGGCAGATCCCGCTGACCAGCGCGACGTTGAGTCCGACGTCGTAGAGCGAGAACACCCGACCTCGGTATCCCTCGTCGATGTCCTGCTGCAGGATGGTGTCGCCGGCGATCTTCACCGTCTGCCCGGCGAATCCCATGGTCAGCGAGCCGATCGCCATGAGCGGCAGCTGCAGGCTGGCGAACGTCAGGGGCGCCACGACGGCCGCCACGAAGAGGGTGGTGGCCGACCACGGTGCCAGGCCGATCCGGCGCATGACCCGGGGGGCCGTCACCGCAGCCAGGAAGCTGCCCAGGGAGGCCCCCGCGGCCGTGAGCGCGAAGTCGGACAGGGCCGCGTCGGGATCGTTCGCGGGGTTGAGGGTGTTGCGCACCACCAGCAGGGTGTCGACCATCAGCGCCCCGAACGCCACCCGATGGGCCATCACCACGGCCATCCCGCGGCGGGCCCGGGGGCGGTGGTGCACATGGATGAGTCCGGCGACCATCCCGCGCACCACGGCCATGACATCCGAGGTCAGCGACGCCAGCCGGGCCTCCCCGGCCTCCGGGCCCAGGGCGCGGCGCGGGATCCGGCTGGCGATGGCCGCCGAGACCAGGAGGCCGGCTGCCACGAGGAGGATCAGTCGAGTGGCCCCCTCGGAGCCGAGGACCGGCATGAGCAGCAGTCCCGTGACGGTGGCGATCGCCGAGGCGATCGTCCCGGCGGTGGGGAACAGCGCGTTGGCCGTGACCAGGTGTGCCGGGGCGACGACCAGGGGCAGCCCGGCGGACAGGCCGGCCAGCCACAGCCGCCCGATCCCCATCGAGATCAGCACGGCCGTGCCCAGGTCCAAGCCGTCGCGGTCGGCGGCCACCATGAGGGCGACGCCGACCATGAGGGCACTGCGGGCGACGTTGGCCACGACCAGGACCCGGGCGCGGTTCCACCGGTCCAGGAACACGCCGGTGAACGGACCCAGCAGGGAGTACGGCAGGAGCAGCAGCGCGAACGCGGCTGCGACCTGCCCGGCGGTCGCCTGGCGCTCCGGGGAGAACAGGACGAACGAGCCGAGCGCCGCCTGCAGCAGGCCATCGGAGGCCTGGCCCGTCAGCCGCGTGGCCAGCAGCCGCCGCGAGTTGGGCGTGGCCAGCACGGGCCAGCGCACCCCGTCCGCCGCCGGCGCAGGTGCGGTGGGCGCGGGCAGGCCGCTCGGCCCCGGGAGGACCGGATCAGGCGGCTGCACACCGAGGCCCATGCCCAGCAGCATGCCCGCTTCGGGTGGTTGCCGTCCACAGGCGCGAGGCCGCGGGCGGGCCGATACTGCGAGCATGGATCCGCAATGGGCTGACGCGGTCCGCGCAGCGGTGCTCAGCGGGGACGGCCCCGCGCTGGCGCGGCTGTTCGACGTCGCCGTGGCCGCCGAGGGCCGAGCACGGGCATCACGGTCGTGGCTCGACGCGATCTCGGCCTTCGACGCCAACGCCGTGACCGGCTGACCGCACGGACGCACGGACGCACGGAGACAACCTCGCGCCCTCTCGCGTCGAATGGAGCACCGCTGCCCTGGGCGGAGCCGAACCTCGCGCTCGCTTCGGTCGAACGATCGTCGAGCGACGGTGCCGGAACGACCGGAACGGGCGCGAGGTTGAGCGCGCGGCGCCCTGCCGACCCCTCGGACCGGGGAACGACCGAAACACGCGCCAGGTTCGCCCCCGGGACCGCAGGGAAGGGCCCCGGGCTCGCACCCGGGGCCCTCCTGCGCTACCAGCGGATCGGACTCAGGAGTCGATCTCGCCGGCGATGAACTGCTCGACCTTGGCCTTGCAGATGTCATCCGCGTACTGCTCCGGCGGGGACTTCATGAAGTAGCTCGACGCACTCAGGATCGGGCCACCGATGCCGCGGTCCTTGGCGATCTTCGCCGCGCGCAGCGCGTCGATGATCACGCCGGCCGAGTTCGGGGAGTCCCAGACCTCGAGCTTGTACTCCAGGCTCAGCGGCACGTCGCCGAACGCGCGACCCTCGAGGCGCACGAACGCCCACTTGCGGTCGTCGAGCCAGGCCACGTAGTCCGAGGGACCGATGTGGATGTTGCGCGGCTCGATCTTGCCCTGCATCTGCGAGGTGACCGACTGGGTCTTGGAGATCTTCTTGGACTCGAGGCGATCACGCTCGAGCATGTTCATGAAGTCCATGTTGCCGCCGACGTTGAGCTGGTAGGTCCGGTCGACGGTGACGCCGCGGTCCTCGAACAGCCGGGTCAGCACGCGGTGGGTGATGGTGGCGCCCACCTGGCTCTTGATGTCGTCGCCGACGATCGGCACACCGGCGTCGGCGAACTTCTTGGCCCACTCCGGCGTGCCGGCGATGAACACGGGAAGCGCGTTGACGAAGGCGACCTTGGCGTCGATGGCGCACTGCGCGTAGTACTTCGCGGCCTGCTCCGACCCGACGGGCAGGTAGCAGATCAGGACGTCGACCTTGTTCTCCAGGAGGCTGGCGACGATGTCCACCGGCTCCTCGTCGGACTCGGTCACCATCTCGCGGTAGTACTTGCCCAGGCCGTCGAGGGTGTGGCCGCGGGAGACGGTCACGCCCGACGGGGGCACGTCGCAGATCTTGATGGTGTTGTTCTCGCTGGCCACGATGGCATGTGCGAGGTCCTGGCCGACCTTCTTGGCATCGACGTCGTACGCGGCCACGAACTCGATGTCGCGGACGTGGTAGTCGCCGAACTGGACGTGCATGAGACCCGGGACACGGTCGTTGACATCCGCGTCCTTGTAGTACTCCACACCCTGCACGAGGGAGGAGGCGCAGTTGCCCACGCCCACGATGGCCACACGAATGGCACCCATCTGATGTTCCTTTCTCACCCGCGGGCTGGCGGGCGACGCGGCCCGGCCCCGGTATCTCCGGATTGGTTGTCGGACGCGTCGGCGGATCCTTCGCGCCGTCCTTGGTTCTCGTTGTCGATCAACTCATTGAGCCAGCGCACCTCGCGCTCGACACCTTCCAGGCCATGCCGCTGCAGGGCCTGGGTGTAGGTGTCCAGCCGCTCGCGGTTGCGGGCGGTCGAGGCAGCCAGGTTGGCCCGCCGCTCCTCCATCCGACTGCGCCGGCCCTCGAGGATGCGCACGCGCACCTCGGCCGGGGTGCTGCCGAAGAAGGCCATGTGCACGCCGAACGCCTCGTCCTCCCACGCCTCGGGACCGGTGCGCGAGACGAGCTCGGCGAACCTGTCCTTGCCGTCGGCGGTGAGCTCGTAGACGATCTTCGCGCGTCGGCCCGAGAGGACCGGAGCACTGGCGTCCGCGGCACCCGCCTCGGCGATCAGACCCCGGTCGAGCAGGTCCTTGAGCGCCGGGTAGAGCGAGCCGTACGAGATGGCACGCAGCGTCCCCATCACCGCGTTGAGCCGCTTGCGCAGCTCGTAGCCGTGCATGGGGGCGTCCTGGAGTAGACCCAGGATCGCGAACTCGAGCACTGCGCTGCGGCGAGTGGCTGCCATCGCGGAGTACCGTCCTCTCCCTGCCTGGGGTTACGAACTGATGTATCGAGTTGATACATCGAACAATGTAGCCGACGAGTGCTGGTGGCGCAAACGACACGCCCGGTTCACCGTCCGGACACCCGGTCCGGGTCACGGTCCGGGTCGCGGTCCGACGTGCGCCCAAGGTGAGGGGACCAATGACCGCCGCACCCGGGCCCTCCGGACCGGCATGGGAGAGCGCGCCCGCGGAAGAATGCCTCCCATGACCCTGCATGCCACCTCCGAGTCCCTCGCTGCGATCCTCGAGGCGCTGCCGCCGAACCCCCGGGTTGTCGTGTCGGGCAACTTCGCCAGCCCGTTCACGGCCCTGGCCCTGTTCGATGCCCATGTCCCCGAGTGGCGGCTGTGGACCCTCAACCCGCAGCCGGGCCTGCCCGAGCGGGACGGGATCACCCCGGAGACGTCGTTCGTCGGGGCGGGCATGCGCAAGAACCCGCGACTGCACTACGTGCCGTGCCGGCTGAGCCTGGTGCCGGCCCTGTTCTCCCGGGCCATGCCGCCCGACGTGGTCCTGCTGCACACGTCGATGCCCCGGCACGGCGTGGTGAGCCTGGGCATCGAGGTCAACGTGATGCCCGCGGCCATCGAGGCCTGCCGGGCCCGCGGTGGCAAGGTCATCGCCCAGGCCAACCCGAGCATGCCGTTCACCTACGGCGACGCCATCGTCCCGCTGAGCTCGATCGACGTGCTCTTCGAGGCCGACGAGCCGCTGACGGTCGCCGTCCAGGGGACGCTCGACGACACCTCGCGTGACATCGGCGACCGGATCGCCGCGCGGATCAAGGACGGCTCCACCCTGCAGATGGGGATCGGCGCCGTGCCCGACGCCGTGCTCACCGCCCTGTCGGATCGCAAGGGCCTGCGGTTCTGGACCGAGATGTTCTCCGACGGGGTGCTCGCCCTGGACAAGGCGGGAGCGCTGGATCCCGACGCCGCACTGGCGGTGTCGTTCCTCTTCGGCTCCCGGGAGCTCTACGAGTGGATCGATGGCAACCCACGCGTGCGGATGGTGCGCACCGAGGCCAGCAACGACCCCGGGCTGATCGCCCAGCAGCCGCTGATGACGTCGGTGAACTCCGCCCTGCAGGTGGACCTGTTCGCCCAGGCCAACGCCTCGCGCATCAACGCGCGGATCTACTCGGGATTCGGCGGCCAGACGGACTTCATCGTCGGCGCCCTGCATGCCCCCGGCGGGCAGGCGTTCATCGCCCTGCGCTCATGGCACCCGAAGGCCGACGTCTCCACGATCGTCCCGCTGCTCGACGAGCCGGTGACGTCCTTCCAGCACACCGCAGTGGTCACCGAGCAGGGGATCGCTGAGATCTGGGGCCGCTCGCAGGATGAGCAGGCCCGCAACCTGATCACCCAGGCGGCCCACCCGGACGTGCGCGAGGAGCTGTTCGAGGAGGCCGCGAACCTCGGCCTGCGCGCCCGCTGACCCGGAAGGGACGACGGCGACACGCCGGCCAGGGGATGTGAGATAGGACACGAACGGTGTCCGATCGCGTGCCAGCGGGCATGAACGGGGGGACCCCACCCCTCGGAGGACCCATGTACACCGGCACCCTGCTCAAGGTTGGCGCCGCCCTCACGGCCACGGCTGCGGTGATCGCCGGCGGACCCGCTCTGGCCACCAGCCTCGGCCTCGCCGACGACTCGATCGCCGCGATGCCGGCCGCCTGGGAGACCCAGCGTTCCGTCGAGGCACGCAGCGCCGCGCAGAGCCACGAGGCGGTGCTCAAGGCCGAGGCCGAGCGCAAGGCCAAGAAGGCGGCGCAGCGCAAGGCTGCCGAGAAGGAGCGTCGTGAGGCCCAGCAGCGCGCCGCCCGCGCCCGCGCCGCCCAGGGCGGCTCACCGGCCCAGAACCGGGCGCTGGGCATGCAGATGTGCGCCGACAAGGGCTGGTCCGCCTCCCAGTGCAGCGACCTGGGCACGCTCTGGCAGCGGGAGTCCGGCTGGAACAGCCGAGCGCACAACCCCTCCGGGGCGCACGGCATCCCGCAGGCGCTGCCCGGATCGAAGATGGCCTCCGCCGGCCCCAACTGGCAGACCAACGCCCGCACCCAGATCGCGTGGGGGCTGGGCTACATCCAGAGCCGCTACGGCAACCCGAGCAACGCCCTGGCGCACTCACACAGCCACGGCTGGTACTGACCGACCCCAGGGCCGAACGCACGGCCCGACGGACGACCCTCGCCCTCCCTGGGAGGCCGGGGGTCGTTCGCTGTGTCCGGGCTCAGCCGGCCGAGTCGGGGCCACCGGGCGGGTCGCTGGCCGCGACCGGCGTGAGCGCGTCCTCGTCCTCCCGGCGTCCGACCGGCTTGGGCAGCGCCAGGGTTGCCAGGAGGCCCAGGAACACGAAGCCACCGGCCACGTAGGCAGTGACCTCGACCGCATCGGCGAACGCCTGCGCGGCTGCAGACTGGACCTCGGCGCTCCCCGGCGGCTGATCCAGGCTCGGGATGACCGTGCCCGCCGACTCCTCGACGATGGCCGCGATCTCCTGGGCCTGTGCCGGGGGGACCCCGACCTGCTCCACCTGAGCCGCGGTCTGGGAGTTCAGGGACACGAACAGCACCGTTCCCAGGACGGCGGTGCCCATCGCGGCACCGATCTGCCGCGCGGTGCTCTGCGTGCCGGAGGCCTGCCCACTCTGGCGCACCGGGACGTCGGCGAGGATCAGGCCGGTCAACTGGGCGCTGGCGTAGCCCACGCCCATGCCGTAGATCACCAGCCAGATGGACAGCTGCCACGCGGACGACGTGGGGGAGATGGTCGCCCCGAGGCCGACGATGCCGATCACCTCGAGGCCCATGCCCATCCGGGCCACGAACCGGGCACCGTACTTGTTGGCCAGCGATGCGGCCGTCGGTGCGGACACGAACGACCCGATCGCCAGGGTCGCCAACAGGGCGCCGGCGCCCAGCGCGGTGTAGCCCAGGACGCTCTGCAGGAACAGCGGCAGCGAGAACAGGATCCCGAACTCGCCGAGGCTGACGATCAGGGCCGCGACCGACCCCAGGCCGAAGGTGGCGATCCGGAAGAGGGTGAAGTCGATCAGGGCGGACTTGCCCGCGCGCGTGCGCCGGGTCTCGACGACGTACAGGACCACCAGGCACACGAGCCCGAGGACCAGGGCGATCGCTACCGGGGACACGGCCCCCGCCGCGAACTCCCAGCCGAACAGGCTCGAGTCCTCCTCGACGCGCACCCACCCGTAGTTGCGCCCCTCGATCAGGCCGAACACGATCAGCCCGATCCCCAGGGCCGAGAGGATGGCGCCCACCACGTCCAGGCCCTTGGTGTCGCCGGGGTCCCTGCTCTCCGGCACGTAGCGCAGCGCGCCGATGATCACGACGATCCCGATCGGGACATTGATCCAGAACGCCCACGTCCAGGAGAAGTTGGTGGTCAGGTAGCCACCGACCAGCGGGCCGAGGGCCGCCATGCCGCCGATGATCGAGCCGTAGATGGCGAAGGCGATGTTGCGCGCCCTGCCTGCGTAGAGCGAGTTGACCAGCGACAACGAGGTCGGGGACATCATCGCCCCGCCGATCCCCTGCAGGGCACGGGCCGTGATCAGGTGCTCCCCGGACGTCGAGGACGCCGCGTAGATGCTGGCCACGACGAAGACCAGTGCACCGAGGGTGAAGATCCGTCGCCGGCCCACCCGGTCGCCCACGCGGCCGAAGACGATCAGCAGCGCTGCGAAGGTCAGGGAGTAGATCGCGTTGACCCACTCGGCATCGATCGAGCTCAGGCCCAGGTCGGCGATCATCGAGGGCAGCGAGACGTTGACGATCGTCGCGTCCATGATGATCAGGGCGGTGCCCATCCCGATGAAGACCATCGGGATCCACCCGTGCGCGGGCTTCTCGATCGGGGTGGCGGGGCTGACGGCAGCAGTCACGGGGGCGCAGCCTACTGCCGAGCCGTGCACCCGGCAGCGCCGCCGCGGCGGGGGACGGGGACAGGACAGGACCCGGGACAGCACAACGCCCCCGGGCTGCTCACCAGGGGGCGTCTGCTCTGTGCGCGAGGGGGGAGTTGAACCCCCACACCCTTTCGAGTACACGGACCTGAACCGTGCGCGTCTGCCTATTCCGCCACTCGCGCATCACGCCACCGAAACGGCATGACAACGTCTGCAATCGTACCGGGGTCGCCCACCGGCGGCCAAATCGCGGGGCAGTGCGTCCGGGCCGGATCCGCGCTGGCCGCCCGGTGCCGCGACTCAGGTGGGCTCGACGCCCGCCGCCTCGGCGATGATCCGGGTGTAGACCTCGGCACCCTCGCCGGTCAGGTGGACCCCGTCCTTGACCATGTAGTCGCGGTGATCCTCGGACGCCTTCGCCCAGTCGGCCACCGTGACGTTGGGGTAGTCGGGAGCAACAGAGCTGATGAGCGCGTTGTTGGGCTTCATCCACGCCCGGGGGACCCGGACGTTGACCAGGACGACCTTCTGCGCCCCGGACAGGGCGGCCAGCATCCCGCGCAGCTGCTCCTCGGTCACGATGCCGTTGTTCCCGACGTGCAGGATGACGGTGTCCCGCAGCTGGCCACTGGTCACCTGGCTGGTGATCGCGGCCAGGACGTCCGTGGCCTGGGTGGCCACCTTGGCGTGCAGGTCCACGTTGAACGTGTCGCTCTCCAGCGCGCCGGACGCCCCGAGCATCACGGAGTCACCGAAGGCGGTCACCTTGGCGCGCGGGTCCAGGTCCTCCGCCGCGGCAATCCGGGCGAAGTCCCGCTCCAGCGGCGCGCGGGCCGGGGCCAGGGCGGCGTACTGCTCGGCCGTCATGCCGGCCGCAGATGCCGGTGCCGGGGCGGTGACGACCCGGAATCCGGTGAACATGACCAGGATCGCGACCGCCGCGACGGACGCGAGGAGTGCCGGGCTCGGCTGCGGGAGCTCGCCGTCACGCACGCGGTGCCAGGCCCGAGCCAGCGCTCCACGCCGGACCGGCATCTCCACGTAGCGGTAGCTCAGCTCGGCGATCCCCAGCAGGAGGGCGAGGCGCAGGACGAGGGCCAGGACGCCGTCGACCGGGATGTCCGCCCCCGGTCGGGTCACGAGGAACAACGGCCAGTGCCAGAGGTAGATCCCGTAGGACCGCTCACCGACCCAGCGCATGGGCCGCATGCCCAGCCACCTGCCGAAGGGGATGCCCCTGTGGCTGGCCGCCGCCACCACCACCGCGGAGACGAGCGCCACCACGAGGAACCCGCCGCGGTAGAGGAACGTCGAGAACTCGCCGAGCATCGTGAACATGGCGACCAGCAGGACCAGCGCGGCGACCCCGGCACCGGTGATGACCAGGCGTGCCTGCCGGGGCAGGACCGGTGAGGTGCGCCCCGGCCGCCACACGACAGCCAGGGCGGCGCCGATGAAGACGCCCATCGCGTGCGTGTCGGTGCCGAAGTAGAGCCGGCTGGGGTCCGCCGCGCCCGGCATGTCGCCGAGGAAGGAGCCGAGGGTCATCGCCAGCGTCGACAGCAGCGCCCCACCGAGTGCCACCAGCCCCACCGCCCGTGCCCCGCGCCAGCGGTAGGCGAACAGGGCGATCGCCGGCCAGAAGATGTAGAACTGCTCCTCCACCGCCAGTGACCACAGGTGCTTGAGCATCGGGGGACGGCCGATGAACTCGAAGTACGAGGTCTCGGTGACGATGCTCAACCAGTTGGAGTAGTAGAACAACGCACCTGGCAGGTCACGGCGGAAGGCCGCCGCCCCGTCATAGGCGACGGTGGCCACCAGCAGGGCGGTCACGCCCAGCACCGCGAACAGCGCGGGCAGCAGCCGGCGCGCACGACGGATGTAGAAGTTCTTGAAGTCCAGTCCCCCGGTGCGGTCGAGCTCGACCAGCAGCAGCGACGTGATCAGGAAGCCGGAGAGGACGAAGAAGACGTCGACACCGAGGAACCCGCCCGGGATCCAGGCGACATCCGCGTGGTAGAGCACCACGGCGATGACGGCCACGGCACGCAGGCCGTCGAGTCCCACGAGGTGGGGCAGTGCCGGGCGTCTGAGGGCACGGCGCTGCCGGGTGAGAGTCCCGGACATGACGGTTCCTTCCTGCAGCGCCCCGGCTCGACCCTGCCGCGGTGCCTGGACATAGTGAACCGCACCGGTCCGACATCGCCGTGGAGGTCGACCCCCACGGGCGGCGCGTCGCGGGCCACTCGGCCCGCATCGCGATCGGTCCGGCCTCGCGCGGCCGACCGCGGTCGATCCGGAGTCCCGAGCAGCAGTGCGCCGGGATCCTGATCGATCGACGACCCGTCAGCCTGCAGGGCGCGCAGCCCACCACGCACGCAGCTCCTGCTCGGCGCGCTCCGGGCCCAGGGGCCCCTCGTCGAGGCGGCGCTCCATCAGCCAGCGGTAGGCCTCGCCCACCTCGCGTCCGGGGCCGATCCCCAGGATGCCCATGATCTGGTTGCCGTCGAGGTCGGGGCGCAGGGAGGCCAGCTCCTCCGCCTCGGTCAGCACCGCGATGCGGGCCTCGAGGTTGTCGTAGGTGCGGCGCAGTGCTGCGGCCTTGCGCGGGTTGCGGGTGGTGCAGTCCGCGCGCGTCAGCTTGTGCAGCTGGGCCAGCTGGTCCCCGGCGTCACGCACGTACCGGCGCACGGCCGCGTCCGTCCACTCGCCGCTGCCGTAGCCGTGGAAGCGCAGGTGCAGCTCCACCAGCGTGGAGACGTCGTCGACGACGGCCCGCGGGTAGCGCAGGGCCGTCAGTCGCCTGCGGGTCAGCTTCGCCCCGACCACCTCGTGATGGTGGAAGCTCACCCGGCCGCCATGCTCGAAGCGCCGGGTGCGGGGCTTGCCGATGTCGTGCAGGAGGGCCGCAAGGCGCAGCACCAGGTCCGGTTCGCTGGCGGGCTGGTGGGAGGTCTCCAGGTCGATGGCCTGCTCCAGGACGATCAGGGAGTGCTCGTAGACGTCCTTGTGCCGGTGGTGCTCGTCGATCTCCAGCTGCAGGGCCGGCAGCTCGGGCACGATGTGCTCGGCCAGTCCCGTGTCGACCATCAGCTCGAGGCCCAGCCGGGGGACCTCCGCGAGCAGCAGCTTCGAGAGCTCGTCCCGGACCCGCTCCGCGGAGACCATGGTGATCCGGTCGGCCATCGCGGTCATGGCCACCAGGACCTCCGGAGCGACCGACACGCCGAGCTGGGAGACGAACCGGGCGGCCCGCATCATCCGCAGCGGGTCGTCGGCGAAGGACTCCTCCGGGGTGGCAGGCGTGCGCAGCGTGTGCGCCGCCAGGTCGGCCAGTCCGTCGAAGGGATCCACGAAGGCGCGATCGGGAAGCGTGACGGCCATCGCGTTGATGGTGAAGTCCCGACGACGCAGGTCCTCGAGCAGCGAGTCGCCGTAGGTCACCTCGGGCTTGCGGGTCGCGCGGTCGTAGGCGTCGCTGCGGTAGGTGGTGATCTCGACGTGGTGCTCGCCCCGCCGGGCGCCCACGGTGCCGAACTCGATGCCGATGTCCCACACGGCATCGGCCCAGCCCTCGAGGACGGCCAGCGTCTGCTCCGGATGGGCCGATGTGGCCAGGTCGAGGTCCTTGTGCCGACCCAGGAGGACCGCATCGCGCACCGACCCCCCGACGAGGGCGATCTCGTGACCGGCCGCGGACATCCGCTGGGCAAGGTCGAGAAGATCCGGGATCTCGTCGAGCAGGTCGTCGATACGCATGCGGCTCGCAGCCTCAAGCGCCGCGCGGGGTGGGACGTCAGGCACAGGCCGATAGCCTACGTGGCCGCTATCCTGACCAGCATGTCCACGCCGCCGACCCCTGAGCCGCCGACGCGGCGCGAGGGTCGCCGGTTCGCCATCCCCACCCCGGCTGACCTGCGCCATCCCGGATCCCGACGCCGCCCGTCCACGTCCGACGAGGCGCCCGACGCCACCCCCGACATGCCCCGCCGGGAGGTGGCTGACGCCGAGCCCGACACGTCCAGCGAGGAGGTGCCGGACGCGGAGCAGGAGGTCCCGCCGGTGACCCTCCCGGCCCCGGACGTCGCAGCCACGCCCGCGGCGACGGCCGCCGCGGGTCCACGAGCGGGCGGCCCCACCCCAGCGACCCTGCCGCGGCCCGGTCGCCCATCCGGCCCGGTCGCCGCCGCCCCGGCGCCCCCGGCCCCTCCCACCCGCGGGGACACCGGCGCGGACACGGAACCCGCTGCCGGCGCGCAGGACCTCGGAGCCGAGGTGACCCGTGACCAGCCGGGCACGGAGCCCGACACCGACCAGGGCGAGGGTGCCCGCCGGATCTTCCCCAACCCGGCCACCCTCATGGCTGCGGGCCGCGGCGTGCGCAAGGTCCGCCCCGGTGGCCTGCGTGGTCGTCGCCTGCCCAAGGTCGAGGAGACCTCGGCCGGAGGCGTCGTCCTCGACCTGTCCAGCGACCCACCCGCAGTCGCGCTGATCGCCCGCCACGATCGCCGATCGCGCCTGCTGTGGAGCCTTCCCAAGGGCCACGTCGAGGAGGGCGAGACCCCGGAGCAGGCCGCACTGCGCGAGGTCTTCGAGGAGACCGGGCTCGTGGGGCGGATCGTGGCGCCCCTGGGCGTGATCGACTTCTGGTTCGTGGTCGAGGACAAGCGCATCCACAAGACCGTCCACCACTACGTCATCGAGGCAGTCGGGGGCGAGCTCTCCGACGAGGACGTCGAGGTCGAGGCCGTCGAGTGGATCCCGTTCCACCAGGTCGTGCGCAAGCTCGCCTATGGCGACGAGCGTCGGCTCGTCGAGAAGGTCCCGCAGATCGTCCCGGGAGTGAAGTGACCCGGCGGGCAGGGCTGCGCCCCGCCGGTGCGCTCCTGGCCGTGGCATCCCTGCTCGCCAGCTCGACGAGCGTGGGTGCCCAGGCCCCGCCTGCCGCCGAGCGGCCACCGCTGGGCGCCGGCGCCCTGGCCATCCGGATCACCAGCCTGGCCCCGGCCATCCCGCAGCCGGGGGACGAACTCACCGTCGTGGGCACGATCACCAACACCTCGGACGCGCCCGTCCGCGATGTCTCCGCCCTGCTGCGGGTGTCCCCGACCCCGCTGGTCAACCGTGACGAGATCCCCGAGGTCCTGTCCGGGGCCGGGCAACGCCTGGGCCAGCCCGTCGCCGGTGCCGACGACGAGGTGGCCGACGAGCTGGCCCCGGGGATGTCGCAGCAGTTCGAGGTGCGTGCCGACGTCGATGACCTCGCGTTCACGGGGACCGGTGCCTACGTCACGGGGGTCGAGGCGCGGGGGGACGCGGGCGCGGGGACGGTCCGCCAGGACCTCGATCGGACCTTCCTTCCCTGGTGGCCCCCGGGCACCGAGGTCGTGCCCCTGCTGCTGACGACGGTCTGGCCGCTCACGGGGCCACCCCTGCGGGACGCGGAGGGGGTCCTCCTGACCGAGGACGCCGCCGTCCAGATGTCCCCCGCCGGACGCCTGTCCCGACTGCTCGACGCCGGCGCCGCTGACCCTGGGTCAGTGTCCCTGGTCATCGACCCGGAGGCCGTCCAGTCGGCGGCCGACCTGGCCGACGGCTACCAGGTGCGCCGCCCGGACGGAAGTGTCGAGCCCGGGACCCGCAGCCGCGAGGTGGGCGACTGGCTCGAGGCGCTGTCGGCTGCGCTGTCGGCGCCCGACGGGCAGGCCACGGCCCCGCTCTACGCCTGGCCGGATGTCGATGCGCTCCGACGCGGCAGGCTGCTCTCGACAGCGCTGCGCCAACGTCCCCTCATCGATGCTGCGACCGAGGAGATCCTGGGCCTGCCACTGCCCTCCTCGGTCGTCCTTGCCCCGGGAGGGGTCGCCCGTAGCGAGACCCTGGCCGCCCTGGCCGCCACCGACCTCGATGCCGTGGTCCTCAGCGACCGAGCAGCCCCGTTGGCCGTGCCGACCTACTTCACACCGAGCGGAAACGTGGTCCTGACCACCTCCTCGGGTGAGCTGCCGGCCCTCCTGCTGGACTCCGGGCTGTCGGACACGCTGGCCCTGCCGATGGGCACGCCGGCCGAGCAGACCGCGGTGCGCCAGGCCCTGCTCGCCCAGACGCTGGTGACCGCCGTGGAGCTCCCCGAGACCCAGCGGCTGATCGCGACCGGGCCGGACCCCGCCTGGGACCCGCCAGCCGGTGCCGCGGAGATGGTCGTCACCGCCCTGACCGGGGCTCCCTGGGTCACTGCGACATCCCTGGCCGCAGCACTTGCCCGCGAGCCGAGCTCGCTGCCCCGGGTGCAGGTCGAGCCGACCCCGGAGCAGGAGGCCCTGGAGCTGCCTGCCGCGCACATCGCGGCTGTCCGCGCCCAGTACCGCGACCTGACCTCGTACGCCGAGGTCGTCTCGGATCCGGCGATCATCCCCGAGGTGACCCGCACGGCCCCCACCCGCCAGCTCGGCACCTGGTTCCGCGCCCATCCCGCCGTACGCACGGAGCTGACCGGCCTCGTCGATGATCAGGTGGCCGGTCTCATCGGGTCGGTACGGGTGGTGTCCAGCGGGTCGATCACCGTGTCGGGGGCGTCGGGGACCATTCCGATCACCGTGGAGAACGCCGGTCCCAACGAGGTGACCGTCGGCCTGGAGCTCAGTGCCACGCCGCCCCAGCTGTTCTCCGCGGACCCGGTCGAACCGTTCACCATCGCCCCGGAGCGGCGCACGTCCGTGGAGGTGACCGCACAGGTTGCCGCGGCAGGGCCGATCCCCGTCACCGTCCAGCTCGTCACCGACGGGGGCGAGGCCTTCGGCGAGCCGGGACTGCTCATCGTCGAATCCGCGGCCTACGCCAACGCCGCCCGGGTGCTGGTCCAGATGGCGCTGGCCGCCCTCGTGCTGGCCGTGGTCGTCCATGGCGTCCGCCGGGCGCGCAGGCGCCGGCGGGGCACAGCCAGGGACCTGGACCCGTCGGGCGCCGCCGACGAGGGGGAGGGGCCCAGCGGCCGTTCGGCGACGGCCACGGCCACCGTCGAGGCGACCGAGGCCCCCCATGACTGACGGCCCACGCGACCCCGATCACCCGGACCCCGGCCCGCACCCCACCGACGCCCAGGACGTGTCCGACCTGGCCGGCGCGCCCGACCCGGACGCCGCCAGCGATGCGGTCCAGCAGGCCGGGTCCGGGGCCCCCCGGCAGGGGGAGCTGGTCGCCAAGGGCGCCCAGATGGCCCTCGGCACGGTGATCAGCCGGATCACCGGGTTGTTCCGCGACATCGCGATGACCGCCGCGCTGGGCCTGGGGATCGTCGCCGACATCTTCACGGTCGGCAACACGATCCCGAACACGGTGTACGTGCTGACCGTGGGTGGGGCGATGAACGCAGTCTTCGTGCCCCAGCTCGTCCGTCGCAGCCGCGAGGACTCGGACGGCGGGGCCGGCTTCACCGACCGGCTGCTGACCCTGACCTGCGTCCTGCTGCTGGCACTCACCGCGATCGCGATGCTGCTGGCACCGCTGCTCACCAGGATCTACGCCTCCCCCGACTACACGGCGGACCAGATGTCGCTGGCCGTCGCGTTCGCGCGCTTCTGCCTGCCGCAGGTGTTCTTCTACGGCCTGTTCACCCTGGTGTCCCAGGTGCTCAACGCCCGAGGCCGGTTCTCCCCACCGATGTACGCACCGATCGCGAACAACCTCGTCGCGATCGGCGTGTTCCTCTCCTTCCTGGCGGTGGCCGGACCCGCAGCAGCGGACAGCGGGACGCTCACCCCACAGCAGACCGCGTGGCTGGGGATCGGCTCCACCGTCGCCGTGGCGACTCAGGCGCTGCTGCTCATCCCGTTCATGCGCTCCTCGGGGTACAGGTGGACGCCACGGTTCGACTGGCGCGGTTGGGGGCTGGGCAAGACCGGGGGCCTGGCCCTGTGGACCCTGGGACTGCTCGCTGCCAACCAGGTGTCCTTCATCGTGCACAGCCGCCTGGCCACCACCGCCAACGTCCTGGCCCAGGCCGAGGGGCTGCCCGCGGCCGGCATCACCACCTACCAGAAGGCCTACCTGATCTTCTTCCTGCCGCACTCGATCGTGACGGTGTCCCTGGTCACCGCCCTGCTGCCCGGGCTGAGCCGGGTGGCCGCCGCCCGCGACTTCGGATCCTTCAGCCGGGTGCTCACCGACTCCATGCGCACCGTGACCGCGCTCACCGTGCCGATCACGGCCGTGATGCTGCCGCTGGCGCCCATCCTGGCCGCGGTCCTGTTCGGCTTCGGCGCGGCCACCCGCGAGTCGGCCTATCTGGTCGGGTACACCGTGATCGGGATGCTCATCGGGCTGGTCCCGTTCTCCCTCTACTTCATCCTGCTGCGCGGCTGGTACTCCCTGGAGGACACCAGGACGCCGTTCTACCTCTCCCTGGTGCTCAACACCGTCAACGTGGCGCTGTCGATCGCCCTGTTCGCGGTGGCACCCACCGCCCTCAAGGTCCCGGCGATCGGACTGGCCTTCGGCCTGACCTACTGGATCATGATGCCCATCGCGTGGCCGATCCTGGCCCGGCGGACCGGAGGGCTGCACACCCGCGACACCTGGTTCGCAGTCCTGAGGATGCTTGCGGCCGGCTCGGTGACCGTGGCCGTCTCCCTGATCTGCTATCGCGGCCTCGAGCTGGCCCTCGAGGGCGCGTGGGACTCCCGGCTGAGCCTGCTTGCCGTGCTCGTCATCGCCAGCCTGCTGGGCCTCGTGGCCTATCTCGGGGCGGCCCGGGCACTGCGCATCCGAGAGGTCGGTGCTGCCATGTCGCTGGTGCGCAGGCGGGTGGGTCGCTGACCTGGGTCAGCACCCTTCACCCCCCGCTGTGTCCCTGGGTCAGGAACTCATCGCGGTCCCAACCGCACGGACGGTCAGGTACTTCTCCAACTGGGGGATGTAGTGCAGGGCGAGGGTCTTGGCATCCCGGCTGACCGTGACATGCACCTCGCCGGACTCATCGACCCACCAGTCCTTGGATCGCATGCGCACGCCCAGCTCCTCAGCCTGGGCCACCGACTCGCTCCTGGCGCCCTTCTGGTCACCCGGGTTCTCCATCAGCGACTGGGCACCGGTGCCGGCCACGATGCTCGCGTCATCCACGGTCGTGACGTTGGTGTACGCAAGGGAGAACACGTCGAAGGCGAGCACGCCCATGAGCACGAGGACGACCGTCACCCGCATCAACCAGCCGAGGACGATCCCGCCCCGATCGTCCGGCCCGGACACACCCGCTGTCATGTCCTGAGCCATCGACATCGCGACCGGGCTTCTTGACGGGCTGACCCGAACGGACGAGATCCGGTGGGGCGTGCCCGTCACCCGGGTCGGCACACGTGGCCTAGCATTCCTGATGTGAACGACCAGGGACAGGTGGCACCCAACCGGCAGATCGGCCGGTTCACCCTGGATGACCTCGTCGAGGAGCGCTACGGCGCCCAGATCTGGCGGGCGGTCGACAGCACCCTGAACCGTGAGGTGGCGCTGTGGATCGTCGCGGCGGACGAGGCCCTCGCCGCTGACCTCGAGCAGTCCACGCGCACGGCAGCCACGGTCAACGACCGGCGCATCGTCCGGATCCTGGACGTGTTCACCACCGAGGACCTCCTGGTCATCGTCACGGAGTGGAGCGCCGGTGAGGTGCTGGGCCACCACCTGACCGCACCGATGCCCCCCGCCGAGGCAGCGCGGATCGCCTACGAGATCTCTGGCGCGCTCGAGTCGGCGCATGCCACGGGCATCGCCCACGGTCGCCTGCGCCCGTCCAACATCCTCGTCGGTGACGACGGGGAGGTGCGGGTCACCGGGATGGGCATCGACGCCGTCCTGGCCGGGATCGACCCGGTCGCCGAGGACGACCCCATCGCCGCAGACGTGAACGGCATCGGGTCCATCCTCTACGCCTGCCTGACGGCACGGTGGCCCGACGGCGACGTCGAGGGCGTGCCGGGTGCGCCCGAGGTCGGGGGGCATGTGCCGCCGCCCTCGCGCCTCCTGGCTGATGTCCCGGAGTCCCTCGACGACTTCTGCGCACGCACGGTCATCGCGGTGGTGCCCCCCCGCGGGCGGCCGCGGATGGCCTCGGTCGGGCAGGCCCGGGAGGCGCTGGGCGCCAGCCTCACCGACCTCACCGGCGAGCGGCGCGCCCTGACGGGCGTGCCATCGGAGCGTTCCGCAGCCCTGCCGCGGATCGCCGCCGGGCTGGGTGTGGTGCTCCTGGTCCTCGCCCTGGGATGGGGCGGGTGGCGCCTGCTGACCCAGGACACCACAGTCGCCACACCCACGGAGCCCACCCCCACGGCCTCGCCGTCACCGACGCCCGAGGCCTCGACCACGCCCGAGAAGGTGACGTACCAGATCGTCGGCGGTCGCGACTTCGACCCGCTGGGCAACGGCGAGGAGAACCCGGGTCGGGTGCCGTTCGCCTTCGACGGGGACAAGAACACGGCGTGGCGCACCGTGACCTACTACAACAAGAGCCTGGACAAGCCTGGCGTCGGCATCCTGCTGGACCTCGGCGCCCCCCGCACGATCGGGTCGGTGGCCCTGGACCTCGTGGGCAACGGGACGGACCTGCAGGTCCTGACCAGCAACGATCCGGGCGAGAACCCCCAGGACTACGACCTCATGGCCCAGGCCACCGAGGCCGGCGAGACCGAGCGCCTGAAGGCCGCCGACCCGACCTCCGCCCGCTATGTCCTGGTCTGGCTGACCGGCCTCCCCCAGGTCGACGGCGGCTGGCGGGGTGGCATCCGTGAGGTGCAGGTCACCAGCTGACCCCCGCCATGGGCTCCGGGGTCGGGAATCCCGGGCGCACCTAGGATGTTGTCATCCACGACTGCGAGGGGTGAGGGACACATGTCCGAGGTTCGGGATCTGATCATCGTGGGCTCAGGCCCGTCCGGGTACACGGCGGCGATCTACGCCGCCCGCGCCGCACTGCGACCGCTGGTGTTCGAGGGCGCCGTCACCGCCGGTGGGGCGCTGATGAACACCACCGACGTCGAGAACTTCCCGGGATTCCCGCAGGGGATCATGGGTCCGGACCTGATGGACAACCTGCGCGCCCAGGCCGAGCGGTTCGGCGCCGAGCTGGTCACCGATGACGTCACGGCCATGTCGCTGACGGGCGACATCAAGGTCGTCGTCGACGGTGAGGGCAACGAGCACCGCGCTCATGCCGTCATCCTCGCGATGGGCTCCGGGTACCGCGAGCTCGGCCTGCCCGACGAGAAGCGGCTCTCCGGTCATGGGGTCTCCTGGTGCGCGACCTGCGACGGGTTCTTCTTCCGCGGCCAGGACATCGCGGTCGTGGGCGGCGGCGACTCGGCCATCGAGGAGGCCCTGTTCCTGACGAAGTTCGCCGAGACGGTGACGATCATCCACCGCCGCGACGAGCTGCGGGCCAGCCGGATCATGGCGGAGCGCGCCCTGGCCAACCCCAAGCTGCGCTTCGCGTGGAACAGCACCGTCGCCGCGATCAGCGGCACCGACAAGCTCTCCTCGGTGACGCTCGCGGACACCGGGACAGGCGAGGAGCGCGAGCTGGCGGTGACCGGGCTGTTCATCGCCATCGGTCACGACCCACGCTCGGAGCTCATCCGCGACCAGGTCGCGCTCGACGAGGCCGGATACGTGCTCGTCGAGGGTCGCAGCACCAGGGTGCTGGCCGGCGGGACGGTGCTCCCGGGGGTGTTCGCCGCGGGTGACCTCGTGGACCACACCTACCGCCAGGCCATCACGGCGGCGGGCAGCGGATGTGCCGCCGCACTGGACGCCGAGCGATTCCTGGCCGTCCGGGAGCACGAACTCGTGGCGACCGCGTGACGCTAGGATTGCCCAGCCGACCCAAGGAGATCCGATGGCCCTGATTACCGTGACCGATGCCAGCTTCGCCGACGACGTGCTGCTGTCGGACAAGCCCGTCCTCGTGGACTACTGGGCCGTCTGGTGCGGTCCCTGCCGGATGATCGCCCCGATCCTCGAGGAGATCGACGCCACCCACGGCGACAAGCTCACGATCGCCAAGTTGAACGTCGACGAGAACCCCCGGATCGCCTCGGACTACGGGATCGTGTCGATCCCGACCCTGAACGTGTTCCAGGGGGGCAAGGTGGTCAAGCAGATCATCGGGGCCAAGCCCAAGGCCGCCCTGCTCAAGGACCTCGCCGACTTCCTCTGATCGTTCACCCGTTCCGTGAGAGCACGACTGTCCACCACATCTGGGCCCACGTGCCGTCTGGGGGACTCGGGGCCGATGGTCGCCGAGGTCCGGACCCGACTGCACCGACTCGGGCTGCTCGAGGACGGTCATGGTGATGAGTTCGATACGGCGCTCGACCGGGCCGTGCGCCAGTTCCAGCAGGAGCGCGGCATCGCCATGGACGGCATTGTCGGGACCCAGACGTTCCGGCGCCTCGAGGAGGCCCGGTGGCGCCTCGGTGATCGCGTCCTGTCCTTCCTGCCCGGGCACCTCATGGTCGGCGACGATGTCCTGGCCCTGCAGGAACGGCTCACGGGCCTCGGCTTCTCCCCCGGGCGTCCGGACGGCATCTTCGGCCGTCTGACCGATCACGCGGTGCGTGAGTTCCAGCTCAACACCGGCCTGCCCACCGACGGAACCGCCGGGCCGGACACCTTCCGTGCCCTGGGTCGGCTCACCCGGACGGTCAGCGGAGGGGCGTCGACCATCCTGCGCGAGCAGCAGGCGTTCGACGTGCTGCGCACGGGCGTGACGCACAAGGTCGTGCTGATCGACGCCGGCCCCGATCACCTGCACCGCGGTCACACCGGAAGTGGACTGTCCGAGCAGGACATCGCCGCGGACATCGCGTCCCGGGTCGAGGGCCGACTGGCCGCCCTGGGCACCACGGTGCTGGTGACCGGGCCGGCCCGGGCTGGGCACACGTCCTTCGACGAGTCCGCACGGGCGGCCATCGCCAACGAGGTCGGCGCGGACGTCGTCATCTCACTGCACTGCGACGCACATCAGAACCCCCTGGCCCACGGGATGGCTGCGTTCTACTTCGGGACGGTGAACGGACGGACGAGCTCGGTGGCAGGCCGGGCCCTGGCCGAGCTCCTGCTGGAGGAGATCGCCGTGCGCAACTCGGCCAGCAGCTGCGGAGCCCACCCGAAGACCTGGGAGCTGCTCCGGCTCACGCGCATGCCCGCCGTCCACCTGGACCTCGGGTACCTCACCAACCCTGACGACGGCGCCCGTCTGGGTGACCCGGTTGGCCGCGACCAGATCGCGAAGGCCATCACGGCCGCGCTGATCCGGTTCTTCGCCCCGCCTCCGCCGGACTGAGCGGGGCGGGACGTACGACCGACGACCAGCCGGAGATCAGCCCTGGCCGGCCAACTGCTCGTCGGTCATGCCGCGCACGTCGAGCTGCTGGGAGCCGGACAGCTGCAGCATGAAGGTCTGGGCTGACTTCTTCTTCTTGGCCTTGATGCTGTTGCGGGTCACGACCTTCTTCAGGTACTCGTGGTTGGCCTTGTACTGGTCGTAGAGGGTTCCGGCGTCCTGGATCTCGGTGATGACCTCATCGGAGGCGCGCAGGCCGGGGGACGACCAGTTCGCCGACCCGGTCATGACGTACTTCTGGGCCTTCCCGCGCACGAACCCGTTGACGAGCAGCAGCTTGTGGTGGGTGAAGATGTCGTTGCGGATGCACAGGACCGCCCACGTCTTCTTGACCGTGTCGTACTTGGGCTGGACCGGGCAGGCCATGCGCACCGTGAGCCGGCCGCCGCCGTAGGGGCTCTTCCGGTTGAGCCACACGCCGGTGGAGGTGACCGGCACCGAGCCACGCAGGGACCCCCCGCTGCACGCTCCGTCCGGACCGTTGAGGTCGTTCTTGACCACCTTGCGCTTGGCCGGCTTGCCCTTGCTCGCCTTGGTGACGATCACCTTGGTCGGCGGGGTGGACAGGCAGTCCGCCGAGCCGTAGCCCATCTCCTCGCCGTCCTCGTTCTCCAGCCACTTGCCGTTCGGGCCCTTGACCCGCTGGCTCATCTGCGTGTAGACGATCTCGACGTTGCAGCCCTTCTGCATGGCCAGTCGCCACAGGTCGGAGGCCACCCCGCGGCGGGTCAGGACGAACATGGAGACCTTGATGTCCGTGCGCTTCCGCTTGCCCTTGGGGCCGCTCCAGCACTTGATGGACTTGAGGATGTCACGGTTGATGTCACCGGACATCTGCGGCGCGAAGTGCACAGTCGTCGGCCGCGCGCCGGTGGCCGGGTTCCCGGGCGACGCGAAGGTCCGGAAGTAGTTCGTGGTGATCAACTCGCCCCGTGATCCCTTGACCAGGTCGGCGAAGTAGGTGCTGAAGATGTCGTGGAGAGCCTTGTCGCCGACCGCGATGTTGAGGTTGTTGAACCCCTTGCGCGACTGCTGGTACGTCGGGTTCCCCGAGCTGTAGGCGCTGACCCACTGTCGGGCGTTCGCCCCCTGGCCCACGGTGGAGAACAGGTAGATCTTGGAGTGCAGCGAGGGGTACATCGGCTCCAAGTTGTCCGGGAGCGTCTTCTCACCGACCGTCGTGTGGGTCAGGCCGGCCAGGTCAGTCACGGTCAGCGACGTCTTGTACGTCCCCGGGATCTGGTAGGTCTTGACGTGCGGACCGGGACCGTCGGCGAACGTGCCGTCGCCGAAGTCGTAGCGCCAGGTGCTGATCGCCTGGCTTCCCGGACGGGAGCGATCCGTGAACACGACGGTGTTCGACGTCAACGTCGTGGCATCCGCCGCGTACCAGGAGGTGGGACCGCCCTCGGTCGGAGGTGTCCGGGGAGTCATGCACCCCTGCCAGCACGTGGTGGCGAAGTTGGCGGCTGTCGAATCGGTGCCCAGTGTCCGGCTCAGCTCGCGCCACGACGAGTACTTGTCGGAGTGGCTGTTCGTGAGGGCCTGCACCGAGACACCGCGTCCCGCCGCCGCGGTCAGGGCCGACTGGACGGGGGCATAGGTCAACGAGTAGAAGCTGAACTTGATCGAGGCCTGGGTCCCGTCCGGGTTCAGCGCCGGCGTGCAGTCGATCATGTCGATGAGGTAGCGCAGCATCTGGTACTGCTTGGCCTCGGATCCCGAGGGGTCGTTGAACATGGTGCGGGTCGTCGGGGCGAAGTCCGCCTTGCAGGACCGCGGCAGGGACTGGATCTGGATCGGGACCTCGAACGTGGTCTGGGCGCCGTCCGTCGCGGTGGCACTCACCGTGAACGAGTCGGGGCCGGAGAACTCGGGGAGCTTGTCCTGCTTGCCGTCCCTGAGGGGATCGGGAGGGTAGAACCCCGGCGTGTAGAGGAAGTTGCCGGTCGCGGGGTCGAACGCGAGCTTGCCGTTGAACGGACCGGTGGCGTCGGGCACGTAGGGCACGAGGGTGTAGGCCACGGGCAGGGCGACTTGTCCCGGGAGGGGGTTGTGGGTGCAGGTCACGTTGCCGCTCACCGGGGTGTCCATCAGGGTCACGACCGGGGTCCCCGGAGCGGTGACCGCGCACGTGATCGAACCGGTCGTCCCCGGGGTGTCCGCCGACACCGGGGCCACGGCGCCCAGCGTCGAGGCCAGCAGCGCCGAACCCGTCAACGCGACCGTCCCCATCCGTGCTCTCAGCCCCATCAACGACTCCTCCCCATGGCTTTGGCAAATGTACGCCATGCGACCGACACGGAGAACAGTCTGCGGCTTATCGAGTCGCTAACCCGGGGCCATCGTCCCGACCGCCGGTCCGCACGCCGGTGAAGTCGGCGTACCTGCGCGGCCGCAGGAGCGAGACCGCGAAGCCCGCCGTCGCGCCGACGGCCAGGGCTGCTGTTCCGAGCAGGACCCACCGCACCGCTTTCACGAGTCCACCTCCCATCGGGCATCCTAGGCACATGTCCCCTGGCACGCGCCTCGACCCGTGGTTCACCAGCTATGCCCAACGGGCCCATGGTCTGGCGGCCTCCGAGATCCGCGCTCTGTTCGCGGTCGCCAGCCGACCGGAGGTGGTGTCGCTGGCCGGCGGGATGCCCTTCGTCTCGGCCCTGGACCTCGACGCGATGAGCGACACGGTCGCCCGGCTCATCCGCGAGCGGGGGGCCACCGCGCTCCAGTACGGGTCGGGTCAGGGCGATGAGCGGCTGCGCGAGCAGATCCTCGAGGTGATGGCGCCCGTGGGGATCTCCGCCCATCCCGACGACATCGTGGTCACCACCGGGTCCCAGATGGCCCTCGACCTGGTCGTGCGGACATTCTGCGACCCCGGCGACGTGGTGCTCGTGGAGTCGCCCTCCTATGTCGGCGCCCTGGGGGTCTTCCGCTCCTACGAGTGCCGCGTCGTCCATGTGGCCATGGACGACCAGGGACTGTCACCGGTCGCCCTGACCGAGGCCATCCGGCAGGTGCGCGCTGACGGCGGTCGGATCAAGATGATCTACACGATCCCGTCGTACCACAACCCAGCGGGTCTGACCCAGGGACAGCAGCGACGCCATGACGTGCTCGAGGTGGCCCGCGCGAACGGGATCCTGCTCCTCGAGGACGACCCGTACGGGCTGCTGGGCTTCGACGGCCAGGTTCCGCGCGCGATCCGCGCCGATGAGGCCGAGGGTGTGGTGTACCTGGGCTCGTTCTCCAAGACGATCGCCTCCGGACTGCGCGTCGGGTGGGCAGTGGCCCCGCACGGCGTGCGGGAGAAGTTGGTCCTGGCGGCCGAGGCCGCCGTCCTCTGCCCCTCGAACTACGCACAGCTCACCGTCTCGGAGTACCTGGCCACCAACCCCTGGATGGACCAGATCGCGGTCTTCCGGGAGCTGTACCGCGAGCGCCGGGATGCGCTTCTGGCGGCGTTGGGCGACCACATGCCTCCCGGGACCACCTGGACCGAGCCGGCCGGAGGGTTCTACTCGTGGGTGACCCTCCCCGAGGGCCTGGACGCCCGGGCGATGCTGCCGCGGGCCGTCGCGGCCCTGGTGGCCTATGTCCCCGGGACCGGCTTCTTCGTCGGGGACGCTGAGCAGGAGGCCAACCGCCGGTCCCTGCGACTGAGCTACTGCTACCCCACACCGGAGCGCATCCAGGAGGGCGTACGCCGGCTCGGCAACGTCATCGACGACGAGCTCGGCCTGGTGGCCACCTTCGGTCGGGCGGCTCCGGGAGTGGTTCGCCGACACAACGACGAGGCCCTGATGACCACACCCGCACCCGATTTGGCCTAGGACAAGGGGTAGGACAATGTCCCGATCGATCGTCATCCTCGCTGGTGGGTTGTCCCACGAGCGCGATGTCTCCATCCGCTCGGGCAGACGCGTCGCCGAGGCCCTGCGCACGGTGGGCGAGAGCGTGACCGTCCACGACCTCGATGCCAGCCTCCTCGGCGACCTGGCGGCCTCCCGCCCGGACTGCGTGATCCCGCTCCTGCATGGGGCCAGCGGTGAGGACGGCTCGCTGCGCGACGTCCTGGACAGCCTGGCCATCCCGTACGTCGGGTCCCGCCCGGACGCCTGCCGACTGGCCTTCGACAAGATGGTCGCCAAGGCCCATGTGGCCGGAGGTGACGTCCGTTCCGCACCGGCAGTAGCGCTCCCCCACGCCACATTCCGCGACCTGGGGGCCGGTGCGGTGCTGGACTCGCTCGTGGCACGGATCGGCCTGCCGCTGGTCGTCAAGCCCACCCGAGGTGGCTCCGCCCTCGGCGTCGCGATCGTTCGTGATGGTTCCGACCTGGCAGGGGCCATGGTCGGATGCTTCGCCTATGCCGACACCGCGATGCTCGAGGCCCATGTGCCGGGAACCGAGGTGGCGGTGACCGTGATCGAGGACGCGGACGGGAGCATCCGGGCCCTGCCCGCGGTGGAGATCGTTCCTGACTCGGGCGTGTACGACTATGCCTCGCGCTACACCGCCGGGACCACGGAGTTCTTCGCCCCGGCGAGGATCAGCGAGCAGGCTGCCGAGATGTGCGCCCGCACGGCCGTGGCCGCACACGAGCTCCTCGGCCTGCGCCACCTGTCGCGGGCTGACCTCATCGTGGGTCAGGACGGCCAGGTGACCTTCCTCGAGGTCAATGTCGCTCCTGGCTGCACGGAGACCTCACTGCTTCCCCAGGCCGTCGAGGCCGCGGGGCTTGACCTGGGACAGGTGTTCCAGGTCCTCGTGGAGCGGGCGATCGCCGAGGGGTCCCCCGCGGTGTGACACCGTCATCGGGGCCCGTCCTGTGCGTCCGCCGACCCCGGCAGGCGCAGGCACAGGGGTGATGGGCCGGCTCAAGGCCACGGTGTGTCATGTCCCAGGGACGCGGCACCAGGTGTCCCAGTGACGTGACCTACGGCACGTCGGTCACGTCGCCGTGCGCCGGCCCGACGTCCGTGCCGTCAGCGGGATTGCCACCACCGGCGCTTCTTCCCCGGCGCCGCCCCGGCGGGGACGTACCCTCCTGTGCGGGCGGCAAGGTTGCGAGCTGCCACGATGTCCGGGGAGCCGCCTGGGTCGGCCTCCGGGGAGGCCAGGTGGCCATGCCCCGACGCCGTGACGGCCGACGGCGTGCCGGAAGCCCCGGGGTCTGTGCCCTGCGCGCTGCCCGGAGGGGCCGAGGTGGGGGGTGCGGGCTGGCCTGCCGGCGCTCCCTCATCCTGGGTCGGGCGCTGGCCTGCCGGGTCAGCAGGGGGGACGTGCGCGTCCAGGGCGCGGGGGGTGGCGTCATCCCGGCGGATCGCGGCGTCCTCCTGCCGTGCTGCGGTGACCGGTCCTGCGGTCAGGGCCCGGAGGGCCAGCCGGGCATCGGCCAGGGCCAGTCCGCGCTCGGCAGCCTCGGCCTCCGCGCGCGCCAGCCGGATCCGGACGTCATCCCAGCGGTCGCGCGGGATGGTGACGGTGTCCTGCTCCACGGGACGCACCTGTGGATGCGGCGGGGCAGCCGGCCGGGCAGCAGCAGGGGCGGCCTCCGGCAGGGATCGGCCCGGGTGCAGGCCGACTGCCAGCAGTGCCTCCACCGGGATCCGCCAGACCCCGTCGTCGTCCTTGGCCGCACCATGCCCGGCCAGTTCGGGCAACTTGCGGGTGATCGTCTTGCGGCTCACCGAGCAGGCGGTGGCCGCGTCGGTGATCGTGAAGGTGGGGCGGCTCGAGGCCTGGTCCGGAGCTGCGTCAGGACCCTGTCCCACGGACTGGCCCGGTGGGACCTCGGCCCGCGGGTGACTGTCGACGTCGGACTCGTGCACGACCTCAAGGCGGTCGTCGGTGCTCGTGATGGTCATGGGCAGATCCTAGGTCGGTGCCCGGACATCTCTGGGAAGGTTGTCCACAGCAGGTCCGGCGTGTCCCACCAAGGACTGGCCCGGGCCCGGCTGTCCTAGGTCGGCGTCCCTGGGGGAGCGAGCACGTCGAGGATCCTGTCGAGGTCGTCCCGCCCGGCGAACTCGATGGTGACCCGTCCCTTGGACTTGCCCATGGTGACCTGGACGCGCGTGTCCAGGCGGTCGGCCAGCACCCCGGCGAGCTCCTCGAGGTCCGCATCCGAGCCGGTCCGCCGCGGTCGCCGAGTGCGCACCTTGCGCGGCTCATCGCCCAGCGCGACGATCTCCTCGACACTGCGCACGGACAACCCCTCGGCCACGATCCGGGTCGCGAGGGCCTCCATGCTGGCGTCATCCGGGAGGGACAGCAGGGCACGGGCATGTCCCTGGGACAGGACGCCGGCCGCCACCCGCCGCTGCACCGCCGGGGGAAGGCGGAGCAGCCTGATGGTGTTGGCGATCTGCGGGCGTGAGCGCCCCACGCGTGCTGAGAGCTCCTCCTGTGTGCACGCGAAGTCGGTCAACAGCTGCTGGTAGGCCGCTGCCTCCTCCAGCGGATTGAGGGCGGCTCGGTGGATGTTCTCCAGCAGGGCGTCGCGGAGCAGGTCGGCGTCGTCCGTGGGACGCACCACCGCCGGGATCGTGTCCCACCCCAGGCGGTGGGCGCAGCGCAACCGGCGCTCCCCAGCGACGAGTTCGTACTGGGCCCCCTCGTCAGAGGGACCAGGGCTGTCCACAGGGACATCCCCCAGCGGGCGCACCACGACGGGCTGCAGGAGACCGATCTCCGCCAGCGAGGCAGCCAGCTCATCGAGAGCCTCCTCGTCGAACGTGGTGCGTGGTTGGCGCGGGTTCGGGCGGATCGCTGCCAGGGGGAGCTCGGCGAAGTGGATCGGCGGTGCAGTGGCGGTTCCCGACCCGTCGGCCCCGGCCGGCGCGGCTGACGTCCCGCGGTGATCCCGCAGCACATCCGCCCAGGTGTCCCGTGCGGGACCCTCGAATGTGATGTTGCTCACACTGCCTCCTGACTCTCGGCCCAGAGCCTAGGTCCGATCCGCCGAGAACGGCGTTATCCACAGAATCCCTGTGGATAACGTGGGGACGGTATGTCCGTTTCGTCGCATTTACTACGGTGGGTGGTTGCGTGCTCACAGAGCGCTGTGTGCGGGCACTGTGCGCGTCATCGCGTCCCGTGCCTGCGTCACCGCACCCGCGGGATCATGACCACCGTCGTCGGCGGATCGATGATGCCCACACCGTACCCACGGATCGTCATCGGCCCGGCACCCAGCGAGCTGCGCACCGACTCCGCCTCCTGCACCTCCTGGGCAGCACCGGATCCCTTCAGCGCCAGCACAAGGCCCCCCACCCTGGCCAGTGGCAGAGTCCAGGAGAGCAACTGGGGGAGCCTCGCCACGGCGCGAGCGGTGACGATGTCGTAGGACCCGGGAGCACCATCCTCCGCGCGAGCGCGCAGCACCTGCACGCGACCTTCGAGACCCACCTCGGCCACGGTCTCCGACAGGAAGGTGCTTCGTCGGAGCAGCGGCTCGATCAGGGTCACACGCAGATCGGGGCGCACGAGGGCCCAGACCACGCCAGGAAGGCCCGCCCCGGAGCCCACGTCGGCCACGGTGGCCCCCGTGGGCATCTCCTCGGTGGACTCCTGCGCCACGACGGCGCAGTTGACCAGGTGCCGGGACCACAGGCGGGGTACCTCGCGTGGGCCGATCAGGCCGCGTTCCACGCCTCGCGTGGCGAGGATGTCCGCGAAGTGCAGCATCCCCGGGATGCCCGAGTAGCGCTCCCGGAGCTCCGTTTCACGTGGAACATCGATCACGCCGGCATGACCACCACGCGGCGGGCAGCGCCCTCGCCCTCACTCTCACTGCGCAGGCCAGCATCCGCGACGACGTCATGCACCACCTTGCGCTCGAATGCCGTCATCGGGGCCAGCTTGACCGGCTCGCCGGTGCGCCGGACGTCGGCGACAGCGCGCTCACCCAGCTCGGCCAACTCGCGACGGCGGGCGGCCCGGAAGCCGGCGATGTCCAGCATGAGCCGGCTGCGCTCCCCGGTCTCGCGGGTGACAGCGAGCCTGGTCAGCTCCTGGAGTGCCTCCAGCACCTTGCCGTCCGGACCCACCAGGTCGTCGAGATCGCCACCGACGATGGAGACCATGGCGCGATCTCGCTCCACGTCCATGTCGATATCCCCGTCGAGGTCGGCGATGTCAAGCAGGGCCTCCAAGTAGTCGGCCGCGATGTCACCCTCACGCTCAAGCTCTGACCTGTTGCTCATTGTTCCTCCAGTGATGCCTCGCTGGTGCTCAGCTGGACTTGGGTGGTGGACCCGTCCGCTTGCTTCGAGGCTGCTTCTTCGGCTGGGTGCGGCCACTGGGCTTGTCGTCCGTGACGACCTCACCGGTGATCATGGGCGCAGAACCCGACGATTCGGGCGAAACGGGCAGCCCCTTCCGGGCTGCCTTCGCTGCCTTGCGTGCTGCTGCGGCCTCCGCCGCGGGGGTACCGGGCTGGGGGTTGTTCCGGATCACCCAGAACTGCTGTCCCATCGTCCACAGGTTGGTGGTGAACCAGTAGATGAGCACACCGATCGGGAAGTTCAGGCCGCCGACGGCGAACATCACGGGGAAGATGTACATCATGATCTTCATCTGCTGAGCGATGGGGTTGTCGCTCGCGGTGTTCTTCAACAGCAGCTGGCGCTGGGTGATGAAGCTGGTCACCGACATCAGGATGATCAGGATGACGGCCAGGACCTTGGTGTTCGTCGGGTTCGGGGTCTCGGCGGCGTTTGCGAAGGTCCCGTACAGCGGGACGCCGAAGATGGACGCATCGTGCGCCGACGCCAGGAGGTCGGAGTACTGGGGCCACTTGAACACCCCGACCGGGACCTCGGCCGCGATGTTCTGCAGGACCCGGAAGAGGGCGAAGAAGATCGGGGCCTGCAGCAGGATCGGCAGGCAGGAGGCCAACGGGTTGGTCCCGGTGTCCTTGTAGAGCGCCATCATCTCCTGGGACTGGCGCTCCTTGTCCCCGGCGTACTTGGTCTGGATCGCCTTGAGCTGGGGCTGGATGGCCTGCATGTTGCGCTGGGCCCGGATCTGCTTGACGAACAGCGGGATCAGCATGATCCGGATGACGATGACCAGGCCCACGATGGACAGGACCCAGGCCCAGCCGCTGTCCGGGTCCAGGAAGAGCGACCAGAACTCGTGCCAGAGCACAAGGACCCATGAGACTGCGTCCTGCAGCCATTCCCAGAGGAACACGAACTAGCTCCCTACTCGTTGCGTGGTGGGACGGACGTCCTTACCACCCCGCCAGGACCCTTGCTCCGGCACGTGATCGATCCCACCCGAGGACCAGGGGTTGCAGCGCACCAGCCGTCCGACCGCAAGGAGGAACCCCTTGACCGGCCCATGGGTGCGCACCGCCCCCAGAGCATAAGCCGAACATGTGGGGTAGTAGCGACAGGTGGGCCCCGAGAGCGGTGAGATGAACCGCTGATAGCCCCGGATTCCGCCGACGAGGATCAGGGACAGCACACGACCAAGGGTCATGTCCCATGCCCGCCGTGCGGCAGATCCGAGTCCTGGACCCCTTGTCATTGGGCCACCACCTGGGACGTCCCAGCCTCGTGTCCCAGCCTGGACATGACCCGTCGAACACTCGAGGACAGATCGTCGGCGAGTTCCGCACCCGACGCCCCCGCGGCAGCCGGAAGTGCCCTCACGACCACGTCGGTGCCGGCTGGCAGGCCCGCCAGATGCCCCGCCATCAGGTGGCGCAACTGCCGGGTCACCCGATGGCGGACCACGGATCCCCCCACGGAACGACCCACGACGAATCCCGCACGCGCAGGCAGGGGGGTCTGCGTGGCACGGGCGTGCACGACCAAGGTGCGGGAGGCAGCACGGGATCCCGCGCGCATCACGACGCGGAAGTCCTCAGCGCGCCGGATCCTTCGACGCCCGGGCAGCACGACCGGCTCGGCAACTAGGCCGAGATACGAGTGCGACCCTTGCCGCGACGTGCGGCGAGCACGGCACGACCCGCCCGGGTGCTCATGCGGGTGCGGAAGCCGTGCGTGCGTGCACGCCGACGGTTGTTCGGCTGGAAAGTGCGCTTCATGGCGTCTCATCCTTGCGGCTGGGTGATCGTGGGCGAAGAGCCCTCGGCATGCTCACCAATGGCCGGACGGACCTCTTCCTGGGTACTAAGGTACGCACCAGCCCGAGGACCGGTCAAACGCGCGTGCGTCAGTCGCGGATGCTCGGGCGCCCATCTCGAAGCCGTGCGGGCACCGCGGTGATCCGGGCGGGAGTCGGCCCCCGGTCGGGACGGCCGCCAACCTGTGGAAAACTCTTGCACGCCGCCATCCGGCTGGCATAGGTTCGCCGGGCTGTCCGCGGTGCGGATCGTGGCTCGGGGGCGCACAGCCAGGAAAGAGGTTCACCCGTGGATGACACTGCAGACCCGGCGGAGATCTGGGCCAGCGCCATCAGCTCGCTGGACAGCACGGCCCTCAGCCGCTCCCACCGCGCGTTCCTGCAGCTCGTCCCGACTGGTCAACGTGTACGGGAGCGTCGCGGTCCTGGCCGCACCGAACCCGTTCGCCAAGGACGTCCTCGAGTCCCACCTGCGCCCGCCCATCGAGAACTCCCTGGCAGCCCTGTTGGGCCGCGACATCAGCCTGGCCGTGACCGTCGATCCGTCCCTGGACGTCGACGACGACCTCGCCGACATCTGGGCGGACTCCACCTACGCCGACCGGCCGAGTGATCCGACCGGCCCCCAGCCGGTGGTGCGTCCTGCGGCACGGGCCACCGAGGTGAAGCCCGAGCAGTCGGCGCGGCTGAACCCGCGCTACACGTTCGACACGTTCGTCGCTGGTGCCAGCAACAGGTTCGCCCACGCTGCGGCGGTGGCCGTGGCCGAGCAGCCGGCCCGCAGCTACAACCCGCTGGTCATCTACGGGGAGTCCGGCCTGGGCAAGACCCACCTGCTGCACGCCATCGGCCACTACACGCAGATGCTCTACTCGGGCACCCGGGTGCGCTACGTCTCCAGCGAGGAGTTCACCAACGAGTTCATCAACTCCATCCGCGACGACGCCGCCCTGCAGTTCCAGCGCCGCTACCGCGACGTCGACGTCCTGCTCGTCGATGACATCCAGTTCCTGTCGGGCAAGGTGCAGACCCAGGAGGAGTTCTTCCACACGTTCAACACCCTGCACAACGCCAACAAGCAGATCGTCATCACCTCCGACATCGCCCCGAACCGTCTCAAGGACTTCGAGGACCGCATGCGCACGCGGTTCGGCTGGGGGCTGACCACCGACATCCAGCCGCCCGACCTCGAGACCCGGATCGCCATCCTGCGCCGCAAGACCGACCAGGAGGGCATCACCGTCCCGGCCGACGTGCTGGAGTACATCGCCAGCAAGATCTCGCGCAACATCCGCGAGCTCGAGGGGGCGCTCATCCGCGTGACCGCCTTCGCCAGCCTCAGCAAGCGGCCCGTGGACCTCAGCCTCGCCGAGGAGGTGCTGCGCAACGTCATCCCGAACGAGGCCGGCCCGGAGATCACGGCGCCCGCCATCATGCTCGAGACGGCGAAGTTCTACTCGGTGACCATCGATGACCTGACCGGGCAGTCCCGCTCCCGGACCCTGGTGACTGCCCGTCAGGTCGCCATGTACCTGTGCCGTGAGCTCACGGACCTGTCCCTGCCCAAGATCGGTGAGCTCTTCGGGGGCCGGGACCACACGACGGTGATGCACGCCGATCGCAAGATCCGCACGCTCATGGCCGAGCGGCGCTCGCTGTACAACTCGGTGATGGACCTCACGGCCCGGATCCGGACCTCTGCAGCCACTCGCTGAGAGCCCCCTGTCGATCGTGAGGGCTGTGGATGACGCGCGCATGGCACCGGGCGTGTCATTCCCGCATTGGCAGCCCGGCTGTGGACAGGTGCGTCGGGGCATGTGCAGGCGAGGCGGATATCCACGAATCACATGGGTCCGACTCAGCTGCGCCCACAGCCCCTGTGGTCACGGACACGCGCCGCGACCTGCGGCAACGGCGGTTGTCCCCAGGATCCACAGCACCTACTACGAAGACTCCACTTACTTAGGGAGGATTCGATGAACCGCCCTCAGGGCCCAGCCGCCTGTGGATGACTCCCGTTCCCGAGGTCGGAGCAGCTGGTGCACGCCGACCCGCGCTGACGGCTCACAGAGTGGGTGTCGTCGCGGCGGTGCGACCCCGTGTCACCGGGGCGTCGTAGGGTGACCCGCACAGCGCACATCCAGGAGGAGTTCGTGAAGTTCCGCGTCGACCGTGACCAGTTCGCCGATGCCGTGGCATGGGCCGGCAGGACCGTACCCACCCGACCTGCGCTGCCGATGCTGTCAGGGCTGCGCCTGGAGTGCGTGGCGGGTGCCGAGCCGACGCTGTCCATCGCCAGCTACGACTACGAGGTGTCGGGACGGGTCGAGGTCTCCGCCGACGTGGCTGACGCCGGCGTGGCCCTGGTCAATGGACGCCTGCTGGTCGACATCGCCCGATCCCTGCCCGCCCAGCCCGTGGACATCGAGATCGACGGGACCAGGCTGCGCGTCCGGTGTGGTCGTGCCTCGTTCGAGCTGCCCACGCTTCCCGTGGAGGAGTACCCGCCCCTTCCGGCCATGCCCAACCCCAGCGGCAGCGTCCCCGGGACAGTCCTGGCAGGCGCTGTCGCACAGGTGGCGGTCGCCGCGGGTCGCGATGATGCGCTCCCGTTCCTCACCGGCGTGCGCGTCGAGGTGGACGGCGACCAGGTGACGCTGGCCGCGACCGATCGCTACCGCCTCGCCGTGCGCACGTTCTCGTGGACTCCCCAGGCAGCCGACTTCACCGCGGCGGCCCTCGTGCCCGCGCGCACCCTCGCCGACACCGCCAAGGCACTGGCCCACGCCGACGAGGTCCATCTGGCGTTCGGGTCAGCGGCCCTCGGTGAGGGGCTGCTGGGAATCGAAGGGCTGGACCGACGGACCACCACGCGCCTGCTGGAGGGGGACTTCCCCAAGTACCGGGCGCTCCTGCCCTCGGAGTCCCCCACGGTGGCCCGCGTCGAGACCGCCGCGCTCACCGAGGCGGTCAAGCGCGTCGCCCTGGTGGCTGAGCGCTCGAGTGCGGTCAAGATGATCTTCAACGGCCAGGAGCTCGTGCTCGAGGCCGGCACGGGCGACGACGCCATCGGGCTCGATGCCATCGAGTGCGTCGTGACGGGTGAGCCCATGGAGCGGATCGCCTTCAACCCCGGGTACCTGCTCGAGGGCCTCGCGGCGATCTCGAAGCCTGTGACCAACATGGCCTTCACGAATGCCAACAAGCCGGCTGTGCTCACGGGGGCGGCGAGCTTCGACGCGGATGCCTCCGATGACTACCTGTACCTGCTGATGCCCGTCCGCCTTCCGTCCTAGCCGCGTGCACGTCACCCACCTCGGCCTGGTCGACTTCCGGTCCTACACGACCGTGGAGCTCGACCTCCCCGCCGGGGTGACCACCTTCGTGGGTGCCAACGGGCAGGGCAAGACCAACCTCATCGAGGCCATCGGCTATGCGGCCTCGCTGCGCTCGCACCGGGTGGCCACGGATGCTCCGTTGGTCCGCCAGGGGGCCGAGCGTGCCGTGGTCCGGGTCCATGCCGATCGGGGTGGCCGGGAGGTGGTCGTCGAGCTGGAGATCACCCCGGGGAAGGCGAACCGGGCCCGCCTCAACCGCTCGCCGGTACCGCGGCAGCGCGATGTCCTGGGACAGGTGTCCCGGGTGCTGTTCGCCCCCGAGGACCTGTTCCTGGTCAAGGGGGACCCGGGGGAGCGCCGCACGTACCTCGACGAGCTCACCGTGGCCCTCGCGCCGCGGTTCGACGCCGTGCTGTCCGACCTGGAGCGGGTGCTGCGGCAGCGGAACTCCCTGCTGAAGTCCGCGTCGGCACTGCGCGGCGGGGGTGCGCGCAGCCGATCGGCAGCCGAGGCGACCCTGTCCATCTGGGACGACCAACTGGCTGCCCTGTCCGCCGAGGTGATCCGCGCCCGGGCCGCGCTTGTGGACCGGCTGTCCCTGCCCCTGTCCGAGTCCTACCGGGCAGTGGCCCCCGGGGACCGGGATCCCCGGGCCCGTATCGAGTACGTCCCGGGTGTCCCGGACGTGGCGGGACTCGGACGCGACGAGGTGGAGGAGCGGGTGCGTGCTGCCCTGCTGGCCCGACGCGACGAGGAGTTCGCGCGGGGGATCACCCTGGTGGGTCCGCACCGGGACGAGCTGTCGGTGACCCTGCACGGGATGCCTGTGCGCGGGTACGCCTCGCACGGTGAGTCCTGGTCCATGGCCCTGGCCCTGCGGCTGGCGTCCTATGACATTGTCCGTGCCGAGGCTGGCCCCGGTGGGGAGCCGGTGCTGATCCTCGACGACGTCTTCGCCGAGCTCGACGCAGATCGTCGGGCGCGACTGGCCGGTGCTGTCGCCGGGGTGGAGCAGGTCCTGATCACCGCGGCCGTCCCGGAGGACGTGCCCGGGGTCCTGCGCGGTCACACGGTGGCGGTCGTCGACCTGATCCAGGGCGCCGCATGAGTGCGACGTCCGACCCCGGCGCCGCCGCTCCGCAGGGCGCAGGTCACCTCGGTGCCGACCCGCCGCCCGCGTCGGCCACCACCCGACCGGGGCCGTCGACCCCCACGGAGGACCCCGAGGGCTCGCCCGCCGGAGTCCCGGACGCGGCGCGTGCCGTGCTGTCCCGGGTCAGGTCCGCAGCCCGGTCCGGCGCAGCAGCGACCGATCCACCGCGGCCCGCCCGTCCCTCGGCCACCAGGCGTCGGCGCCGGCCGGTGGCCGGGTTCTCCGGGCCGGGCCCGGACGAGCGCGATCCCATGGCCATCGGGGGAGCCTGGTCCCGGCTCGTCGACGAGCACGGGTGGCGCACCGGCCTCGACGTCGCCCGACTCCTCGGGATGTGGCCCGACATCGTCGGGACCGCCAACGCCGAGCACGCCTCGCCGGAGGCGTTCGACCCGCAGACCGGGGTGCTGCTCATCCGGACCTCCTCCACGGCCTGGGCCGAGCAGCTGCGGCTGATGATGCCCACCCTGCGCACGGCGATCGAGGCCCAGGTGGGTCCCGGGGTCGTCCGCGAGATCCGGGTGGTCGGCCCGACCCCGCCACGCACGCGGGGTCGGCTGCGGGTCCGGGGCCGGGGGCCGCGCGACACCTACGGCTGATCGGGGCCCCCGCGGTACCCGGGCGCAGAATCGCCGCCACGAGCGTCATGGTGGCAGGCATGTGGGGGGGATCGTCCCCAGCAGGTGCGACGCCCTGTGCGCGTCCTATGTGGATTTCCGGCCGTCGACGGCGCTGAACAGGGTAGAATCGCGGCATCACGCGGCCGGTGTGGAGTTGTGCGCCCCCAAGGTGCCCAGGGCTCCCGGCCGGCGTTCGCCAGTCCCACCAGAGTCAGGAGTTGCCAGGTGTCCTATGACGCGAGTGCGATCACAGTCCTCGAAGGGCTGGACGCCGTGCGCAAGCGGCCGGGCATGTACATCGGATCCACCGGGGAGCGTGGCCTGCACCACCTGGTGTACGAGGTCGTGGACAACTCGGTCGACGAGGCCCTGGCCGGCCACTGCGACCGGATCGAGGTGACGCTGCTGGCTGACGGCGGGGTCCGGGTCGTGGACAACGGCCGCGGCATCCCCGTGGACATCGTGGCCAGCGAGGGCAAGCCGGGCGTCGAGGTCGTGCTCACGGTGCTGCACGCCGGCGGCAAGTTCGGCGGCAGCGGATACGCCGTCTCCGGCGGCCTTCACGGCGTGGGTGTCTCAGTGGTGAACGCCCTGTCCACCCGCCTGGACGTCACGGTCCGCCGTGAGGGGCACGTGTTCCGGCAGGAGTACGCCCACGGGGTTCCGCAGGCGCCGTTGTCCAAGGACGAGGCGACCCAGGACACCGGGACCTCGGTCACCTTCTGGGCCGACGAGGACATCTTCGAGACCACCCACTACGACTTCGAGACGCTGTCGAGGCGGTTCCAGGAGATGGCGTTCCTCAACCGCGGCCTGACGATCGCCCTGGCCGACGAGCGCGTCCACCCCACCGACGACGACTCCGTGGAGGAGCAGCTCGGGCCTCGGCAGGTGACCTACCACTACGAGGGCGGCATCGCCGACTTCGTCCGGTACCTGAACGCCAAGCGCGGCGCGGCCCATCCCACGGTGATCGAGTTCTTCGCCGAGGACCTCGAGAAGGGCATCTCGGCGGAGATCGCCATGCAGTGGAGCGACCTGTTCAACGAGAGCGTCTACACCTTCGCGAACACGATCAACACGACGGAGGGCGGTGCCCACGAGGAGGGCTTCCGCGCGGCACTGACCACCCTGGTGAACAAGTTCGCCCGCGTCTGGAACATCCTCAAGGAGAAGGACGCGAACCTCTCCGGCGAGGACATCCGCGAGGGCCTGACCGCCATCGTCAGCGTGAAGCTGCGCGAGCCGCAGTTCGAGGGCCAGACCAAGACCAAGCTGGGGAACACCGAGGCCAAGACCGTGGTCCAGTCGGTGGTGTTCGAGCAGCTGGGAGCCTGGTTCGAGGCGAACCCCGCCGAGGGCCGCGAGATCGCCCGCAAGGCGGTCTCGGCCAGCCACGCCCGGATGGCCGCGCGCAAGGCACGCGACCTGGCCCGCAACCGCAAGGGCCTGCTCGGCGGCGGCGGCCTGCCGGGCAAGCTGATCGACTGCTCCAGCCGGGAGCCGGAGAACTGCGAGCTGTTCATCGTCGAGGGCGACTCGGCCGGTGGGTCGGCCCGTCAGGCGCGGGATCCCAAGACCCAGGCGATCCTGCCGATCCGGGGCAAGATCCTCAACGTCGAGAAGGCCCGGATCGACAAGGTCCTGCAGAACAACGAGGTCCAGGCCCTGATCTCGGCGATGGGGGCCGGGGTCCAGGACGAGTTCGACAAGGACAAGCTGCGCTACCACAAGCTCGTCCTCATGGCCGACGCCGACGTCGACGGCCAGCACATCCGGACCCTGCTGCTGACCCTGCTCTTCCGCTACATGCGCCCCCTGATCGAGCACGGACACGTGTACCTGGGACAGCCACCGCTGTTCAAGATCAAGTGGATCAAGTCCGCACCCGAGTACGCCTACTCCGAGCGGGAGCGTGACGCGCTGATCGAGGCCGGAGTCGCCGCCGGGCGCAAGCTGCCCAAGGAGGAGGCGATCCAGCGCTACAAGGGCCTCGGCGAGATGAACTGGCAGGAGCTTCGGGACACCACGATGAATCCCGAGGTGCGCATCCTGCTCCAGGTCACCCTCGATGACGCGGCCCAGGCCGACGAACTGTTCATGACGCTGATGGGCGAGGACGTCGAGAGCCGTCGGTCGTTCATCCAGCGCAACGCCCGCGACGTGAGGTTCCTGGACATCTGATGACTGAGATCACCGACGGCCCCGGCATCCACGGCCGGATCGAGCCCATCGACCTGCAGGTCGAGATGCAGCGCTCCTACCTCGACTACGCGATGAGCGTGATCGTGTCCCGGGCGCTGCCCGACGTGCGTGACGGGCTCAAGCCGGTGCACCGGCGCGTGCTCTACGCGATGTACGACGGCGGGTACCGCCCGGATCGCAACTTCTCGAAGTCGGCGCGCGTCGTCGGCGACGTCATGGGCAACTACCACCCGCACGGTGACCTGGCCATCTATGACACCTTGGTCCGGCTGACCCAGGCATGGGTGCTGCGCTACCCGCTTGTCCAGGGTCAGGGGAACTTCGGCTCGCCGGGCAACGACGGGGCGGCCGCCTCCCGGTACACCGAGTGCCGTCTGGCCCAGCTGGCCATGGAGATGACCCGGGACATCGACGAGGAGACCGTCGACTTCGTCCCGAACTACGACGGCCGCACCCAGGAGCCCACGGTCCTGCCTGCCCGGTTCCCGAACCTGCTGGTCAACGGTTCCGCGGGCATCGCCGTGGGCATGGCCACCAACATCCCGCCGCACAACCTGCGCGAGGTCGCCTCGGGCGTGATGTGGGCGTTGGAGAACCCGGAGGCCTCCCGCGAGGAGCTGCTGGCCGCACTCATGGAGCGGGTCCCGGGTCCGGACTTCCCGACCGGGGCCCAGATCGTGGGTCGCCGCGGGATCGAGGATGCCTACCGCACCGGTCGTGGCCTCATCACGATGCGCGCGGTCGTCGAGGTGACCGAGGACGCCCGTGGGCGCACGATGCTCGTGGTCACCGAGCTGCCCTACCAGGTCAACCCGGACAACCTGCTGGCCAAGATCGTGGACCTGCACAAGCAGGGCAAGATGTCCGGGATCTCGGACATCATCGACCAGTCCAGCGGTGACACGATGCGCCTGGAGATCGTCCTGTCCAAGGACGCGGTGCCCAAGGTCGTGCTCAACCAGCTGTACAAGCACACCCAGCTGCGCGAGACCTTCGGGGCCAACATGGTGGCCCTGGTCGACGGTGTCCCACGGACACTGCCCCTGGACGCGTTCGTCCGGCACTGGATCTCCCATCAGATCACCGTGATCCGCCGGCGCACCACGCACCGGCTGCGGGTCGCCGAGGAGCGCGCCCACATCCTGCGCGGACTGCTCAAGGCGATCGACCGGATCGACGAGGTCATCGCGCTCATCCGCGCGTCGAGCTCGGCTGCGGAGGCGCAGGCGGGCCTGATGGAGCTGCTCGAGATCGACGAGATCCAGGCCCAGGCGATCCTGGACATGCAGCTGCGCAAGCTGGCGGCCCTGGAGCGCAACGAGCTGCAGTCGCGCTACGACGCCCTGATGCGCGACATCGCCGAGTACCAGTCGATCCTGGCCAGCGAGCAGCGTCAGCGCACGATCGTGGCCGACGAGATGTCCGAGATCGTGGCCAAGTACGGCGACGAGCGGCGCACCCAGATCGTGGCCGACGAGGGGGACGTGACCGATGAGGACCTCATCGCCGAGCGCGACATCGTCGTGACCCTGACCCGGGGCGGGTACGCCAAGGCCACCGACGTCGGGCTGTACCGGGCCCAGCGCCGCGGTGGGCGTGGGGTCAAGGGCGCCCAACTCCGCGGTGACGATGTCGTGAGCCACTTCTTCGTCACCACCACCCATCACTGGGTCCTGTTCTTCACCACCAAGGGCCGGGTGTACCGGGCCAAGGGCTACGAGCTGCCCGATGCCGGGCGCGACGCCCGCGGCCAGCACGTGGCCAACCTGCTGGCGTTCCAGCCCGACGAGTCGGTGGCCCAGGTGCTGGACCTGCGGGACTTCGGCACTGCGGACTACCTGGTGCTCGCCACCCGCGACGGCATGGTGAAGAAGAGCCGGCTGCGCGAGTTCGACTCGATCCGCTCCAACGGCCTGGCGGCGATCAACCTGCGCGAGGGCGACGAGCTGATCTCCGCCCAGCTGGTGAGCGCCGACGACGAGTTGATGCTCGTCTCGGCCAAGGGCGCCTCCGTGCGGTTCCGCGCGGACGACGCCACGCTGCGCCCGATGGGCCGGGCCACGTCCGGCGTGCAGGGGATCCGGCTGCGTCCCGGGGACAGTGCGCTGTCCATGGAGGTCGTGCGTCCTGGGTCACACCTGGTCACGGTCACCGATGGTGGGTATGCCAAGCGCACCTCCGTGACGGAGTGGCGCACCCAGGGCCGGAACACCTACGGCGTCACCGCCATGAAGCTCGTCGAGCAGCGCGGCTCCCTGGTGGGCGCGCTGATCTGCGAGGAGTCCGACGAGCTGTACGCCATCGCCAGCAACGGTGTGGTCATCCGGACTCGCGTGGACCAGGTCCGTGCCACGGGTCGGGCCACGATGGGCGTGTCCCTGATGGACCTGTCCGGGGGGGACAGTGTGGTGGGCGTGGCTCGGTCGGCGGACCTCAATGAGGACGACGAGGCCGGGGAGCTGGGGTCGCAGGCCGGGGAGCCGGGAGCCGGTGAGGCCCCGGACCCCCATGAGGCCGAGCCGAGGGCAGGTGCGACGCCCGAGGACACCGGGGACGACCTGACCGAGGACGACGGATCCTCAGGCGACAGTGCCGAGTGAGTCGTTCGCACCGGGGCGCGGTGCGGGTCGGTGACCGGACGCCGGGCCGACTGTGCAGCGCCGGTATACCATCAGGGCGGACCCAGTCGGTGACGGGAGCATGGGATGGGTGAGCAGGTGCAGGGTCAGCCAGGGGCCGATCGTGCTGTCGGTCGCCCCGGCCCGGCGGCTCGGATGACGGGTCCCGAGCCGGCCCGGCGGCGCCCCAGCGTGTTGATCCCGCCCGTGACCTCGGCCTCTGCAGGGCCCGCCAGCCCGCCCCCGTCAGCCTTCGCGCCCGCTCCAGCGCCGCCGATCCCCCCCTCAGCCACGCAGGCACCCCCGTCGGCGACCGCAGCCGTTGCCTCTGGGGTGGCCGCCGCGACAGCGCAGGCCCAGGCTCCCACGGCCATGCCAGCTCCCACCCCCACCCCGGCCCCAGCTCCGGCCCCGGCCACTGCTCCGGCGCAGGCCCGACCGCAGCAGACCAGTGTCGCCAGGGTCGCCCGCAGCGCCGTCCGGCCTTCGTCCGGCCCCCGCGCGGCCCGCGTCTACCTGACCCACGTCGACCCGTGGTCGGTGATGAAGCAGGCGTTCCTGCTGTCCCTGGCGCTGGCCGTGATCATCCTCGCGGCCTCCGCTGCGCTCTGGTTCGCCCTGGACTCCGCAGGGATCATCGATGCGATCACCCGGACCGCGACCGACGTGGGTGGCGAGAGCGGAGCCAGCGTGACCGGCTTCCTCGACTTCGGCAGGATCATGGGCGCTGCGCTGGTGGTCGCGGGCATCGAGACGGTGCTCGTGACGGCCCTGTGCACCCTGCTGGCGTTCATGTACAACTTGTCGGTGGGCATCGGCGGTGGCCTCGAGGTGACCCTGTCCGAGGAGGACTGAGCAGTCGTTTGGGTCCCGCTGCACTGCTGGGGTACCCTTTCCGACGGTGCGCCCGACGCACTGGAGGGCCTATAGCTCAGACGGTTAGAGCGCTTCCCTGATAAGGAAGAGGTCAGAGGTTCAAGTCCTCTTAGGCCCACTCGCCAGCGAGCTGGCTCGCTGCGAATCCCCCGGGAGGTCACCCATGCTGAAGAAGATCCTGCTGCTCGCAGCCATCGCTGCTGCTGGGTACGTCGCCTACAGCCGCGTCACCCAGGCGCAGGAGGAGCGCGACCTCTGGAACGAGGCCACCTCCGCACCCGACCTCCGCTGACCGGCGCGGGGACGTAGCTCAACTGGCAGAGCACCGCCTTTGCAAGGCGGGGGTTAGGGGTTCAAGTCCCCTCGTCTCCACACATGACCGTGGCCCCGGGCTGTTCCCCGGGGCCACGGTCATGTGTGCCAGGAACGCAGCGGGGACTTGGGAGGAGGCTCGCCAGAGGCGAGCCGACGGCTCCCCTCGTCTCCAGGCGACGTCACCGCTCAACCCGCACCACGGCACCGCCCCGGGTCCGGCGCCCCCACGGGACCGACCACCCCCACCCCCCAGCACCCGACCCTGCCCGACCCCGCGACCTGTGGCAGGATTCCGGCCATGACCACAGCCGTCCTGCACACGTCCCTCGGCGACATCCGGATGACCCTCTTCGACAACCACGCCCCGAAGACGGTGAAGAACTTCGTCGGGCTCGCCGATGGCTCCCTGGCATGGACCGATCCCCGGACCGGCCGACCCGGTGAGGGTGCGCTGTACACCGACGTGATCTTCCACCGCGTGATCCGTGGGTTCATGATCCAGGGTGGGGATCCGACCGGGACGGGCCGCGGTGGACCCGGCTACCGATTCGCGGACGAGTTCCATCCGGAGCTGGTCTTCGACCGGTCCTACCTGCTGGCCATGGCCAATGCCGGGCCCGGCACGAACGGCAGCCAGTTCTTCATCACCGTCGGCAAGACCCCGCACCTGAACCGCAAGCACACCATCTTCGGGGAGGTGGCTGACCAGCCGAGCCGGGACGTCGTGGATGCGATCGCCACGACCCCGGTCGGTCCTGGTGACCGCCCGGTGACCGACGTCGTCATCACCTCGGTGACCATCGAGCAGTGAGCTACGGCCTGCCGGCGGAGGCCGCCCCACCCGCCCCGGTCTGCTACCTGCACCCGGATCGAGAGACCTGGATCCGGTGCACGCGGTGCGAGCGTCCGATCTGCCCTGAGTGCATGACGGCTGCCGCCGTGGGCTACCAGTGCCCGGAGTGCGTGCGCGAGGGGGCTGCGTCGATCGCCGCTCCGCGCACGGCCTTCGGTGGCAGGATCGGTCGCGACGGCGCGGTCACCACCTCCCTGATAGGTGTCTGCGCCTTCCTGTTCGTCACCATCACGCTGCTCGATGCGGCCGGGGGCCTCACCCGCTGGGGGATGCAGCCGCTGGCGATCGCCCTCGACGACCAGTGGTTCCGGTTGGTCTCCTCGATGTTCCTGCACGCCAACTGGCTGCACATCGGATTCAACATGTACGTGCTGTTCCTCCTCGGCCCGCCACTGGAGCGGGTCCTGGGCCACGGTCGGTTCCTGACCCTGTACCTGCTCTCGGGGATCGGTGGCTCTGTCGCCTCGTACTGGTTCTCGCCGATCAACACCCTGTCCGTGGGTGCCAGCGGCGCCATCTTCGGCCTGATGACCGCGTGGATCGTGGTGGGCAGGCGCCTGGACCGCGACGTCACGCAGATCATCGTCCTGCTGGCCATCAACGTGGTGCTGGGGTTCTTCCTGCGCGGAGTCGACTGGCGGGCTCACCTCGGTGGAGCGGTGACCGGAGCGCTGGTCGCCCTGCTGCTCACGACCGGTCGGGGTCGGCAGGGACGTGCCCAACTCGGGCGGCAGGCGGTCTCCGCTGGCGCCGTGCTCGTCGTTCTGATCATCCTGACCGTGATGCGCAGCGCGCAGATCGAGGACATGGTCCCTGCGCTGCTCAGCTGAGGCCTCGGGGTACGATGCGGCCCTGTCGTCGCTCGTCCGATGATGTGGTGAGCGTGCCGTGGTGGTCAGGGAGGAACTCATGCCGGAGTCCAAGGGCCGAGGAAAGCCGACGACCGGTCCGCCGCCGGTTCCCAAGAAGGACGTCCCCACCGCCTCCCCTCGCTGGCTGGTGCCCGTCATGCTTGCCTGCTTCATCATCGGGCTGCTGTGGATAGTCCTCTACTACATCGCTCCCGGGATGCCGGTGCTGTCCACCCTCGGCAACTGGAACATGGCGATTGGGTTCGGCCTCATCATGATCGGGTTCGGACTCTCCACGAAGTGGCGTTGAGCGGGGCAAACCGCTCCAAACCGCCGGTTTCGGACGCGTTCCGGTGGCGTGGGTCACGGTGCGTCGCCGGCCACGCTGGGCCATCCGAGTGACGCCGGGCCAGTCCAGATGAGCGCACAGTAAGGGCTCGGACACGAGGCGCGAGCAAATTACATCCGTGTAGTTCTGTCCCCAGTTGTGGATAACTCTGTGGACGACATCCCGTCCACCGTCACGTCGGTGAAGGGCAGTCGAGGCTCGATCCAGGGGAAGACCCACGTGAAGAGCACCGCCACGACAGCCACGAAGGCCAGGGTGCAGATCAGGATCCGCACGGCCGTGGGCCCGGGAAGGTGGTTCCAGATCCAGCCGTACATCTACCGGCCCGCCTCGATCTCCGGCGGGATCTCCCCGGCGGACTTGTCGTAGCGGTCGGTGAGGTCCCCCCACCAGATCCACCGGCTCGTGCTCCCCCACCGGGGGTTGCACGTGGTCAGCGTGATCAGTCGGTCCGTGGGGGTGGCCCCCGGATCGAAGGGAACGGAGTCGATGACCCACGTGGCGGTGGGCGCGACGATCTGGTCGCGCCGGAGGGTGTACTCGTACCAGGCGTCCTGGGTCTCGACGTACACCTCGTCACCGACCTGCAGCCGGTCGATGTCGCGGAAGGGTTCCCCATTGGTGGCCCGATGGGCCGCGACCGCGAAGTTCCCCACCTCACCGGGCAGCTGCGACTTCGGGTAGTGCCCGATCCCGCGCGCCAGGTCGGACAGGGCGACGCTCTCGAGCACCGGCATCCCCCAGACCTTGTCACTCAGGCGGGGGATGTACATCAGCGCGAAGGCACTGCCGATCTCCGGGCGGGCCTCGGGCGCGTCCTCGCCGTCCTCGCCGTCCTCATCGGACCCGTCGGTGGTCTCCGACTGCTGCGTCCACGAGTCCTGCAGTTCGGAGGCGACCTGGTCAGCCTGCCGCTGGGCGGTGACGTTGGTCCACAGCAACTGGTAGACGACCAGCAGCAGCAGCAGCACGCCGACGGTGATGAGCAGCTCGCCGAGCACCCCCACCGCGGTCCAGACGCGTGAGGTGGCCCGCGGTGGGGCCTGGTCGATCTCGGGCGCCGTCACGGGACCACCTGCGCGTCATCGGTCACCAGGGGGCCGGTGTAGGCGGGGAGGACCAGCTCACGCGAGAGTGTCTGCTCATAGCGCATGCCGACGACCTGGGCCCACTCGCGGAAGAACCGCACCGACTCGTCCTCCTCGAGGGCGGCCACCATGCGGTCCAGGTCGCCGACCCCCTCGATGATGAACGGTGGCGAGTACACCCGCCCCTGGAGGATCACGGTGTTGCCGACGCACCTCACGGCGCTCGTGTTGATCAGTCGCTGTCCCATGACGGTGACCCCGGAGGCACCTGAGCGCCACAGGGCGTTCACGACTCCCTGGACGTCCTGCTGGTGGACGATGTAGTCGTCCCCGGTCAGCCCATCGGGCAGGGGGTTCGGCGCGTCCGCGTCGTCGAGGGTCACAGTGACACCCGGCCCCACGACCTCGGTCAGTCCCACCACAGGCAGGAGCTCGGCGATCTGCTCGTTGGTGCTCTCGAGGGCGGTTCCAGGATCTCCCAGGGACTGCAGGGCGGCCACCTCGCCCGTCAGCCGGTCGACGTCGTCCTGCAGGGCCATGTTCTGCTCGGCCCGCGCCGTGATCGCGTCACGCAGCCCTCCGGTGCGATCGAGGCGAAGGATCCCGTCCTCGGACGCGGTGGCGCTCGCGATGAACAGGGCCCCCGCGATGGCGAAGACGCCCCCGGCCACGAGGTCGGGCCAGCGGACCCGCCGCCGGCGACGTGCGGGGGCGATCACCGGGGGTGCAGAGCCCAGCGCAGGGTCGAGCACCTCCGTGCCGGAGTCGGCCACGCGTGCTGGATCCCCGGAGCCGGGGTCGGGCGCGCCGAGGGGGGAGTGCACATGCCTACGGTACCCGCGAGAATGGATCCGTGACTGCACGCATCCTGATCGTCGACAACTACGACTCGTTCGTCTTCAACCTCGCCCAGTACCTCGCGCAGCTCGGCGCGGAGGTTGATGTCCGGCGCAATGACGAGGTGGTCACGGGGGACGCCAGCGGCTACGACGGCGTCCTGCTGTCCCCGGGACCTGGCGACCCGCACGACGCCGGGGTGTGCATGGACATGGTCAGTGCGTGCGCCGGGCGGGTCCCGCTGTTCGGCGTCTGCCTGGGACATCAGGCGATCGGCGCCGTGTTCGGCGGCGTCGTCGCACGTGCCCCGGAGCTGCTGCACGGCAAGACCTCGATGGTGCACCACACCGGGCAGGGGGTCCTGGCGGGGCTCCCCGACCCGTTCCGGGCGACGCGGTACCACTCCCTGGCTGTCGAGCGTGGCTCCGTCCCGGCGGAGCTGGAGGTCACGGGCTGGACCGACTCGGGGGTCGTGATGGCCCTGCGGCACCGCCAGTTCGACATCGAGGGCGTCCAGTTCCACCCCGAGTCCGTCCTCACCGAGGGGGGTCACCTGATGCTGGCCAACTGGCTGGTGCGCTGCGGTGATCCCGAGGCGGTCCAGCGCGCTGACGGACTTGCCCCGGTCGTGGGCTCTGGCAGCGGCGACCTGAGTCGCCCCAGGGCCACGCCCCGTCGGACTGGCGTGCTCCGATCTCAGCCGAATGCCGTGCGCAGTCGGCCCACCGCGTCGGACAGGACCTCCGGACGCTTGCAGAACGCCCACCTGACCCAGGACTGACCCACGGCCGGGTGGTCGCAGAAGGGGGCGACCGGGATCGCCACGACCCCGGCCCGCTGAGGCAGCTCGGAGCAGAACGACTCCCCGCTGTCGTACCCCACCCCGGTGACGTCCGTGAGCAGGAAGTAGGTCCCCTGGCTGGGCAGGACCTCGAGGCCGATGCCCGCCAGGCCCGACGTCAGGAGGTCGCGCTGCTGGGCCAGTGTGGTGCGGGCGGCGTCCCAGTGCGAGCGGGGGAGCTCGGTCAACCCCTCGGCCACAGCCCACTGGAACGGCCCTCCGGACACGTAGCTCAGGTGCTGGCGGATGACCCGCACCGCACCGATCAGGTCCGCAGGGCCGGTGGCCCACCCGACCTTCCACCCCGTGAACGACAGGCTCTTCCCCGCCGAGCCCACGGTCACGGTCCGCTGTGCCATGCCCGGCAGGGTCGCGATCGGGATGTGCCGGTGCTCGTCGAACCAGAGGTGCTCGTAGGCCTCGTCAGCCAGCACCACGAGGTCGGCGGCGATCGCCTCCGCAGCGAGGGCACCGAGCTCTGCCGCGGTGAGGACCGCCCCGGTGGGGTTGTGCGGCGAGTTCACGATCAGCATCCGGCTCCGGGGGGTGATCCGCGCCCGCAGGGCCGTCGGGTCGGGCCGGAATGTCCCTGGGACAGGTGGGACTCCGACCCGGACTCCGCCGGCGAGGTCGATCGCGGCGGCGTACAGGTCGAACCAGGGCTCGAGCACCAGGACCTCGTCCCCGGGCTCCACGAAGGCCAGCACCGAGGCCACGATCGCCTCGGAGGCACCCGTGGTCACGACCACGTCCGTGGCCGGATCCCAGGCCAGCCCGTACCAGGCCTCCTGGTGGGCGCAGATCGCCCTGCGGAGCTCCGGAAGTCCGTGAGCGGGCGGGTACTGCGCCCCACGGCCCTCGCGGATCGCCGCCAGTGCCGCGTCGCGGACCAGCGTGGGGCCGTCCGTGTCGGGGAAGCCCTGACCGAGGTTGACTGCACCGACCGAGGTGGCCAGCGCGGACATCTCGCCGAAGATGCTGCGTCGATGGGGCTGCATGCGCGCCACGAGTGGGTGGGTCACTGGCCCACCCCAGGGTGCTGATGTCGCAGGGACACGTGGGTCACCGCCCAGTGATGCCGGCTCGGGAGACGACCGAGCTCGCCCGCCGCAGGAGGGGACGGGGGGTCAGCTGGACGGCGAGTGCCAGGGCGCTGTAGCGCGTGGAGGGGACACTCACCGAGCGACCTGCTCGGGCGGCCCGCAGCCCGTCGCGAGCCACCCGACGTGCATCCAGCCAGGCCCACTCCGGGAAGGCGGCCACGTCCATGTCAGCGCGTTCGTGGAACTCCGTGCGGGTGAAGCCCGGGCACACGGCCGTCGCGGTCACCCCGGTCCCGCTGAGTTCGGAGCCGAGGCTCTCGGTGAACACCGTGACCCACGACTTGGCCGCGGAGTAGGTGCCGATCGGCACCCACCCGGCCACGCTCGACACGTTGATGACGGTCCCCCGGCCGCGCTGCACCATCCCGGGGAGCACCGCGTGGGTCAGGCGCAGCGTGGCGCGGACCAGGACGTCGAGAAGGCGCTCCTCGTCGGCCAGGCTGCCCGCGACGAACGCCTGGTTGACTCCGAACCCGGCGTTGTTCACCAGCACGTCGATCGGATTCGACTCGTCGGCCAGGCGATCCATCACGGCCGTGCATCCGGCGTCGGTGGCAAGGTCGGCGCGCAGGACCTCCACGGTGATCCCGTGCTCGGCGGTGAGTCGGTCGGCCAGGGCGCCCAGGCGCGCGTCGTCTCGGGCCACGACGACCAGGTCCGAGCCCTCGGCGGCAAGCTCCTCGGCGAACGCCAGGCCGATCCCGGCCGTGGCCCCGGTGATGCACGCAGTCATGGGCACAGTCTGCCCCAGCCCGTCAGGGCATCGAGTCGGGCCAGCCCCGGGCGATGCGGGTGACGACATCGATGGGTTCCCCCGCCACGGTGGACCAGCCCCGCAGCCGGGCGGACTCCGCGGCTGAGCTGTCGCGCCCGGGGCTGGTCACGTGGATCACGGGCGCATCCGGCCAGTCCGTGCCTGCGCGGCTCGGGTCCGGCAGGGGTGCGTCCACGAGCACGTAGGCCACGACGCCGCGCCGGGAGGCCCGCTGGGAGTACCCCAGGGCAGGCACCGCCCGGTTGGCGTCCCCGGAGCTGACCAGGATCAGCGGCCCCTCGACCTGCGCGGCAGTGATCGCCACGGCCTGGTCGGCCACCCACGCAGCGATGCCCAGCCGCTCGTCGGTGAGCTCGGCCCCGTCGCGGGGCTGCCTGTGCGGGATCACCACGGGGATCCCCCAGCCGGCGAGGACCCCCGCGAGCTCGCGGCGAAGGCCGTCGGGGGCGCCCGGGTCCAGGGCGGGGCACAGGACGACCGTGACGCCGGTCATGTCAGTCCAGACCGAGATCGGCCAACTGGTACGCAGCCCGGTACTCCAGGCCCGCATCGGCGATCATCCCCGCCGCACCACGTTCGACGATCACGGCCACGCCGACCACCTCGGCACCGGCGTCGCGCAGGGCCTCCACGGCGGCCATCACCGAGCCCCCGGTCGTCGAGGTGTCCTCGACGGCCAGGACCCGCCGGCCGGCCACATCCGGGCCCTCGATGCGCCGCTGCAGGCCGTGAGCCTTCTCGGCCTTGCGGACCACGAACGCATCCAGGTGCCGACCGCGTGCCGCGGCGGCGTGCAGCATCGCGGTCGCCACCGGGTCGGCGCCGAGCGTCAGCCCACCCACCGCGTCGTAGGACAGGTCCTGGGTCAGGTCGAGCATGACCGCACCCACCAGCGGCGCGGCATGTCCGTCCAGGGTCACCCGGCGCAGGTCCACGTAGTAGTCCGCCTCACGTCCGGAGGACAGCACCACTCGGCCGTGCACGACGGCCTTGGTGCGGATCTGGTCGAGGAGCTGCGCGCGCACGTCAGTCACGGCATCAACCCTAGATCCTGTCTGCGATTGGTGGCGCACCCCGTGGCGCGGCGCGCTCCGGGCTCAGGAGGTGGGCTCGACCGCCACCGCGTCGGCCCTCCGGCTCTCACGGCGGTGACGGAAGGTCTCGAACCCGATGGGGATGATCGACAGGGCGACGATGCCGATCAGGATCAGCTCGATGTGGTCCTTCACGAACGGGATCGTGCCCAGGTAGTAGCCGAGGAGCGTGACCCCGGTGGCCCAGAGGACCCCACCGATGGTCGAGTACAGCGCGTAGGTGCGCAGGTCCATCCGCCCGACCCCGGCCATCGCCGTGATGAACGTGCGCACGATCGGCACGAACCTGGCCAGGACGATGGCCCGCGACCCGTACTTGGCGAAGAACGAGTGCGTCTTGTCCACGTACTCCTGGCGGAAGAGCCGCGACTCCGGCCGGTTGAACAGCGGCGGACCGGCGCGATACCCGATCCAGTAGCCGGTCAGGTTGCCCGCGACGGCGGCGATGGACAGCAGCAGGCAGGCCACCTGGATGGGGATGTCGATCACGCCGCTGGCGATGAACAGGCCCACCATGAACAGCAGGGAGTCCCCGGGCAGGAAGAACCCGATGAGCAGTCCGCACTCGGCGAAGATGATCCCCAGGGCGATCCAGAACGCCGCCGTGCCGAACCGGTCGAGGTTCTGCGGATCGAGCCACTCGGGCCCCAGGGCGCTGACGATCGTGGGGACGGCCGACGTGACCGACAGGCTCAGGCTCACCGCACAAGGCTACAGCGCCCGGGGAGCACCCCGGCCCAGGTGCGTGCGGGCCCACGTGTGCATCGCGATGGCTGCAGCGGCTGCCACGTTGATCGAGCGGGTGGACCCGTACTGGGGGATCGACAGGACCGCATCGGCGCCCGCCAGTGCCTGGGGACTGAGTCCCGGCCCCTCCTGGCCGAACAGCAGCACGCAGCCCCGGGGCATCACGTAGTCGTCCAGGGGGATGGCCCCGGGCACCACGTCGATGGCCAGGATCGGCAGCCCGGCCTCCCGTGACCAGGCCACCAGGCCCTCCGGGTCAGGGTGGTGGGTGATGCTCAGGTAGGCATCGGTGACCATCGCCCCACGGCGGTTCCAGCGGCGCCGGCCCACGACGTGCACACCGGCCACGTTGAACGCGTTGGCAGTGCGCACGATCGAGCCGATGTTCAGGTCGTGCTCGATGTTCTCGATCGCCACGTGCATCGGGGAGCGCCTCGTGTCGAGGTCGGCCACGATCGCTGCGACCGTCCAGTACCGGTAGGCATCGATGACGTTGCGCGCATCGCCGTGGGCCAGCAGGTCGGGGTCCAACCGGGGGTCGTCCGGCCACGGCGGGGGATGGGGTCCGACGGGCATGGGGGCCAGCCTATGAGCGCGATTTCCACCGCAGCACCAGCGCCCGTAGAATCCTGCGCGGTGGCGTGTCCGAGCGGCCAAAGGAGCACGACTCGAAATCGTGTGTGGGTGATGAGCCCACCGTGGGTTCGAATCCCACCGCCACCGCCAGCCAGACCGGCGCACCGGCCCGGGCCCGACCGAGGTCCGGGCCCTCGTGCGTCCGGGCACGGACCGCGCGTCGGGCATCGGGTGCCGGGTGCCCGGTGTCGGCACCCTGCGGTGTCTCGGGCGCCGGGCGTAGGCTTGTCGCTGATGGTGTGCGCCCCACCGCCATCTCCGGCGTCGATGTCCCAGGAGTCCCCATGAGCCCCGTCCACGACCTGCTCACCGAACAGATCGGGCACGAGTTCTTCGCGTCCCAGCAGTACGTCGCCATCGCTGTCTGGTACGACCAGCAGGCGCTCCCGCAGCTCGCCGCGCACTTCTACGCGCAGGCGGTCGAGGAGCGCAACCACGCGATGATGATCGTGCAGTACCTGATGGACCGTGAGGCCGAGGTCGTGATCCCCGGGGTCCCGGCGGTGCGCAACGAGTTCGCCTCGGTGGTCGAGCCGCTGGAGCTGGCCCTGGCCCAGGAACGCCAGGTCACCTCGCAGTTCGAGGCCCTGATCGCCCTGGCCCGGGCGGAGTCGGACTACCTCGGTGAGCAGTTCATGCACTGGTTCCTCAAGGAGCAGGTCGAGGAGGTGGCGTCCATCTCCACGCTGCTGCAGGTCGGTCGGCGCGTCGGCGAGAACGTCATGCTCCTCGAGGACTACCTCGCGCGCGAGAGCGGCTCCGGCGGGGGTGCGGACCCGACGGCTCCCGCCGCAGCGGGCGGCGCGCTGTAGCGTCCACGACGCGGGACGACGGAGTTACAGCGTCGTAGTTACACCGGTGTGAGTTATCCCCAGCTGTGGATCACCTGGGGATTGTGGATCCCCGCACCGGTTGTCGGCGGTCACCATTAGGGTGAGCGACGTGGCACTGGCGCTCTACCGGACGTACCGGCCGGGCTCGCTGGCCGAGGTGATCGGCCAGGAGCACGTGACCGAGCCGCTGGCGCGCGCCCTGGAGTCCGGCCGGACCCACCACGCCTACCTGTTCTCCGGCCCGCGCGGGTGCGGCAAGACCTCGACGGCGCGCATCCTGGCCCGATCCCTGAACTGCGAGCTCGGCCCCCGCGCCGAGCCGTGCGGGCAGTGCCGCAGCTGCGTGGAGCTGGCGCCCAACGGCCCCGGCTCCATGGACGTCGTCGAGCTCGATGCCGCCACGCACCGCGGCATCGACGATGCCCGGGACCTGCGCGAGAAGGCCATCTACGCCCCGGCCGCCAGCCGGTTCAAGATCTACATCATCGACGAGGCCCACCAGCTGACCAACGAGGCGGCCAATGCCCTGCTCAAGCTGGTCGAGGAGCCCCCACCGCACCTCCGGTTCATCTTCGCGACCACCGAGCCGGACAAGATCATCCCGACGATCCGGTCGCGGACGTTCCACTACGGCTTCCGGCTGGTCGCGGCCCGGACCCTGGCCGAGCACCTGGGCTCGGTCTGCCGCGCGGAGGGGGTCCCGGCCGAGGCACCGGCGCTGGCGATCGTGGCCCGGGCCGGCGCGGGCAGCGTCCGCGACAGCCTGTCCGTCCTGGGTCAGCTCCTGGCTGGCGCCGGTCCCGAGGGACTGACCTATGCCGATGCGATCTCGGCCCTGGGCCTGACCGACACCAGCCTGATCGACGAGTTCGTCGCGGCCCTGTCGGCGGGGTCTGCGGCCGACATGTTCGGCATCGTCGACGTCGTGATCTCGGCGGGCCACGACCCCCGCCGGTTCGTCACCGACATCCTGGACCGGCTGCGCGACCTGATCGTCCTGCGCGCTGACCACGAGGCCCTGTCCAAGGGCCTGATCGACGTTCCCGACGACGAGGGCCAGCGGATGGTGGCCCAGTCCCAGGCCCTGGGACTGGCAGAGCTGTCGCGGGCCGCTGACCTGGTCAGCGCCGGCCTCGGCCAGATCAAGGGCGCCACCGCCCCCCGGCTGCAGCTCGAGCTGCTCTGTGCCCGCCTCGCCCTGCCCGGCCCGGGCGACGACCTCACATCGGTCCTGGCCCGCCTCGAGCGCCTCGAGCGCGGGGACGGCTCACCCGGAGCCGGCGCAGCGGCAGCCCAGGACGCGGGCCAGCAGGCTCGTCGTCGATCGGCGCCGGCGGCTGCGCGCGACGCGGATCCGCCGATGGACGTGGCCGGCGCCAGCGCCGATCCCGCGAGGCCGCCGGCTCCGACCTCAGCCCCCAGCGCCAGCCCTCCCCGGGCCGCTGCACCGTCGTCGCCGGCGACTCCCCCACGCCGACCGGAGCTCCGTCGGGACGCACCCGCCCCGGCCCCCGCTGCCGACGCCGTGCCTGCGGCGGCCAACACCAGGGAGCCAACCGCGACCGAATCGGGGGCGCCCGCGTCGGCCGCCACTGCGGCGGACACCACGCGGGGATCCGCCGGGGAGCCGGCGCCCTCCGCGCCCCCCGCGCCCTCTGCTCCTCCGGCAACCCCCTCTGCGCCCGAGGCACCCACCGCGTCGACCCCACCCACCGCGGCGGGTGCGCTGGCGGGCGACGACACGGCGCTCACGCGGATCCGCGACGCGTGGCCGGCGATCCTCGAGCGCCTGGCTTCTCCAGCCGGGTCGCGTGGACCGCCTTCCATGCCGCCACGCCGGTGTCGTGCGTCAACGGGGCCCTGGCCGTCGCCGTCGCCGAGCCGGGAAACGTGCGGGCGATCGCCCAACGCGGCCACGACGAGCGGCTGCGCCAGGCGATCCTCGACGTCCTGTCCCTGGACCTCTCGATCGATGTCCTGCACGACCCTGAGCCAGCCCGACCGGCGCGCGCGGGCTCCGGGGATGGCCCGGGCGGGGCCGCGCCTGTGCGCGGGACCCCGGCGCCGGGCGGGCCGGCACCCGCCGGCGAGGGTCCGTCGGACGCGGCAGTCGGGCGCGTGAACCCGTCCACCGCCGCCACCTCGCGGCCGGCCGACGTGGTCCGGGAGGCCGGGTCCGCCCCGGCTGAGGCCGACGCGGCCGATGAGCCGAGCCCCGACGATCCGGACCTCGATCCCGGTGGCGCCCAGGGCCTGGCCCTCATCACCCGGGAGCTCGGCGCCCGGCCCATCGGCGAGATCGACCACTCCTAGGGCCTGGGCATGTACGAGGGGATCATCCAGGACGTCATCGACGGACTCAGCCGCCTGCCCGGGATCGGGCCCAAGGGTGCCCAGCGCATCGCCTTCCACCTGCTGAAGGCCGACCCGCAGGAGGTCGCGGACCTCGCCGAGGCCCTGCTCACGCTGCGCGAGAAGGTCCAGTTCTGCGAGATCTGCGGCAACGTCTCCCAGGAGCGGACGTGTGCCATCTGCCGGGACCCGCGCCGCGACCCGTCGCTGCTGTGCGTCGTCGAGGAGAGCAAGGACGTCGTCGCGATCGAGCGCACCCGGGAGTTCCGCGGCCGCTACCACGTCCTCGGCGGGGCGATCAGCCCGATGGAGGGCGTCGGTCCCGACGACCTGCGCATCCGCGAGCTCATGGCGCGGCTCGCTGACGGCAGTGTCGTCGAGGTGATCCTGGCCACCGATCCCAACCTGGAGGGCGAGGCGACGGCCACCTACCTGGCGCGCCTGATGAGCACGCTCGGGCTGGCCGTGTCACGGTTGGCCAGTGGACTCCCTGTTGGGGGAGACCTCGAGTTCGCCGACGAGGTCACGCTCGGCCGGGCGTTCGAGGGTCGACGACGGATCGGAGGGCAGGGATGAGTGTCGACGAGGCACCCATGGAAGGAGCCATGGCAGTGCTCACCACGCCGGCCACCACGGTCGAGGACGACCTCCGCACCCTGGCCGATGGCCTCGCCGAGGCCTCTGCCCGGTTCGTGCAGGCCACGGAGGCTGTGGCTGCCGGGATCGGTGAGGACCACGCGATCGCGATCCTGCTGCTCGAGGTCTCCGACATCCTGGCCATGGGCGCCCGGCTCGGTGCGATCGATGACGTCGTCCCCGAGGGCCGCTTCGAGCCGGACGCCGGGGTCGAGCCCGATGTCGATCGGCTCCGGGCAGCCCTGGCTGAGCGACTCGCACCGGTCGACTCCTACGTCGAGGTGTTCGATCCCTATGCCAGCCCCGAGCTGGTCGCCGGACGGCTCTCCGACGACCTCACCGCCATCGTCGCCGACCTCCTGCACGGGCTGGCCCACCACACTGCGGGGCGCACCCTGGAGGCGCTCTGGTGGTGGCAGGCGACCTACCTGAGCTCCTGGGGTGACTCGGGGGCGATGGCGCTGCGGGCGCTGCGGTCGCTGGTCTCCCATGTCCGCGCGGGGGCCCCGCTCGAGGTGGCCGTCGAGTCCGACCGGTAGGGCGGGCGCCGGGCTGTCCTGCCCGCCGGCGGGGTCCCGCGGGGACACGGTCAGGCCAGCACCGGCCGACGACCCCCTAGAATTGGGGCCCGGAACGCCGCAGTCCACTACCGGGAGCAGTCGCGCATGGCTCTGATCGTGCAGAAGTACGGGGGATCCTCCGTCGCCGACGCCCTCAGCGTGCGCCGCGTGGCCCGGCGGATCGTGGACACGAAGCGGGCCGGGAACGACGTGGTCGTGGTCGTCTCGGCGATGGGGGACTCCACCGACGAGCTGCTGGACCTGGCCAACGAGGTCAGCCCCAACCCGCCGGGCCGCGAGCTCGACATGCTGCTGACCGCCGGGGAGCGCATCTCCATGGCCGTCCTGGCGATGGCGATCCATGACCTGGGCGAGGAGGGCCGGTCCTACACGGGATCGCAGGCTGGGCTGATCACCGACTCCGCGCACGGCGCGGCCCGGATCATCGACGTGACCCCGGGGCGGATCCGGCACGCGATCACGGACGGGGCCATCCCGATCGTCGCCGGGTTCCAGGGGGTGTCCTACGACAGCAAGGACATCACGACCCTCGGGCGTGGCGGCTCGGACACCACGGCCGTCGCCCTGGCTGCCGCCCTGGACGCCGACGTGTGCGAGATCTACACGGACGTCGACGGGGTGTTCTCCGCCGACCCGCGCGTGGTCCCGACCGCGCGGAAGGTGCCTCGGATCAGCTACGAGGAGATGCTCGAGCTGGCGGCTGCCGGCGCCAAGGTCCTGCACCTGCGGTGCGTGGAGTACGCCCGCAGGGCCAGCATGCCGATCCATGTCCGCTCCTCCTTCTCGGAGAAGCAGGGCACCTGGGTCCTCAACTCGACCGACCCGCTGCCTGCAGCGGCTCATCCCGCCGAAGGGGCGACTGTGGAGCAACCGATCATCGCGGGGGTCGCCCACGACCTCAACGACTGCAAGATCACCGTGGTCGGCGTCCCCGACCGTCCCGGAGAGGCCGCGCAGATCTTCCGGGCCGTTGCCGATGCCGGCGTGAACGTCGACATGATCGTCCAGAACGTGTCGCTGGGGGAGTCCGGGCGCACCGACGTGACGTTCACCTGCCCGGTGGCCTCGCGCCTGGATGCGCTCGACGCCCTGCGACGCGCGCAGGACGAGATCGGGTTCGAGGATCTCGCCTCCGACGAGGGGATCGCGAAGGTCTCCCTGATCGGGGCCGGGATGCGGTCCCACCCGGGGGTGTCGGCGACCTTCTTCAAGGCGATGGCCGATGCCGGGATCAACATCACCATGATCACCACGTCCGAGATCCGGATCTCGGTCGTGACCAGCCAGGAGGCTGCCACCAAGGCCGTGAGGGCACTGCACACCGCCTTCGGGCTGGACGCCGACGGTGAGGCCGTCGTGTACGGAGGGACGGGTCGATGAGCGTCACTGTTGCGGTCGTGGGTGCCACCGGCCAGGTCGGCGCGGTGATGCGCCGCCTGCTCGACGAGTCCGGGATCGATGTGCGTGCGGTGCGCTACTTCGCCAGTGCGCGCTCGGCCGGCACCACGCTGCCGTGGCGCGGGACCGAGGTCGTGGTGGAGGATGCGGCCACCGCTGACCCCTCGGGCATCGACATCGCGCTGTTCTCCGCCGGGGGCGCGACCTCGAGGGCGCTGGCGCCCGTGTTCGCCGCTGCGGGCGCGATCGTCATCGACAACTCGTCAGCCTGGCGGATGGACCCCGATGTCCCCCTGGTCGTGTCCGAGGTCAATCCGCAGGCCCTGGACCGCATCCCCAAGGGGATCGTGGCCAACCCCAACTGCACCACCATGGCGGCCATGCCCGTCCTGGCCCCGCTGCATGCGGAGGCCGGTCTCCGACGGCTGGTGGTGAGCACCTACCAGGCGGTCTCAGGAAGCGGGCTGGCCGGGGTCGAGGAGCTCGCCGGACAGGTCCGGGCCGCCGTGGGCCAGGACATGACCGCGCTGACCCATGACGGGTCGGCTGTGACCCTGCCGGCGCCCACGAAGTACGTCGCTCCCATCGCGTTCGACGTGGTCCCGCTGGCGGGCAGCATCGTCGACGACGGGTCGGGGGAGACCGACGAGGAGCAGAAGCTGCGCAACGAGTCCCGCAAGATCCTGGGCATCCCTGATCTCGGCGTCTCGGGCACGTGTGTGCGAGTCCCGGTGTTCACCGGCCACAGCCTGAGCATCAACGCGGAGTTCGACAGGCCGCTGTCGGTGGAGCGTGCCCGGGAGCTGCTCGAGGGCGCCCCGGGGGTTGCATGGTCCGACGTCCCCACCCCCCTGCAGGCTGCCGGTGCGGATCCGTCCTACGTGGGACGCCTGCGCCAGGATCCCGGTGTCCCGGACGGGCGGGGGCTGGCCCTGTTCCTGTCCAGTGACAACCTGCGCAAGGGCGCGGCCCTGAACGCAGTGCAGATCGCGGCCCTCCTGGCAGAGCGCGGCTGACCCCGCCAACGCCGGCCGGCACTCGCGTTTTGGGCTGGGGGTCGGCGTGCGGCTAGAATCGGACCCGCAATCGGGATGTGGCGCAGCTTGGTAGCGCGCTTCGTTCGGGACGAAGAGGTCGTGGGTTCGAATCCCGCCATCCCGACTCATGGAAGGGCCCCGGGGCTTGTCCCCGGGGCCCTTCCATGTGACGGAACTGGCGGGGTTCGGGAGGAGGCCGCGCAGCGGCCGACGGCTCCCGCCATCCCGATCCGGGCGCTTGCCGGGGGCCGATGCCACGAACAGGCAATCAATCCCCGCCATCCCGCCCCGGGGCGCCACCGTCCCCTACGCCGCCACCACGGTCAGCACCGTCGCCTCCGGCCGGCACGCGAGCCGGATCGGCGTGTACGGGCTTGTGCCCAGGCCGGCGGACACGTGCAGGGCTGCCTCGCGCCATCCCGACAGGCCCTTGGCCTGGCTGCGGGGCAGATCGCAGTTGGTGACCAGCGCCCCCACCCACGGAAGGCACACCTGGCCCCCGTGGGTGTGCCCGGCCAGGATCAGGTCGGAGCCGTCGGCCGCCATCGCGTCCAGCACCCGGCGGTAGGGCGCATGCGCGACCCCGAGCCGCAGGTCGGCCACAGGGTCGAACGGGCCAGCGACATCGGCGTACCGGTCGCGGCCGATGTGCGGATCGTCCACCCCTCGCGCATCGATCCGCCACCCGCGAACCGTCACCTCGGCGGTCTCGTTGTCCAGGTCGTGCCATCCGGCGGCGGCCAGGCCCTCGTTGAGCGGCGCGAGGTCGATCCGCGGACGATGTGTGCGCAGCTCGCTGGGCCCGGACAGGTACTTGGCGGGGTTGGCACGCGCGGGGGCGAAGTAGTCGTTCGACCCGCGGACGAACAGGCCGGGGCGATCGAACAGCGGGTCCAGGGCCGTCAGGGCGAGCTCGGGGCCGCGGGCATCTCCGTTGAAGTCACCCGTCACCACCGTCAGGTCGACGTCGAGCGCGCCGAGGGAACGGACCCAGGCCATGCGGTCGGTGTCCCGGGGGGACAGGTGCAGGTCGGACAGGTGCAGGATCCGCAGCGGCGGCAGGCTGCCCCCGGACCGGTCCGAGGGCCGACGCAACCGCACCACGACCCGCCGCAGGGTGTACTGGCGGGCCTCCCAGAGGCTGTAGGCGGTCGTTGCCGCCCCGACCGCGAGGAGGGAGCCCGCCGCGCCCAGTGCGGTTCGCGTGGCTGACGGCATGGGACCAGTCTGACAGGGCAGGTCGAGGATCGACGCCTCGCTGGCGGGCTCGCACGCGAACTGGGTCACCACCGACCACAATGGAGCCATGAGCACCCTGAAGGAGACCCTCCAGTCCGACCTGACCACCGCCATCCGCGGCCGGGATGAGCTCACGTCGGCCACCCTGCGGATGGCGCTGACGGCAGTGACCACCGAGGAGGTCTCCGGCACGTCCGCCCGGGTTCTCAGCGACGCGGAGGTCATGGGTGTCCTGACCAGGGAGGCGAAGAAGCGTCGCGAGGCGGCAGCCGCCTTCACACAGGCCGAGCGGCCGGAGCTGGCGGAGCGGGAGATCGCCGAGCTGGGCGTGCTGACCCGCTACCTGCCGGAGCCGCTGACGGCCGAGGAGGTGGGTGCGATGGTCGCCACCGCCGTCGCCCGAGTGGCTGACGACGGTGTGACGGGCATGCAGGCCATGGGTCGGGTCATGAAGGAGCTGACCCCGCAGACCGCGGGCCGCTTCGATGGCGGCCAGCTGGCGGCCATGGTTCGCGCGGCCCTGGGGTGATCCCGCCTGACCGAGGGTGACGCCGACCTACTGACCCGACCTACTGACCCTGGCCCTGGCCCTGATCCTGGCCCCGGCTGCTGTCGAATCCCGGGAAGGTGCGCTGCCACCACGGCGTCTCGGGGGCGGCGTACGTCCTGCGCTGGTAGGGACTGCCGCCCTGGAGGGCGGGCAGGAGGCCCCACTCGTTCTTCAGCTCCATGCGGACGGGCTCGCTGCCCTCCAGTGCTCCGAGCATGGAGCTCTTCCAGATCGGGCCGGGCATCGAGGAGCCGAACACCTTGGGGTAGAAGCGGCCGTTGATCGTGATGTTCTGCAGCGGGTACTTGTACCCGCCACGGGGGTCACCGACCCACACCGCAGCACCGAGGTCCGGGGTGGACCCGGCGAACCAGACGGCCGCGTTGCTGTCGATCGTGCCGGTCTTCCCGGTGGTGTCCCGACCCAGGGACATGGGGGCACCGGTCCGTCCCGAGATGGTGCCGTCGACGACGTTGGTCAGCACGGCGGCAGCGGCATCGGCCACGTTCCGACTGATGGCCTGCTCGCACTTGGGCGCAGGGACGGGCAGCTCCTTGCCGTCCCGGTCGACGATCCGGGTGATGACCCGCGGCTCGCAGTAGACACCGTGGGCGGACACCGTGGCGTAGGCGTTGGCCAGGGTCAGGGGGGAGACCCCCGTGGACCCCAGGGTGAACGACGCCACCTCGGCGTTCGTGAGGTCGGAGCCGTTCGCGGGGCGCACGCCCAGCTTGCGGGCGGCCTCGACCGTCTCGCACACCCCGGCCTGCCTCTCCAGCTCGACGAAGTAGGTGTTGACCGAGTAGGCCGCGCCCCGGAACATGTCGAAGTTGCCCGACGAGGTCGAGTTGTTCACCGTCCACGGGGCATCCCCGCCGCTGTCCGGACCGGTCAGCAGGTCACCGCTGCAGCCCACGAAACCGGTGAACACCTTCTGCGGCGGGGAGTTGATCACGGTGTACGGGCTGACGCCCTTCTCCAGGGCGGCGACGATCGTGAAGAGCTTGAACGTCGAGCCGGCCTGCATGCCCTGCGTGCCGCCGTCGGCGAGGTCGACGGCGTAGTTGTAGGTCGTCTCCCACCACTTGTCGTTGGACTTGTTCGTGCCCCAATCGCGGTTCTGGGCCATGGCGCGGACGTCCCCGGTGCCCGGGGTGATCATGGCGATGGCCGCAGCCTTGCGACTCGGGTCCTTGGGCGGGATGGCCTCCCTGACGGCCTTCGTGGCTGCCTTCTGCGCCTTCATGTCCAGGGTCGTGTAGACCTTGTAGCCCCCGGCGTTCCACGCCGCCTGGCGCTCCTCCGGGGTCGCCCCGAAGGCCTGCATCTGGGTGACCTGGCGGATCGCGTAGTCGCAGAAGTACGGGGCGAACGAGGTGGTGCAGCCGTTGTACTGGATCTTGGGGTCCAGGTAGTCCTCGACGTCGGTGGCCTTGGCCGCACGGGCCTCCTCGACCGTGATGTAGCCGAGCTCGGCCATCCGGTTGAGCACGACGTCGCGGCGCTCCTGCGACTGCCGGGGGTTGCGGGTCGGGTCGAAGCGGGACGGCTGCTGCACGATCCCGGCCAGGGTCGCGGCCTCGACCAGCTCCAGGTCCTTGGCGCTCTTGGAGAAGTAGCGCTGCGAGGCTGCCTCAACCCCGTAGGCCTTGGCCCCGTAGTAGCTGATGTTGAGGTAGTTCTGGAGGATCTCCTCCTTGGTCAGGCGCTTCTCCAGCGCCATCGCATAGCGGATCTCGCGCAGCTTGCGGGTGATGGTGTCCTCTTTGGCGGCCGCCTGCTCCTCCTCGTCCTCGGCGGCCGTGACCAGGACGTTCTTGACGTACTGCATCGTCAGCGTGGAGCCACCCTGGGCGACACCGCCGGCGGTCACGTTCGTCACGGCCGCGCGCAGGAATCCCCGGGGGTCGAAGCCGTTGTGCTCGTAGAATCGAGAGTCCTCGATCGCGACCACGGCCTGCTGCATGATCGGGGCGACCTTCTCGAGGCTGACCTCCTTGCGGTTCTCCTCGAAGACCGTGGCGATCTTGGTGCCATCCGCGGCGTACACGCGGGTGCGCACGGGCAGGGCTGGCTCGCGGAAGTCCCGGGGGAGATCCTCGAACGAGGAGATCGAGTCGCGGGCGAGGATGCCCACAGGGCCGATGACAGGAAGGGTCATGCCGGCCACCACGATCCCCGCCAGTGCGGCGACGGCCACGAGGGCGACCAGGCGCGTCACAGACCAGGCGCCCGGTCGGCGACGGGGACGAGCAGGTGAGGGCATGGACCGATTTTACGTCAACTCCCGCAATGCCCCCACCTCACGAGTGAGCGCGTCGCTCGGCCATCAGGTCCCCGACCCGCCGCAGCCCCTCCAGGTCATGGACGTCCTGGGCCAGGGCCGTGACCGCGGTCACCGGCACCCGCGGGTTGGCCGCGACGAAGCGGTCGGCCAGGCGGTGCTGTCGCTCGGACTGGCGCATGCGATCGGCATGCAGCTCCAGCAGGGACGCGGTCAGGGCCGCAGCGGAGTCCACGGGGGGGTCCTCGGCACGGAGCCGCTCGGCTCCGGCGGCGGCCTGGTCGGGGCTCAGCTCCGGCAGCCGGACCGGTGCGACGCGGTTGAGCACCAGCCCGGCCAGCGGCATGGACTCCGACTCCAGCCGCTCCACGAAGTACGAGGCCTCCCGCAGGGCGTCGGGCTCGGGGGCGGCAACCACCAGGAAGGAGGTGCCGCGGGCCGCCAGCAGGGCGTAGGTCTGCTCGGCGCGCTCCCGGAACCCGCCGAACAGGGCCTCGGCGGACGCGACGAACGTCTGCAGGTCGGTCAGGACCTGGGCCCCGATGATCTTGTTCAGGACGTTGCTGAACACCCCCAGGCTGGCCGACACCAGCCGCATGTAGGCACGACCCCCCACGCGCGCGGGTGCGGCGAGGATCCGGATCAGCCGGCCGTCGAGGAACGCCCCGAGCCGCATGGGGGCGTCCAGGAAGTCCAGGGCGGAGCGCGACGGCGGGGTGTCGACGATGATCAGGTCCCAGCGGCCCTGGGACTGGGACTCCCGGTGCAGCTGCCCCAGCTTCTCCATGGCCATGTACTCCTGCGTGCCCGCGAACGAGCTCGACAGCGCCTGGTAGAACGGGTTGTCCAGGATGGCCTGGGCGCGGCCCGGGGCGCTGTGGGCGATGACCACCTCGTCGAAGGTCCGCTTCATGTCGAGCATCATCGCGTCCAGGGACCCGCCCTGGGACAGGTCGACGCCCGGGATCGGGGCCGGGGTGTTGTCCAGCTCGGACAGTCCCAGGGACTGGGCCAGGCGCCGGGCGGGGTCGATGGTGAGCACCACGGTCCGCCGCCCCGCCTCGGCGGCGCGCACGCCCAGGGCGGCAGCCGTGGTGGTCTTGCCGACCCCCCCGGACCCACAGCAGACGATGATGTGCGTGCCCGGGTCCGCGAGCAGCGCATCGATGTCCAGGGTGGCGGCCGACTCCCACAGGGCGGGGCTCATGGCCGCGGCTCGGGGCCCAGGCCGGCGGCGCGCAGCCGGGCCGCCAGCTCGTAGAGCGCCCCGAGGTCGATCCCGGCCGGGATGTGCGGCAGGGACAGCTGGGGCAGGTCCAACTGGGTCAGGGTGGCGCGCTCCTGCTCTGCGACGGCGACGCGCTCGGCGTGGTCGCGGGCCTCCTCGACCAGCGCGTCCACCACCTCGTCGACGGTGTGTGGGTCCCGGGAGGTGATCACGTCGGCCGCGGACACGGCCGTGGCCAGGGCCATCCGGTCCAGCCCTCCGCGCAGGGCCTCGTCGCGCTGGGGGGCCGTGAGCAGGGGTGGCCGGTCCGAGTTGATGATCACGGCGCCCACGGGCAGCCCCTCCTCGTGCAGGTGCCCCACGCCGTCGATGGTCTCCTGGACCGGCATCTCCTCGAGCAGGGTCACCAGGTGCACGGCGGTCCGCGGGGATGCCATGACCGCCATCACGGACTTCGCCTGGCTGTGGATCGGCCCCATCCGGGCGATCCCGGCGACCTCGGAGTTGACGTTGAGGAACCGGGTGATCCGTCCCGTCGGGGGCGCGTCCATCACGACCGCGTCGAACACGGGCTTGCCGTCCTTGGTCCGCTTGACCGCCTCGATGGCCTTGCCGGTCAGCAGGACGTCGCGCACGCCCGGGGCGATCGTCGTGGCGAAGTCGATGGCGCCCATGCGCGACAGCGCCGAGCCGGCACGCCGGAGGTTGTAGAACATCTCGAGGTACTCCAGCAGGGCAGCCTCGGGGTCGACCGCCAGCGCCCGCACCTCCCCGCCGTCCGGCGCCCGGGCCACACGGCGCTCCTCGTAGGGCAGCGGCGCGGAGTCGAACAGCTGGGCGATCCCCTGGCGGCCCTCGACCTCCATCAGCAGCGTGCGCCGGCCCTCGGCGGCCAGGGCCAGCGCGAGGGCTGCGGCCACCGTCGTCTTGCCCGCACCGCCCTTGCCCGAGACGATGTGCAGCCGCACGTCGGGGAAGAGCCGGGGCGCGGTCACCACGGAAGACTAGTGCGCCGTGAGCCCAGGTGCCCGGTCGGTGAGGTACTCGACCTGGGCGGCCAGCGACAGCCGGGCGGCCCAGAGCAGCGCCGGGGGCACCTCCGGGTAGACCACCGCCAGCAGGTCGTCGATGTCGGTCGTGCCGGCGGCCATCGCTGCCGACACGAGCGCCAGGCGCTCCCGGCGGTGCTCGACGTAGTCGGTCAGCAGACCTGCGGGGTCGGGGTTCGCGGGCCCGTGCCCGGGCAGGACCCACCCGGCCCCGGTCCGCCCGGCGAGTTCGGCCAGCCGACCCAGGGACGCCAGGTAGGCGCCCAGATGTCCATCGGGGTGGGCTATGACAGCGCTGCCACGTCCCAGGACCGTGTCCCCCGTGAGCAGGGCCCCGTCAGCGGGCAGCAGGAAGGTCAGGCTGTCGGCGGTGTGTCCCGGTGTCGCGACCACGGACACCTCCAGACCTCCGACCGACACCACGTCGTCATCGGCCAGCCCCTCGTCGCCCAGGCGATGGGCCGGGTCGAGGGCTCGGACGGGTGCCCCGGTCAGGTCGTGGAGGCTGCGGGCGCCGGCGCTGTGATCGGCATGGCCGTGGGTCAGCAGGATCAGCGCGATCCGGGCGTCGAGCGCGTCGGCGGCGGCCACCAGTGCGGTGAGGTGTCCCGGGTCATCGGGTCCCGGGTCGACCAGGACGGCGAGGTCGGAGCCCGGCTCGGCCAGGAGCCAGGAGTTGGTCCCGTCCAAGGTCATCCAGCTGGCGTTGGGTGCCAGCAGGGCGGTGGCGCGCGGGGTGACCCGCCCGGCCGCCCACGGACCCGAGGACCCCAGGGGACGCATCAGCGCGCCCCGCGCTCCTCGGACCCCGACGGCTGGGAGGTGGCGGACAGCACCTCCCCGGTGTAGCCGTGGACCAGGACCCACGTGAGGTCATCACCGGACATCTGAGCCCGCGGCAGCAGCGGCACGACCTCCCGGGCCCGTGCCCAGTGCAGGGCGTCGCCGACCGAGCGCTGCCCGGCCAGGTCAGCGAGCACGGCCACGGTCGGCGGCAGCATGGCCAGCCCGCCGGCGCGGTACTGGGCGAGCGCGTCAGCCGGCGCCATCCAGTGGGCGGAGTCGGTCTCGGTGACGTGGGCGTCGACGTCCTGACCCGCGGGGAGGGCTGCGGCGAGGAAGCGGGTGTCGAATCGGCGGGTCTCGATCTCGGGGGTGATCCAGTGCGCGATCGGGACCAGCAGGTCGGCCTGGATGTGCAGCCTGCGCCGGCGCAGGACCGAGGGGAACCCGCCGGCGGTCTCGCTGGCCTGCCGGTCGCGCGCCCACCTGTCGTCGGGGACCGCGGGTCGCCCGGACCGGTCGACGGCGAGCAGGACCCCGGCCTCCTCGAAGGTCTCGCGGATCCCCGCGACGATCAGTGCGCGCGCGAGCGCGGGGTCGGTCCAGGCTCCGGCGCGCACCGTCCCGCTGATGGTGGGCTCGCCGTCCTGGGCCAGGTCCACCCGTCCGCCGGGGAACACGTGCATCCCCGGCGCGAAGGCCATCGAGTCCGGACGCCGCATGAGCAGGACCTCGAGGCCGGCGGTCCCGTCGCGCAGCAGCACGATGGTGGCGGCATGCAGGGCCTCAGGCGGCTCCCAGGGACCGCCCTGGGCCAGCGTGCGTGCCCGCTGCACCAGCTCGGGCGGCATCTCCAGGACCATTCAGGCGATCTCCACGATGACCTCGACCTCGACGGGGGCGTCCAGCGGCAGGACGGCCACGCCCACGGCCGAACGGGCGTGCACCCCGGCCTCGCCGAACGCGGCCCCGAGGAGCTCGCTGGCACCGTTGACCACGCCCGGTTGCCCGCTGAACCCCGGGTCGCTGGCCACGAACCCGACCACCTTGACCACGCGCACCACTCGATCGAGGTCGCCGACGAGCGCCCGGATGGCGGCGATCGCGTTCAGGGCGCACTGGGCGGCCATCTGCGCGGCCTGGTCGGGGGTGACCTCGGCACCCACCTTGCCCGTGCCCATGAGGACGCCGGAGATCAGCGGCAGCTGGCCGGAGGTGTAGACGAGGCTGCCGGTCTGGACGGCCGGCACGTAGACCGCGACCGGGGGGGCCACGTCCGGGACGGCGTGTCCCAGCGCGGACAGGCGCTCCTCGACGGCTCCCATGTCAGGCCAACGGTCGCTTGAAGTAGGCGACGAGCTGCTCGGGGTTCGGACCGGGGACGACCTGGACCAGCTCCCAGCCGTCGGTGCCCCAGTTGTTGAGGATCTGTTGCGTCGCGTGGATCAGCAGGGGTGCGGTGGCGTACTCCCACCGGGTGCGTTCAGCCATGGGGTCAATGTAGCGGCACTGGCCGGCGCCGTCCCCCCGCCGTTCGTCAGCGGGCGCGCTGCTCCAGCCGGGGGACGTCCATGAGGGTCACCTGACGCTGCTCGATGCGGATCCACCCGCGCTGGGAGAAGTCCGCCAGCGCCTTGTTCACCGTCTCCCGGGAGGCCCCGACGAGCTGGGCGAGCTCCTCCTGGGTCAGGTCGTGGCTCACGAGCAGGCCGTCGGGGGTCTCCTCGCCGAACTTGGACCCCAGCTCGAGCAGGGCCTTGGCCACCCGGCCGGGGACGTCGGAGAACACGAGGTCGGCCATGGCCTCGTTCGTCCGGCGCAGGCGTCGGGCCAGGGAGGCCAGGAGCGCGACGGCCATGTCCGGCCGCCCGACCAACCACGGGAGCAGCGCCTCATGTCCCATGGACAGCACCTTGGCCTTGGTCACGGCCACGGCGGTCGCGGTGCGGGGACCGGGATCGAACAGGGAGAGCTCGCCGAGCATCTCGCCGGAACCCAGCACGGCGATGAGGGACTCGCGGCCGTCCGTGGCGGTGTGGCCGAGCTTGATCTTGCCGGACTCGATCAGGAACAGCTTGTCCCCGACCTCGCCCTCGGTGAACAGGACGTCGCCCTTGGTCAGGCGCACCTCGACCATCGACGCCCGCATCGCGGCTGCAGCGTCGTCGTCCAGGGCAGTGAACAGTGGCGCGGAGCGCAGCCGATCCTGCACGGGTGACTCCTCCCATGGGCGCGCGGTACTGGCCCCCGCTGGGCTCCCACAGTAGTGGCCTAGCGCAGCCCGATGTCGGGCAGCGCGGTGAGCGCGAGGGTCGGATCCTGCCGGTAGCGGGCGATCAGCTGCGCGGTGGCCTCGTCCAGGCGCTGATGGATCTCCCGCCGCAGCGCTGAGATGTCGGTCTCCACCGCGCGCAGCTCCTCGACGAACGCGGCCACGGCCGCAGCGTCACGGGAGTCCACGACCCGCGTCCAGAGCCCATGCAGGTCCGGCAGGGCCTCGATGTCCCCCGCCGGCTTGACCGACAGGTTGGCCAGGCGTCGATGCACCGCACCGCTCTCGGCCAGCACGGAGGTGAGCCGCTCGACGATGTCCCCGTCGGAGCTTCCCCGGGTCAGCAGGTCGATGCGCGCCTGGATGATCCGGCGCCAGTAGGACACCCGGGACTCCTCGTCGCCGAGCTCCCGACGCAGGTCGCGCAGGTCGTCGAGGCTCAGCCCGGAGTAGGCCGGATCCACCTCGGGTGGTGTCGGCGGGGGCTTGGTGGCCATGGATCTCCCAGCAGGCTCGGGTGGCACGGATCGGCCCTAGGCTATCCATATGCCCACCTCCGCACCCCCGGCGACGCGCACGGCGCTGGTCCGGCGGGCCCGGCGGATGGGTCGGATCCTGGCCGAGACCTACCCGGATGCGCACTGCGAGCTCGACTTCGAGTCGCCGTACCAGCTGCTGGTCGCGACGATCCTGTCCGCGCAGTGCACCGACGTGCGCGTGAACATGGTCACCCCCAAGGTCTTCGCTGCCTATCCCACCCCGGCCGACCTGGCCGCCGCGGACCGCGCGGAGCTCGAGTCGATGATCGAGTCCACCGGCTTCTTCCGGGCGAAGGCCGCCTCCCTGCAGGGCATGGCCGCGCGGCTCGTCGAGGCCCATGACGGTGAGGTGCCGGGGCGCCTGAAGGACCTGGTCACGCTGCCCGGAGTGGGCCGCAAGACGGCCAATGTGGTGCTGGGCAACGCCTTCGACGTCCCGGGGATCACCGTGGACACGCACTTCGGCAGGCTCTCCCGGCGGTTCGGCTGGACCACGGCGGAGGACCCCGTGAAGGTCGAGGCCGAGGTCGGCTCGCTGTTCCCACGCTCGGAGTGGACTGTGCTGTCCCACCGCCTGATCTGGCACGGCCGGCGCGTCTGCCATGCCCGCACTCCCGCCTGCGGCGCGTGCCCGGTGGCGCAGCTGTGCCCGAGCTTCGGCGAGGGACAGACGGATCCGGTGAAGGCCGCACGGCTGGTCAAGGGCACATCATGAGCAGCCGGGACGGATCGGGACAGGCCCACCCCGTCGCCGATGAGGGTGGCGCCCCGCTGCCCGAGTGGTTCACCAGCTTCCTCGGTGCGCTCGACGGCGTTGCCGGTCACGAGCTGTCGCGATTCACCCCCCCGCCGGACACGGAGAGCCGGTCCTCGGCGGTCCTCATCCTGTTCGGGGACGGTCCGCACGGCCCCGACGTCCTGCTGATCGAGCGGGCGGCCGACATGCGCTCGCACGCCGGCCAGCCGGCGTTCCCCGGTGGGGGGGTCGATCCCGAGGATGACGGTCCTGTCGCGGCCGCCCTGCGCGAGGCCCGGGAGGAGACCGGGCTGGAGCCCGCCGGAGTCACGGTGGTGCGGGTGCTCCCCGACCTCTGGCTGCCCCCCAGCGGCTACACGGTCACTCCCGTGATCGGCTACTGGAGCGTGCCGGTCCCGGTGTGGGCGGCTGATCCGCGGGAGGTCGCACGCGCCGAGCGGATCCCGCTGGCGGACCTCGTCGCGCCGGCGAACCGGGTCACTGTCGTGCACCCGTCGGGCTACCGTGGGCCCGGGTTCCAGGTCGCGGACATGTTGGTGTGGGGCTTCACCGCCGGCCTGCTCGACCGGCTGCTGGAGCTGGCGGGCTGGTCCCAGCCGTGGCCGACGGAGCGTGAGGTCGGGATCTCCTGGTGAGCGCCAACTGGGTCGACATCGCGCTGCTCGTGGGGCTGCTGGTGGTTGCGATCGCCGGGTGGCGATCAGGGGTCATCGCCACAGCCGCGTCGTTCGCCGGCTTCATCGGCGGCGCCCTGTGCGGCGCGTGGCTGGTCCCGCGGCTGTTGTCCGGCCAGGAGTGGCCCACGTTCCTGCAGGCCATGGCCACGCTGGCCGGGATGTTCGTCCTCGGGGTCATCGGCCAGGCGATCCTGGGGTTCGCCGGTCGGACCGTCCGCGAGGCCGTCGACTTCCGTCCCATCCGCGTGCTGGACAGCGCCTCGGGGATGGTCGTGAGCATCCTGGCGTTCCTGTTCTGCGCGTGGATGGTGCTGTCCGTGGCCGCCTCGAGCTCCCTGGGCCCCACCTCCGAGCAGGTCCGCGCCTCCCGTGGGTTCCCCCTGCTCGACCAGGTGCTGGCCGGCCCCGGCGGGACCCTCCTGGATGATGCCCGCGAGCTCCTGGCCACGATCGACGTGCCCAGCCTGCCGTTCAACCCGGCCACCCTGCCCCCGGTCGAGGACCCCGGGGATGTCGACATCTCGGACGACGCGACCCGGGTGGCGCGAGCGTCGGTGCTCCAGGTGGCCACGACCTCCACCCGCTGTGGGTCCTCATCGCTGGGCTCGGGCGTCGTGGTCAGCCCCGGTCGCGTGGCCACGAACGCCCATGTGGTGGCCGGTGCGGGTCGGATCACCGTCCGCTCGGCGAACGACGGGGCGACCCGCGGCGCGCGCCTGGTGTACCTCGATCCCGAGAACGACATCGCGATCCTGCACGTGCCCGGGCTGGAGTCCCCGGCGCCGCCCTGGACCGCCGACGCCCCGCGGGGGACGGATGCCGTGGTGGCCGGCTTCCCCGGTGGCGGCCGGTTGACCCTCGGCGAGGCGCGGGTCCGCGGGCAGATCCTCGTGGCGGACGACGAGGGGTCGGGCAGCCGTGAGGTCCACGTGTTCCGTGGCCTGGTCCGCCCCGGCAACTCCGGAGGGGCGCTGCTGGGGCTGGACGGGTCAGTGCTCGGCCTGGTGTTCGCCAACGCCCTGGACGACGACCAGACAGGCTTCGCCCTGACGAAGGCCGAAGTAGAGCCGGCAATAAAGGCCACAACCTCGGCCACGAAAGAGGTCCCCTCGGGCGCGTGCCGAGCCCTCTAGCGATTTCGTCCAACTCTCGAGCGCCGGGAGCGGTTTCCTCCAACTCTCGGGCCGCCCGACGGCTCAGAACTTGGATCGGATCACGATCAGAGCGTGGCCAGCCAGTCGAGCAGTCAGGGCGTTGAACTCCTCTGGGTCGCTCCTCGTGGGGGAAGTGTCCTGCCGTTGCTATCTCTGCGTACTCGTAGGGACCCGTTACGTAGGCGCCGGAGCCCTGTGCGCTGCTGGGGAGCACGGTCGGGTCCGCCGCGCCCTGCACGTGCAGCACGGGGGCCGTGATGGGTGCCTTCATCCGCTTGGCGTAGCGGATTCCGTCGGGTCGCGGCACCGAGCGCAGTGCCCACCGGTGGTACTCCAACGCACAGTGGGCGGTGTTCAGCAGCAGCATGGCCGCGCGGTAGGTGGCCTCGGTGTGGTCGTCCGGCCAGGTCGGGGTGGCCGACCATGCCCGCAGCAGGTCCCCGACCTCGGAGGCCCCGTTCTCCAGCAGGTCGCGCTCGGGGGACGCCGGCATCTGGTACCCGAAGGCGTAGGCCGAGGCATGCCGCTGTCCGGCGTCGCCCAGCAGGGCGGCGCGAAGCCGGCGCGGGTGCGGCATCGACACGGGGGCGATGGCCCGGATCGCCTCCGGGTGGGTGACGGCGGCCGTCCACGCCAGGAAACCGCCCCATCCATGGCCGACCACGACCGCGTCGCGCGCCCCCAGGGAGCGGATCACCCCACTGACGTCCGCGGAGAGGGTGAACGGGTCGTATCCGCGCGGGGGGTGGTCGGAGCCGGCGTAGCCACGCAGGTCCATGGCCGCCGCGTGGTAGCCGGCCCCGGCCAGGGCCGGAAGGGCGTGCCGCCAGGTCCACCAGAACGTCGGGAATCCGTGGAGCAGCAGGACCAGAGGGCCCTGACCCATCTCGGCGACGTGGAACCGGGAGCCGTTCGCCGGCACGTCCCGGTGCGTCCATGGCCCCTCGACCCGGACGACCGCCTCAGGGTCGAGCAGGGTCACGGTGCTGGGACTGTGACTGCGCTGTCCGTCGCGGGGGCCAGGGCGGAGCCGGGCTTGGCCGAGGAGCCGATGCCGGACAGGGACGCCTTGGTCTTCTCAGCCGCGCCGATGGCCCGCTGCGGGGGCGTGATCCGCTTCGTGCGCGACTTCCCGACCAGCCCGAGGATGATCGCGACCAGGAGCAGGATCCCGCCCACGATCAGGAAGCCGGCCCACACCGGAAGCCCGGCGGCGACGATCCCGTAGGCGCCCGCGACCAGCGCGAACACGAACGCCAGGAACCCCAGCACGGCGGCGCCGATGAGCAGCCCGGACGCGCCGGCCGCCTGCTTGGCGCTCTGCGTGACCTCCGCCTTGGCCAGCTCGATCTGCTGGCGCACGAGGCTCTGGGCATCCGTGATGGCGGAGTTCACCAGGGTGCTGACGCTGGTGTTGGTGTTGCTGTCCATCCGCGGTCCTTTCGGGGAAGTCGGCGTAAGGCTACCGCGGGACGCCCCGTGCCTGCGTGGCCGGCGGGAGTGCGGCTGCCCGGGCCTCGGGAGTCGGGACCAGCTCTCGCGGGCTCGTACTAGCTCTCGCGCTCGTACACGTCGGGGATCCCGTCGGCGTCGGAGTCGGTGTCCTCCTCGGCCACGAGCAGGTCCAGGGCGCGCTTCCGACGGGCGAGGACCAGGGCCGAGAGCACCGCTGCCCCGAAGGTGGCGCCCAGGATTCCGACCTTCGCGTCGGTCAGCAGCTCGGGGGAGCTCTTGAAGGCCAGCTCCGCGATCAGCAGGCTGACGGTGAAGCCGATCCCGGCCAGGATCCCGACCGCCACCACATCGGCCCAGCGCAGGGCCGGGTTCAGCGAGGCGCGGGTGAAGCGCGCCATCAACCAGGCCCCGCCGATCACCCCGATCGGCTTGCCGACGAGCAGCCCGACGAGGACCCCGAGGGTCACGGGGGACGACAGCGTCTGACCCAGGGACTCGACCGGCGCGGCCGAGGCCCCCACGTCGCGGACCGTCACCCCGGCGCTCGTGAACGCGAACAGCGGCACGGCGAAGCCCGCGACGAAGGGACGCAGCGCGTGCTCGGCCCGGTCCCCGGGGGACTGCTCCTCGCCCGGGTCGTGGGACACGCGCGTCGCCAGACCCATGGCCACGCCGGCGACCGTGGCGTGGATCCCGGACTCGTGCGTCGTGTACCAGATCAGCGCGGCCAGGGGCACGTACACCGCCAGCGCTGCGCGCCGCCTCTCGAACCGCCGGTGCTGCAGGAACCACCAGAGCCCGACCAGCACGACAGAGGCCACGAAGTAGCCGAGCTGGAACTTGTCGGAGTAGAAGAGGGCGATGACCGTGATCGCGCCGAGGTCGTCGACGACGGCCAGGGTCAGCAGGAACGCCCGCAGGGCCAGGGGCAGGCCGCGTCCCATGATCGCCAGGACCGCCAGGGCGAACGCGATGTCCGTGGCCATCGGGATGCCCCAGCCCGTGCGCTCCAGCGGCAGCCCGCCGGTGAAGGCCAGGTAGATCAGCGCGGGCACGACCATCCCGCCGATCGCTGCGACGACGGGCACTGCGGCCTGCGACGGCTTGCTCAGCGTGCCCACCTGCACCTCGTGCTTGAGCTCGAGGCCGGCGAGGAAGAAGAAGAAGGCGAGCAGGAAGTCCGCGGCCCACACGCTCAGCGGCAGGTGCAGGTGCAGCGCCTCGGGGCCGATCTCGGTGCTGATCAGGGCCTGGTAGGAGTCCACCCACTGCGAGTTGGCCCAGACCAGGGCGATCGCTGCCGCGACGAGCATCAGGACGCCGCCGACGGTCTCCAGGCGCAGGACGCGCAGCAGCCAGACCCGCTCACTCAGCGAGGGACGGTCGAACAGCTGCTCACCCATGGGACGACCAGTTTGTCAGATGAGCGGGCCACGGGCAGGGGGCCCGTCCACAGGAGGAGGGCGGCCTGACGCCGGCCAGTGCCCCCGTCACGGCGCCCGTCGGGCCGGCTCCCGGGTGGGGTCACCGCCCGATAGCCTTGCGGTCCCGACCGCCCGAGGAGGCCGAGCGTGAGCAACGAGGCGCTGGAGAACCTGCTGCACGAGGACCGCACCTTCCCCCCGGACCCGCAGTTCGCCGGCGGGGCCAACGCCACACCGGCGCTGGCCGAGCAGGCGGCCTCCGATCGGGTCGCATTCTGGGAGGACCAGGCCCGACGGCTGGACTGGGCGCAGACCTGGCACACGGCCCTGGACTGGTCGAACGCCCCGTTCGTGCAGTGGTTCGTCGGCGGACGGCTCAACGTCGCCGAGAACTGCGTGGACCGGCATGTGGCCGCCGGGCTGGGCGATCGCGTGGCGATCCACTTCGAGGGAGAGCCCGGGGACACCCGCACGCTGACCTACGCCGAGCTGGCCGAGGAGGTGGCCCGGGCGGCCAACGCGATGGCCGAGCTCGGGGTGTCCGACGGCGATCGCGTCGCGATCTACCTGCCGATGATCCCCGAGGCCGTCATCGCCATGCTCGCCTGCGCCCGGATCGGCGCGGTGCACTCGGTGGTGTTCGGCGGGTTCTCCGCCGAGGCGCTGCGCTCACGCATCGACGACGCCGAGGCGGTCCTGGTCATCACCTCCGACGGGGGCTACCGGCGTGGGGCGGCCTCCCCGCTCAAGCCGGCCGTGGACGAGGCCGTGGAGCAGACGCCCAGCGTCCGCAACGTCCTGGTCGTGCGTCGCACGGGTGGCGAGGTGCAGTGGGTCGAGGGCCGTGACCACTGGTGGCACGACCTGGTGGGGCGCCAGTCCGCGACGCACGTGGCGCAGGCGTTCGACGCCGAGCACCCGCTGTTCATCCTCTACACGTCGGGGACGACCGGGAAGCCCAAGGGGATCCTGCACACGACGGGCGGGTACCTGACCCAGGCCGCCTTCACCCACCACAACGTGTTCGACCTGAAGGCCGACTCCGACGTGTACTGGTGCACCGCCGACGTGGGCTGGGTCACCGGCCACTCCTACATCGTCTACGGGCCCCTGGCCAACGGGGCGACCCAGGTCATCTACGAGGGCACCCCGGACACCCCGCACCGCGGCCGCTGGTGGGAGATCATCGCCAAGTACGGCGTCACGATCCTCTACACGGCGCCGACGGCGATCCGCACGTTCATGAAGTGGGGCGAGGAGATCCCCGCCGGTCACGACCTGTCGAGCCTTCGACTGCTCGGGTCCGTCGGTGAGCCGATCAACCCGGAGGCGTGGATGTGGTACCGCCGCGTCATCGGTGGGGAGCGCACGCCCATCGTGGACACGTGGTGGCAGACCGAGACCGGCGGCATCATGATCAGCCCGCTGCCCGGGGTCACCACCTGCAAGCCGGGGTCCGCGATGGGTCCGCTGCCCGGAATCGGTGCGGCGGTCGTCGATGACCACGGCGAGCCGGTCGGGCCCGGGGGCGGTGGGCTACCTGGTGCTGACCGAGCCGTGGCCGGCGATGCTGCGCGGGATCTGGGGCGACAACCAGAGGTACGTGGACACGTACTGGTCGCGGTGGCCGCAGTTCTACTTCGCCGGGGACGGCGCCAAGCTCGACGAGGACGGCGCCATCTGGCTGCTCGGCCGCGTCGATGACGTCATGAATGTCTCAGGTCATCGCATCTCCACGACCGAGGTCGAGTCCGCCCTGGTGTCCCACCCCAAGGTGGCCGAGGCCGCGGTGGTGGGTGCCGCCGACGAGACCACCGGGCAGGGGATCGTGGCCTTCGTGATCCTGCGCGCCGGGATCGCGGGCGGGGACGACGTGATCGCCGAGCTGCGTGCGCACGTGGCCCATGAGATCGGTCCGATCGCCAAGCCGCGACAGGTCCTGATCGTGGCCGAGCTGCCGAAGACCCGCTCGGGCAAGATCATGCGCCGGCTGCTGCGTGACGTGGCCGAGCACCGGACCCTGGGCGATGTCACCACCCTGGCCGACCCCACGGTGATGGGCCTGATCGGCCAGGGCCTGGCCGACGCGGACGCGGAGTAGGCGTGGCCGATCCGCTGCTCGGGCTGCTCGACCTGCCGGGAGTCGCCGAGGCGGTGGAGTCCGCACGGGGCTCGGTCGACGCCCTGCTCTGGGACCGCGCCGTGGGCCGGGCCCAGCAGGAGGTCACCGCGGAGTCGGCGCTGCGCGGGGCCTGGGCCAATGCGTGGTTCGACGGGGCCGAGGCCGGCCTGCCGGAGATGCGCAGCGGGGCCGCCCTGGACAGCTCACCGATCGGGCGGGTCCTGTCCGGCGTCGTGGCGATGCACGCCGAGCTGCCCAGCCTCGTGGCGATCGTCGGCACCGCGCCGGCGCAGGCCCTGGCCCGGATGCACGCGATCGTCGCCCGCGGCTTCGCGCCGGACGCCGAGCTCGGCCGGCCACGGTCGGGGGAGGTCCTCGACGATCCGTTGCGCCTCGGCGGGGTCCCGAGCGCTGCGGAGGTCGCTGAGCGGCTGTCCGACCTGAGCCAGGTGCTGGTCGCCTCCACCGCCCCCGGGGTCCTCGTCGCGGCGGTGGCGCATGCCGAGATCGCCTCGCTGCGACCGTTCGGGTGGGGGTCCGGGCTGGTGGCGCGCGCGCTGCCCCGGCTGTTGCTGGCCCAGCGAGGGGTCGACCCCGGGATGCTCGGGGCGCCGGAGGTCGGGCTGAAGGCGGCCGGTCGTCCGGCCTATGTCCGAGCCGTGCGCGGCTACGCCCAGGGCTCCCCGGAGGGTGTGGCCGAGATGATCCGGCTGGTGGCAGCGGCCGTGGAGCTCGGGGCCACGCAACCGGCGACGTGGCTCGAGTCGACCTGAGGGGTGCGGCGCTCGGGAGGGCGCAGCGCACGGCGGTGGGGCGCGCCCGCGTCGGTCGTCCGGGACGGGTTGGGGCGCCTGTTCGGGCCGCAACGCCGGCACGGTGGAGGCGAATTGTGTGCTCTGGGCGGAATGGGTGACCAGGGACAGCCGACGCAGCGGCGAAGGCCGGTCAATGGTCGCCCTGCCTGTTGCATTCCGGCGGGGCAGACTCCATGCTTAGTTGTCCGGTCCTGATCGACCGAACCGTTGGCTCCTCCCCCCCGAGCTGACGTTCTGACGGCCCCCGCACCCCCCGGCGGGGGCCGTCGCTTTGCGCGGTGCGCCATCCCGGGCGGTGCGGTGCGGCCCACGCGGTGCGCGTTGTCCACAGATCGCCCGCCGAGGTCTGGGCCAGTGGCCCGGAACGCGGCAGGGTGGTCCGCAGGGGGTGCGCGATGGCAGTGCAGATCGGGCTGGTCGGCCAACGGGCCGACCTCGCGTTGGAGGTGGCGTCCCTGGCGTCGCGAGCGGGTGCGTCCGTCACGGCGCTGGATCCGTTCGACGGGCTCCAGGCGGCCAGCGGGGACCGCCCCGCACCGGATGTCGACCTGGTGCTCGTGGACGCCATCGCGGGTGCGGCGACCGCAGTCCGGGTCGGCGCCAGTCCACCCGGTGTTCCCGTGGTCGTCATCTGCCGCGCGGGCGAGGTCGACGGGGCCCGGGAGGCCGCGGTGCGCCTGGGCAGTGCGCACGTGGTCGAGCTGCCGGCCGGGGCGCCGTGGCTGGTGTCGCAGCTGGCCCCGGAGCCCGGAGCGGCCGTCCTGGGCGTCGTGGGAGCGGTCGGTGGGGTGGGGACCACGACCGTCGCCATCGCGTGCGCCGTGGGAGCGGGTTCCGACTGCCTGCTGGTGGATGCCGACCCTGACTCCCCGGGTCTGGATCTGCCCCTCGGGATCCCGGAGGGCGCCGGCGCGCGGTGGTCGCAGATCCCGGACACACCCGACCCGCTGGACCCCGCGTCCCTGCGCTCGGCCCTGCCCCAGGTGGGTGCGGTGAGTGTGGTCACGGGCAGCGGGATCGGCTCCCGGACGGCCACGGAGGGCGGTCGGGTCGGGGCGCCGGGATCGGGCAGGGTGGCCGGCATCCTGGGCGTCGGGCGCTCGGAGTTCGGTCGCACAGTGGTCGATGCCGGGCGCGGTGCCCCTCCGGTGGGGCTCCTGGGTCCCGCGGACGCCCTGGCGCTGGTGCTGCCCGCCACGCTGGCCGGGGTCGTCGCCGGCCGACGGGTCCTGGCGGACATCGCGACCCACCAGGTCGTGGTCCTGCTGCGACCCTCCGGGTGGCTGCCCGCCGACGAGGTGGCTGCGCAGCTCGGGGTTCCCGCGGTCCTCGAGGTTCCCCGGCTCCGGCGTGCCGCGGAGCTCGCCGACTGCGGTGATCTCCTGACCGGGCGGACGGGCCGGGCGCTGTGCCAGCTCGGCGCGCAGGTCTGGGGGGAGCTCGGGTGAGCCCTGTGGATCCGGCGCTTGTGGAGTCCGTGCGCTCCCGGCTGGCCCGGGACCGGCACCCCGCGGACCCGGCGGCCATCACCGCCGCAGTGCGCACCTCGGGCCTCGTGCTCGATCGCCCCGGGCTCGACCAGCTCACCCGCGACCTGGGGGACGAGTTGGGCGGCCTGGGCGTCCTCGACCCGCTCCTGCGCGACCCGGAGGTCACCGACATCCTGGTCAATGCCCCCGACGAGGTGTGGCTGGAGCGCGGCGCCGGCCTGGTGCCCGCCCCGGTGGCCTTCCCGGACGAGGCGACAGTCCGGCAGCTGGCCGTGCGGCTGGCCTCGCGTGCAGGGCGCCGCCTCGACGACGCCTCGCCGTACGTGGACGCCCGCCTGCCCGGCGGCCAGCGACTGCATGCCGTCATCCCGCCGCTGTCCGTGCGCGGCACCACCATCTCGCTGAGGATCCCCAGCCGGCGCAGGTTCGCGCTGCCCGACCTGGTCGCCGCGGGGACGGTCGACGACGAGGGGGCGGCATGGCTCGCAGCGCTGATCCGGTCCCGCGCGGCGTTCCTGGTCAGCGGGGGGACCGGCAGCGGCAAGACGTCGATCCTCGGTGCGCTGCTCGGGATCGTGCCTGAGCGGGAGCGGATCGTCATCGTGGAGGACACCTGCGAGCTGGACCCGGAGCATCCGCACGTCGTGAGCCTCGAAGCCCGACCGGCCAACCTCGAGGGGCAGGGCGAGATCCCGCTGCGGATGCTCGTGCGCCAGGCCCTGCGGATGCGCCCGGATCGCCTCGTGGTCGGCGAGGTCCGGGGGGCGGAGGTGGTGGACCTCCTGGCCGCGATGAACACCGGCCATGAGGGCGGCTGCGGGACCGTGCACGCCAACAGCGCTGCCGCGGTGCCCGACCGACTGGCCGCGCTGGCCCTGGCCGCCGGGATGACCCTGTCGGGTGTGCACGCGCAGGCCAGCGCCGGCCTCGACGTCGTGGTGCACCTCGCGCGCCAGCCGGACGGGACCCGCGTGGTCGCCGAGCTCGGGATCGTGACCAGGGGTGCGGACGGGACCGAGGTCCGCCCGGCGTTGGTCCGCCGGGCGGGGTCACTGCACCCGGCGGGAGGGTTCCCCGTGCTGGCCGAACGACTCGGGAGCCCCTTGTGACCCGGGAGGTGCTGGTGCTCTGCGCGGCGGTGGCAGCCGCGGGCGCGGTGCTGCTGCTCTGGCCGACGCGCCCGGTGCCGGGCGGGACCGGGTCCTCCCCGGCACCGAGCAGGGTCCAGGGCCTCCTCGGCCGGCTGCGCCAGCCCGACCCGCCCCCGATCCTGGAGCTGCTGTCGGCGCTGGCGGCGGAGCTCGCCGCTGGTCAGCCGACCGGTGTGGCGCTGCAGTCCGCCGTGGTGGGGCTGGACCCGCATCCCTGCCCGCGGGCCGTGGCGGCGAGTCGTGCGGGCATGGATGTGGCCGATGCCCTGCGCACCGACGCGCGCGCCCCCGGAGCGCATGCGCTGCGCGGCCTGGCCGCCTGCTGGGAGGTGTCCGAGCGGTCGGGCGCCGGCCTGGCCCTGGCGGTGTCCCGCCTTGCGGGGGGCCTGCGGGCGGGGGCCGAGGCGGACGCCCAGCTCAACGCCGAGGTCGCGGCCGTGCGGACCTCTGCGCGCCTTCTGGCCGGGCTGCCCCTGCTGGGACTTCTGATCGGCCAGTGGATCGGGGCCGCGCCGTTGACGTGGTTGACCGGCAGCTGGGTCGGTCGGGGCGTGCTCCTGGCCGGGCTCTGCCTGCAGATGCTGGGCATGGCCTGGTTGCGGCACATGGTGGCGACCACCCAGGGCAGGCTGTGAGCCCGGCGCTGGTGGCCGCCACACTGCTCGCGGCCCTCGCGGCCGGGCTCTGGTTGCTCCCCGGTGCCGGCCCCGGGCACTGGGGCCGGTCAGGTGGCCGTGCGGGACCCGGTCCCGAGGGGTTGCCCGGACTGCCGGGGAGCCGGGGAGGCGGGCGGCAGCCAGGATCGGATCCACCGACCGGGATGACGGCTGGCACGGTCCGTGCGGTCGGGGCCCTCGCCGGGGCTGCCATCTGGCTGCTCCTCGGTGGGGCTGTCGGCGGGGCCCTGGGAGTGGCGGTCGCACTGGTCCTGCCGGGGCTGATCGGGCGCCTTGAGCCGGCACGGGTGCGCCGGGAGCGCCTCGAGCTGGTCCGCGCGGCGCCCCTGGTGGCCGACCTGCTCTCGGCCGCGCTCATGGCGGGGGTGCCCCTCGAGCATGCGATCCCCGTGGTGGCCCGCGCGATCGGTGGTCCGGCGGGTGATCTCCTGGTGGGCGTCCATCGTCGGGCGCAGCTCGGCGAGCCGGTCGAGAGCGCGTGGGCAGGGTTGGCGCAGGCGCCCGGCCTCGGTGGCGTGGCCAGGGCGGTGGCCCGATCCAGCCGGACGGGTGCGCCGCTGGCGGCCCTGCTCGCGCAGTCGGCCGAGGACCTTCGCTCGGAGGCCTCCGCGGCCGCGCTGGCCGAGGTGCGGTCCACCGCCGTGCGCGCCGTCCTGCCGCTGGGCCTGTGCCTGCTGCCCGCCTTCGCGCTGCTCGGGATCGCCCCCATCGTCGGTGGTCTGCTCCCCGCCCTGTGATCAGTCCGGTTGTCCACAGATCGCAGCGGAGGGGGTTCACGGATCCTCTGACCCGGGACAGGGTTGGGCCAGCCACCCAGGGTGGGTGGCACCGGGGGACCGGGGGAACGGGGGTACGGCAATGAACGAGCTCGTGGTGCGGATGCGGGACGAGGACGCGGGGATGTCCACGGCGGAGTACGCGGTGGGCACGGTCGCGGTGTGCGGCCTGGGGGGTGTGCTGATCAAGCTGCTGAGCAGTGAGTCGTTCGCCGACCTGCTCTGGCAGGTGATCTCGGCGGCGTTCTCGTTCCTCTTCTGATGCACGCTCGGAAGGTCGGGTGGCGGCTTCGGGCCGCCACCCGGTCCGAGTCGGGGATGGTCACGGCGGAGTTGGCGCTGGGCATCCCTGCCCTGGTGGCCGTCGTCCTGGCGCTCGCGTGGCTGCTCAGCCTGGGCGTCACCCAGGGCGTGGTGGCCCAGGCTGCCCGGGAGGGCGCCAGGGCGGCGGCGCGGGGGGAGCCGGCCACGGTCGTACGGGCCGCGGCCCGGCAGGTGGCCCCGGACGCGTCCGTGACGGTCCGGCGATCCGGCGGGACGGTCTCCGTGACGGCCTCGGTGACGCGCACCCCGCCGATCCGCCTCCTGCGTCCGCTGCGACGCGAGGTACGTGCCTCGGCGACCAGCTGGCGGGAGGACTCGTGAGCGACCGACGACGGTGCGGCCGATGGATCCGCGCCGCCTCGCGGGTCCGGCGGGGTGCACCTGAGCCGCGGACCGTCGGGGCTCGACGAGCGTGGCTCGGCCAGCGTGCTCGTGGCGCTGTGGGCCGTGGTGCTCACGATGCTCGCCGCGGGCGCCGTGGTGCTGAGCAGCGCCCTGGCAGTCCGCGAGACGGTCTCGGCGGCGGCGGACCTCGCCGCACTGGCCGGCGCATCGGCCACCCTCGACGAGCCGGAGCAGGCCTGCACGCGGGCGGGCGCGATCGCTCGGGCGAACGGTGCAACCCTCACGGAGTGCCGTGTGGGGGGCACCGAGGTGTGGGTGGTGGCGCGGGCTCCGGCCCCGCCGCCGGTGCAGTGGCTGGCGCCCGGTCGTGAAGCCCACCTGCGCGCGCGGGCCCATGCGCAGCTCACGGCACAGGATCCATGAGCCGCGCGAGTTGGGCGAGCCGGCTACCGGGCCGCCGCATGTTCACTGAGCAGCATGCGGGCCAGGCGCAGGGCGGCGGCCTTGTCGAGCGGCTCGTTGCCGTTGCCGCACTTGGGCGACTGCACGCACGCTGGGCAGCCCGACGCGCAGCTGCAGCTGTCGATCGCCTCGCTGGTCGCGGTGAGCCACTCGACGGCCCGGTGGTATCCCCGTTCGGCGAATCCCGCACCGCCGGGATGGCCGTCGTGCACGACGATGACGGCCTGTCCGGTCTGCGGGTGACGTGCTGTGGAGACGCCACCGAGGTCCCATCGGTCACAGGTGGCCAGCAGGGGCAGGATCCCGATCGAGGCGTGCTCGAGTGCATGCACCGCTCCCGGGACGTCGGCCTCGTCGACCTCGGCCGCGCGCAGGACGTCGTCGGGGATCGACCACCACATCGCGACCGTCTGCAGCGTCATGGCCGGCAGGTCGAGGGGGTGCTCGGCCAGGACCTGGCCCGAGGGCCAGCGGCGCACCAGGTAGGAGGTGACCTGGCGCGTGACCAGGACCTCGCCGCAGGACACGTCCACCCGACCCCATCGCGTCGTGGACCGCACGGACTCGAACGCCACATCCGCGGTGCTCCGGGCGTGGGTGCTCAGGTCGGTGACGGTCGCGGTGGCGCTGGCCACACGCGCCTCGAGATCAAGGGTCACGACCTCGAAGGCAGAGCCCTGATGGACGTACAGCGCGCCCTCGTGGACGGCGGAGGGCGCGGTGGCGGGGTCCACGGTCCCCAGCAGCCGCCCGGTGCCCTCCTCGATGACCCGGACCGGGCCGCCCGAGGCGCCCCGCAGGTCCACCAGGTCGACCGCGCGGGACGTGTCGGTCCAGTACCACCCATCCCGGCGTCGGCGCAGGAGCCCCCGGTCAGCCAGGACGGCGCACAGGTGCCCTGCTCCGGAGCCGAACCACAGGTCGAGCTCGGCATCGACCAGCGGGGCCTCGGCGGCCGCCGCGCACAGGTGCCCGGCAAGGACGTACGGGTTCCGCGGGTCCATCACGCTGGCCTCCACCGGCCGGCCGGTCAGGGTCTCCGGGTGGCCGACGACGTACTGGTCGAGCGGATCCTCCCGGGCGATCAGGACGGCCAGGGCGCAGTCGCCTCGGCGGCCGGCCCGGCCCACCTGCTGCCAGAACGACGAGCGGGTCCCGGGCCACCCCACGAGCAGGACCGCGTCCAGCCCGCTGATGTCGATCCCGAGCTCCAGGGCATTGGTGGCGGCCAGGCCCAGGAGGCGTCCCGAGCGCAGGTCCGCCTCGAGCGCCCGGCGCTCCTCGGGCAGGTAGCCACCGCGGTAGGCACGCACCCGGTCACCGTTCGCGGCCCCCTCACGCACCGATGCGGCGAGGATCTCCACGGCCCGCCGTGACCGCGCGAACGTCAAGGTCGAGGTGCCCTGATCCACGAGCTGGCACATGAGGTCCGCTGCCTCCGCCAGGGTCCCCCGGAAGCCCGGGAGGGGCTGGTCGGGGTCGATCGGCAGGTCGGTGCCGCGCGCTGGGTCCGGATCCCGGGCGGGGGCTGGGGCCGTGGGGGCGGGAGCTGGGGCGGGGGGGACGGGGGTCGAGCCCTGCCCCTGGGGGTTCCACAGGATGATGTCCACGGCTCCGCGCGCGCTGTCGTCGACGTCGACGACCTCCGCCGTGACGCCGAGGAGATCCGCGGCCGTGGGTCGCGGGTCGGCCACGGTCGCCGACGCGGCGATGAACGTCGGCGACGCCCCGTGCAGGGCGGCCACGCGGCGCAGTCGCCGCAGCACGAGCGCCACGTGTGAGCCGAACACGCCCCGGTAGGTGTGCGCCTCGTCGACGATGACGAACTGCAGGCTGCGCAGGAACGCCCGCCACGACTCGTGTCGGGGCAGGATCCCGCGATGGAGCATGTCCGGGTTCGTCACGATCCAGCGCGCGTGGGTACGGGCCCAGGCCCGCTGCTCGTCCGGGGTGTCCCCGTCGACGGCGGCCGCACGCAGTCCGGGAAGTCCCAGGTCGAGGAGCCCGGCGAGCTGGTCGTGGGCCAGCGCCTTCGTGGGGCTCAGGTAGAGCACGGTCGGTCCGCGGCGTCCGGCGCCCTCGGGATCGGTGAGCGCCGCCGTCAGCGCCGGCATCCCGAAGGCGGCCGACTTGCCCGACGCCGTCCCGGTCGCGACGAGCACGTGCTGGCCGGACCAGGCCAGATCGGCGGTACGGACCTGGTGATGCCAGGGCCTGATGATCCCGCGACCCTCGTAGGCCCGCTGGACATCGGGATTCAGCCACGACGGCCAGTCCGCGGTCCGCCCCGTCCGGGCCGGGAGGCTGATCCGCCCGACGCAGCGGGGATCCCCAGCAAGTCGCTCGGTGAGGGCCGAGATGGCGGTGGATCCGCTCCCGGGGCGGGAGGGTGTGCCCGGCGCTCCCAGGGTGCCCGGCGCTCCCGCGGTGCCCGGCGTGCCCGGGCGCACGCGCGCAGGCGTGCCCGTGGGACCCGTGGTGCCCGGAGCGACCTCGCTGCCGGAGTCCCTGCTCGTCACCACCGGACCATCCTGCCCCGACACCCTGCCCGGACCGTCCCCGGCACCTCGGGACCCACCACCAGCGGCCCGGTCGCGGCCCGCCCCCCAGACTGGGCGGCCACCTCGGCCCACCAGATGCCCAGCACGAGCATGGCGTGTGCCAGAGTTGGGGACCGGATCACGACAGGAGGCGGCATGGAGCTGCAGTTGGCCACGCGCAACGAGGGCGACGTCTGCGTCGTGGGCGCACGGGGTGAGGTCGACGTGTTCACCGCCCCCGACCTCGACACCGAGCTCGACGCCCAGATCGCCGCCGGCAACGCCCGGCTCGTCGTCGACCTGTCCGAGGTCGCCTTCCTCGACTCCACCGGTCTCGGCGTGCTCGTCAAGGCCCTCAAGCACGCGCGCGAAGCCGGCGGATGGCTGCATCTGGTGGTCACCAGCGACCGCATCCGCAAGATCTTCGAGATCACCGGACTTGACGCGTCGATCCCCATCTTCGACACGGCGCAGGAAGCGGTCACCGGGTGACGGATGCGGCACCGCTGCGGGTGTACAACGGAGATCCACAGGTCGGGCACGGCACCGACCGGTCAGGAGGGGCCTCGATGGCAACCGCGACGCTCACGATCCCCCCGCAGGCAGAGCAGGTGCGCACTGCCCGGCTGGTCACCACAGCCGCGGCCCGCCGATGTGGGGTCTCCGAGGATCGCATCGACGAGATCCGCCTGGCCGTTGGTGAGGTGATCGCCCGCTCGGTGCTGCGCCAGCAGCGGGCCGGACTGCCCGACCCGGTGGTCGTCGACATCACGGACGACGACGAGCTCTTCACCGTGCGGGTCCACGAGGCGACCACGCCCGACTTCGGCGACGAGGACGGCGGGCTCGCGCTGTCGGTCGCCCATGCGCTGTCCTTCGAGTGCGACGTGCGCGCCGCCGGGTCCGGGTGCGAGATCCGGATGGCCTGGCCGGTCGCCGACGACCTCCTGGGCATCGAGTAGCACCAGCTCGGCCTCGTGCGGCTCCGAGTCTCGGGCGGTCCCGTCCGGGCCGGCCTGACGCGGCCGCGAGGCGGCCCCCGGACCGAGACCTGTGTCCGGACCGTGCGGCCGGGCCTCCACCGCCTTCCCCCGTCCCACTGCCTCCCCGGGCCCCACCGCCCCCGCCCCCGGGTCCTCCACGCTCGCTCCTCCCGGAACCTCGTTGAGCAGTCAACTCGTGGCCCTGAAGCACCGGTGATCCGCCCGGATCGCACCGGTTTCGCGCGACGCGATTCCTTCGATGCTGCCGCAGAAAGCGCGATCTCCGGGGGTGTGTGATCCCGCCCACAGTTCCCCCCTACACTGCGGCAATCCGATGCAGCCCGGATCGGTCACCATCAGGTCCGGGCGTGCGCCACACGTGAGGTCCTGACCCCGTTCAGCGGCCCACCCACGCGAGGAGACGGCACATGCCCACCGAGATCTCGGCAGTCACCCTGGATACCGCGGACATGCTGACCGTCGGGGTGATCGCGGCCATCGGCCTGTCGGCCCTGGTCGTGGCCTGGATCCTGTCCCGCGAGGTCCTCGCCGCCCCCGCGGGCACCGCGAAGATGCAGGAGATCGCCGCGGCGATCCAGGAGGGCGCCTCGGCCTACCTGAGCCGGCAGTTCCGGACACTGAGCGTGTTCGCGGTCCTCGTCTTCTTCGTGCTGTTCCTGCTGCCCGCCTCGACGACCTCCGAGCGGATCGGCCGCTCCCTGTTCTTCATCGTGGGTGCGGTGTTCTCCGCCACGACCGGCTACTTCGGCATGTGGCTCGCTGTGCGCGGGAATGTGCGGGTCGCGGCCGCCGCGCGGGACTCCGGTGAGCAGCAGGCCATGCGCATCGCCTTCCGGACCGGTGGCGTGGCCGGCATGTTCACCGTCGGGCTGGGCCTGTTCGGCGCAGCGGTCGTGGTCCTGGTCTACAAGGGCGAGGCGCCCAAGGTCCTCGAGGGCTTCGGCTTCGGTGCCGCCCTGCTGGCCATGTTCATGCGCGTCGGCGGCGGCATCTTCACCAAGGCCGCTGACGTCGGCGCGGACCTGGTCGGCAAGGTCGAGTCCCACATCCCCGAGGACGACCCGCGCAACGCCGCGACCATCGCCGACAACGTGGGCGACAACGTGGGCGACTGCGCCGGCATGGCCGCGGACCTGTTCGAGTCCTATGCCGTGACCCTGGTCGCCGCCCTCATCCTCGGCACCACCGCCTTCGGCTCGCTGGGCCTGGTGTTCCCGCTGATCGTGCCGGCGCTGGGCGTGATCACCGCGGTCGTCGGCATCTTCGCCGTGGCCCCCCGCGCCGGGGACCGCTCGGGCATGACGGCGATCAACCGCGGCTTCTTCATCTCCGCCGCGCTGTCCGCGGTCCTGGTGGTCATCGCCGCCTACGTGTTCCTGCCCGACCGGCTGACCCGGATCACCGGCATCCGCCTGGACGCCCTGGGCCTGGACGTCGTCCGGGCCGAGTCGTTCAACCCGCGGTTCCTGGCGATCGGGGCGGTCCTGATCGGCATCGTGCTCGCCGCGGCGATCCAGCAGCTCACCGGCTACTTCACCGAGACCGGGCGGCGCCCCGTGGACGACGTCGCCAAGTCCGCGCTCACCGGCCCGGCCACGGTCATCCTCACCGGCATCTCGGTCGGGCTCGAGTCGGCGGTCTACTCCGCCCTGCTGATCGGCGCCGCGGTGTTCGCCGCCTTCTCGCTCGGTGGCGGGTCGGTCGTGCTGAGCCTGTTCGCGATCGCCCTGGCCGGCACCGGCCTGCTGACCACGGTCGGGGTCATCGTGTCCATGGACACCTTCGGACCTGTCTCGGACAACGCCCAGGGCATCGCCGAGATGTCCGGGGACGTGACCGGCGAGGGTGCGGTGATCCTGACCAAGCTCGACGCCGTGGGCAACACCACCAAGGCGATCACGAAGGGCATCGCGATCGCGACCGCGGTCCTGGCGGCCACCGCCCTGTTCGGTGCGTTCCGCGAGTCGGTCACGATCGCCGCCATCGACGCGGGTCAGACCGCGTCCGGCGCCCTGGCGAACCTCGCCCAGCTCGGCCAGTACGTCGGCGTCCTCGACGTCGCCAACCCGCGCAACCTCGTCGGCCTGCTGATCGGTGCCGCGGTCGTGTTCCTGTTCTCCGGGCTGGCGATCAACGCCGTGTCCCGCGCGGCCGGGGCGGTCATCTACGAGGTCCGCCGCCAGTTCCGCGACCATCCGGGGATCATGGAGGGCACCGAGAAGCCGGAGTACGGCAAGGTCGTCGACATCGTCACGCGCGACTCCCTGCGCGAGCTGAGCACGCCCGGCCTGCTGGCCATGCTCACGCCGATCGCCGTCGGGTTCGGCCTCGGCGTCGGCGCCCTGGGCACGTTCCTGGCCGGCACCATCGCCACGGGCACGCTCATGGCGGTGTTCCTGGCCAACTCCGGCGGGGCCTGGGACAACGCGAAGAAGTTCGTCGAGGACGGCAACATGGGCGGCAAGTACTCCGACGCCCATGCGGCCACGGTCATCGGTGACACCGTCGGCGACCCGTTCAAGGACACCGCCGGCCCGGCCATCAACCCGCTGCTGAAGGTGATGAACCTGGTGGCGCTGCTGATCGCCCCCGCTGTCGTGGCCATGACCCTGGACGGGCAGACGACGCTGCGCATGGGGATCGCGCTGGGGGCGCTGGCGATCATCGTCGGCTCGCTGATCGCCTCCGGTCGGCACCGCGGCGGCGGCGAGGACCTGATCGACAAGATCGCGCACCGGGTCCACGCCGAGTACCAGGAGACGGTCGCCACGCGGGAGCTGGAGGACCAGGCGGCGACACCTGCGGCGGGCGGAGCGGCGGGCCACGGTGGCGTCGTCACCACGGACGACGCGGTGTCGGCCGGTGGACCCGCGCCCGAGAGTGCCCCGGGCACCCCACCGGGTGCCGGACACTAGGGGGATGGCACAGGAGGTCACGAGCTCGCTGTCCTCCTCGGCGCGCCACCGCGTCGTGACACGGATGCGGCTCATCCGGATGCGCCCCCGGCGCGCGCGCTTCATGCGCGACCTGGTCGGGTCGGCCCCGAGCCGGCCCGCGTCCGCCGAGTCCGGGGGCGGCGCGGATACCCGCGTGCTGGTGATCGCGCACGTCTACTACCCCGAGCTGTGGGACGAACTGGCTGCGGGAATCGAACTGATCCCAGGGCACGTGGACCTCGTCGTCACGCTCGTGGAGGGCCGCGCGGACCATCGGGCCGAGTCCATCCAGGTGCGGTTCCCCGGAGCCGACGTGCGGGTGCTGCCGAATCAAGGGCGCGACATATGGCCGCTGCTCCAGGTGCTCGACCGGGTCCCGGGCCACGACGCCGTCCTCAAGCTGCACACCAAGCGGTCCCCGCACATGCGCAACGGCGATTCGTGGCGGCGGGACCTGCTCGACGGACTCGTCGGGTCCGCCGGACGGATCGAGGCGATCCTCGGGCTCCTGGCCGCCGATCGACGGATCGGGATGGTCGTGCCGGCCCGCAACGTCCTGGGTCGCGAGTTCCTCAGTGCGAACCGGCAACGCGTCGAGGAGCTGGCCCGGAAGGGGGGCCGGACGTTCGACCCCGATGCGCTCTGGTTCCCCGCGGGATCGATGTTCTGGACCCGCCCCGAGGTGCTGCTCCCGCTGGCTGACCTTGGCCTGACCGCCGATGACTTCGGCCCGGAGACGGGGGCAATCGACGGCACGCTGGCCCACGCGGTCGAGCGCTACCTGGGCGTCCTGGCGGCGTCCCAGGGCCTGGCGGTGATCGAGTCCCAGGACGTCGACCGGCTCCTGGGCGCCGCGCAGCCCAACCGGGTGTGATCTTGGGCGCATTCCGGCCAGATATGGCCGGACCGCGACGCTGATTGGCCGCTCCTCGCTGCCCTTGGCGGGGCCGCAGGCGACACCACCGACGCCAGTGACCGTGGGGTGAACCGGTCCCGAGCTGCACGCACTCGAAGCCGCTCTTATGACGGCTGTGCTCCGGCCGGCGGCGGGACACGCACAGAGAACCGCCCCAATGGCTACCCCTGCGGTCGGGCGTAGGGGCTGTTTCGTGTGCGTTTTCGACGAGTTGGCTTCCCATGGCGCTGATAAGGCAGGATTCGTGTGCGTCTGGCGGGGGCGCCGCCGGGATTGGCCTGCAGCCGACCAGCCGCCCACCACTCCGAGGGGCGTGACGCGGCCGGAGTGGGGATCGACCAGGTGGGCGTCGTCGACCGTGGCACACGACGCACACAATGGGGTCATGACCCACGACGCCGCCGCCCGCGTTCGGGCGTTCCTGCTCGCCTCGGACTTCACCACCGACGGGGTGCTCGCGCGGGTCGGCTCGGAGGCGTTCGCGGCGCTCGGGCGGGACCTCACCGTCCCGGTCCGACGGGTCCTCGCGGAGTCCGAGCCCGGCGTGCTCGACCGACTGATCGAGGCGTTCCTGCTCGCCGACCCGATCCCGGACGATGCCCTGCCCGCGGAGGTCGTCGATGACCTCGAGGCCCTGGGCATGGCCCGCCGTGAGTCCGGCCAGCTGATCCCCCTGGTCGACGTCCATCCCTACGGCGAGCCGGACACCGACTGGTTCATCGTCAGCGACATCGGTGCCCCGGCCACCCCCGACCACGTCCTGGGACTCGGCGGCGCCTCGCTGACGCTGGCCCGGATCACCCCTCGGCGGGACATCGGTCGGGCGATGGACCTCGGATGCGGGGCCGGCAGCCAGGTGCTGCACGCCGCCCGCCACGCGAGCCGCGTCGTGGCCACCGACACCAATCCCCGCGCACTTCGGCTCACCGCGCTCACCGCAGCGCTCTCCGGGATCCCCGAGGAGCAGGTCGACCTGCGTGAGGGGTCGCTGTTCGCCCCGGTCTCCGACGAGCGCTTCGACCTCGTGGTGTCCAACCCGCCGTTCGTGATCTCACCGTCGCACCGCTTCACCTACCGCGACGCGGGCCTGCCGGGTGACGAGCTGTCGCGACTGGTCGTCCGCGGCGCGGCGGCCCACCTGGCCCCGGGCGGGATGGCCGCGGTGCTGGGCAACTGGCTGCACGTCGAGGGTGAGGACTGGCGCGAGCGGGTCGCCGAGTGGGTGGCCGGCACCGGCGTGGACGCCTGGATCGTCGAGCGGGACACGCAGCCGGTCGCCGACTACGCCGCCACCTGGCTGCGCGACGCCCAGGTGCCCGAGGGCCCCGAGTTCGACGCCGCGATGAACGACTGGCTCGACGCGTTCGCCGACGAGGGCTGCGTGGAGGTCGGGTTCGGCTGGTTCGTCCTGGTCGCGCCGGGTGAGGGCGGCGCCCGACACCCCAGCCCTGGGTCCTCGTCGAGGACCTGGCGCACATCGAGCGCCTGCCGCGCGGCGACGAGGTCCTGGCCTTCCTGGAGGGCTGCCGCGCCGCCGAGCAGCTCACCGCCCCGAGCCTCCTGGCAGCCCGCGCTCGCCTGGTCGAGGGGGCCACGATCACCACCACGACCCACCTCGCCGGGCAGTCCGCGGTCGACGCGCCGCCGCGCCTCGGGCTGGCCGGCGTGGTCGGCACCGGGGGCTGGCGACCGGCTGTCACCGTCCCTCCCGCCCTGCTCACCGCCCTCCTCGCCGACCCCGACACGCCCATCGGCGAGCGGCTCGACGCGGCCGCGCAGGCCGAAGGCCTGGACCCCCTGGACGTGCTCGGACCGGCCCTGATGGGTTTGCGTGAACTGGTCCGGGTGGGCATAGTGCGCACCGAATGACCGGGATCCGGGCGGCGTTTGCGATGATGGAACGCATCACGCGCCGGTCGAGGACCGATCCCGCACCCGCCGGGGGTCACCGCAACGGCGCCCAGTGAACGACCACGCCGGTCGGAACCTCCCACCGGCGCCCGCCGGGGAGATCCGGCATCGCAGAACCAGATGAGGACCCGTGCCCGCTCCGAAGACCGACTCCCCCCGCCGCCTCGTGATCGTCGAGTCGCCGGCCAAGGCCAAGACGATCCAGGGCTACTTGGGCTCCGGGTACGACGTCCAGGCCTCCGTCGGGCACGTCCGCGACCTGCCCAACAGCGCCGGCGAGGTGCCAGCGGCGATCAAGGGAAAGCCGTGGGCGCGCCTGGCGATCGACGTCGAGGACGGCTTCAAGCCCTACTACGTGGTCACGGCGAGCAAGCGGGCCAAGGTCGCCGAGCTGAAGAAGGCGCTGGCCTCCGCCGACGAGCTCTGGCTCGCCACTGACGAGGACCGCGAGGGTGAGGCGATCGCCTGGCACCTGCGCGAGGTGCTCAAGCCGAAGGTGCCGGTCCGCCGGATGGTGTTCCACGAGATCACCCGCGACGCCATCAACGAGGCCGCGGCGAACACCCGCGACCTCGACCAGGACCTGGTCGACGCCCAGGAGGCCCGCCGCCTGGTCGACCGGCTGTTCGGCTTCGAGGTCTCGCCGGTGCTGTGGAAGAAGGTCCTGTCGGGGCTGTCCGCGGGGCGCGTGCAGTCGGTGGCCACGCGCCTGGTGGTCGACCGGGAGCGGGCGCGGATCGCGTTCCGCTCGGCCGGGTACTGGGACGCCGCCGGGACGTTCGTCGCCGAGGGTGGCGAGTTCCCCGCGAAGCTGGTCGCGATCGACGGGGCCCGGGTCGCGGGCGGTGGGGACTTCGGCGACGACGGGCAGCTGAAGCCGGCGGCGGCCAAGGCCGGTGCGCTGCGCCTGGACGAGGCGGCAGCGACGGCGCTGGTGGCTGCGCTCGACGGTGCGTCCTGGTCGGTCCGGTCGGTGACGGAGAAGCCGACCACCCGCCGCCCCTCGGCGCCGTTCATGACCTCGACGCTGCAGCAGGAGGCCTCGCGCAAGCTGCGGTGGGGCGCCCAGCGCACGATGCGCGCCGCCCAGGGCCTGTACGAGAACGGCCACATCACCTACATGCGCACCGACTCGACCACGCTGTCGGCGGGCGCGCTGAAGGCCGCGCGGCAGGCGGCGAGCGAGATCTACGGCGCGGCGTTCGTGTCCGAGACCCCGCGCACGTACGACCGGAAGGTCAAGAACGCCCAGGAGGCGCACGAGGCGATCCGCCCGGCGGGGGACTCGTTCGCGCGCCCCGCGGAGCTGGCCGGTCGCGTGAGCGCCGACGAGTTCGCGCTGTACGAGCTGATCTGGAAGCGCACGATCGCCTCCCAGATGGCCGATGCGCGGCTGGCGACGACCACCGTGCGGCTGGGCGCGGGCGCCTCCGACGGCCGGGACGTCGAGTTCTCCGCGTCGGGCACCGTGACCCTGTTCGCCGGGTTCCTGGCGGCCTACGAGGAGGGCACGGACGAGGTCCGCGACAACGAGTCGGGCGCGGAGGGCGGCGGTCGGGCCGCCGACCGGCGGCTGCCGGCGATGCGCGAGGGCGACGCCCTGGGCTGCACCGAGCTGCGTGCCGAGGGCCACACCACGACCCCGCCGGCGCGCTACACCGAGGCCTCGCTGGTCAAGGACCTCGAGGAGCGCGGCATCGGCCGGCCGTCGACGTACGCCGCGATCATCGCCACGATCGTCGACCGCGGCTACGTGCGCAAGAAGGGCACCTCGCTGATCCCGACGTTCCTGGCGTTCAGCGTGACCCGCCTGATGGAGCAGCACTTCGCCGCACTCGTGGACTACAACTTCACCGCGCGCCTGGAGGAGATCCTCGACCTCGTCGCGAACTCCACCACCGACCGCCTGCGCGTGCTCGAGGGCTTCTTCTACGGCGACTTGACCCGTGACTTCCCCGGCCTGGACCCGCTGGTGAAGGGCCTGGGCGACATCGACGCCCGCGCCATGGCCTCGTTCCCGATCGGGCCCGACGGCCTGTCCGAGGGCGCCGTCACCGGCGCGCCCGGCGAGATCGTGCTGCGGGTGGGCAAGTACGGGCCCTACGTGGAGCGTGGCGAGGAGAAGGGCAACGTCGGGGAGGACGTGGCCCCCGACGAGCTGGACCTGGCGATGGCCGAGGCCCTGCTCGCGGCGCCGTCGGGCGATCGGGTGCTGGGGCGCCATCCCGAGTCCGGGCTGGAGATCGTGGCCAGGTCCGGGTCGGTACGGGCCGTACGTGACCGAGGTGCTGCCCGAGGACGCGCCGAAGTCGGCCAAGCCGCGGACGGGCTCGCTGCTGAGCGGGATGTCGCTGGACACGATCACGCTCGACGACGCGCTGCGGATCATGACGCTGCCGCGGGTGGTCGGGGTTGACCCGGAGGGCAACGAGATCACCGCCGCGAACGGCCGGTACGGGCCGTACATCGCGCGGACGGTCGACGGCAAGGCGGACTACCGCTCGCTGGCGACCGAGGACCAGCTGTTCACCGTGACGCTCGAGGAGGCGCTGGCGCTGTACGCCGCGCCGAAGCAGCGCCGTGGCCAGGGCCGGGCGGCGGAGCCGCTGCGCGAGATCGGCGTGGACCCGGCCAGCGGTGGTGCGATCACCCTGCGCGAGGGTCGGTTCGGGCCCTACGTGACCGACGGCGAGACCAACGCGTCGCTGCGCAAGGGCGACGAGCCGGCGACGATCACGCTGGAGCGGGCGGCGGAGCTGCTGGCCGATCGCAGGGCGGCGGGTCCGCCGGTGAAGCGCACGGCGAAGAAGGCGGCCGCGAAGAAGGCCCCGGCGAAGAAGGCGACGGCCAAGAAGGCGCGCGAAGGCCCCCGCCCCGGCGAAGTAGCGCCCGCTGCGCAAACCCTCCGCCAATGTTCAGACCCTCCCGATCCCCTCGGAGGGTCTGAGCATTTCGGGAGGGTTTGCGTGATGGGCGGGCTGGCCGACCGGGCCGGCGGCTCGGGGCTACAGCGCCGCCGGTGGCGGTCCGTCCTCGTCGACCTGGACCGGATCCAGCCGCGCCCACGCGACCCCGATCAGGGCGGTCGTCCACGCGACGGCCGCCGCGCACGTGACCAGGGCGCTGATCGACGTGCCCAGCGTCAGGCCGAGACCGACCAGCGCCGCCACGGCCGTCCACAGCAGGATCGTCGCCCGGCGATCGTGGTGGGCCATGCGGGCGTAGAGCAGGACCTGGACGACGCCGAAGCCGCGCCCGCCAGCGCGAAGAGCCACGCCTCGTCGGCGACCTCCAGGTACTGCTCGCCGGCCATGATCGAGACCACCAGGGTGGGGAACAGCGCCACGAACGCCGTCGCCAGCAGGCCGAGGACGGCCACCGCCGCGACGGCCTGGCGCTGGGCGTTGCGGGCCCCAGCGACGATCCGTCGGGAAGGCTGCCACGAGGATCGCCTGCGGGAGGAAGAACACCGCGCGGGCGACGAGCGCCCCGGCGGCGTAGAGGCCGGCGTCGAACGCGGACAGCTGCGCGCGGGCGAGCAGGACGTCGAGGTTGGTCAGCGCGTACAGGGCGATCAGCGCGTGCGCCGCGTGACCGGCCTCGATCGAGGTAGCTCCGCGTCCCCTCCTCGGAGCGCCACGCGAGTCGCTCGACCAGCACGAAGTGCCCGACGACGGCGCCGAGCGTCGCGCCGAGCGGCCAGCCCGAGCATCGCGGAGTCGGCGGTCTGGCCGAGCGCGGCGCCCGACGATCGCCCCGATCACGCGCGTGAGGGTCGCCAGGACGTAGAGCGTGCCGAGCCGTGAGTGCTTCTCGAAGCCCTGCAGCAGGCCGAGCTGCGCCCCGGTGACGGCGAACGGGACGAACGTCACCGCCACGAGCAGCAGCCCGGCGACGTCGTTGAGGTTCAGGATCCGGCTCAGCAGCGGAGACACCGCCGCGGCGAGGGCGAACGTGGCCAGCCCGGCGGCCAGGACCGAGCTCGCACCGATCTGTCCGCAGCGAGCGTCCTGAGGCCACGTGCCGGGCGATCGTCACCTGTGTGGCGGCCAGGACCGTGCTGCCGATCAGCAGGACGACGGCCATGGCCCCGAAGACGCCGTACTGCTCCGGGCCCAGGATGCGGGCGACGACGAGCATCTGCAGCATCGCGATGACCTGGGAGACGGCCAGGCCGACGCCGACGATGGCCGTCGCCCTGGACCGAGATCCCCTGGGCGGGGATCGGCTCGCCCTCGGGCGCAGGGCTCACCTGAGGATCCGGTCCCTGGGTCATGACGACATCCTCGCCCGATGGGCGCGCCACGCTCGACGCAGGGGCGCCGAGGTGGGCTGTCACCGGCCAGTCCGACCGAGAAGGGGCGTCCCGCTGTGGACGCCCGACCGGGATGTCGGTCCGCGTCGGTATCGTTCCGCCCATGCCCGGGGCGTTCGTGGTCTTCGAGGGCGGTGATGGGGCGGGCAAGTCCACCCAGTGCCGCCTGCTCGCCGATGCCCTGCGGGCGCGTGGGCATCGAGGTCGTGGTCACCCGCGAGCCCGGCGGCACGCCCGATCGGCGAGGCGATCCGCGAGGTCCTGCTGGGGGCGGGCAGCGACGGGATGGCCGCCCGCACCGAGGCCCTGCTGTTCGCGGCCGCCCGCGCCGAGCACGCTGCGGCGCTGATCCGCCCGGCGGTCGCGCGCGGGGCCGTGGTCATCAGCGACCGCTACCTCGACTCCTCGGTGGCCTACCAGGGGGCGGCCCGGGGCCTGGGCGAGGACCGGATCGCAGAGCTGAGTCTCTGGGCGACCGAGGACCTGGTCCCGGACCTGACGGTCCTGCTCGACGTCGCCCCCGGGGTCGGGCTCGGCCGCGCCGGGGACGCCAACCGGATGGAGGCCGAGCCGGAGGCGTTCCACGCCGAGGTCCGCGCCGCCTTCCTGCGCAGGGCGGCAGCGGCGCCGGAGCGCTACCTGGTGCTGGAGGCGGACCGCCCCAAGGACGAGGTGGCCGCGGCGGTGCTCGCGGCGGTCCTCGATCGCCTGGACGCGGTCCCGACCGCCGTCGCACCCCGCGCCCGCACAGCGAGATCTCCGGAGCCGGTCAGAATCTCCGCGCCGCTGGGGAGATCCTGTGATGTTCCGGAGGATCTGCGAGCAGGGTGGGGGGCGGGCGTGACCGGATCGACGGCGCGCGCCGCCCCGGTCGAGCGAGCTCTGGGACGAGGTGATCGGGCAGCCGGAGCTCGTCGCCACCCTCGCCCACGCGTCGGCCGACGCCGCGCGCATCCGCCGCGGCGAGCCCGGGCCGTCGATGACCCACGCCTGGCTGCTCACCGGCCCGCCCGGCTCGGGCCGCTCCACGGCCGCGCGGGTCTTCGCCGCCGCCCTGCAGTGCCCGGACGGTGGGTGCGGCACCTGCGAGACCTGCCATCAGGTCCTCGGGCGCGGGCACGCCGACGTGGACCAGTTCACCCCGGAGAAGCTGCAGATCACCGCCGAGGAGTCCCTCGAGCTGATCCGCCGGGCGTCGATGACCCCGATCATGGGCCGCTGGAACGTGCTGATCGTCGAGGACGCCGACCGGCTCAACGACGTCTCGGGCAACGCCCTGCTCAAGTCGCTGGAGGAGCCCAGCCCGCGGACGGTGTGGATCCTGTGCGCGCCGACGCCCGAGGACGTGCTGCCCACGATCGTGTCGCGCACCCGGCAGGTCCGGCTGCGGACGCCCACGACCCGGGAGGTCACCGAGGCGCTGGTCCGCCGCGAGGGGGTCGACCCGGCGCTGGCGTCGTTCGCCGCCCGAGCTGCCCAGGGTCACATCGGCCGCGCCCGTGCGCTGGCCGGCGACGAGCAGGTGCGGCTGCGGCGCAGCGAGGTCCTGGCCATCCCGGGGACGCTGCGCGACCTGACGTCCTGCTTCATCGCCGCCCAGAACCTCCTCGACGCGGCCTCAGCCGACGCGGCCGCCGATCACCGACGCCCTCGACGCCGCGGAGCTCGCCCAGCTCAACCGCGCCTACGGCGAGGGGGCCACGGGAGCGATGGCGGCCCGGGTGAAGCGCACGGCGTCGGCGGCCACCAAGGACCTCGAGACCCGGCAGAAGTCCCGGCGCACCCGGACGGTCCGCGACCAGATCGACCGGGCGCTGCTCGACCTGACCGGCCTCTACCGCGACGTGCTGGTGCTGCAGACGCAGGCCGAGGTCGAGCTGATCAACGACGAGATGCTCCCGACGCTCGAGCGGATGGCCGTGCACAGCGACGTGCCGGCCACGATGGCCCGGCTCGACGCCCTGGACCACGCCCGGCTGGCCGTGGCGGCGTCGGTGGCCCCGCTGCTGGCGCTGGAGGCGCTGATGGTGACGCTGGCCCGGGGGTCGTAGTCGCGTTGCGTTGCGGTCGCGACGTTTCGGTGCCCCAGCTGCAACGCAGGTCCGTGTCGGGTGCCGCACGCGCAACGCAACCTGCGGCCGGCCGGGTCAGGAGGGTAGTGATCCTCGGAAGCGTGGCCCGTCCACGGTTCGCCGCCGTACCCTTGATGCATGCCCTCCAGCCGTCCCACGCCGAACCCGAATGCGGGCAAGGGCCTGGAGCGCGCGATGCAGCTCGGCATGGACCTCGTCCGTCAGGCGCGTGAGGCGGCCAAGGCCAACTCCGTGCCGGCCAGCCGGGACCGGCAGATGGCCGAGGCGCACCGGGCGGCGCTGGTCCGCTACGAGGGTCAGGTGCGCCAGCACCAGGGTCGGATCGCCGGCGCCAAGGCCGGAGTGGTCGCCGGGGGTGCGGGGACGGCGGTCCTGGGCCTGTCGACGGTGGCCTCGGCAGGCTCCCCGGGTCAGATGCTCTTCCTCGGGCGGCCTCACGGCGGGCACGGCGGCCCTTGGGCTGGCGGGCGCGGCGCAGGGCCAAGGACCTCGAGGCGCACCCGCCCGTCCCCCAGCTCCCGCCGCTGCCCCCGGCCCGGCTGCGCCCGGGTGCCCGCGGTGCCGACCAGGCCGACCGGGTCGCCAACGCCCTGCTGCACCTCTACGACCTCGTGCCCAACGTCGGTCGGCTCTACCCGCAGGCCGGGCAGGAGCTGTGGCGCGCCGTCAGCGACGTCGAGCCGCTGCTGCGCGGTCAGGTCGAGCGCCTCGCGTCGCTGGACCGGATCGAGTGGGAGATGCCCGGATCCCGGGCCGCGGAGGCAGCGATCGCGGCCGGCACCGAGATCGCCGGCCGGCTGCGCGCTGGGGCCGATGCCCTCGAGGACCTCATCGCGGCGGCCGCGCGGATGCTGGCCGCCCCGGACATCGGCGACGGCGTGCCCGACGCGCTGGCCCCGGCGATCGACTCCTCGACGCCTTCGCCCACGGGCTGAACGCTGCCAACGCCGCACGGCTCGGTGGGCCGTAGCCCCACACGACCCGAACATCGCCCTGACATTCAGCAGGTACCCTGAATGGCGCCTGCGCCCAGATGTCTGGGCTCCCGGAGTAGACGAGGTTCACGTGGTCGCACACCCCACCCGGCTGGTGATGGTCGGTGCTGCGGCCCTGATCGCCCTCGCGGGCTGCACCGCCTCGGAAGCGGAGCCCCTGCCGACGCCCAGCGCGAGCGGTTCGGCGTCGGCCTCCGCGTCCGCCACGGACGACCTGGCGTCCTTCTACGGCCAGCAGGTCCGCTGGGAGGGCTGCGGCGGTGACTTCGACTGCACGAAGCTGAAGGTGCCGGCCGACTACGACAACCCGGGTGATGGGACGTCTCGAGCTCGACGTCGTCCGGGTGCGGGCGAAGGACCCCAAGGGCTCGCTGATCCTCAACCCGGGCGGCCCGGGCGGCTCGGGCGTGGAGTACGCGCGAGCGGCCCGTGCCGTGCTCACGCCGCAGCTCGCCGACGCCTACGACGTGGTCGGGTTCGACCCTCGCGGGGTCGTCAACTCCAGCCCGGTGGACTGCATCGACGACTCCAAGCTCGACGCGCTCTTCGCCTCCGACGGCACGCCGGACACGCCGCGGAGGTCGCCGAGCTGGCCGCCACCTCGAAGCTGTTCGGCGTGGGCTGCGAGTCGAAGTCGCCGGACGTCGCGCCCTACATGGACACCGAGTCCGCCGCGCGCGACATGGACATCCTCCGGGCGGTCCTCGGCGACGAGAAGCTGAACTACCTGGGCAAGAGCTACGGCACGTACCTGGGCGCCCAGTACGCGGAGCTGTTCCCGGAGAAGGTCGGGCAGGATGGTGCTCGACGGCGTGCTGCCCAGTTCGCTGGACTCCGACGAGATCACCCTCGGCCAGGCCAAGGCGTTCGACGTCGTCCTGCGCCGCTTCGTCGAGGACTGCATCACCCAGGAGGACTGCCCGCTGCCGCGCGACGTGGACGCCGGAGTGGCGCGGATCCAGCAGTTCCTGGCCGACCTCGACCAGAACCCGATCCCCGGCACCGGCGACCGGATGCTCACCGAGGCGCTGGGCACCTACGCGATCCTGAGCTACCTGTACTTCCCGCCGAACGACTGGGACATCCTGCGGTTCGGCCTCGACGCGGCCTTCCAGGGCGACGGCAGCGTGCTGATGGACATGATGGACGACCGGATCCAGCGCAACCCGGACGGCACGTTCGCCAACAACGGCAACGAGGCGTTCTACGCGGTGTCGTGCCTCGACCGGCCGGCGGTGGGCGGGGTCGACCACGCGGCGGAGCTGGCCGAGCAGTGGGCGGCCGAGGCGCCCGTGTTCGGCCCGTACCTGGCGTGGGGCAACCTGCCGTGCTGGCAGTGGCCGATGGGCGCGGGCACCGCCGAGGCGGCCGGCGATCCGCCGGTGTTCCGGGCCGAGGGCTCGGCGCCGATCCTCGTGGTGACCACCAAGTACGACCCCGCCACGCCGTACGAGTGGGGCGTGCAGGTGGCCGACGAGCTCGACAACGCCACGCTGCTCACCTACGACGGCGACGGGCACACGGCGTACACGTCGGGGTCGAGCTGCATCGACAGGGCGGTGGACGCGTACTTCCTGGAGGGGACGATGCCGGCGGAGGGCACGGTGTGCCGGCCGGATGCGGGCAGCGGGGGCACGGGGGCGTAGGCGTGGTCGCCGATCTCCCGACAGGCCGGGATACCCTTTGAGCCCGCCATGGTGTCGGTGACGACTACGGGCGCGGCCTCGCCTCGGAGCATGAGGGACTCGGGTAGAGTTCGCGCGCCTCAGCCAGGAGCGCGCCCTGAACGGGACCTGACGGCGCGCTTCACCGGCACCGCGTCTGGGGCTGGTGCAGGCGCTCAAACGTGCCGTCGCGTCGTCACGGTGACAGCTTCGTGTTCGCGGCTGTCTTCCGGGCGCAGGCGCCACTCGTGACCGGAAGGCCAGGATTCACGGCGACCAGCCTCGGTCTCGTCTGGACCCTGATCGTGCCCCTGGCGACGGTCGTCATCTACAGCACGGTGTTCTCCATCATCTTCCGTGCCCAGGCTCCCCCCATGGGGAACGGGGATGAGGGCGTGTTCGCAGTCTGGTTCTTCGTGGGCCTGGTCGTCTGGAACGTCTTCTCCCAGGCTTCCGGTGCAGGGATGGGGGCGATCCTCAGCATGGGGCCATGCTCCAGAAGGTCTTCATCCCGTCCTATGTCCCCGCGTTGGCGGCCTCCCTGACTGTGATCATCGAGAAGGTCCTCGAGGCAGTCGTCATGCTCGCGGTCCTGCTGCTCTTCCTGAACGTCGGCTGGACCTGGTTGCTCTATCCGTTGGTGTTCGTGGCGTGTGGGATCTTCGCCGCCAGCCTCGGATACTGCTGGGGGTGGCCAACATCTTCTTCCGGGACACTGTCCAGATCTTCGGCGATCGTGATGCAGTTCTGGTTCTTCCTCACGCCGATCATGTACCCGGTGGAGATGGTTCCCGAGGACTGGAACGGGATCCCCCTGCAGGTCGCTCCTGGCCCTGAACCCGATGACGAGTTTCGTCGAGGTGAGCCGCGACCTGCTTTACGACCTGACGCTGCCGTCGTTGGGAGTGGTCCTGTACGGTCTGGCCTGGGTCGCGGCAACGACGGTCGGCGCCATTGTCGTCTACCTGCGCAGGGGCCGAGACGTGAGCGAAGCGATTTGATGGAGCCAGCGATCGAGGCCGTCGGCCTGTCCAAGAGCTTCCAGCTGCAACCGGGAGCGACGCACGTCCCTCAAGGAGCGTCTGGTTCGGGGCCGGGCTCCTGAGCCGCCCGTCTTCTGGGCCCTGAAGGATGCCACCTTCTCGGTGCCCAAGGGCGCATCCCTGGGCCTGATCGGGCACAACGGTTCGGGGAAGTCCACCGCGCTGAAGGTGCTCACCGGCATCTACCGACCCACGTCCGGCACGGTGAAGGTGAACGGGAGCGTGTCGGCACTCCTCGAGGTGGGTGCTGGCTTCCACCCGGACCTGACGGGTCGGGAGAACATCAAGTTGAACGCGACCATCCTTGGTTTCACGGCCAGGGAGATCAGCGGGCTGATGGGCCAGATCATCGAGTTCGCGGACATCGGTGACTTCATCGACAGCCCCATCAAGCACTACTCGAGCGGCATGTACCTGCGGCTGGGCTTCGCCGTGGCGGTCATGGTCCGCCCGGAGATCCTCATCGTCGACGAGGTCATCGCGGTCGGCGACGAGGAGTTCCAGCGCAAGTGCTTCGACACCTGCACGCGCTGCGCAAGGCGGGCACGACGATGGTCGTGGTCTCGCATGGCCTGGGCAACATCAACGACCTGTGCGACGAGGCGCGTGGCTCGAGACCGGGTACATCAAGAAGATCGGTCCGGCTCGTGACGTCACGAAGGCGTACTTGGATTCGGTCAACTCCAAGGAAGCCAAGGCTGCCGAAGAGGCCGGCGCGACTCAGGCACCGTCGAAGCGAGGTGGCCCGCCGCGGCTCCGGTGAGATCCGGATCACCGGTCTGGAGGTCCTGGATGAAGCCGGAGCTCCCGCCGGGATGATCCTGTGTGGACGCCCGGGGGTCCTTCGGATGCGCTACCACTTCGAGCACCAGATCGAGGATGTGTCGTTCTCCATGGACTTCGACAACGCCGCGGGGATCCGGGTGACGGGAGTGACCAGCCGGGACGGTGGTGGAGTGGTGATCCGTCCGGGTGAGGGCCACGTGGACTTCCACGCTGAGAAGGTGCTGCTCGCCGACGGTGCGTACCGGGTCAACACGGTCGTCCGGGCCGGCAATCACGTGATCGATGCCGTGGATGGCGGCTACCAGGTCAAGGTCCGGGCACCGGAGGTCGAGGTGCCGGGCATCTTCATCCAGCCGGGCGAGTGGGGCTCTCTCGACACACTGAGGCCCCGGCTCCGAACGGGTGGTTCGACCTGACGTCAACGCAGCGCGAGTCGCTGTGCCAAGGGCCGGGTAGCGCGCACGGCACTGACCGCCACCTCGGCCAGTCGCCATGCGCGCGCAGCATCGGCCTCGGTCAGATTCGGGTCGGCTGTGAAGGCGGCGAGCGTCGTGAGCGCGGCTAGCTCCTGCACCGGTGGCACCGCTGCGTCCGGAAGCTCGGGTTGGAGGCGCGCGGTGTCGTCGGGAGCCAGGTCGGAAGGTACGTCGAGTCCGGAACCGCGGATGCTGTCGATGGTCCAGACCCACGCGTTCTGGACCGACAACGCAGGTTCCTGCCCGCTCAGCCGCGCGCGTGCCCGACGCGCCCTTCGTCGCCGAAGGAGGAGGCGGATGAGCCAGGCCAGGATCAGCAGGAGCAGGACTGTGACGAGCAGTAGGATCCACGGGTCGACGGCCAGCTGCCGCAGCCGGTCGGCAATGACCTCGGGCACGGGATCATCGGCGGTACCGGGGTCCGGCTGGGCCGTGGGCCGCGGGACAAGTGCGTATGCCGTGACCGCGCTGGTGGCACCGACGATTGCGATCGCCAGCCATGCCCCGAGCCGGTACCCGCCGGACACCCACCGCCGGCTGTCGTGCTCGGCCAGCGTGACCGCGGTCATCGTGAGCACGACTGCGGAGGCGATCAGTCCCGCGTGGTACTGCGCACCCCGGATCGTCCACCCTATGAGTGGGAGGGCCCCGGTGGCCGCGGCGAACAGCCCAAGCCGGTTTCGAGCCAGGGCAGCCGCTGCGACAGCAGCCAGGGGGCCGGCGAACAGCGGTGAGCGGGCGACAGAGCCCCCCATGGAGTAGCCGCTGACCTTGACGGCCACCGCCCAGCCGACCGCGGTCAGGGCGCCCAGCGCGAGTCCCTGGACCAGGCCAGTGCGTCGGGACACCCGAGCCGCGACGGTGCTGGCGAGCAGGATCGCGGGGAGTACGAAGACGAGCCATCCGGTGGTCGAGACTGAGCCGAGGTAGGTCAAGGAAGCGGTGGTGATCGACACCAGTCCCATGAGGAAGGCGAGCCGGCCGGGACCGCCATCGCTGATGGGCGCCTGGGCTTCTTCAGGGGTTGCCATCAGCTCACCTCCTCCACGGAGGTGATGTCCAGGACTGCCGCGCGCGCGATCCGGGTCGGGGCGGTGGAGCCCACACGGACCACGGCGGTGCCGATGCGTGCCGAGACCAACTCGATGGCCGCGATCAGGGCCGGGCTCGGGCTGCCGGTGACGACGATCAGGCGGCTGACCTTCAGATGCTGAATGAGTCCTTGGAGTCGCTCGGGAGCGTTCGCCGTCGGGGGAGCGGGCCCGACGATCGCCAGTGCGTCGAGCACCCCCTCGGCCATGCCCGCAGAGGCCATGGCGATCGAGGTCATCGTCTCCGTTGTTGCCAGATGAGCGACCTCCAGATCCCTGCCCTGTGCGACGGCGATCGAGGCGGCAGCCTCGACTGCGATTCGAAGCGCTCCGAGTCGAAGGCACCCGCGAGCCGCCCTTCGACGTTGTAGGCCGAGGCGTCGAGGTCGAGCAGCACGAGCGAGCCCACGGAGGTCGGGGCCACGTCCTGCCGGACGATCAGCTTGCCGGCGCGTGCCGAGGAGCGCCAGTGGATCAGGCGGGGCTCGTCACCGAGCTGGTAGTCGCGCAGGGCGTGGAACTGGCCCTCGCCACGTCGGTTGCCCCGCGTGGGGGAGTCCAGCCCGAGTCGGCGGCGGAAGTCCGGGCGCAGGCGCAGCACCCGAGGGATCACCGTGAGCCGGCCCCCCGGGTCCTCATCGATCGTCGTCTGCAGAAGCGACCAGGGGTCGCCCTGCAGGATCCGGAAGGGTCCAATGGGGTACTCGCCGCGATTCTCGGTGTCGAGGTCGAGTCGCATCGGCGTTCCCCCGTCCACCGACGGCCCGGGGTGGGGGGTCGGGAATACCAAGGTGCGCGCCGGCCGGTCGCGGGTCGCCGTCGGACAGCCGCAAGGGGGCTGTCCGACGGGCGCCCCGGAGCACGAGGCTGATCGCGGACGGCTGGCGCCGGACGACCCGCCGGTGCGTGTCGGAGGAGCTGACTGAGGCTCGCGCGGTGGGCCCTCGAAGGATCAGCGCCATCGCGACTGCGGTGAGCGCCGCGACACCGAGCACCTGGGCATAGGCGCTCCCTCCGATCCGCCCCCCGGTGAGCAGCGCAAGGCCCAGAAGCAGGCTCCCCCAGCCGCGCCCAGTCACTTCAGCGCGGCGGTCGGGGGCACCTGCACGCTGGCGACGACTCGGTCGACTGCCTCGTGCGCGGTTCCACCCGAGGCGGTGAACGTCGGCGCGAGGATCAGCCGATGAGCCAGGACAAGGTCTGGCCACGGCCTGCACGTCCATCGGAAGGACGTGGTCGCGGCCGTTGGCGGCGGCCCACACGCGGCTGGCACGCAGGAGGCCGAGGCCACCACGGGGGCTCGAGCCCAGGGCGAGTTCGTTCATGGTCCGGGTGGTCGCGACGAGCTCGGCGATGTAGTCAAGGATGGCGTCGGCCACATGGACGCGCCGTGCCGAGTTGATGAGTCCACGGACGTCGTCGGCGGTGGCGACCTGTGTGACATCGCTGACCCGGTGCCCTTGGTGGGCACCCTTGAGGATCTCGAACTCCGCGCGCTGGTGCGGGTAGCCGATGGTGGTCTTCATCAGGAAGCGGTCCAGCTGTGCCTCGGGAAGGGGGTAGGTGCCATCCATCTCGACGGGGTTCTCCGTCGCGATGACGATGAACGGGTCGGGGACGAGATGGGGGTGCCCGTCGACCGTGACCTGATGCTCCTCCATCACCTCGAGAAGGGCCGACTGGGTGCGGGGAGCAGCCCGGTTGATCTCGTCGGCGAGGACGATGTTGGCGAATACCGGTCCTGGGTGGAATACGAACTCGTCGGTGTCCTGGTGGAAGACCGAGACCCCGGTGACGTCCCCTGGGAGGAGGTCGGGCGTGAACTGGATACGGGTCCAGTCGACGCCGAGGGAACTGGCCAAGGCGCGGGCCAGGGAGGTCTTTCCGACGCCAGGCACATCCTCGAGCAAGAGGTGGCCCTCGGCGAGCAGGCAGGTGACGGCCACACGGACGACGTCCGCCTTGCCGCGGATGAATCCGTTCACGGCTGCCTCAACGGAATCAAGGGCTGGGCGGTGGGTTTCGTCGTACCAGGGCACGGGGGGACGTTATCAGCGGCGGACGGGGGTCTGGATGAACGGCACCCTGCGTTCGACCTCCAACCGTTGACTGTGGCGGGCGGGCCGGTGAGGTGGCCCTCGGATAGGTTGCGACTCCAGGGGCGGCTCGCGCGACTTCAACTTCAACTCATCGATCGCCCCGCCACGTGCAGTAGGTTTGCGTCTGATGCAACAATATCGACGATAGCCTGTTCCTGTCAGCTTGATGTCAGTTATTGTGCTCTCCTGCAACTACTCCGGAGGCCTTCCAAGGATGTTCGAATACCCAGGCGACCCAATGCTTGCTCTCCGAAAAGCAGAGCGGGGGAGGGGCATCCACCTCCTCCCGAAATCTGGCAATGCCGGCGATGGCTTCATTGCGCATGCATCCTTCGAGCTGTTCAAGGAGTTCAATCTGACGGTTGAATCTCACACGCAGGATGAACTTGTCCACGGCCAGACGATCGTGATCGGTGGAGGTGGCAATCTGATCGAAGGTATGTATGGAGACGTCGCTTCGTTAATCGAACGTCATGTTGAAGACAATAGGAGATATTCTTCCACAGACCATCGTTGGCCACCAGACGTCCCTTGAGCACACACGGAAACCTCACAGTCTTCTGCCGCGATCATGGTTTTCTCTTGTACTTGGCCCTAATGAATGGAGCTAACCCGAAGCAGACGCACCTAGCGCATGACATGGTCTTCTACCTCCCACCCGAGGCTATCACTCCGACGGGTAATCGGGGAGGGCGAGCATTGCTCCGTTCCTGCGAACTGATGGTGAATCGCTGGGGACTGTCCGTATTGCGCCGGAGTAATCTCGACATCCATTGTCAGCAAACGGAAGACCTATGGGACCTCCCCGGACTTCGCCCGCGCCAGCACAATGGCAATGGCAAATGATGTGGGGCAATTCGACAGAGTGGTGACCGACCGTCTTCACGTCGCCATTATGTCGGCGTTCTTGGGGAAACAGGTGTACCTGCCACCAAACATCTACTTCAAGAACAGGGCCGTTTTCGAACACTCCATTGATAAGCGGTTTGATAATGTGCAATTCATCAATACCTTGGCGATCGGAGATGACCCAGGGGTTGGACTGGTCAATGCGCCGACTCAACACTCTCGCGAATCGCGTGGAGGAACTCGAGCACGCGGCGCAGGAGGAGTTGGTACGAGCCCAGGAGGAGTTGCAGAGTGAGCGTCAGCTTCGGGCACGGGCCGAAGAGACGGCCGAGGAGCAGCAGAGGCTGAGGGAGTTCGAGCGCGCGCGCTTCGATCTCGATGGACTCAGGCGAGACGAGGAGTCCGAAGCCGAGCGCCACCGCCTCGACGAGATGCGCCACCGCCTCGATGACGAACATCAGCGTCGTGTGGATGCTGATGTGGCTGCCCGACAGGCCAGCGAGGAGGCGCGTCGGCTGTCGACGAGTTTAGACGAGGTCATCGATTCGTCGAGTTGGAGAATAACGAGGCCCTTGCGGGCGATCGCAGAGGGTGCTCGGCGCCGAAAGGTGAGCAGAAGCTGATGCGTGGACTGGGGATGACGCCGGGTTGCGACCTAGCCGAGGGGCTTGAGGCGTCCGGGTGGTCGGATCAGCCCACGGCTCCACCGGACCGGACGGGCGAGACCGGTGTCGAAGAACGGGGCCGGTCACTGACGAGGCTGGATCGGCTTCCGTACTTCACAGTCGAGGACTACCTCCAGCTCAATCCTGACGTCGCCCAGGCGGCAGTCGATCCGTTGGAGCACGCAGCTCTGACCGGCATTCGAGAGGGCCGCCGTCTTTTCAGACCTCAGAGGATCATTCGGGCATTGGTCCAGGAGGCTTCTTATCCAGCGGGTACTTGGGCCGATTGGGCTCGGCCCCAGGCGTGCCCACGTGGTGAGATCAGGGTGCACGTCAGCTCCCTGGGGAACGTCTACATGCACGAGCTCGCCATGGACTTGGTGCGTGATCTTGAATCCGCGGGGGTGCAGGTCAGCCTCTGTGATGAGGCAAGCACCACTCACGTCGACTCGGGCCTTTCCATCTTCGTTGCGCCCACGAGTTCTTCACTCTGGGTCGGGGAAAGCAGTGGGCATCGGAGGACTTGTTCCGCCACTCCGTGATGCTCAACACCGAGCAGATTCAGACCCCGTGGTTCCTGGCGGCATTCCCTGCACTCCTCTCATCGGCAGCCATCCTCGACCTCTGCAGCCAATCCGCAGCGCTCTTCCGACGGGCCGGCATACCGGCAGCCCACTATGAGCCTTCGCCTCTGGCGGCTGACGTTGGCCTGCATGAGGATGATCTGCAGCATGATCTCGTGCGTTCCCTGCCCGCAGCGGCCCGCAAGCCCGTCGCGAGTCTCCTCGACTGGAGTCAACGCTCTGTGGATGTGTGCTTCTTCGGCAATGAGAGCCCTCGTCGTGACGAGTACTTGGCACGCATGGCCCCCATTTTGGCCCCATACCGCTCATGCATTTACTACAGGAGGCAAGCCGCACCTCTGCAATCAGGGGGCGAGTCGGGCGCACTGACTCGCATTGCCGCGCATGTTGCGGGGCATGCGCGGATTAGTCTGAATATTCATCAGGGGGATTTCCCATACTTCGAGTGGCACCGGATAGTGCGTCTGGGGATGGCCCGCGGGAGCGTGGTAGTAACGGACCCCTGTCTGCCCCACCCAAGGCTCACACCGGGCGTCCATTTCTTACAGGAGGAGGCGCGCCACATCCCAGATTTGATCGATTGGATACTTGGAGATGAGGAGGGGATCGGAACTAGCGACCACCATTGCAGGAAACGCGCGTCGCTATGTCCTGGATGAGGCGTCTCACGCGGAGAGCATCAATAGCCTCGTATCTTTCTTGGCCAGAGTGGAGAGTGGTCTACATGCACAATCATAAAGGTGCATTCGAAATTCTGTTCGAGCACGAGGAGGACCGCTTCGCAGGTATTGACGCCATCACTGTGGCGGTGAGTCTCTTCAACTACGCTCGATTCATCGATTCCTGTTTGGATTCCGTCGCAGCTCAGACCCACGAGCGTTTGGAGCTCATCGTTGTGGACGACATGTCCAGTGCTGACGATTCGGCGTCCGTCGCTGAGACTTGGATGCGGGCGAACCAGTCCCGATTCGGGCGCGTTTCTCTGCTCCGACATATGAGGAACTCGGGCTTAGCCGAGGCCCGAAACACGGCATTTCGGTACGCGCGAACGGACCCTGTCTTCGTGATGGACGCGGACAACGAGGTCTACCCGCGCTGCATGGAGCGCCTAATTGAGTTCGTGAGGTATCGAGAGTATGACGCGGCGTACACCCAACTTGAGTTCTTCGGGAATGAACGGCGGCTCGGTTACGCGGACGTGTGGAACAGGGAACGGTTTCGCCGGAGCAACTATGTCGACGCCATGGCCCTCATTAGTCGGCGCGCATGGAGTCGAGTAAAGGGCTACCGACACCTTGAGGGCGGGTGGGAGGATTACGACCTCTGGTGCACCTTCATCGAGGCCGGCATGCGGTCCATCTTCGTGCCGGAGATCTTGGGGCGATACAGAGTCCACGGCAGTTCGATGTTGAGGACCGAGACCGTGAATGCTGAAGGCCGACTGGTACTCGAGATGTCGGCTCGGCATCCGTGGCTGCGCTTGGGGTACTGAATCCCGGGTCAAGGGAGGTGAATATCATCGGCCCCGGGTCGGTCTTCACCGTCGGTCCGTCGGGCAGCTTGACCTGACTTCCACAGCTGAACCGCAGTCCGCAGGCGTTGTCGCAGATCAGCGACGGCTTGATGGTGCAGGTGACGACTGATCGCCAGGGCGGCGAACACGATCGTGAGGTGGGCCTCGATCGCGTCCTGGGCGTGCGCGGAGGCCGGACTTGGCCATCCGGAACCAGCGCTCGACATCGAACAGGTGGTGGTAGGCGCGGATCACGGCATGCCCGGGTCATCGTGGCGGTGGCGATGCTGGTGACGTAGCCCTTCAGCCGGCGAGCTGGCGGGCGGGTTCGACCCAGCCCCGTCCACCGCCTTGTCGGCTCTTCGACTTTGAGCGTGTGTCGGCGACGGTCGAAATCTGGT
>CAVQQP010000004.1:0-58372 GCA_963714995.1 uncultured Actinomycetes bacterium | reverse complement strand
GGCACCCGCCCGCCCGCGCCGCCGCCACCCAACCCCTCAGGCGCCGAACCACTCCCGGACCCGCGCCACGATCGCACGGTCGAACTGGTCGTCGTCGTGTCGGGCGCCGAGCCACGCCACGAAGTCCCCACCAGCGGCCTGGTCGAGCTCGCGGCGGCAGGCCTCCGTGTCGGTGACCGCCCGGTAGAGCATCGCCTCAGCCTCGGCCGGGGTCCTGTAGAAGAACGGGTAGCGCTCGGGCAGGATCGCCCGCGCCCACGGCCGGTCCGGGAACACCCCGACCGCACCGGCGACCAGCGCCTCGACGTACTCCAGCCCGTAGGACTCGTCGCGCGCCGTGGCCAGGAACGCCGTCGTCCGGGCCAGCGCGTGCCAGTAGTCCTCACGGGTCGCGGTCAGCGGACCGACCCACGCCCAGTCCTTGCGCGACAGGCGCATCGCCCGCTCGCTGATCAGGTGCGACTCGTGCAGGCGCGCCTCGACCTTGATCGGGGTGCGCTTCTGGATCTTCTCGACGGTGTCGAGGAACAGCTGCGGCTGCTTGCGCTCCGAGAGGTAGATGGCCGGGTACAGCACGACCGGGACCGCCGTCTCCCGGCGCGGCTGGACGTGCTCGAGCCGGATGCCCAGGTTCACCCAGGCGATCCGCGCCTCCTCCCAGATCGACTTGATCGTCCAGCCCGAGACGATCTCGCGGATCTCGTTGGCGGTGCGCTCGGAGTTGGCGAACGTCGGGAACAGCCCGCACGACAGGCCCATCGCTGAGCGCTGCACCCGATGGTCGTACTTCGCGGTGTTGAACCACACGAAGTTCATCAGCTTCGGCTCGTCGCAGTTCTCCTTGAGCGTCTGCCAGACGCCGACGGAGTCGATGACGTCCATGTTGATCACCACGGTGTCCGAGCCGTCGACGAACTCCAGCGGGATCACGTCGAACCCCTCGCCCTGCCGTGGGCCGGGGCCGATCAGCCGCGCCTCGGGGAACACCCGCAGCAGCCGCCGGACCAGGGTCGCCCCTGCGTCGTGCCCGCTGACGTGACCGTCCGCGTCGACGATCGCCGCGCCGTACCGGATCGCGATGTTCACCTGACCCCACCTGCTCCCTCATACGCAATTGCCGAACTGCCCTCAGGCAGGGACCCGCTGCCACCGAAGCCGCCCGACCCGTCGGGCTCCTCCGGGTACTCCTCGTCGTCGACGAGCGGCACCTCGATGCGCATCCCGTAGAACGAGCGGTGCACGAAGAACACCGACACCGCGAAGAACGCCGCGGCCAGCACCAGGACCAGCGCATGGCGGCCCTGGTTCTCGAGGCTGACGGCCAGCTCGACCGCCAGCAGGCCGAAGAGCGTCGTGAACTTGATGACCGGGTTCAGCGCCACCGACGAGGTGTCCTTGTACGGGTCGCCCACGGTGTCGCCGACGATCGTGGCGTCGTGCAGCGCCGTGCCCTTCGCGTGCAGGTCGATCTCCACGATCTTCTTCGCGTTGTCCCAGGCGCCGCCCGCATTGGCCATGAAGAGGGCCTGGTAGAGCCCGAACGCCGCGATCGAGACCAGGTACCCGATGAACAGGTACGGCTCGACGAACGCGAAGGCCAGGGTGGCGAAGAACACGCCGAGGAACATGTTGATCATGCCCTGCTGGGCGTACTGGGTGCAGATCTCGACCACCCGGCGCGAGTCGGCCTCGCTCGCCTTGGTGACCCCGTCGAGCTTGATCGTGCCCTTGATGAACTCCACGGCCCGGTAGGCACCCGTCGTCACGGCCTGGATGGAGGCGCCGGTGAACCAGTAGATGATCGCGCCGCCGCTGATCAGGCCGAGCAGGAACGGCGGGTAGAGCAGGGAGAGGTTCTCCATGCCGGTCGTCAGGCCCTCGGTGAGGAGCATGATGATCGAGAAGATCATCGTGGTGGAGCCCACGACGGCGGTGCCGATCAGCACCGGCTTGGCGGTGGCCTTGAACGTGTTGCCCGCGCCGTCGTTCTCCTCGAGCATCTGCTTGGCCGTGTCCCACTGCGGGGTGAACCCGAAGTCGCGGGAGAGCTCGCCATCGATGCCGGGGATGTCCTCGATCATCGACAGCTCGTACACGCTCTGGGCGTTGTCCGTGACCGGGCCGTAGGAGTCCACCGCGATCGTCACGGGACCCATCCCGAGGAAGCCGAACGCGAGCAGCCCGAACGCGAAGACGGCCGGGGCGAGCATCAGCGCGTCGAGGCCCATGTCGCTGATCAGGTAGGCGCCGCCCATCAGGCCGACGATGGCCATCCCGATCCAGTACGCGGAGAAGTTGCCGGCGACCAGCCCGGAGAGGATGTTCAGCGAGGCGCCACCCTCCCGCGAGCTCTTGACGACCTCCTTGACGTGCTTGCTGTTGGTGGAGGTGAACACCTTCACGAGCTCCGGGATCACCGCCCCGGCCAGCGTCCCCAGGGAGATGATCATGGCCATCGCCCACCACAGGTCGGCGGTCTGGCCGGTGCCCAGGACCAGGTAGGTCGTGGCGAACGTGGCCACGATGCTGACCACGGACGTGACCCACACCAGCGAGCTCAGCGGCACCTCGAAGTTCATCCGGTCGGCGTTGGCGTAGTGCCTGCGCGCCCAGGCGTCGTTGAGCAGGTAGGACGCAGCCGAGGCGATCACCATGACGGCACGCACCACGAACAGCCAGACGAGCAGGCTGGCCTGCACACCGGGGTCCTCGACGGCCAGCAGGATGAACGTGATGAGCGCGACGCCGGTGACGCCGTAGGTCTCGAAGCCGTCCGCGCTCGGCCCGACCGAGTCGCCGGCGTTGTCACCGACGCAGTCCGCGATGACGCCGGGGTTGCGCGCGTCGTCCTCCTTGATCTTGAACGCGATCTTCATGAGGTCCGAGCCGATGTCGGCGATCTTGGTGAAGATGCCGCCGGCGATCCGCAACGCGGCGGCGCCCAGGGACTCGCCGATCGCGAACCCGATGAAGCAGGCGCCGGCGATCTCCGCGGGCAGGAACAGCAGGATGATCAGCATCATCAGCAGCTCGAGGCTGATCAGCACCATGCCGATCGACATGCCGGCCTTCAGCGGGATCCGGTGCATCGGCAGGGGCCGCCCGCGCAGCGCGGCGAACGAGGTGCGTGAGTTGGCGAAGGTGTTGACCCGGATGCCGAACCACGCCACCGAGTACGACCCACCCATGCCCAGGAGGCTGAACGCCAGGATGATGGCCACCCGCTGCCACGTGAAGCCGACGAGCACCCCGTAGTAGACGACGATCACCGCGGCGATGAACGCCCAGAGGATCAGCAGGAACCGGCCCTGCTTGAGCAGGTACGCCTTCGACGTGGCGTAGATGAGCTCGGACACCTCGCGCATCGAGCGGTGCACGGGCATCGCGTTCAGCTGCCTGTAGACCAGCATCCCGAACCCGAGGCCCAGGGCGCAGATGACGAGCCCGAGCATCAGGAGCGTCCGACCCGAGCCGCCGCCGACCACGGTGACGGTCGAGAGGTCGGGGAGCACCAGGCTGGCCTCGCCTCCCCCGGCACCCTCCTCGCCCTCGGCTCCCGTCGTGGCGCATCCGGCGAGGGCGGTGATCGCAAGGAGCGCTCCAGCTGATCGGGCGGCTGATCGGGCGGCATGGCCCGGGGACTTCACCATCGGGGGTTACCCCCTAGTTCGGGGTGCCGATCGGACAGGCACCAACGCCGGCCACGCTAGCGACCGAGCGATCCCGCCACGCCGGGCAAAGGTCCCGGGCTGAGGGGCATGCGTCCCGAGGATCGGGCAGCGGGCGGCAGCCGTTGGACCTTACCGACGGGTAGCGCCGGCCGACGAGCCGAACCTCAGCCCCGATCGGGTGCGGACTCCCCCAGCGGGTGCTCGAGGGGTGCGTCCTCGACGTGGCTGAGGTGCTCGGGGTCCTCGGCGACCACGTGGACCTGGTGTGCGGCGTCCAGGTCGGATCCCACCGCGTAGGCGTCCTCCGCCTCGCCGGGGGCCGCGCCGGGCTGCCCCGGGACGGGCGCCGAGGTGCCGCCCACCTTCCACGCGACGGCCTCGGCCTGCGCCGGCAGCCAGATCAGGATGATCGCAAGGGCGATGAGCAGCAGTGCGAGGCCCATGTAGGCGGCGATGTGGAACGCCGGGAGGAAGGCGGCATCCGCGGCCGAGCGCAGCGCGTCGGCCTGCGCAGCGGTCGCCTGCCCTGAGGCCTGGAGCTGTGAGGCCACCTCGTACGTCGCCCCGACGCTGTCCGAGGCCGTCGCCTGCAGCTCGGCCGGCAGCGGGCTGCCCTCCAGCGCGCTGGACATGGCGCCCGAGTACTTGCTCGCGACCACCGACGAGATGATCGCGACACCGAGGGTCGCCCCGACCTGGCGGACGGTGTTCTGCACGGCCGACCCCGAGCCCGACCGCTGCGGCGGCGTGGCCAGGGTCATCCGGGTCGTCGAGGGCGCGACCACGTTGCCCATCCCGAAGCCGAACACGAACGGGATGAGGATCAGCAACCACACGGGCGTGGTGAGGTCCAGGCGGGTGAACATGAACATCGCGGTGGAGGCCAGGACGAGGCCGAACGGGATGACCCGGCGAGCGCCGAACCGGGCCACCATCTTGCCGCTGCGGGGCGCGGACAGCAGCTGCCCGATCGCGAACGGGACGGTCAGAGCCCCGGACTGCAGCGGCGACCACCCGCGCACCACCTGGTAGTAGAACGCCAGGAAGATCAGCGACCCGCTCAGCGCGGCGAACGTCAGCGAGGTGGCTCCCAGCGGGACCGAGAAGGAGCGGATCGAGAACAGGCTCAGGTCCATCGAGGGATGGTCGGTCCGCGACTCCCAGAACAGGAACCCGGCCAGCACGGCCACACCGAACGCGATCCACGCGTAGGTGACCGGCTCGCTCCATCCGGCCTCCTGGATCCCGTACACCAGGGCCAGCAGGCCGATCACCGACAGCACCAGGCCCAGGGGATCGAGCCGTCCGGGGTGCGGGTTGCGCGACTCGGGGACGTTGGCCAGGATCCCCGCGATCCCGACGGCGATGATCGGGATGTTGATCAGGAACACCGAGCCCCACCAGAAGTGCTCGAGCAGGAACCCGCCGAGCAGGGGCCCGAGCGCGACCGCGCCACCGACCGCTGCGGCCCAGATGCCGATCGCCTTGCCGCGCTCCGCGGGCGGGAAGATCACGGTGATGATCGACAGCGTCACCGGCAGGACCGAGGCCCCGCCGATGCCCATCAGCCCGCGGGCGATGATCAGCTGCATCGGGGTCTGGGCGAACGCACTGAGCAGGGACGCGGCCGCGAACAGCACGAGCCCGATGATCAGGATCTTGCGCCGCCCGTAGCGGTCGCCGAGCACGCCCCACGTGAACAGCAGCGCCGCGAAGACCAGCGAGTAGGAGTTGATCGCCCAGATCAGCTCGCTCTGCGTGGCGCCCAGGTCGTCCTGGATCGTCTTGAGCGCGACGTTGAGCACGGTGTTGTCCAGCACCACGACGAGCAGGCTGACGACCAGCGCGGCCAGGGCCCGCCACCGGTGCGGAGCCACGACGTCGGGGGTCATCGGGGCGGCGGAGCTGGGGGTGGTCACGCCGCATCAACCGCCAACCGCCCCGGGACATTCCGCTCCGGCCTGTGCGTCGGGTCACAGCTGGCGAGCGCGCAGGCGAACCCCCGCGCGCCCCGCCCGATGCCCGCGACCCACAATTCGCTTCCGTTGTGACGATCTGCTTCCGATATTCCGGAAGCAGATCCTCCAAAGGGAAGCAGATCCCGGGAGGGGGCGGTCCGGCCCCGTCGCCGCCGAGTAGCGTGGAGCGGTCGCCCCTCGGGGCGCATGGGCGCGCACCTCGGGTGCGTCGAGGCCAGGAGGTTCGTATGACGCCAGGTGGTCCGCAGCTGTCCCCGGTTCCTCCTGGCATGCCGCATCACCGGCGGACCGTGGTCGTCGAGGTCGCCGACGCGGCCGACGGCCTGATCGAGGTTGCCGGACGGTTGCGCGACGAGCGGCCGTGGGCGACGGAACCGCTCGACCTGCCGGTCGTCCATGACCTCGGGCTGACGGTCACGGTGTCGCTGGCCGACTTCGTCGTCCGCTCGGTCCGCGTCGACTTCGACACCTACCCCCACGCCGAGTGCGTCGACATCGCCGAGGCGCATCAGGCCCTGGTGGGCGTGACCCTCGGTCGGGGCTGGAACGCCGCCGTCCGCGAGCGCCTCGGCGGGCCCGCTGGCTGCACCCACCTGCGGGAGCTGGCCAGGTCGATGGCCCCGACCCTGCTGCAGGCTGCCTTCTCGGCCCGGCTGCGCCAGGGCGGACGTGACGACCCGGAGTACCGCGAGGCGCGCGCGATGCTCCCCCTGATCGCCGACACCTGCCACGTCTGGGCGGTCGGCGGAGTCGCCGAGCAGAAGCTGGAGCGCGGGTGGCGACCGGGCAGCATGCTCACCCCGATCCCGGCCCTGGCCGAGCTCGACGAGGTGCTGGGCGACTCCTGAGCTGACCGGGTTCCCCACTCCAGGGCCGGATGACCGGGTGCTAGTTTCGCGTCCACCGACCCACATGAGGTCGGCCATGCGGTGTGGTGAAGGAGTCCTGGACATGCGCGTTCGAACCGTGGCCACGTTGATGCTGCTCGTCGCGCTTCCCCTGGGCGCGTGCGCGAGCTCGACCGACACCGGGTCCGGGGGCACGACCCCGCCGTCGCTGGCCGGGACGGCCTGGGACCTGGCGCAGTACGCGCCCGCCGGCACGACCGAGCTCACCCCGGTCCCCGACGGCGTGACCCCGACAGCGGAGTTCACCGAGGACCAGATCTCCGGATCCGGGGGGTGCAACCGGTTCAGCGGCGGGTACACCACCGACGGCGACACCATCGAGATCGGGCCCCTGGCCAGCACCGCGATGGCCTGCATCGGGGATGCCGGCCAGGTGGAGACCGACTACCTCGCGCGCCTGGACGAGGCGGCGACCTACGCGATCACGGACGGCACCCTGACGATGAGCGACGGGACCGGTCAGGCCGTGCTGTCGTACACCGAGGCTGTCCCGGTCACGCTCACCGGCACCACCTGGTCGGCCAACGGCATCAACACCGGCACCGGAGCGGTCTCGTCACTGGTCGCCGACACCACCGTGACCGCGGTCTTCGCCGAGGACGGGACCATCTCGGGCAACGCGGGCTGCAACACGTACAACGGGACCTACGAGACGTCCGGCAAGGACCTGACGATCGGCCCGCTGGCCACGACCCGGATGGCGTGTGAGCCGGACGTCAGCGAGCAGGAGGCCAACTACCTCGCGGCGCTGGGCCGGGTCACCACGTACACGATCCGGGGCGACCAGCTCGAGCTGCGCGACGACGAGGGCGCGCTCCAGGCCGGCTACGTCGCCGAGTGAGGCTGCCAGCCACTCCGTTGCCGCAGCTGGGGTCGGTCGACTCTGGCGCCGGCGGCTGATCCGCGCTCTGATGGAGGTGGACGGATCGAGGAGGTGCCGACCATGAGCAGCGTCCGGTCCCGGGGTCGACTGACAGTGCGCGCGTTCGATGAGGGACGCGGTGTCCACGCCCGACGGCATGTGCGCAGGCCGGGTCGGGTGGTGAAGCACCGCATGGGCCACACCCGGCGCCGCGAACGCTCGTAGCGATCACGGGCGGCGTGGTCCAGGGCGTGGAGGAGGCAGCATCATGCAGCGATCACCGTGGACAGACTCCCGACTCGCGCGCGTCGTGGTCGCAGTCGCACTCGTGGTGTCCGCAGCCGGTGGGTGTGCGACTGGCTCGTCGGACGGTGAGCCGGAGTCGCCGACACCGAGTGTCGCGTCACCGAGCATCGCACCATCCGGATCCAACCAGTTGCCGGCGCCGATCATCGTGGCCCCAGACCAGACCACGGCGGAGGCCCGCGTCGGTGAGACCATCGTGTTCGACCAGCCGGACCCGGCCAACACCACGATCAGCACGGACAGGCCCGACGTCCTCGACCTGACTCAGGGAAGCGATGACGGCAGTGCCCTGTTCAACCCGGCGGCCTCTGCGCTTGCCCCCGGGGTCGCCGTCGTCACCATTGAGGCCGACGATGGGACAACCACCCAGGTGACGGTGACCGTCCGGTAGGGGTCAGTTCACGGCGCGGCCAACGACGGCCCTACGGCTCGCCTCGTCGCCCGTGGTCAGGCCTGCTGGACTTCACGTTCGAAGGCCGCCAGGTGGTTCAGGGAGCCCGCCAGCAGGTTCTCCACGACCTGCTCGACATCGGCGGGCGGCGCCATCTCCAGCAACTCCCCCAGGTCGGTGATGTCAGTCTCCTCGATGAGGATCCCGACCGCCATGGCCTCGGACCGGCTCGTCTGGACCCGCTGAGCGAGTTGGTCATAGAGCCCCTGCAGGCTCGGGTCGGTGAACTCCCCGGCGGCGTTGCCGATCGTCGGGTCGGCCACCTCGTAGCGGAGCAGCAGCGTGCGGACCGAGTCGACGTGGGTGTCCTCGGAGACGGCGATGTGGCTGAAGATCTGGTCCCCGTACTCGCCCAGCGCCAGCTCATAGACGTCCCCTGCGAGCTTCTCCTCCTCGATCAGGTACTGGAGCTCGGCTGCGGGTACGGAACCCTCGTCGCCAGGGAGGGCGTTGGCGACGAGGGCGGGACCGCCCGCGCAGGTGACTGCGGAGGCGATGAGGACTGCGAGGGCGGTCCGACGGGTCTGAGTCATGGTGACCTCCTGATCCATTCCGTCACCTCCAGCCTCCTCCCCCAAGGCCGTCGCCTCCCACACCTGCAGGGTTAAGTCCCTGACATGCAGCGACTAAGCAGGCCCGGCCCCAGGATTCGGCCAAGCCGTCCTCCGATGGCGGGCCTCCGCCCGGCACTCACCGGAGCCCTGAACCGCTGTCCCTCGGCGACAGGGGAAGCCGCACTGAGATGGTCGCGCCGTGCCCTTCCTCGGAGCGCACCCGCACCTTGCCGCCCTGGGCCTCGACCAACGCACGGACGATCGGCAGGCCCAGCCCAGAGCCGCGGGTCCCATTCGCCGATACCCCGCGCCACGCCCGGTCGAAGACGTGCGGCAGCTCATCAGCGCGGAACCCCGGCCCGTTGTCCGACACCTCCAGCACGCCGCGCCCGTCGTCGATGCCCACACGGACCCGCACCCGATCTCCGGGACGGCAGTACAGGACGGTGTTGGCCAGGAGGTTGCCCACCACCTGGTGCATCCGGTCGGCATCGGCAATGACCCGGACCTCGTGGTCGATGTCCCGTTCGACGAGGAGTCCGGCCGACTCCATCGACCCCTGACGAGCAGCGAGGGCAAGGTTCGCGACGTGGGCGAGCTCCACCTCGGCGAGGTGCAGCTGAATCCCGGCCGACTCGGCCTCCGACAGCTGGGACAGGTCATTGACGATCCGCCCCAGCCGGGTGGCCTGGTCATGCAGGGCCGCCAACGTCGCCTGATCGGCCGGGACCAGGCCGTCGCGCAGCTCCTCGAGCCCGATCTGCAGCGCGGTCAGCGGCGTTCGCAGCTCGTGGGCGATGTCGGCGGTGAGCTGACGACGGGCGCCCTCCGATCGTTCGATCTCCTCGGCCGCTGCGCTCAGCGCGATGGTGAGGTCGGCGAACTCGGGTGGCCCGAGATCGACGGGACGCGCCGAGTGGTCGCCGGCGGCGAACCGGCGGGCGGTGTCGATGTACCCGTCGATGGGGCGGGTCAGCCGGCGCGCCATGACCACCGACAGGATGACCGCCGTCACCAGTGCGACCGCCGTCGCGGCCAGCAGCCATGGGGGTGAGACGGCGTCGTCCGGATGGGGCGGGTCGGCCACCAGGTGCGGCACGACGGTGCCGACGAACAGGACCGCCAACGACGCGGCAGAGACGAGCAGGATCGCCCCGGCGAGCCGACGGCCGAGCCGGCCGAGGCGCCAGCGGTCACTCATCGGCCGCCAGCCCCAGCCTGTACCCGAACCCGACGACGGTCTGGACGACGTCCTGCCCGTCGGGGCCCAGCTTGTGCCGCAGGTTCTTCACGTGCGAGTCGACGGCTCGCTCGTACCCCTCGAACGTGTAGCCGCTGATCCGCTCGACCAGTTCGCGGCGCGTGAACACCCGCCCGGGGGCACTGGCAAGGGCGAGCAGCAGACCCCATTCGTGCGGAGTCAGGGCAAGGTCACGTCCCGCGAGCGTGGCCCGGTGGCCCGCCTCGTCGATCTGGAGCCGACCCCCGCCGAACGACCCGACCGCGGGAGGCTCCCGCAGCCGACCGCCCCGACCCAGCACCGCACGGACCCGCAGCACCACCTCCGTGGGGCTGAACGGCTTGACCACGTAGTCGTCGGCGCCCATGCTGCAGCCCCGCGATCCGGTCGTTGACGCTCGTGCGCGCGGTGAGCACGATCACCGGGATGTCTGGGACCGCACTGGCCAGCACGTCCATCCCGTCGATGTCGGGAAGCCCCAGGTCGAGCAGGAGCAGGTCCGGCCGGATGGTCTCGATCAGGCGCAGCGCCTCGGTGCCCGTCGAGGCCGTCAGCACCGAGAGCCCAGCACGCTCCAGGTAGCGCCGCAGGGCCTCGCGGATGTCCTGCTCGTCCTCGACAACGAGAACGGTCTGCATGAGTTCATTGTGCGCCTCGAGGACGACGGAGCGCCGCCGGGGCTCGCGGGCGAGTTCCCGGCGCGGCCTGGGAGATCAGCGACGTCATCGCCCCTCCTTGGATCATGCCCGGCGCTGCCGGGCCGACCGCCCTTGGACAGCCGGCCCGGCGCCTGTGGATGCGGTGCTGCTACGGCCGACGGCCGCCCCCGCCCCCGCCGCCCCCGCCGCCAACGGTGATGGTCAGCGAGACCATGGACTCGAGGACAGTGGTCCCGTCCTCGGCGAGGACCTTGGTCACGGTGCCCGCGTCGGTTGCTTCAATGTCAACGTCCGGGAACGTGTACTCGATGACGTACTCCCCTGCGGTCATCACCCGCAGGTTGTACCCGTACACCACCCGACCCGTGGCGTTGATCTCGGCGCCCGCTGGCTCGTCGACGACCACTGCTCCAGTCGCTGCAGAGTAGATCTTCAGGTGCGCACCGAGGGCCCAGACCCGCGTCTCGGCGAAGCGGTCACCGGGATGCTCGCGTACGTCGTCTCGCCGGTACCGCGTCCACGGTCACGATGGCCTTCGTCCCGTAGGCAGACAGCCTGTCGAGCTCAAGCGGCTCCAGCTTCACGACGGTGAATCCGGTCAGCCCCACGGGACCCGCGTCCAGGCCCATCTCGACGCGGATTGGGCTGCCGGCCTTGAGGCTGGCATCGCCTGTGAGGTTGTCGCCCCACGCTGCTGTCACCGTCGCCGACGGCTGATTCTCGATGCAACCGGCCTGCCAACTGTGCACACCCTGCACGTAGTAGTAGCCCTCCACGGGGAACCCGGTCTGCGGAACTCCGGTAGGTTCTCTGTACGACTCGTTGCAGGTCAATCCGGACGGGTTGGCCGCCCCAACGTAGATCGCAGGGACGGACAGGCTGTTGGCGGTGGTCTCCTCGCCACCTCCGCCGCCTCCGCCGCCACCCCACCGCCGCCAGGTGTGCCCTTGGCGAAGGCTGTGCCGGGTACGACGAGGGCGGCCACCGTGGCCGCTCCCACGAGACCGAGCAGAATCCGGCTGCTCCTGTGTGTACTCATCTGATCCTCCTCATCGCCACGGACTCGCGGGAGTCTCCCGTCTGATGAGCCCAGGACCTGCCCCGCGTGCGCATGCACTTTGCGGCGTTCGTCCCGCTCTCAGCCTCACCCCGGGGCAGTGGCAGGAGGATGTAAGTACCGTGACGATCGTGTGGAGATCGGATCTCCGCGCAGCACACGCCGGCTGCAGTCTGGAGGCGTCAGGACTGGCGCTGGAAGGCGGCCAGATGGCGCTGGGTAAGGGGTGATCGACGTGCCCTGGCTCTCGTCACAGGGCGTCGTGCCGGACATGATCGTGCGGGCCCGCTCGAGTCAGACGGGCCCGCACGACGTCGGTGAGCGCTAGCGGACCAGCGTCACCTGCTCGGAGACTGCGCCCTCCATTCCGTACTTCTCCATCACGTTGACCCGGTAGGTGCCCTTGCCAAGGTTGATCGTCCGGGTCTCCTTGGCAGTCTTGGTCCGCAGGGTCTTGCCGACCTTCTCCCACGAGACCGCTGTCGCCCTTGACGATCTTGCGGTAGACCTTGATGTTCCAGTAGCCCGTGCCCTTGTTCGGGTCAACGTTGACGAACAGCTTGGACTTGTTGCTGACCGCCTTGACCTTGATCACCGCTGTCGGCACGACCGCGCCCGGTGCCGGGGTGGTCGTGGTGGTCGCGGCGGTCGTGGCTGCCAGGGTGGTCGTGGTGGTCGTGTCCGCCGGTGCCGGGGTGCTGGCCGCAGCCGTGATCGTGGCGTCGTAGGTCTCCTCCTCGCCGACGGCCCCGCCCGCATCTGTCACGACGAACTTGGCCGTGATCACGCCCACCTTGGCATCGGCCGGGACGGTCACCTGCACCTGCCACATGCCTTGGGCGTTCGCGATCGGCGCCAGCACCTCATTGGCATCGGTGAAGTCGCCGTCGCCGTTCCAGTCGAAGGACGCCGTCAGTGTGCCGATCCCGTTGACTGCCACAGGAACGGCATACGTGCTCCCCTGGACCATTGACGTCGGCATGAGGACGCCATCGTTGGGATTCACGGTGCCGAGGACCGGCAGGGGGCCGGCCGCCGGGGGCAGGAACGCCTCCGGGAGGAACGGGTTGGGCAGCCTGGTGGCCTCGCAGACCGCCGGGTCCCACGCCGTCGGGACTGAGGGCAGCCCATCGGTGAAGTCCTCCTCTGCCTTCCAGAAATCGTACGGAACCGTCTGGTAGCAGGAGAGCACGTGCTCCATCACAGTGAACTGCTCGGTGGAGGTCTTGACCGTGCTGCCGCCCAGGCCCGCCCCCCAGGTGCCGACCAGATTGACGGTCTTCATCAGCAGGGTCTCGGTGTCAGCCAGCAGGAGTGCATCGTCGGACGGATCGTCGGGAGTTCCTGAGTCGTAGTCAACTGCCCAGCCCTCCTCGGCCACACCGTCACGATCGATCTGGAAGGCGCCCTCGAAGTCCTCGATGCCATAGGTGAACCCGGAGTCGATCGGGTTCAGCGTGGCCGACGCCTGGCTTCCGTCGAGCTTGCCCTCCATGGTGTCGCCCGTGACGGTCTCGCCGAGGTCGCCGTCCTTGATCACGTTGATGTCGACCACATCGGTCGTGCCCTGTGCATCGGCGACGACGTCGTCAGTGGAGAACTGGTGCCTCACGGTGTACGGGTCCTGGCCCTCCGCCTCGACGTACAACTCGACCCAGTACATACGGACCGGTTTCATGTCGCCCTTGACGAAGAATGAGACGTCGAAATCCGGGGTCAGCGGGGTGCCGTTCGAGGTCACGCAACTGCCATCGACCTTGCTGAGGCACCGCCCGGCGTCTGCGTCGGTGACGACCTGTCCGGGGACGATGGCCTCGCCCGGCGCCCACGTGGTTGTCCACCCGGAGGTGTAGGCCAGGGGCGACTGAGCGTCGTCCCAGCGGGCGCTCGCAGAATCCTTCTTCCAGTCGAGCAGGTTGATCGTCGTGGGCTGGTCCAGAACAGCCCCGGTCTCGAACTTGATCTCGGCCTTCTCATACGGGGGTGGGATGCACGCTGGGTTGTTCTCGTCGCCCTCAAGTGGCTTCGGCATGTCGAGGTGCGGGAGATTCTGGCCGAACTTGCTGTTCAGCAGACGCCACCGCGGCCCGACGACGAACGTCCCGAGGTTGTCGTTCGGGGTCTGGCTGCCGACCATGTCGCCGGAGTCCGTCCTGTACGCCCAGGCGAACGGATCACGGTCGATCGAGGTGTACCAGGCATTGCTGTACCCGCCGAGGAGGTCGCTGGACAGCGCTGTCGGGATGGCCAGGCTCGGGTCGCGCAGGACGGTCCCCGCAGGGATGAAGTCGCCGTCGCCCTCGTAGCAGCCCCGGGTCGACCTCCACATGCCATCAGAACCCACCGCGTAGTCTGGGACCAGACCCGTGGCGCCCTCGTTCTCCCAGTCCTCGGGACGGATCTGGTCGTTCGGGTTGTTGGTGATGGAGTGCTTGACCCGTAGTTCGGCCTTGGTGACCTCGAAGCCCTTGCCGTCGGCGTTCTTCCACTCATCCGGCAGCGGTAGGTGCGCGACGAAGCGGATGTCGGTCGGCTTCTTCACTGCCTGGCCCCAGCTGTAGAGGAGCTTGCCGTCGTCCTTCTTGCGCACTGAGTAGTGGGTTCCCAAGTACAGATCGATGTTGTTGGGGATGACGTTGTCCTCCCCCGGCACCAATTGGGCGATGATCTCCCCCATGGACCGTTCGTCGTCGACGCCGAAGGCGGGGCTCGACCCCACCACCAGTGCCAGACCTGCAGTGATCGCAATGGCCTTCCTGCGACTCGATAGTTTCATTACCGGACCTTTCCCTCGTGGAGGGGTACCGTTGAGGTGATTCGCTCTCGATATGGCACCCGACGCGCACACTGCCGCCCCCTTGTGGGCGCAGCGTGTTGGCCGTGTGGAGATCATGTGGAGACTGACCCAATTGCTCAACAAGGCCCACACAGCGGCCGATAAGGCCAGGTCATGCTGGAGCGGCTGTGCCTCCGCGGAGTACGGCGAGCTGCGCTTCGTGCCCACGCGGAACGCACCGTCACCACCTGCTCCATGACTGGACGGATCGAGCCGGTCAGCTGACAGCGCGGGCGTGCGCACAGCCCCCATGGTGTGCACAATGTGAGATACCTCCCGGCGTATCCGCCGCGGAGGAGTTCACTGGTCATCGCTGCTCGGGGGGGTGTCCGCGAAGCGCTCATGGCAACAGTGCTGGTGGTCGAGGACGAACGGGACATCCGGGAGCTGCTCCGGCGGTTCCTGGAGCGCTCCGGCTGCTCCGTGCTGACCACCGGCTCCGGCGCCGAGGCGCTGCACCTGCTCGCCACCTCCCACATCGACCTGGTCCTGCTCGACCTGGGCCTGCCGGACATCGACGGGACGGAGATCCTCGAGGAGGCCTCGCCGAGGATCCCCGTGATCGTCCTCACCGCCCGATCGGACACCCAGGACCGGATCGCCGGCCTCAAGCTGGGCGCCGACGACTACGTCGTGAAGCCCTTCAGCCCCACCGAGGTGGTCCTGCGCGTCAAGGCGGTGCTGTCACGCAGCCTCGGCCGGGCGCCGGAGGGCACGACGCGGTCCTACGGCGGCGGCCAGCTGACGATCGACCTCGGCCGACACCGGGCCACCTGCGCGGGTCGGGAGCTGAACCTGACCGTCAGCGAGTGGGAGCTGCTCCACGCCCTGGCCGACAGCGCCCGGGCGGGTGCACACCCGCCTGGAGCTGATCAACCGCGTGCGCGGCTACGAGTTCGAGGGCTACGAGCGCACCATCGACTCGCACGTGAAGAACCTGCGCCACAAGCTCGGCGACGACCACCACCACATCGTCGAGACCGTGGTCGGGGTCGGCTACCGGTTCGGCCTGGCCATCGATGGGTGAGCCGCTGTCGCTCGGTCCGATCGGCAGGCGTGTCCTGGCTGCCTTCCTGGTCGTCGCCCTCTCCTCGATCCTGGTCCTGATCCTCGCCACGATCATCGGTGTCGACATCAGCCGGTCGGCCGCAACGCGCGAGGAGCGCCAGCACCTGGCCAGCGACACGGCCACGAGGGCCGCGATCGCCTACGCCAAGGCCGGCACCTGGCAGGCCGTGGCCCTCCCGGAGGCTGAGGCGGACACCCAGGACGGCCGGCGCGCACCTGATCGTGGTGGACCCGGCCGAGGACGTGGTCGTACGGCGGTCCGGTCGGACCGGGATTCCGCACCCGCGCGGCGAGTGCCGCCGTCGTCGTCGAGGGCGAGGTGGTCGGCACGGTCTACCTCGGGTTCCCGGAGGGCGCCTTCCAGGCCCCACCCGCGCTGTCCACCCCCTGGCTGATCGCCACGACGACGTTCACGGTCCTGCTCGCCATTCTGCTGGCGCTGGTGTTCACCCGGCGGCTGACCAGGCCGCTGGTGGAGCTGACCGAGACCACTCGCGCGTTCGCGTCCCACGACAGGAGCGCGCGCGCCTCCACCACTGCCGCGGGCGAGCTGGGCGAGCTGGCCCGGACCTTCAACGCCATGGCCGACGAGGTGACCCGGTCCGACGAGGCCCGCCGGCACCTCTCAGCCGACGTCGCCCATGAGCTGCGCACCCCGCTGACCGCGCTGCAGGCCGGCCTCGAGGAGCTTCGCTACGGGCACATCCCCGCCGACCCGGCCACCCTCGCTGCGCTGCACGACCAGTCCGTCCGGCTCGGGCGGCATCGTCAACGACCTGTCCGAGCTGTCCCAGGCCGAGGCCCATGCCCTCCGCCTGTTCCCGGAGCGGCTCGACCTGGCCGAGGTCACGCGGGAGGGCCTGGCGACCTGGGAGCGTCGCATCCGAGCCGCGGGCCAGGAGCTCGAGGTCCACCTCCAGCCCGGGGTCTGGGTCGAGGTGGACCCGAACCGCATCTTCCAGGTGATCGGCAACGTGGTCGCCAACGCCGTCCGGCACTGCCGTGCCGGCGACACGATCGTCGTGTCGGTCCGCACGAGCGGCGAGTCAGGAGTCCTCGAGGTGCGCGACACCGGCCCCGGCATCCCCGCTGAGGCGCTACCCCACATCTTCGACCGCTTCTACCGGGCCAACGGCGAGTCGCAGGAACCGGGATCGGGCATCGGGCTGGCCGTGGTGCGTGCGCTCACGCTCGCCCACGGGGGTCAGGTCGACCTCACCTCCGAGGAGGGCGTCGGCACCACCGTGACTGTCCAGTTCCCCCTCGCGCGCTGAGGCGCAGAACGGCCGGGATCTCCGCCGGGCTGCCCCGGCCGATGCCTCGGGGCAGGGCGTCCCTGACGTGCCGTCAATGCACCCAGCACCCAGAGCAGAGCCCACCTCCCAGCCTCACCTCCTCCCGGCGCCTCCGGATCTGCGCTAATATGGATCCAGAACTGGAGTTCAGACCGAGCGAGGAAGGACGACCATGTCCTCAGTGGCAGCCCCCACCCGTTACCCGGCGAGCCGGTTCGAGACCCAGGCGTGGGTCGACCTGCGCGATCCCGCCGAGCAGGCGCGGCTCACGCCGGCAGCCGTGCGCGGGATCCGCCGGCTGGCGGACGCCTGGGGGCTGACCGTGCCGCAGGTCTGCGCCCTGCTCGGCGACGTCTCGGCCAGCACCTGGCACGCCTGGGCCAGGACGCCGCCGAAGACCCTGGGTGTCGATCGACTCACCCGGGCGTCCTACCTGCTGGGGATCTACACCGCCCTGCACGTGCTCTACGGTGACGACCTCGCCGACGAGTGGGTGCACCTGCCCAACACCAACGCCCTGTTCAACGGGGCAGCCCCGCTGGACGTGATGCTCCTCGGCGGGATCCCGGCGATGGAGCGCGTGCGCGCCCTGCTCGACGCGCGGCGCGGCGGCGCGTGAGCCCTGCCGCGCGCGCCTGGCCGCCGGTCAGCGAGGTGCGCTGGGACGACACCCACCGGCTGATCCCCGCGGCCTACGCCGACACCGACGAGCCGATCCTGGCGACCCTCGCCGACGACGAGTCCGACATCGCGGCCCTGGTGGCGCTCACGGCCGCCACGAACGCGCGGCTGCAGGCGCAGGCCAACGCCCTGCCCGGCGGGATCCACCAGGACGAGCTCGTGTTCGCCGTCCCGCACTGGCGGATCATCAACGCCTCCTTCTGCCACCCGCACCCGCTCGGCTCCCGGTTCAACGGACCCGACCGGGGCGCGTGGTACGCCGGCCAGCACGTGGAGACCTCGCTGGCCGAGGTCGCCCACCACCGCACGGTCGAGCTCGCGGAGATCAATCGCTGGGAGCTCGTCGCCGACTACCAGGACTACCTGGCCGACATCCACGCCCCGATGCACGACCTGCGCCGACCGCGCGACCGGCGCGCCCGCGCCTGCCTGGCGCCCGACTCCTACGCAGCCAGCCAGGCGCTCGCCGAGACCCTCCTGGCCGCCGGGTCGGTCGGGGTCGTCTACCCCGCGGTCCGCGATCCCGGTCGCGACGCCGTGGCCTGCTTCCGCCCGGCCGCCGTGGCCAATGTGCGCGACCGGTGGGCGGTTCCGGCTGACGTGGTCCGGGGGGCCAGAGCCGGTGGTCAGCCCGATCCGCTGACCGCCGGGGCCTACGCCCGGGCGGTGAGCGCCTGCGTGCTGGCCTCGTCGGCCGCCGCCTCGCGCTCCCTGGCCGCGGCGACGATGCGCTGCTCGACGTCGGTGAGTGCGTTCTGGGCACTGCTGCTGGGCTTGGACACGGTCAACTCCGAGGCATCTGGGATGGGCCCGCACCCGCGGGCCGAACACCTCCCCCCATGCCCCCGGCAACGTGCCCGAAACGCCCAGATCGTGTGAAGCAGCCCACAACTGGACGACAAGCCTTCCTTGTGGCTGCACGCCGTGTCCCCAGCCTCGCCCCCACTCGGCAGTGGGCCCCCTACAGTCGGCCCATGAACTCCGGACTCAGGACACTGATCGTCGGGTCGATCGCGGCTGCACTGGCCACGACCTCCGTGCTCACCCCGGCAGCCGGAGTGGAGCCGGTGGAGCCAGCACCGACCGAGGCCCGGGTCGCGGTCTCTGTGGCCACGCTCTGGGCCGCCCCGGAATCCCCCCGCCCCATCGACGCCCGCGCCGTGAGCGCGCCGGCCGACGCCACCGGCTGGCTCAAGGGGCTGACCACGGCCGGTCGGCGCGGTCTCAACGGGCGGGTGGAGAGCCAGGCCCTGTTCGGCCAGCCGGTGCAGGTGCTCGAGGAGCGGGGGGCATGGTCGCGGGTCGTCCTGCCGAACCAGCCGAGCCCGAAGTCGGCCGGTGGGTATCCCGGCTGGATCCCGACCGCGCAACTGGTCGCGGTGGCTGCCCCTGCAACGCCCGAAGCCGGGGTTGAGGTCATGCCCCCACGTGAGGCGGTGGTGAAGCGCCGAACTGCGTGGGCCCACACCGACGCGACCCTCACCTCTCGGACCATCAAGCTCTCCTACGGGACACGACTGCCGGTCACCGGCTCCGTCGACGGAGTCGTCGAGGTGGTCGCCCCGGACGGCCGGCCCCTGTGGATCTCCGCCAAGCAGGTCACACTCGTTGCTCCCGGGGCGCCGACCCGCAAGCCCACTGGCTCAGCGGCGGTCGTTGAGGCGCGCAAGTTCCTCGGGCTGCCCTACCTGTGGGGCGGCACCTCGGGGTTCGGGTTCGACTGCTCGGGGCTCACCCACCTGGTGTACGCCCAGCTCGGGGTGACGATCCCCCGCGACGCCACGCCCCAGTTCAACGCCGGCACTCCGGTGACGCGCGTCCGCGACCTGCGCAAGGGAGACCTGGTCTTCTTCCGCAACAAGTCCGGCTCGATCCACCACGTGGGCATCTACGCCGGCAAGGGCCGGATGATCCATTCCCCGCGCACCGGCCAGCCGGTGCAGATCTCGTCGATCACCCGAGGAATCTGGGGACGCGAGTTCGCAGGCGGCCGTCGCTACGTGTGACACGCCCTAGACTCCCCGGCGACGGCAGGGATGGGTGGGGGTGGGGGATGCGCTTCCGAACGACCGGGGACCGGCGGGCCCGCACGTGGGGCTCCGCGCTGCTTGCATCCGGGATCGCGCTGACGCTCGTCCTTCCACTGGGTACCGGGGTGCCGGCCGCCGCGGAGGACGTCCTTGCGGAGGTGGGCAACGTCCCGCCGACGGCAGGGGACGACAGCGCCACCGTGGCCTCACGGGCAGGTGACACGGTCACGATCGAAGTGCTGGCCAACGACATCGACACCGACGGGGGCACGCTGGTCGTCGAGTCGGTCGTCCAGCCCTTGCACGGGCTCGCCTCGGTGGAGGCGGGCACGACGGTCGCGTACGACCCGGTCGACGACTACGTGGGCCTTGACGAGTTCACGTACGTCGTCAGCGACGGGCAGGGCGGCGTCGCGACCGGCCTGGTCACCATCACGGTCACGGACGCCACGACCCCGATGCTGCTCAACCCCGACGTCCTGGCCGCCACCGCGGGGATCCCGGCGACCGTGGACGTCCTGGCCAACGACGACGCGGGCGGGCGGGATCCGCTCACGCTGGTCTCGGCCGGCGCAGCGGCCAGCGGCACGACGGCCAGCGGAGCGACGGTGACCCTCGACCCGGACGGGCGCAGCGTCACCTACACGGCCCCGGCGACCTTCGCGGGTCCCGACGGATTCGAGTACACGGTCCGGGACCGCCTCGGGAACCTCGGCACTGGACGGGTCGAGGTCACGGTCACCGCACCCGCGGATCCGCCGCCCCCTCCGCCACCTCCGCCCCCGGTCACCGAGCCGGTCCCCACCGACCCGGTCCCGCCCGTCGTCGAGCCTCCCCCGCCACCGGTCACCCTGCCCACGGGCGCCGACATCTCGGTGTCCGGTCCCCTGACCCGCCGGGACGTCCCCTACTCCTACCGTCCGGGCTGCCCCGTCAAGCCGTCCTCGCTGCGGCGCATGACCATGAACTACTGGGACTACAAGGGCGTGGTGCGCCGCGGCACGCTGATCGTGCGCGTTGATGCCGTCGCGGACATGTCCCACGTGTTCACCGAGGCCTTCGACACAGGGCTTCCGCATCAAGAAGATGAAGCCGGCCGATGCCTACTACAAGAAGGGCCGCCGCTCCCCCACTGCGTCGGACCGGGCGGCGATGGCTGCGGGGAACACCTCCGCGTTCAACTGCCGACCCGTGGTGGGCAACCCGACGAAGCGCTCGGCGCACTCCTACGGGGTCGCGATCGACATCAACACCTTCGAGAACCCGTACGTCGTGGGCAGCGGCTTCTATCCCCGAGGTGCCGGTAAGTACCTGCGTCGCGCGCCCTGCCGGACGGGCATGATCTGCCCGGGAGGGACCGTGGCCACGGCGATGCGGCAGCGCGGGTGGCTGTGGGGCGCGCGCTGGTCCCGGCCCGACTACCAGCACTTCTCGGCCAATGGCGGCTGACACCCGGCGGATCCGCATCGGTCGGACCTCTATGGGGGTCGGCGCTGGTGGCTGCACTGCTCGCCGCGACCGGATGCACTGCCGACCCTGCCGCGCAGCCCTCGGCCGTCACCAGCCCGAGCGCCGGCGCCGGTTTCAGCGCCAGCGCCAGCCCCAGCGTGTCCCTGCCGCCCGCGCCCACCACCCCGCCGCCGACCACGGCAGGACCCCTGGACTCGGCGACCCTGCCCGAGCCGGGGGCCGTCGGTCCGGGATGGGAGTACCGGGTCGAGGGGGCCGATCCTGAGGACGGCGCCGGGAACGACACCCCGTTCCAGCAGCGCGACCCCGGCGAGATCGTCGAGACCACGATCCCCATGGGCTGCGAGCAGCGCAGCGACTCACCCGTGCCCTCCGACGTGCTGCAGGCAACGTACGCCCATCCCGAGACCGGCAGCTACGCGGTCGCCCTGCGGATGCGCTTCGAGTCACCCGAGGCCGCACAGGAGTTCGCCGACGTGCGGGCCGAGGACCTCCAGGCCTGCCGCGACCAGCCCGACGACCCCTACTCGGGGGCGCCGGCACCCGTCCTCGAGGTGAGCGCTGAGGGCGCCCAGACCCTCTCCACCTACCAGCTGCTCGGCGAGCCCGAGACCTGGACCAGCGCGGCGGCCGTCATGGGCACGGACGTGCTGACGCTGGACACCGACGCCGACCCCCAGTCACTGGTCGAGTGGTCCACGATCGGGTACACCGTGGACGTCGGGGCGTCGTAGCCCTGGTCCGCGTCCGCGTCCGCGAGCCGCGTCCGCGACCTGCGCACGGGCGACCTGGTCTCCTTTTCGTGACAGGTCGGGCCGGTCAGGCGACCGGAACCTTCGTCCTCGCGCGGTAGGCCACCCACTGCTCGGCGGCACGCTGGGCCTGACCGGCGGTGAACTCATCCATGCAGGCGTCCGGGGTGTAGTCCATGAAGTTGTTGATGGGATCGAACCCGAGCCGGACGACCCCGCTTCCGTGCCACCGCGTCCCCGTGGGAGGGTCGTCCCAACAGGTCGGGCAGGGAGGTCTCGATGGCAGGGGACGACACGGCCACCGGCGGGCCGCGGTCCACCGGTCGCGGGCTCCTGGCCTGCGCTGCCGGACTGGTCGGGGTCACCGTCGGGGTGGGGATCGGCATTCCCCACCTGGCCAAGACCGGCCTCACGCTGACCACCGCCGTCGCCCTGGCGGCCCTCGTGGGAGGCCTCGTCCTGATGGTGGTCGGTGCGCGGATGATCCTTCGCGGGCGACGGTGGTGGGTCGCAGTCCTGACCATCCCGGCACTGGTGATCGTCACCGCACTGACGCTGCTCACCGTCGGCCAGGCCCTGGCCGCGACCACCGTCCCGCCGACCGAGCTCGCGGCGGCAACTCCTGCGGACGAGGGCCTGGAGTACCGCGAGGTCACCGCCACCACGTCCGACGACGTCACGCTGTCCGCGTGGTACATCCCGTCGGCGAACGGCGCGGCGATCGTGCTGCGCCACGGCGCGGGGTCCACCCGCACCGACACGCTCGCCCATGCCGCGACCCTGGCCGAGCAGGGGTACGGCGTCCTGATGATGGATGCCCGGGGCCATGGGCTCAGCGAGGGGCGCGCCATGGACTTCGGCTGGTACGGGGACGAGGACGTCATCGCCGGGGTCGACCTCCTCTCCTCCCAGCCGGACGTGGATGCCGGGCGGATCGGCGTGGTCGGGCTCTCGATGGGCGGCGAGGAGGCGGTCGGTGCCGCGGCCGCGGACCCGCGCATCCGCGCCGTCGTCGCCGAGGGGGCGACCACGCGGATGCCGACTGACAAGCAGTGGCTCTCCGAGGTCTACGGAGCGCAGGGCGCCCTCCAGGAGCAACTCGACCGGATCACCTACGGCGTCGCCGACCTGCTCACCCCGGCCGATCCACCCACGCCCCTGCGCGCAGCCGCCGAGCAGGCAGCCCCGACCCCGATCCTGCTGATCGCTGCCGGTGAGGTCCCCGACGAGGAGCACGCCGCCCAGTGGATCCAGGCAGGATCCCCGGACACCGTCACGGTGTGGGAGGTGCCCGGCGCCGGGCACACCGGCGGGCTGCGCACCGACCCCGAGCAGTGGATCGACCGGGTCACGACCTTCCTCGACGAGGCCCTGGGCACCACCCGGTAGCCGACGGCTGCCGTTGGCGACGGGCCTCAGCGCCGCCAGCCCCACCGCCCTTCGGCCCTACTCCTCGGCACCGTGCCGCGGGACTCTGGATGTGACGGGGGTCACCCGTCGACACGAGTCCGAAGGAGGACATCATGGCAATCCGCTTCAACAGGACCTCGGTCGTGGCCGGGGCCAAGGGCCAGGAGGCCGCGGCCTTCGCTGCGGAGATCAGCAAATACGTGACAGACAAGGGGATGCCCACCGCGTGGGGCATGCAGGTAGGCGGCGCCTACGGGGCGATGCACTGGTTCACCGACTATCCGGACATGGCGGCCTTCGAGGCTGGGATGGGCATGACCCTCACCGACCCCGGATACCTGGAAATCCTGGCCAAGGCCGAGGGCCTCTTCATCGAGGGGAGCACCGAGGACACGATCATCTACCTGATGTAGCGGCGTGGCAGCCGCGGGCCTGATCGCAAGACCGCCCGGGCACCCGGGCACCCGGGCACCCGGGCGGAGACAACCCAGGCCCTTCGCCTCTGGATCGGCCCCCGTGTCGCGCATAGCGTTTCGCAGAGGGCAGTCGTGACCCTCAGCAGGAGGTTGGGATCATGAAGCGGCTCATCGCGGTGACGGCCAGCGTGCTGATGGTAATGGCCCCCGGGATATCCACTGGGGCGCACGGCACCCCTTGCCCCGTCTGCGGCGGCAACGCCTGTCGCGACCGGGATGCACACGATCCTGGACGTGTCGAAGAACGGCAGGATCGTTCTTGGGAAGCTCACGGAGACCGGTCCCGTGGTCATCAGGGACATCGTGCGGAACAAGACCCTGCGGACCCTCAAGTCCGGACCCGCCTACTGCGTACAAGACGATCTCCAGCACCGGTCGGTACGTCCACTTCACCAAGACGTACACGCGTGCAGGGTGCACCTACGCCAGGCCGTGGGTGTACGACCGTGTGACCAACAGGGCTCGCCTGGCGGCTGCAACCCGCTCGGGCAAGGCGCTGAAGGCGACGTGGACAAGTCCCACCCAGTGCCCGTACATCAGCTCCACGGAGTCGGCCTTCGACATGCACGTCGTGGGCGGCCCGGGGCAGATGTCCCCGGACGGTCGCTACGTCGCGTTCTGCGCCAACCTGACCGATCCGGCCCGGGGCGACCTGTACCTCAAGGACATGCGAACCCGGAAGCTCACGATCCGGGAGGGCCTGTGCCACCTGACCGCTGAGGCGAACGAGTTCTACCCAGTGCACGTGTCCGAGAGCGCCCGCACGATCATGGTCCTGCACAACGATGAGGGTTCCACGGAGAGCTACCGGGCGGACGTCGTCCTCCTGCGCAGGACGGTCCGGAACGTCGCCCTGCCGGGCAACGCCGGGGCACGGGAGCTCTGGCTCACCGACGACGGGAGATCCATCTTCTACGGCGTCGGCAGCTCCCCGGATGCCGGGCGCTACGACACCGCCTCCGGCAGCCACGAGCCGCGCTGAACCCGGGCGACCCGCTGCGCGACGAGGCGCTCCAGCCCGGTGAGGAGTACCGGGACTCGGTGGCATGAGCCGCCGTGGGCGCTTCGTCAGCTACAACGGATCCCGCCTGGATCCGAGCCTGGGCAGAGTCGGGCTGGTCGGCGTCTTCGACCGCGAGACGGGTCAGGCATTCGACCTGACGGCGGCCTCGGGCATCCCGGTGCAGGTGGGCACCCCGCCCGTCCCGAACAGCCTGGTGCCCATCCAGATCTCCGGTGACGGCCGGGTGGTGTTCATCGGCTGGGGAGGGTGGGCAACCCTGCCTGGCCATGCAGTGATCCTGCCGCTGCGAGCGGACGACCTGCTTCAACGGCACCCCTGATCAGGGGCTGAAGCCGCTGTGGCAGGGTGGGCGCATGAGGACGCGCATCACGGAATTGCTGGGCATCGAGCACCCGATCATCCAGGGCGGCATGCACTACGTCGGGTTCGCCGAGCTGGCCGCGGCGGTGTCCAACGCCGGCGGGCTGGGCATCATCACCGGCCTCACGCAGCGCACCCCGGAGGCCCTGGCCGCCGAGATCGCGCGCTGCCGGGAGATGACCGACAAGCCGTTCGGCGTGAACCTCACGTTCCTGCCCACCGTCGCCTCCCCGGACTACCCCGGCTACGTGCGCGCGATCCTCGAGGGCGGCGTGACCGTCGTCGAGACCGCCGGGCGCAACCCCGAGGCGGTCCTGCCCGTGCTCAAGGGCGCGGGCGTGAAGGTCATCCACAAGTGCACCTCGGTGCGGCACGCGCTCAAGGCCCAGTCGATCGGCTGCGACGCCGTGTCGGTCGACGGCTTCGAGTGCGGCGGGCACCCCGGCGAGGACGACGTCCCGAACATGATCCTGCTCCCCCGGGCCGCCGACGAGCTGGAGATCCCGTTCGTGGCCTCCGGCGGGCAGGCCGACGGGCGCAGCCTGGTCGCGTCGCTGGCGATGGGCGCCGACGGCATCAACATGGGCACCCGGTTCATCGCCACCCAGGAGGCGCCGGTGCACCAGCGGGTCAAGGACGCGATCGTGGCCGCCTCCGAGCTCGACACCCGCCTGGTCATGCGCCCGCTGCGCAACACGGAGCGGGTCATGGTCAACGCCGCCGTGGAGAAGCTGCTGGTCAAGGAGAAGGAGCTGGGCTCGGACCTGCGGTTCGAGGACATCATCGAGCAGGTCGCCGGGGTCTACCCGCGGATCATGATCGAGGGCGACATGGACGCCGGCGCCTGGTCGTGCGGCATGGTCGCCGGGCTCATCCACGACATCCCGACCTGCCAGGAGCTGATCGACCGGATCATGTCCGAGGCCGAGGAGATCATCCGCGGCCGACTCACGGGAATGCTGGGCTGAGCGCCGCTGATCGACGGCGCTCGCTGCAGTGCGCGCGCTGCTGGCTGGACGCGCGGAACTGAGCGCGCGGAACTCGGCACTGCTGGGCTGAGCGCCGCTGATCGACGGCGCTGCTGAGTGCGCCCTGCTGGCCGAGCGCTGCTGAGTGACGGCACTGCTGATTGACTGGGAGGAATCCCGCGCGATCCGATCCCCAGGAGCCCCCGTGCCACCGTCCTCGCCAGTCGAGCCCTCGCCCACCCAGTCCTCGCCTGCCCCGAACTCACCAGCCCCGTCGTCACTGCCACGGACGATCGCGCGGATCGTCCTCGGCTCGTTCCTGCTGTTCACCGGCGTCGGTCACCTCACCAACCAGCGCGAGGCGTTCCAGGCCCAGGTGCCCACGTGGGTCCCGCTCGACCCGGACTTCGTCGTGGTGGCCTCGGGCGTCGTCGAGATCGTCCTCGGCCTGGCGCTCATCGCGCTGCCCCGGTACCGGGTCGCGGTCGGCTGGATCGTCGCCGCGTTCTTCGTCGCGATCTTCCCGGGCAACATCTCCCAGTACGTCACCGGCACCGACGCCTTCGGCCTGGACACCGACCAGGCACGCCTGATCCGACTGTTCTTCCAGCCCGTCCTGGTCGTGTGGGCCCTGTGGTCCACCGGCGCATGGGCCGCCTGGCGGGCTTCCCGGAAGGCAACGTGACCAAACCCTCCCTGAGTGTTCAGACCCTCCCGTCCGGACGTGGAGGGTCTGAACCGTTCCGGAGGGTCTGCGGATCGGGCGGGCTGCAGCGCCCGGGATCGTCACCGAGCTGACGCGCCCTGCCAGGTCGGCGCACGCCGGGGCTACCGCGCCTGCCTTCAGAAGGCGTCGAGCTGGGGGAGCACGCGTTCCGCCATGTCGACCAGGGCGGCTGCCTTCTCCAGATCGGCGAGTACCTCCTCCGGCCTGATCTCCGGGTTCTCCGAGGACGCGTACTCGACCTGGTTCCGACGCGCCCTCATGCGGTTGAACGGACGGATCAGCGAGCCCAGCGGCGGATCGAACTGGGCCATCGCCGCGTCATAGAGCACGACATGCCCTCCACGGCTGGTGGCGCGCAGCCCTTGAGCCTCGAGGACTCCGGCAAGTGCCTTCCGCGCTGCGTCATAGGTGAGCACGTATGCGCCGAGCGAATCATGAAAGTTGAAGAGATCCCAATGCTCACCTGAGTGAGGGCACCCCTGCGCGCCGCCCGATCCGCAAACCCTCCCTGAGTGTTCAGACCCTCCCAGCCGGACGGGAGGGTCTGAACCGTTCCGGAGGGTTTGCGGATCGGGCGGGGGGCGGCGCGCGGAGCGGGGCTGGGCTACAGCGGGTGGCGCTTGTCCTCCTCGATGGCCCAGTCGAGGGTCTCGAGGAGCGCCCTGCGGGCCTTCACCTTGGTGTTCGCGTGCGCGGTCATGTTCAGCTTCTTCATCTGCTCGGCCATGTCCCGGGCGGCGGGCATCAGCGCGTCGGGAGCCACGACCGCATCGAGGAAACCGGCCCGCATGGCCTCCTGCGGCTCGAACATCTCGGCGTTGATCACCGAGCGGTTGAAGTAGGACCTGCGCAGCCGATCGCGGGCCAGCTCGATGCCGACGTGGTGCATGGTCATGCCGATCTGCACCTCGTTCAGGCCGATCCGGAACGGTCCGTCGACGCCCACGCGGTAGTCGGCCGAGAGCAGGATGAACGCCCCCTTGGCCACCGCATGGCCGGTGCACGCGACGATGATCGGGAAGGGATGGGCGAGCATCCGGCGGGCCAGCCCGGACCCGGCCGCGACGAGCGCGATCGCGTTCTCGGGACCGGACATCATCACCTTCAGGTCGTAGCCACCGGAGAACATGCCCGGGGTCCCGGTGATGATGACGATCGCCCCGTCCGCCTCGGCCCGGCCGAGCGCCGCGTGGAAGGCGGCGATGACCTCCGGCGAGATGGCGTTCACCTTGCCGTTGTCCAGGGTGAGGGTGGCGATGCCGTCCTCGAGGGCGTAGCTGACCAGGTCGCTCATGTCGGGATCCTTCGCTGTGGTGGGCGTTTGCGCGCGTCTGCCCAGCGACACTAGTCGCGTCCCGGACCGCCTCCACGGCAGGGTCCACGGAACCCCGCAAATCCAGCATCAGATGAGGCAATTGCGGAGATCACTCCCAGATCCAGAGGACCCGTCGCGGGGATCCTTGACGCCCTGTGACCTCCTCCGCACCGGGGGCGCGGTTGCGTGCTGCGGGGGGCGCGAGAGTATGTGGACCGACGAACGAGGGAGTCGGTGTGCTCATTCCCACCACGCAGGCGGCGATCGGCCTCGACCTCGACATGCCCGTGCGCGAGGTGACCGAGGGATCGGCCCTGACGGGCACCGTGCTGGCGGAGGCGCTCACCGACCTGGACGTCAGGGGCTGCGAGGTGGCCCTGATCAGGAACACCACCTACCTCTACCGACAGGGAGGCCTGTACGGGGGATCCGCGAGCACAATGTCCCGCACCACCGACGTCGCTGCCGCACGGGGCCTGCGGTGCGCAGGCCCACTGCCGGCCGGAGGCGCGCTGACCCTGCCCTTCACGCTCACCGTGCCGACCGGCAGCCCGGGGACCGTCGCGGCCTCACTGATCCAGGTCCAGTGGGCGGTCCGCGTCCGGATGCAGGTCACCGGATCGCCTCCGAAGGAGTTCACCCACCCGATCGTCGTCCTGTCGCCTGCCGCCGACCGCGTCGCCGTGGCGGAGCTGCCCCCCACCTTGCGGGACCGGGGGCTCGTGGCCATGCGCTTCGAGTCCCTGTCGCTCGCGACGGCTCCTCCCCAACGCCACGATCACGGGGATGCTCGCGCTCGACCCGCGGCGCGCCGGCGGGGCTCGGGGACTGCGCGTCGATCTCGTGCTGCGTGAGCAGGTGCATCGCGGCCCCTGGGTCGGCACGGACCCGACGCGCAACCCCGCCGACGAGGACCGGGAGAAGGACACGGTGGTCGCACGTCACGTCATCGCCCACCGCATCGAGATGGATCCCAGCGCGCCAGTGGCCCTGCCATTCCGGCTGAAGGCCCCGAGCCGGCTGCCGTCCCCATCGCTGTCGACCGAGCAGTTCAGCCTGTCCTGGATCCTGCGCGGCGTCGCGGACAGGGCGCTGCGCCCGGACCCCTATGTGGAGGTCGAGCTGCACGGTGCGACAGCCGGCCACGCGTGAGCCACCTGTCCGAGGCTCGCGCGGCGCGGACCGCGTCGTGGGCCGTGTTCGGGGTCTTCGCGACGAGCGGATTCGTCTTCGCGTCCTGGGTGAGCCGGCTGCCGGCGATCCGCGACGAGCTCGGGCTCACCCCGGGGCAGATCGGGCTCGTGCTCCTGGTGGGCTCCGCCGGGTCGATGGTGGCGCTCCCGCTGACAGGCGCGGTCGTCCAGCGGATCGGGACGCGACGGACCACGCGGATGGCGGCCCTGCTGAGCACGGCGGGATTCGTCACCGCCGCGCTGGGCGTGGGTGCGGGCAGCACGCCCCTGGTGGCCGCGTTCCTGTTCGTCGGGCTCATGGGGATCAGCGCCTGGGACGTCGCGATGAACCTGCAGGGCACGGTGGTCGAGCACGAGCTCGGTCGGGCGATCATGCCCCGCTTCCACGCCGGGTTCTCCCTGGGCGCCGTGGCCGGGGCAGCGACCGGCGCCCTTGCCGCTGCTGCGGGGGTGCCGGCTGCGTGGCACATCATCGGCGCGGTCCTGCTGGCGCTCGCGGCGGTGCTCGCCCTCACCCGGCTCTACCTGCCCGACGGCGCGATGACCACCACGGACGGGGCCGGCGCCGGGACCGAGGGCGAACGCCGCAGCGCGCTGGCCGCGTGGGCCGAGCCCCGAACCCTCATGATCGGCCTGATGGTGCTGGCGGCGGCCCTGACCGAGGGCAGCGCGAACGACTGGCTGGCGCTGTCCGTCGTCGACGGCTTCTCGACCTCCGACGCCCTGGGGGCGCTGGCGTTCGGCCTCTTCGTCGCGTCGATGACCGCGATGCGCTTCGCCGGCACGCACCTGCTCGACCGGTTCGGCAGGGTCCCGGTCCTGCGCCTGTGCGCGGGCCTGGCCCTGGTCGGCCTGGTCGTGTTCGCCCTCGCCCCATCGCTGCCCCTGGCCGTGGTCGCCATCGTGCTGTGGGGCCTCGGTGCCGCGCTGGGCTTCCCCGTGGGGATGAGCGCAGCGGCCGACGACCCGGCCCGGTCAGCCGCCCGGGTGTCGGTCGTGTCCACCATCGGGTACGTCGCGTTCCTCGCCGGGCCGCCGGTCCTGGGCCTGCTCGCCGACCATGTCGGCTACCGGATGGCGCTTCTGACGATCGCCGCCCCACTGGTCCTCAGCCTGATCCTGAGCCCCGTCGCCGCGCCGCTGCCCGCCGCACAGGGCGGCACGGTGCCGGGGCAGCGCACCTGACCCGGCGCCCCGAACCCACGGGCGACGCACCCCACAGACGCCCGCATGGCCCGCGGCAGCCGCGCGCGGGCATGATCGGGGCATGACGCCCAGCCCCAGCGACTCTCCCGCCGACTCCCCCACCGCCAGCCCGCGCGAGCGGGCCGAGGCGATCGTCGCCAGCCTCAGCCTGGCCGACCGGATCCGGCTGGTGTCCGGGCGGGACTTCTGGACCACCGAGGAGATCGAGGGACTGGTCCCCTCGGTGATGCTCACCGACGGCCCCCACGGGTTGCGCAAGCAGTCCGGCGACTCCGACCACGTCGGGCTCAACGACTCGGTGCCCGCCACGTGCTTCCCGGTGGCCGCGACCCTGGCCTGCACCTGGGACCCCGACCTGCTCGAGGAGGTCGGGGTCGCGCTGGGTCGCGAGGCGCGGGCGGAGGACGTCGCGGTCCTGCTCGGCCCCGGGTTGAACCTCACGCGGCACCCCCGCGGCGGGCGCAACTTCGAGTACTTCTCCGAGGACCCGTACCTGTCCGGCACGATGGCCGCCGCCCTGGTGCGCGGGATCCAGTCCGAGGGGGTGGCCGCCTGCCCGAAGCACTACGCGGCGAACAACCAGGAGACCGCCCGGATGGTCATCGACACGATCGTCGACGAGCGCACCCTGCGCGAGCTGTACCTGCGGGGCTTCGAGATCGTGGTCGAGACGTCCGAGCCGCTGACGCTCATGACCGCCTACAACCAGGTGAACGGGCAGTTCGCCTCCGACAACGAGCACCTGCTCGGTGAGGTCCTGCGCGGGGAGTGGGGCTTCGACGGACTGGTCGTGTCGGACTGGGGCGGCACGAACGACCACGTGGCGGGCCTGCGCGTGGGGATGGACCTGGAGATGCCCGGCGGCTCCAGCGCCTTCGACGGCGACATCGCCGCAGCCGTCGCCGAGGGACGACTGGCCGAGGCCGACCTGGACCGATCGGCCACCCGCGTGGTGGAGCTGGCGCTGCGCTGGCAGGACGTCCGCGACGCCGGACCGGCCCCGGCGCCGGACTTCGACGCCCACCACGCCCTGGCCCGCCGCGCCGCCGCCGCGGGCACCGTCCTGCTCACCAACGACGGGCTGCTGCCCCTGCCCGCCGAGGGCACGATCGCCGTCATCGGGGCGTTCGCCGTCGAGTCCCGCTACCAGGGCGGCGGCAGCTCGAAGGTGACCCCCACCCGGATCGACGCCCTGCTCGACTCGCTGACGGAGCAGACGGCCGGGACGGGCCGAGATCCGCTACGCCGCCGGCTACGACCCGGTCACCGGCGACACCACCCCATCGCTGATGGCCGAGGCCGCCGCGGTCGCCCGCTCGGCGGACCGGGTCGTGCTGGTCGTCGGGCTTCCCCCGCGCCTGGAGACCGAGGCCATGGACCGCGCCGAGTGGACGATGCCGGTGGGGATGGACCAGCTGGCCGAGGTCGTGCTCGATGCGAACGCGCGAACCGCCGTGGTGCTCGTCAACGGTGGCGTCGTCGACGTCCCGTGGGCGGACCGGCCCGCGGCGCTTGTCGAGGCCTTCCTCGGTGGCCAGGCCGGGGGCTCGGCACTGGCCGACGTGCTGCTCGGGTCCGCCGAGCCCGGTGGGCGCCTGGCCGGAAGCATCCCGTTCGACGTCACGCAGCTGCCCGCCGACCAGAACTTCCCGGGCCACCCGCGCCAGGTGGAGTACCGCGAGACCTTCAACGTGGGCTACCGCTTCCACGACACGCACGATGTGCCCGCACGCTTCCCCTTCGGTCACGGCCTGACGTACACGACGTTCGCCCACGGGGAGGTTGAGGTCACCGGGAGCGGCACCGAACTGGTCGTGGCGGTGGACGTCACCAACACCGGGACCCGCCCGGGCAGCGACGTCGTGCAGGTCTACGTGCGCGACCCCGAGTCGACGCTCCCCCGCCCCGCCAAGGAGCTCGCCGGCTTCGCGAAGGTGCACCTGGAGCCCGGGCAGACCGCGCGCGCCGAGGTGGCCCTCGGGCGGCGCGCCTTCGCCGTCTGGGACGTGGCGGCCGGCGCCTGGCTGGTCGAGGCCGGCGAGTACGAGATCCTCGTCGGCGCCTCCTCGACCGACGTGCACGGCAGCGTCACGGTCCACGTCGAGTCCGACGACGTGATCACGCCCGTGCCGGTGCCCGCCGGGCCGGTGGCCACGGACGCGGAGTTCGCAGCGCTCCTCGGGAAGCCGATCCCGGTGCCCGTCGGCCAGCGCCCGTTCACCCGCACCTCGACCGCGACCGACCTCGAGACCAGCCGTGCCGGACGGCGCCTGGTGGCGGCCATGCGCTGGGGGATGAAGCGCCAGTTCGCGGCCAACAACACCGACAACATGGACGACATGGTCGATGCGGTGCTTGCCAGCCTGCCCCTGCGCGCCATCGTGACCATGTCCCCCGGGATGAGCTTCGGGATCCTCGACCGGATCATCGCCTCCCTGAATGCCGACGTCCGCGGGATCATCAGGCCGCGGCGGCCCACCGGCTCGGATCCCCACGCCCGCGACCAGCGAGGATGAGCCCATGCCGACGACCGACACCGACACCGAGCCGTTCTGGGGCGACGAGCGCCCCGCAGTCGATGGCGTCATGCGCTGGGTGGCCGACCGGGTCGCACGGTCGAGTGACCCGAAGACCACCGCGCGCCCCGCGTCCGAGCTGGCGGCCGCGGCCGGCCGCTCGGTGACGCCCGAGGGGATCGGCTGGGAATCGGCGCTGGACGTCTTCGACCGCGTCCTGATCCCGGCCACCCGCGCCCAGGACGACCCGCTGAACCTCGCCTACATCCCCGCCGCACCCACCCGCGCAGCCGTCGCGTTCGACCTGGCCACGAGTGCGGCGAATGTCTTCGCCGGGATGTGGGAGGCCGGGGCCGGGGCGATCCACGCCGAGAACGAGGCGCTGGCCTGGCTCGTCGGGCTGCTGGGATGGCCCGAGACGGCCGGCGGCACATTCGTCTCCGGCGGCACGATGGGCAACCTGTCGGCCCTGGTGACCGCACGGGAGACCATGCTGGCCCGCCGGGGCTACCGTCCCGACGCCGGGTGGGCGCTGGCGTGCACCTCGGACGCCCACTCCTCGATCCGCGGCGCGGCCCGCGCCCTGGACGTGGCTGTCGTGGAGGTGCCGCAGACCCCGGCGGGGCACATGTCCGGGGTCGCGCTGCGCGAGGTCCTGGCCGCGAATCCGAACGTCTTCGCGGTCGTGGCCTCGGCCGGAACCACCAACGCCGGGATCATCGACGACCTGGCCGACGTCGCCGACGCGTGCGACGAGTTCGACGTGTGGCTGCACGTGGACGGCGCGTACGGGGGTGCCGCCCTGGCCGCGCCCAGCGTCCGGCACCTCTTCGACGGGGTCGAGCGGGCGAACAGCTTCATCGTCGACCCGCACAAGTGGCTGTTCGCGCCCTACGACTGCTGCGCCCTGCTCTACCGGGAGCCCGAGACAGCGCGCGCCGCCCACTCCCAGAAGGCCAGCTACCTGGAGCACATCGACCGCGAGGAGTGGAACCCCTCGGACCTGGCAACCCACCTGAGCCGGCGGGCGCGCGGCCTGCCGTTCTGGTTCTCCCTGTCCGTCCACGGCACCGACCGGTACAGCCGGGCCATCGAGCGGACACTGGCGATCGCCCGTGAGGTGGCGGCCGGCATCGAGGCCAGCGACCATCTGCGTCTCGTCCAGCCGCCGGAGCTCTCCGTGCTGCTGTTCCAGCGGCCCGGATGGGAGCCCGAGGACTACCAGGCGTGGTCGCGACGTGCCGCCCTGCAGGGGACGATCTTCTGCGTGCCCACGACGTGGCGCGGCCAGACCGTCCTGCGCCTGGCGTTCGTCAACCCGGCGACCCGGCCCGACCGGGTGCTCGAGGCACTGGAGACCCTGCGGTGACCGACCGCGACCGCGATCCCGCCGGCCGTCCCCGCCAGGAGCGCCCGCGCGACGCCCTCGGCCGGCCGCTGCCCTACGGATCGACGGGCGTCGAGCCGGTCCCCGAGGAGCCCCTGCCCCCGCAGGAGACCCTGGACCGGGCCCGGGAGCTGGTCCGCGAGGGCCGGCCCTTCTCCGCCCACGAGGTCCTCGAGGCCCGCTGGAAGGCCGGACCGGACGACGAGCGCGACCTGTGGCAGGGCCTGGCCCAGGTCTGCGTCGGGCTGACCCACGAGGCCCGCGGGAACACCGCCGGCGCCGTCACGCTCCTCGAGCGGGGGGCCGCCCACCTCGAGCAGTACGCCGCCCGTGGGGGTCCGACCTACGGGCTCGACCTGCCCGAGGTCGTGGCGTGCGCACGCGCACGGGCGGATCAGGTCACCCCACCCTGAGGTTCCGGGCCAACCACCGCCCGACGCCGCAACCCCGGTTGGCCCCCGGCCCCGGTCGGGCCCTCAACCCCGGTTGGGCCGCAGCTGGTAGTGCCCCGTGCTGGTGATCACCGTCCGGCCGTTCGCGTCCGTGCCGACCAGCTCGAGGGTGAAGTCCGCGCGGCCCTCGGCATCCACCTGGTCACCCAGCGCCCGCAGCTCCTGCGGGTCCATCCGCGCGGAGAGGGTCACGTCGGTCCGAGCCGCGGCCAGGAACTGGATCTCCAGGGCCGTCACGATCGGCGTGTACCGGCCGGGGGTCAGCACAGCCAGCGGGATCAGCCCACCGGGCAGCTCCGCCAGCGCGAACAGGGCGCCCGCGTACATGGTGCCCATGTGGTTGGCATTGCCCTCGATCGGGACCCGCAGGTCCACGGCCCCCGGGGAGATCGCCTCGACCACCACCCCCAGCCGGCCGATCGCCGGAACAGCCTGGTGCACGAAGTCAGTGGCCATCTGCGGGGTGAACTCGGTCATGACACCCCACGGTAGGCGACCTGTGCGGGCCGGGCCCGGTCAGGCCGGGACCACCAGGACGGGGACCTCGGCGAACTCCAGCACGTGCAGCACCTGGGAGCCGACGAACGGCTGGCCCACGTGGCGGACCCCGGAGCGCCCGAGCACGATGACGTCGGCCCCCCAGGCCGACGCCTGGTCGAGGATCACCCTCGCGGGCTGTCCATGGAAGGTCAGCGCCTCGACCGGCACACCGGAGTGCCCGGCCAGCCCGACGACGTAGTCCAGGGCCGCCGCGGAGTCCCCCGTCCGGCGATCGTCGACCTCGACCCGCGGGGAGCCCCGGTGCAGGCCTGCGCTGGCTCCCGGCTCGCCGAGCACGTGCACGGCCCGAACCTGGCCGCCGGACTGCTTCGCGAAGTGGATCGCGGCCCGGGCGGCGGCGAGCCCGGCAGGCGAGTCGTTGACGGCGAGCAGTATCCGCATCATGGCCGTGCCCTTCCTGCGGTGGTCGGATCAGCAGCCCACCGGAGGCGGACGTGCTCGTCGTGCTCCTGGTCGTCCAGGGCGACCACCAGGGCCGCGTGGGCCGACTGCAGCCGTGGGATCCAGCGCTCGCGCAGCGCGCGCAGCTGGCGTCGGGTCGTGGCGATCTCGGCCCGCACCGCGTCGTGGGCGGCCACGGCCACGGCATGGTCGACACCGGCGCGCACGGCCCGCTCCGCGGCAGGTCGGGCATGCAGCAGTGCGCTGTTGTCCGGGGGGAAGGCGCCGACCGGGCGTTCCGGCGCCCACCACGTCGCCGACGAGGGGTAGCGGACCCCCATGGTCAATGTCCAGGTGACCTCGACCTCCCCGGCGCCGCCGTCGCTGGCCACCCTCGTGCCACGCTCGCCGCTGAGCACCGCGGAGCGCAGCATCCAGCGCTCGAGATCGCCCACCGCCTCGGACCACTCGGCGGCGGTGCGCTCGGCCTGCATCGCGTAGTCCTGCTCCTCGGCCAGCAGGATGCGCAGCTTGCGCTCGAGCAGGTCGCCTCCCCGGGTGGCCACGTCGCTGCGCCGGACCAGCCAGGTCAGTCCCGCCCGACCGGGGGGCAGCCCACGCAGCTTCGCGACCATCAGGCGGCCCCCCCGTCCGCAGTGCCTGCCGACGCGAAGCGGGAGATCAGTGCGTGCGGCAGCATCGTGAGCTCGCGGCGGGGCAGCTCGCCGAGGACCTCCCAGGCCAGGTCGAGCGTGCGCTCCAGCGGCCGGTCCTCGCCATGACCCTGGTCCAGCAGCCGTGCCTCCAGGGCGCTCTCGTAGGCCAGGTAGCGCCGGTCGGTGCCGCTCAGGGTCTCCGGCCCGACGAGGTCTGCCAGCTCGCGGACCTGACGCGCCCTGGCCAGTGCCGCCAGGACCTGGGCGGCCACGTCCAGGTGGTCCTCACGGGTGCGTCCCGGGCCGGCTCCCTTGCGCATCAGCCGGGACAGGGACTGCAGGGGATCCATGGGCGGGTAGACCCCCCGGGAGTGCAGGTCTGCGGTCAGCACCAGCTGGCCCTCCGTGATGTACCCGGTGAGGTCCGGCAGCGGATGGGTGATGTCACCGGCCGGCATGGTCAGCACCGGGATGACCGTCACCGATCCCGGGAGCCCGCGCACCCGGCCGCAGCGCTCGTAGAGCGAGGCCAGGTCGCTGTACAGGTATCCCGGGTACGCGCGCCGGGCCGGGATCTCCCCGCGGGCCGCGGACACCTCGCGCAGCGCCTCGCCGTAGCTGGTCATGTCGCCCATCACCACGAGCACGTGCCGACCGAGGGTGAAGGCCAGGTGCTCGGCGACGGTCAGCGCGATCCGGGGGGTCAGGATCCGCTCGATGACCGGATCGTCGGCCGTGTTGAGCAGAAGCACGAGCTCGCCGGCGCGCGAGCGCTCCTCCAGCCCGTCACGCACCGCGGCGGCATCGGCGTGGGTCAGGCCCATCCCCGCGAACACGACGCAGAACGGCTCGCCACCGGCGCTGGACTGGGCCGCGATCTGCGTGGCCAGCTCCAGGTGCGGAAGCCCGGCGACGGAGAAGACCGGCAGCTTCTGCCCGCGCACGAGGGTGGCCAGCCCATCGATCGCCGAGATGCCGGTGAGGACGGGCTCGGCCGGCGGCTCGCGCATCAGCGGGTTCAGCGGCGCCCCGGTCGTGGGCACCCACCGCGTCGAGGTGATCGGGGGGCCGCCATCCAGGGGCGACCCGCGGCCGTTGCACACCCGGCCCAGCCAGGAGTCCCCCACCGGGATCTGCAGGGGCGTCCCGCCGAAGCGAACCCGCGTCCGCTGCGGGCTGAGTCCCGCGGTGCCCTCGAGCACCTGGACGATCGCCAGGTCACGGTCGACCTCGAGGACGACACCGTGGCGCACCTCGCCCTCATCGGTGTGCAGGGTGACGTACTCGTCCCACCCGACGCCCCGCACGTCCTGGACGACCAGCAGCGGGCCGCGCAGCCCGCGGACCGACGTGTACTCCACCGCACCCCAGCGGGTCATGGCATCCCCCTGCCGGCCTCGAGGGCGTCCAGGGCGGCCCGCACGACGTCACGCCGCGCGTGCACGCCGGCTGCGTCCTGGGGGCCGGTCTCGTCGCGCGCCCGCACGATCGGTCCCCAGTCGACCTCCTCGATCAGCGAGGCGAGCACCCCGCCCTCGACGAGCGCCAGGCAGCGGTCGTGGATCGCCAGGACGGCATCGACCAGCGCGGCGCCCTTCTCCGGCGAGCACACGGCGTCGTTGCTGGACAGCGAGCTCTGCTGCAGGACTGCCTCCCGGACCAGCCGGCCGGTCAGCAGGACCATGCGCTCGGGGCCCGGCAGCGACCCGACCCCGACGAGGTCGGCCAGGGCGGTGAGCCGGTCGGCGTCGGCGACCAGGGACAGCACCCGGCCCCGGCGACGGGCCCAGTCGGGGTCGCCGTTCGCTGCATGCCAGGCCCCCACCCGGGCGGCATCCCGGGAGAACGACGTGCCCCACGAGACCGCCGGGTAGTGCCGGGCATAGGCCAGGTCGCGATCGAGCGACCACAGGGAGCGGACGAACCTCTCGGTGTTGGCGCTGACCGGCTCCGTGACGTCCCCTCCCGGCGGGGACACCGCGCCGATCACGGTCACGGAGCCGAGCGTGCCGCCGAGGGTCTCGACCCGGCCGGCGCGCTCGTAGAAGGCCGCCAGCGCCGAGCCGAGGCTGGCCGGGTACCCCTCCTCGGCGGGCAGCGCCCCGGACCGGGACGCGAACTCGCGCAGCGCCTCGGCCCAGCGCGACGTCGAGTCGGCGATGACGACGGCGTGCAGGCCCATGTCGCGGAAGTACTCCGCGACGGTCATGCCGGTGTAGACGCTGGCCTCCCGGGCCATCATCGGCATGTTGGAGGTGTTGGCGATCACGACGGTGCGCTCGGCGAGCCGGCCACCGGTGCGCGGATCCACGAGGCTGGCGAGCTCGGCCACGACATCGGCCATCTCGTTGCCGCGCTCACCGCAGCCGACGTAGACGATGACATCGGCCGTGCACCACTTGGCGACCTGCTGGAGCAGGACGGTCTTCCCGGTCCCGAACCCGCCGGGCACCGCGGCGGTGCTGCCCAGCGCGATCGGGTAGAGCAGGTCCAGGACGCGCTGCCCCGTCACGAGCGGATCGCCGTTCTCGGTGCGGCCGCGATGTGGCCGCGGCTGGCGGACCGGCCAGTGCTGCCCCATCTGCACGGCCACACCGCCCACGACGGCGAGGGTGGCGTCGGCGGGGTGGCGCCCCGGTCCCACGATCTGGTCGACCCGCCCCCCTCCCCGCGGGGGCACGAGGACCCGCAGCTCGAGGGGGCCGTCGGGGCGGACCACGCCCACGGTGTCCCCCGGTCCCAGGTGGTCGCCGACCGCGGCCTGCGGCTCGAACGCCCACTCCCGTGCGTCCGGCACCGGTGCGGCCCCGGGCCGCAGCCACGTGGCGGCACCCAGCAACGGTCGCAGCAGCCCGTCGAACATCCCGCCCAGCAGCCCCGGGCCGAGCCATGCCGACAGCGGCTCACCGAGCGGCCGGGCGACATGCCCGGGGGCCAGGCCTCCGGAGTAGTCGTAGGCCTGCACGGTGGCGACCCCGTCGGCCAACGCCACGAGCTCGCCGGGCAGGCGCAGAGGCCCGAGCTCGACCATCTCCGACATGGCCACCCCCACGAGGCCCTCGACCTCCACGAGGGGGCCGCTGACCCGCACCACCGTCCCGGACCGGTCGTGCGCCTCCCGCAGGGCCCCGGTCATGGCGATCCCGGCCCCTCGACGCTGCTGTCCATCCGGTCCAGGAGGTCGTCGGCGAGGGCGTCCAGCGAGTACTCGATGCGCCGGGGGCCCGCCTCCGCGCTGATGCCGCCGGCCTCGAGCTCGGTCACCGTCACGTCTGGTCCCAGCTCGTGGGTCGCCCGCGCCCGCAGCGCCTCGAGCATCGCGGGGTACTGGGGGTCGTGGCGCAGGCCGCGGACCGCCTCGCGCGCCGTCCGGCGCAGGCCCTCGCGGGCCGCGCTCTGCGCCTCGAGGACGATCCGGCGGGCATCACGCTCGGCCCGCATCCGGGCGGCCGCGGCGACCGCCGCACCGTCCGCGGCCCCCTTGGCCCGCGCGTCGGCCAGCAGGGCGTCCGCCTCCGCGCGGGCCCGGGCGACGATGGCCTGCGCATCCTCGTCGGCACGGTCCAGGGTGGCCTGGGCATCCAGGCGCGCACGGTCCAGCAGGGCCGACGCCAGCGGAGCGAGGGCCTCGCTGCGGACCAGCGGTGTCGAGGGGGTCACTCCGGCATCACCACCGTCAGGGGGCCGGTCTCCTGAGTCCCCAGCGCTGCGCGTGCCCGGGGCGTGAGGATCACCACCTCCACGTCCGTGGGCAGGGCCTCCCAGCTGGCCCGCACCTCGGCCGGGCCCTCACCGGGCAGCAGGAGCACCCCGGCCAGGGACAGCCCCTGCACCCGGACGGCCTCGCCGATGGCGGCCACGCGGCCCATGTCAGGCGCTGCCCAGGAGGATGATCGCCACGATCAGGCCGTAGATCGCGATGCCCTCGGCCAGGCCGACGATGACCATCGCACGCCCGAACAGCTCGGGCCGCTCGCTCATGGTGGCCAGGGCGGCGGCACCGGTGTACGCCACGGCGATCGCCGCGCCGATGGACGACCCGGCGACGGCGATCGCCGCACCCAGCAGGGCCGCCCAGCTCGACGAGTCGGACGTGGTCTCCTCGGCCGCCACAGCCGTGGAGGAGACCACCGCCGACACCGGATCAGGGGCGGCAGCCAGGACCAGGACGACGCCGGCCACCAGCGCGAGGACCACGTTGACGACGAGGATCGCGCGCAGCGCAGGCCCGGAGCGGGTCCGCAGGGCCACCCGCGTGGCCAGCGCGACGACGAGGAGCACGGGCAGGCAGATCAGCCAGACGATCATGGGACACGCTCCTCAGACAGCGGAACGGACCAGGGCTGGAACGCCCGGCCCTCCGAGACGAACACGCGGGAGAACAGCTCGTAGTACTCCAGGCGCAGCGCCTGGACCCCGGCGACGACACCCTCGAGGACGAAGGTCAGGGCATTGCCGAGGACGAAGACAGCGATCGCGGCCACCATCGCGAGCCCGCCGGCGGCCCACAGGCTGGTCGTGCCCTGCCAGACGATGCCCAGCAGGGCGGCATGGGCCAGTCCGAAGGCCGCCAGCCGTGCGAACGACACGAAGTTGGTGCCCAGCCGGATGACGCCGTCGAACAGCTCGACACCGGCCTCGGCGGCGCCGGCCGCGCCCCCGCCGGTCGCCGCGAGGAGGCCCCCGTAGGCCAGGACCAGCCCTGCGACCACGACCACCACGGCCCCGGTGACCAGCCAGTCCACCGCCAGGTAGGCCCCCAGCGCCAGGAAGCCCAGGCCCAGGAACACCGCGGCCCCGGCCACCCCCGAGGTCGACACGAGGGCTGACCGCCACCCACCCTCGCGCCAGCGGTTCACGGTTCCCAGCACGTAGGCACCGCCCAGCAGGCAGGCACCCACCCCGAGCGCGACCTCGAGCAGGAGGATCGGCTCCTCGAGGGGCTTGACCCAGAGGACCGGGATCACGCCGGTCGGCCCGAAGAACTCGCCGAACAGCACCCCGAACACGATCGCGGCCAGCCCGGCCCCGACGACGAACGCCCACACCCGCCGCGCACCGCCCAGCCGGTGGAGCCGGCCCGCCCGCAGCAGGAGGCCCGCGACCAGCAGCAGCGCGCCCTGGCCGGCGTCGGCGAACATCATCCCGAACATCAGCACGAAGGCCAGCCCGGCCAGCACCGTCGGGTCGACGTTGGCGTACGGGACGGTCGTGTAGGTATCGACCAGGGGGGCGAAGGCCTGGTTGAGCTCACCCTGCTCGTGGACCAACGACGGCGGATCGACCCCGCGCGGCGTGGGCAGGGGCACGACGGCCGCGCCGTGCGGGAGCAGCGTCTGCCGCAGCGGGTCGAGCTCCGTCACCGGGGCCCAGGCGAGCACGCCGGCCACGAGGCCCCGGGACACCGCCGCGGCTGCGCGCCGCTCCAGCTGGGCCTCGCCCGCGAGCAGGTCGAACCGGCCGGCCCGGACGAGGGCGTCGAGATCGGGTGCCGAGCGGGTCAGCGCGGCGGCGATGCCCTCGCGCGGGGACTGCTGCAGGATCCGTCCGGCCCCGCTCACGTCCACGTCAGCGGCGGACTCGAGCTCCACGGTCCCCTGCCCGGCGATCTCGACCAGGACGTCGCGCAGGCGATCCTGGGGGGCGAGAACCGCGACGCGGCTCATCCGCACCGGCTGCATCGACTCACGCCACGGCATCGAACACCTCCAGGGCTCCCGGAGCGTCCGATCCGCCACGGGCAGCCACCTCCAGCGCAGCGCGCACCCGCCAGGCATCGACGGCCAGGACCGCCACCGAGCCGACGACCGGGGCCGGGCCGGCTCCCGGGCGGTGCAGCAGCGTCGCGCCGTCGACGCTCAGCCGGCTCCACCATGCTGCCTCTGCGCGCCACAGGTCCTCGGGATCCTCGATGCCCTCAAGGACCCATCGGGCCTCGGGAGCAAGGCAGGCCGCGAGACCCGTGATGGTGCGGGCATCCGTCCATGCGGATCCGAGGAGCGGTGCGAGCGTCCGCTGGGCCTGCGGTGTGGGCGTTGAGCCGGCGAGCAGCAGCTCCCGCGCCAGGATGAGCGCAGCTGCCCCGCATGCCCACGGGCGCGCCTGCGGGACCCCGGAGGCGACCCGGGCCGCCCACGCCAGCCGCATCCCCAGTCCGATCCCGGCCGGCGAGTCCGAGCCCGGATCCCCCCACGGGGACCGCGCAAGAACCGTCCTGAGGTCGGCCGCTGTCGGGGCCCGCGCGGCACTCTGCCACGTCGTGGCGAGGCTGCCCAGGTGGAAGGGCGGCTCAACGGCACGCCCGTCGAGCTCGCGCAGGTGCTCGTCGACGTTGGCCACCTCGAAGCCCCCCGCGAGCAGGCGCATGATCTGCGACGCTCCGGTGGGCAGCCAGCCGGCCAGCACGCGCATGTTCCACAGCACCGTGGCGGAGACGGCGTGCTGGGCCTGGCTCAGGGTCTGGCCAGGTCGGACGTCATGGCCGTACGGGCCGTCGGCGAGGCTGTCGACGGCGAGCTCAAGGCTGGGCCGCCCCGCGAGGTCGCGGGCCGCGACCGCCCCGACCCGCCGCCGGGACATCGCCCGGGCGCGCACGGCTCCGGCCACCCACCCGGCGCTCATGTCGGGGCCACCGGGACTGCGAGGAGCTCCGCCCGTGCCTGGTCGAGCACGGCGGCGATCACGGCGGCCTCGCGCGAGTGGGTCTCGTCGGCGATGGTCGCGGCCCGCGCCTGCGCGCCGGCGCTGATCGCCCGGGCCTGCGCGGCCGCGCCTGCCTGCGCCGTGGCCGCGGCCACGGACCGTTCGGCCTCAGCCAGGCGACGGGCCTCGGCGACGATCGCGTCGGCCTGCTGGTGCGCCGCCTCGCGCCGGCGCTGCGCCTGCTGCTCGGCCCGGGATCCGATCAACCCCACCTCGGCCTGCACGTCCTCGAGGAGCGCGAACACGGCCTCGAGCTCGGCCGAGCGCTCGGCGAGCCGATCCGCCGGGACCCCCGCGACCGAGGGCGCACCCGGCGTGCCGCTCGGGCGCAGGCGTTCGAGGAAGTCGCGCACTCCCATGACGCTCACCTCCCCAGGGGAAGGGCGCTGCCGCCCAGTCTCGGTGCGCGGTCCCCACAGGGGGTAGAGGCTTACGTCCCCCTCAGCACCCCGGTCTGCGGGGCGACCCGACCGCGGATCGACGCGGTCGCGTGTCTGGCTGGACCACAGCCGAGGGTGGATGATCGAGACGTGGACTACCAGGACGACCGGCGTCGCGACACCTACGTGGCGCTCCACGAGTGGCACACCCGGACCGGCGCGCCGCTGGACTGGGAGCAGGTGATCTTCCCCGAGGAGGTGCTCAAGTGGGCGTCGGCCGACCCGGAGGTCTCACTCCTCCTGCGCCACCGCTACTGATCCAGACCCCCGACGACCCAGAGGCTCGACAGGAGGCACTGATGGCCCCGACGCCAGCACCGCCCACGCCCAAGCCGGTCGTGACGATCTTCGGGACCTATGGGGCGGGCGCCAAGCAGGTCGGCCAGGGGGTTGCCCACCGGCTCGGCCTGCCGTACTTCGGTCCCGCCTTCAGCTCCGAGGCGATCGAGGGCGGCCCCGAGGACGTCCGCGAGCACGAGGCGGAGTTCCTCACGAAGATGATGGCCGTGCTGGCGGCTGCGTTCGGCGTCAACGTCTTCCCCCACGACGACTCCGTGCAGCGGCACAAGCAGGAGCTCATCGAGGAGAACCTCCGCCAGGTGCAGGGATGCGCGCACCTGGGTGGGGTGATGGTCGGACGCCATGGCGCGCTGCTGCTGGCGGACCGGCCGAACACCGTGCACGTGCTGCTGACCGGCTCGGTCGAGGACCGGATCGAGCGGGCCGCCACGGAGTCGGGGATCGCGCGGGAGCATGCGGCCAGGCGCCTGGAGCGGGAGGACCATGTGCGTGCCGACATGGCGATCGCCCTGTTCGACTGGGACCCGCGGACCCCGGACCGCTACGACCTGGTGATCAACACCAGCCGGATCCCCCTGGACGGGGTCGTCGAGGCCATCCTCGCGGCGGTGCGCGCCGTCGCGCCCTGAGCCGCCGGCCGATGCCGGTCGTCGCAGGTCACGTCACCTGTCGGACGTCCCGGACACGTCGACGTGGGTGACCACGGCACCGTCGGCCCCCGTGGGAGCAACGAGCATCACGAACCAGCGCTCCTGCTGGGGGGAGTGGCACGGGTACTCCAGGGAGAATGCCGGTATCTCCCGCCTCAGGACCCGGCTGATCCCCTCCAGCGCCCGGCGGGCGAAGTCCCCGTCGACGATCTCATCGGGTGCGCAGGAGTCGAAGTAGTTGACGCCCGGCCCTGAGTGCGCCGCTCCCGGGTCGCCGTTGTCGGAGGCGAACTGCACCCAACCCGGTGTTCACGAGCTCGATGGTGCCGTTCCGGTCGAGGACAGCCACATTGCCGTTCAGGCTGTCGATGACCGACTGCAGACTCGCCGTCGACTCGAGATCCCCAGTGTGACTGTCCATGGCTGCCTCACCCGGCTGGCGCGGTCGATCCGGACCGCGATGTCCAAACACCTACTGAGCTGAGCACGATTCTAGCGGCAGCGCCCCTGGCGGCCGCTCGCTGACTCAAGGACGCGGAGCCCTGGGATCAGAGGCCGACGGCGCCCAGCAGTCTCCCGAGGAGCTCCTCACGAGCCCGGTCGGTGCTCCCGGCCCTGTCACGCTCGTGCCATGCCCCCGTGATGGGCAGGCGGGGGTCCCAGTCAACCCGCTCCAGCCCAGCCATCCGGTCCGCGCGCCGGGGTCCGGCGAAGGCGCCGGCGAGGCGTTCGAGGTGCCCGGAGAGGGTGCGCACGTCCTTGATGGTCGGTGGACCGCTCCCCGCGTACTTGGACGACAGGGGCGAGCCGCGGCCACGGAAGGTCGAGGCCAGCAGCACGAGCGTGTCCTGCCACGGGTCCGTCCGCCCCGAGGGATCGGGTGTCAGGGCAGGCACCGGCCCCAGGACCGGATCGAGGCGGCGCACCCACTGATCAGCGGGAACCGGTGCCCTGTGCGGCCACGTGCCCTCGCATGTGCAGCGGACCACGTCTCCGCGGGCCCGGCAGGAGCCGCGGAGAGCCAGCATCGTGACATCCTCGAGCAGGTGCGGCGTGTACCGGGCCCGTCGCCACTCGATCCATTCCTCCCGGGTGACCCCCCGTTCGACAGACGCACGCGGGAAGAGCTCCTCCAGAGCGTCGCGCGGCAGCCGGCCGGCGACCGGCCCGACGATGACGCCCACCAGTGGGCCAAGGGTGTGCTCGGCACATGCCGCGCCGCGGGCCGGCCGACCGCGTTCCACCCCTCGGGCCAGGAAAGCCAGGCTCTCCAGGACTGCGGAGACCTTCAACGCCGTCCACGCACGGGAGGCCCGAACCAGCGCGGCCGGAGGTTCCACCGGCGCCGTCGCAGTCGCCTCGTGGATGCACGCGACCTCACGGTCGGCCGCCAGGACAGGAATCCCCACGTCGTCCACTACCCTGCCTGGCCCGGTCCATACGCGGCGGCTGCCGATCTGTGTCCAGAGCGTGCCCGGGCGGGCTCGTCGACTCAGGCCGCCCCGGGCCGCCAGACGAGCACGACACGGCGGTTCAGACGCACCGCGCGGACGCGGCTCCCCGGCGTTCCCCAGGGACCCTCCTCAGCAGTGGTCACCGTCATCGTCCATGAACCCCCCGCGCGGGCAAGCTCCGACAGCTCCTGGACCACCTCGCCGCGGGCGGCCGACGGCCAGACCTCCAGCAGTCGACGACCGATCCAGGCCTGGGCCAGTCCGACCTGCGAGGAGGCATCCTCGATGACGAAGTCCTGGCTCATCCCGTCGACGCCGGGGACCGAACCCAGCAACAGCCAGGGATCCAGGTGCAGGCGCAGCACGGAGCTGAGCCATTCCAGCTCGGGGTCCACCTCACTCGCGTTGCGCAGCGACAGGTGCGCCACCCTCTGGACCGTCCCGGCGATCGCCTCCATGCGATCCCTGTCGAACGTCTGACGAGTTGCCCACATCAGGCCGACGACGCCCACGACGGAGCCCGCGTCGTGGACGGGGATGGTGGCGGTGGCCTCGAAGCCTGACGCCGTCGAGGCCACCGCCGGGAACTCCTTCACCCGTTCGGCACGATCTGCCCAGAAGAACGTCTGGTCCGACGTGAGCGAGCGCACGTAGGGGATGTCCTGCGAGGGTGGGATGCTGGACCAGGAGCTGACGAGGTCACCGGGGACGCCCGACTGCCCCACGAGCCGCAGTGCACCGTCCGCCGCCGACCGGTACAGCGTCACCGCCCGGACCTCCTGTCCGGCCAGGAGGTCGGCAAGCAGCTGTGCCGCTTCATCCCCCTTGCTGGCCGCAACAGCCATCGAGTCGACCAGCGCCGTCAGGACCCCGGCACGGACGTCCGGCTGCTGGATCAGGGCCCGCCAGGTCGGTGATGCCGCCGGGGACAGCGGCAGGCGGTCCCGCAGCGCCTGCTCGGAGATCTCAGGGGCATCCATCACGTCATCGACCAGCGTCACGCCCACGACCGTGGCTGCCACCTCGACCAGCCGCACGTTGTGCTCCTGGGACATCGCACGCAACCGGTCGAAGGCCTCGTCCAGCGAGAGGTGGTGGCGCTCCACGAGCACTCCCTTGGCCTGCTCGATGATCGCCCTGAACTGGGATGCCGATCGAAGACCCTGCAGTTCGTCGCGCAGTGCCACCACGGTGTCGATCAGGGCAGCCTCTGGCCCGACGTCGTCGGCGGTCCGCCCGGCACGTGGCGCGCTCACGACACCCACCTCCACGGGTCGAGTACGAGGCCCCGATGCTAGCCCTCATGGGGGTGTTCCAGAACCCCCCGAACGGGCTGATCAGGACTCGCGGCGCACCCCTGCCCCGTTGGCTCGTGCCCCAGCGCGAGGATCGGCAGGGACCTGGGGAAGGCGGGGAAGGGGCACGGTGACCACGCGCTCGGACGCCAGCGAGTGCCCGGGGACCCAGGACCGGTCCATGCCCAGCACCCCACGGACCGCGCTGATCAGGTCGGGGGCGACGAGCGGGACCTCGGCCATCTCGGCTCGCAGGGTGTGCCGCGAGGGAACGAGGATGCCCACCGCACCTGCAGCCTGGGCCGCCTTCATGTCCGGCCCCATGTCGCTGATCACGGCCACGCTGTGGCTCGCGACTCCCATCTCCGCGGCTCCCTGCAGGACCAGACCGGGAGCCGGCGCGCGGCACGCGCATCGGTGCCGGGGGCCATGGTCGCAGCTCTGCCACGTGTCGAACGGGCCGAGGAGTCGCCCCATCAGAGCCCGGCGGGAGACCTCCGATGCGCTCCCGACTGGCTGGACCCCACCTCCGCGCGTGGCGCTCACCACACCGACCGGGAGGCCCGCCCCCCGCACACCAGCCAGGGCCTCAGCAGCACGCGGCACGGGCGCGACGGGCCCATGCCCGCCGTCGGGAGCCACAAGGGTGTGCACGAGGGTGTCGGTTCCCCCGAACAGGATTCCCCGCACCTCGCGCAGCTGCCGGCCCATCGCTCTCCCAGTCCTCCACACGAACGCCAAGACAACTCCCCTCGCCATTCCCCTGCGCGATCTGCGCAGGGAGGTCCTTCCTTCGAACACGCACGGGCACGCTGCCGCGGACCCGTGGTCAGGACGCGCTCCGTGCGGCCGGGCTGAGCGTCCAGTCCGCCGGCTCCCAGGACCTCGGCAGCGGCGCGTCATAGAGGACGTGCTCGCGAACCGCGGTCAGCGTCCGGGTGAGCACCCGGGAGACATGGACCTGGGAGATGCCGAGCCGCTCGGCGATCTCGGACTGCGTGCGCTCGCCGTAGAACCTCAGCAGCAGGACCTGTTGCTCACGCTCGGGCAGCTTCCGGAGGACGGCGCGCACGTCGCGCCGCAGTTCGACCAGGTCGAGTCTCGGGTCCGACTCGCCGATGAGGTCGGCCACGGTCTCGTCATCGCCGAGGGGATGGTCCAGCGAGTACGTCGACCGCGCCTCGCCGTCGACTCGCAGGGCGAGGCGCACCTCGTCCTCGACGAGTCCGAGCTCCTCGGCGAGCTCGGCGGGCGTGGCGTTGTGCCCGAGCGTCTGACGCAGGTCCTCCGTGGCGCGCTGCACCTGGAGGGTCGTCTCCTGGAGGCTTCGCGGTACTCGCACGGCCCAGGCGTGATCGCGGAAGTGCCTTCGCAGCTCGCCCAGCACAGTCGGGATGGCGAACGAGTGGAACTCCTTGCCGTGTGACGGATCGAACCGGCCAGCTGCCCGCACAAGACCCAGCGAGGCCACCTGGAGGAGGTCCTCGAGGCTCTGTCCCCTGCCGCTGTAGCAGCGGGCCAGCTGACGGGCCAGCGGCAGGTGCTCGACGGCGAGCGCGTTGCGTCCCTCGTCATCGAGGCGGGACGACACCTGGCATGCGACGCACGAGTCCGGGCAGCCGGCGCAGGCCGCCCGGCCAGCGCCGTTGTCCTGTGCCTGCGGCGACGCGATCACCTCGTGGAGCATCGTCATCAGCAGTGACCCTGCAAGTCCCGGAGAGTGCAGCGTGCGAACGCGCACCAGTGCCGAGATCCCCATGGCCCTGACCTCGAAGGAGTCCCCGATCGCGGAGGCGATCGCGTGGCCGAGCCCATGTCCGTCCACGGTGGTCGCGATGAGGAGGCCAGTCGTCCCGGGCACCACGTGGTCCAGGTGGGCGTCCCGGGCGACGGCGATGCTCGGGATCCCATGTGCAGCAGCCTCGAGCACATGCCCTCCGTGCCGGGATCCGTCGGCTCCGGCGACGAGGACCGACGCCCGTTCCCACATGGCCTCACGGGCGGCTCCGCGCAGGTCCGGTCGGTAGTCGATCCGGTCGGAGACCCCGAGTCCCTCAGCGATCCTGCGCACGCCAGCCATGCGCTCCGGCGACAGTCGGGCTCCGATCACGAGCCGCGCCGGGCGCCACACGGGCATGGACGTGACGAGGGCGTCAAGGCTGTCGTCGCCGGACAGGCTGACGACGTCGCCACCCGGCGTGGCGCACACGTCGATGTCGGGGGTCGGCATGGGCATGGGGAAGATGCCGACCGAGAGCGTGGGGATCCCGAGTCGCTGCCAGCGCTCCCTCTCGGCCTGCGAGAGCGGGATCAGGGCATCGACGAGGCGCGCGAGCCCCTGCTCCACCTGGGTATAGGCGGGGGTCTCGCAGAACGTGGCCACGATCGGGGCACTCCCGCCGGCCTTGAGCGCGGCCATGGTGGCGATGACACCCACGGTGTGCACGACATCCGGTGGCTGCTCGGCCCAGCGCTCCCGCAGCGCGAGGGTGCACGCGGTGACCGAGGTGTCCATGTCACTGCTCGGGATCGCCACGATGTCCTCGATCACCTCGGCACCGGCCGCGCGCAGGCCGTCGGCGATCAGCGAGACGCCGGTGCGCGGGATGTGGGACACGTGGGTGAGAGGACGGTAGATGACGTTGACCAGCATCGGGACCCTCGCAGGCTGCGTCGTGAAGGCGGTCCGGATACGCGGCCTGCTGGCTGAAGCGCACGTACGCGATTCTGACTGGTACCCCGAGTACGGCGCGGTCCGTACCTGGGGGAGCGCAAGCTCTGGTCGAGGGAGATCTACAGGAAGCGCCGCTCTGCTGGACGCGAGGGGAGGATAGCAGCCACCGCACGGCGGCCACCAGAGTGACAAATCGGGCCTCCCCCCGCCGACCCGCCACTGCCCACCAGGTCTCGGGTCTCGCAGCCGTATGGATGGGCGTCGGCCGGGTAGTAGGAGAGGGGAGCGGTTCGCCTGCACCGGGCACGGGTGGACGAACCGGCTCCCGCCAAGCCCCCGGGGGCCACGACCGATCACGCGATCACCGTGCGTGGCTCCCCCGGTGTCCGAGCGGAGGAGCCATGCCGGAGAAGGCCCGAGGAGCCGTCGTGGACGCGGCCAGCACCGTGCTGGTCGCCGTGGTGAGCGGCGTGGCGGCGGTGGACCAGGCGCTGCTGCGGAGCAGGCGGACGTGGTGGGGGCGGTGGCTCCCCTGATGTCAGTCCCGCGGCGTTCTTGACGCTCAGCCGGCAGGGACCGTCCGGGCGCTCGCCCAGTCCCGCAGCGCTGCCACCCGCTCGGCCATGACGACGCTCAGTGGCCGGGTCGCGCGCACCTCGTCGAGGACGTGAGCGGCGCCGACCGCCCGACCCTGGGCGTGCGCGGCATACTCCGCACTCGCGATGGCCTGTTCGAGCTCGGCGCCGGAGAACCCCTCGGTCGCGGCAGCAAGGCCCTCGAGCGCGGCCGGATCGAGGGCGATGCCGCGGCGGGTGGCGTGGAGCGCGAGGATCTCGGCGCGCACGGCGGCAGTTGGCAGGTCGACGAAGAACACCTCGTCGAAGCGGCCCTTGCGGATCAGCTCGGGGGGCAGGGCGGAGATGTCGTTCGCCGTCGCGACCACGAACACGTGGCCGTCCTTCTCGGCGAGCCAGGTCAGGAAGGTCCCGAGCACCCGGCTCGAGGTTCCCGTGTCCCCGTCTGACGGGGCCAGGCCCTTCTCGATCTCGTCGATCCACACCACGCAGGGAGCCATCACGTCGGCGGTCGCCAGGCTCTCCCGGAGCCGCCGCTCGGACTCCCCGACGTACTTGTCGTGCACCCCGGCCAGGTCCAGGCGCAGCAGGGGGACGCCGAAGATCCCCGCGGAGGCCTTGGCCGCCAGCGACTTGCCGCAGCCCTGGACGCCCAGGAGCAGGACACCGCGGGGCGGGTCGAGACCGGGCGCCGTCCCGTCGAAGGCCGCGCGCCGGCGGGTCAGCCACTCCTTGAGACGGCCAAGGCCGGCCACATCGGCCATGCCCGCGGTGTCGTACTCGAACGACAGCACCCCGCCCCGGTTCAGCAGCTCGTACTTCGCCCGCATGACTGACGGGGAGTCCGAGGCCGTCACCGCCCCGTCGTCGTAGATCGCCGCACGTGCCAGGCGCTGCGTGTCGCTGGTCGACAGCCCGGCCAGGTTCTCGACGAGCCGGGTGACCGACTCCTCATCCGCGCGGACGAGGCTCCCCCGCTCGCGCGCCCACTCCCGGGCCGTCTCCTCGACGATGGCCCGGCGCTCCTCGCGCGAGGGGAATGCGATGTCGAACCGGGCGGAGTAGCTCTCGAGCTCCCCCGGCAGCGCGAGCTCCTGACTCAGGAGCACGACGGTCCGCGGCACTCGGGGGTAGTCCTGGGCGATGTCCTTGAGCAGGCGGAGGTTCACCGGGTCGTCGAGGTACGGGTGGAAGTCGAGCAGCACGTAGATCCCGGCAATCCCATCGCGGATGGAGCGCAGCACCTGGGTCGGCTCGCTGTTGAAGCGCTGGGCCGACCCGAGGTCGGTGTCGGTGCGGCGCAACCCCTCGGTGACCAGCCACTCGAAGACGGGCAGCGCGGGCCGGTTCTGGCCCGCTGCGGACAGGACGAGGGAGCGGACCCGGGCCTCGTCGCGGGACTCGATCACGACGAGGGGGATGCGGCTGCGCAGGAGGGCCGCGAGGTCGTCGGCGGCGGCGCTGCTCATCGTCCGATCGTAGTGGCGGGGCCGAGGGCGGACGGGGATCGCCACCACGATGACCGGTCAGGGCGCCGACCGGTCAGCGCACCGGCTCGGCGATCACCACGATGTTGTCCTCGTACCCGCCAGCCTCGGGGAGGTAGCGTCCGCCGCAGGTCACGATGACCAGCCGATGGTCGACGTCCGGGGCGAACAGCCGGTCGACAGGCAGGGCGGACTTCGTGATCCGCTCCACGCTGGTCACCCGGTAGTCGATGCGCTGGCCGTCAGCGCCGGTCACGGTGACCCGCGCGCCGTCCTGCACGGACGCCAGTCGTGCGAGCGGACCGGTGCCGAAGCGCACCGAGTCCACGTGGCCGCCGAGGACTGCGGAGCCCCGATCATCGCCGGGTAGGGCGCCGAACCGGTACCAGCCGATCGTGCGCGGGTCGTCGGGCAGCTCCATCTGGCCGTCCGACGTCACGCCGGTGGCCCGGACCTCCATCGAGATGTCCACACTCGCGATGCTCACCCTGCGCGGGGGCTGCACCTCGTCGGGGGCCTCGATCCGGGTGGCGTCGACCACCGGGACGTCGGCGACCAGCGGCGCGGTCGGGGTCGGCGCGGATTCGGGGGTGTCGGACCGCAGCGGGGCCTCGAGGTCCCTCGATCCGCCTGCGGTGCTGGCCGTGGCCAGGGTCACCTGCTCCAGGTCGGTCCCCACGCCCTGACCGCGTGCGCTGACCCATGCGCCGAGGGAGACGACGACCAGGACCAGCGATGCCACGAGGGCGGTCGCGGCGCTGCGGCGGCTGCTCATCTCGACCTCTCCCGGATCCTGGGCTGGGGCATGGCCTCCAGCTGATGTCACCAACGTGCTCAATCACCTGCAGCCCACTGTCGCTGCAGGGTGTCCCCCGTTGCGCGCCAAGGGGGTGGGTGACGGATCACCCACCCCCTTGGATACGTACTCGCTACTTCCCGGCGGTGACCAGGCGGCGACCCGACAGGGCCACACCGGCCGCACCGAGACCCGCAGCCAGGAGCAGCCAGCCGGCGTTCCCACCGGCTGCGGAACCGGACTCGCCACCAGGAACCCCGCTCGGGGAGGAGTGGCCCAGGGCCACGGTCTGGACGGCGATCTGCAGGTCGTCAGCGGTGCCCCACGCGTATGCGATGGTGCTCTGGCCCTCAGCAACGGGGACGGCGTCCGTGGCCGGCGTGGTGCTCACTGCGGTGCCACCCGCCTGGATCTCGACCTCGTACTCACCGGCCGGCAGGGCGGCGGGCCCGATCTGCTCCGGGTTGCTGAAGGTGCCCACGCTGTCGCCGTTCACCAGCACGTCGACCTCGGGGGCCTGGGCCACGTGACGGGCCACCAGCGTGCCCGAACCCGCATCGACGGCCTCGGTGTCGTTCTCGAACGGGGTGGCGGTCAGCTCGCCGTCGGCGTCGAGGTGCGCCACGACGGTGTAGCTCTTGCCACCGGCCACCGTGACATCAGCGGGGCCGATCAGCGCGTCGGCGTCGCAGTTGGTGTCACCCTCGCCGCCGACGACCTTGATGGTGTACGTGCCCGGGGGCAGGTCCAGCGGGCCGGCCAGCGTGCCGGGCTCGAAGTCGGCGATGAGCTCCTCGCCGTTGGCGCAGACATCGACGGTGGCCCCGGGGACTCCGTGGAGCACGGAGACGCTGGCGGTGTCCGCGGCCGCAGCCGGGAGCGCGAAGGCGACACTGGCAGCCATGAGGGCTCCCGTGCCGATCAGGGTAGAGGTGATTCGCATCATGACTCCTTCGTTCGGGAAGCCCCGTTGTTGGGCCCTCACCCCTACTTCGGCCACGTACCCTGCCGCAGATGCACAATCCCTGCACAAGTTTTCGGGTGTACCCCTGCCCGCCGCGGGGCGGGACTCGCGGGGTGCGCATAGGGTCGCCCTCGGAGGTGCGGACCCATGGCACATGAGGTCGACGCGGTCGTGGTGGGGTCCGGGCCGAACGGGCTGTTCGCCGCAGTCGCCCTCGCGCAGGCAGGCTGGCGGGTGCTGGTCCTGGAGGCGGCGTCCCAGCCCGGTGGCGGGCTGCGGACCGAGGAGGTGACGCTGCCGGGATTCCGGCACGACATCTGCTCAACCGCGCACCCGCTGGCCACGGCCTCCCCGGCATTCGCGCAGGTGGACCTCTCCGCTGAGGGCCTCGCGTTCGCGCACGCCGGGATCCCGCTGGCCCATCCCCTCACCCCCGACCGCTCGGCGCTGCTGTACCGCGATGTCGCCCGCACGGCCAGCCAGCTCGGGGTCGACGGTGCCCGCTGGCGGCGACTGGTCGGGCCGATGGCCGCCAACGCCGATCGCATGGTGGCCGGCGTGCTGGACCCCACCGCGGTGCCGCCCCGCGAGCCGCTGTGGACCGCGGCCTTCGGGGCCACCGGGCTGTGGCCGTCGGCCTGGGTCGACCGGGTGGTGCTGCGCGACGAACGCGCCCGGGCGCTGCTCGCGGGGTCCGCGGCCCACTCGGTGCTCGACCTGTCCGCCCCGATGACGACCGGCGTCGGACTGCTGCTGCTGGCCCTCGGGCACGCCGGTGGCTGGCCGTTCGCCGTCGGCGGGTCGCAGTCGATCGCCGACGCGCTCGTCGCACGCCTGGAGTCCCTCGGCGGGGAGGTGCGCTGCAACCATCGGGTCCAGTCGATGGCCGACGTGCCCTCGGCGCGCGCGGTGCTGTTCGACCTCACGCCCCGGCAGGTGCTGGCCATCGCCGGCGACCGGTTCCCCTCCCGCTACCGCCGACGGCTGGAGCGCTGGCGGTACGGATCGGGGTCGTTCAAGGTCGACTGGGCACTCGACGGCCCGGTCCCCTGGTCCGACCCGACCCTGGCCGGCGCTGGGGTGCTGCACATCGGCGGACCAGCCACGGAGGTCATCGACGCCGAGCGCGCGGTCGCCCGGGGACGGATCCCCCGCCGACCGTTCGTCCTCTTCGCCCAGGCCACCGTCGCCGACCCCACCCGGGCACCGGCGGGCAAGCACACCGGGTGGGGCTACTGCCACGTCCCCCACGGCAGCGACGTCGACATGACCACGGCCATCGAGGAGCAGGTGGAGCGCTTCGCCCCGGGCTTCCGCGAGCGCATCCTGGCCCGGCACTCCATGGGGCCCGCCGCCCTCGAGGCGCACAACGCCAACGAGATCGGCGGCGACATCGGCGGTGGCACCGCCGACTGGCGCCAGCTGGCCGCCCGCCCGGTCCTGTCGCTGTCCCCATGGGCGACACCGGACCCGCAGCTGTTCCTCTGCTCGTCGTCCACGCTGCCCGGCGGCGGGGTGCACGGCATGTGCGGCTGGAACGCTGCCCGCACCGTGCTCGCCAGGCTGGGCTGAGTCCCACCACATCCCGCGCACCTGCCCGTGGGCACAGGCGCCGCCGCGAGCCCGGGTCAGGACTCCTGGCCCTGACGGCGCGCCGCGGGGACAGGCGAGACTGGGCCTGCGGGAGGAGTCGGCGGACGACCCGCTCAGCCCGCGCAGGGGTGAGGACGATGATCAGCAGGGGACGGAAGGCGGCGCTGGGCGTCGTCGTGCTCGGTCTCACCATCGCCGGGTGCAGCACGGGCGAGGACGCGGGATCGGGCGGGACCACCGCGTCGGCGTCTCCCAGCCCGACGATCAGCGACGTGGAACGCGCGGAGGCGGCACTGTTGACGTCAGAGGAGCTGCCCCCAGCGCCGCCCGGCACCGTCGTGGACGCCGGGCTCGGCTACACGGCCGTGGGTGATCTGGTCAGCGCGCCGTGGACGCAGGTCTGGCTCTGTGCGGGTATCGGTCGCCCGGACGAGGGCCCGCCGACCACGGTGGAGCCCGGGGCAGCAGCCGGGGCCTGGGGGTTCGGCCGGGCAGGGGTGGCGCAGGTCGACCAGTACGCGATCGTCTACGTGGACGAGACGTCGGCCCAGGCGGCCGTGGCCCGGGCCCAGGCCCAGGTGGAGATGTGCACGGATGCCATCACAGGCAACCCGGAGTACGTCGGCGACCCGCCCGTCATCGAGGTCGGCACCGTGCCCAGCTCCGTGGAGGGATTGCGGGTGAGGGCCCTGTTCACCCATGAGAAGGGGAAGTCCAATGACATGGTCAGCACCGTCCTGCGGTCCGGGACCACGGTCCACTACATGCGGTTCAACGAGATGAGCGCGACCGAATCAGCCACGGGCGAGACCGAGCAGAATCCCGACACCATGCTCGATCCGACCTACGTGGACGCACTGATCGCGGAGGCCGCCGCCAACCTCACCAGGTGACTGCCAGAGCCGCGAGGCTGGCCACCGCCCGCACGGGCTCCTACTGCTGTTCGGCTCCTTGCGGTCGACCCGCCCCGGTGGCACTGTGGATGAAGGGGTGGGCCCCTGCGGCCTGTTGAGACCCGGTCTGGTCGGGAGCCCTCCCCCTGTGTGTGAGGGAGGCGGCGATGACACTGCTGATGGGGTCTCCCATGGCGCGTGGCGTCCATGTGTGGCGGTTCTGGCCCTCTGCGCTCCTGGTGGTGGCGGTGGCCGCTGGTTGCGGCAATGCGAGCGAGGCTCCCTCCGGATCTGCATCGCCAGGTACCCAGTCCACAGCGTCTGCGTCTGCGGTCGCGCCCGAGCCGGGCGACGGGTACAGCCCCCCAGATCCGAGTTCCCTGCCTGTGGCCGTCGCGCCGCAGTCCCTCGGGGAGGTGGACCTGCCTGACACGGCTGACGACATCGTGGCGCTGTTCGACCGCCTGCCCACCGAGCTGGCCGGCGGCCAGCGCACCGACGAGGAGTCGGGGCCCGACCGGTTCCGGGTCGCCTACGGGACCACCGACCCGGTCGGCTGCATGTCCATCGGCCTGCAGGCCGTGGACGTCTCAACCGGCGACTTCTACCCGGAGGGGTGGACCGCCGAGCAGGTCGTGAGCTCCTTCACCGAGGGCGCCGACTGGGACGTCGAGGACTTCGGCCACGAGGAGGACCTCTACTGGGCCAGGTGGAGCACCACATGCGGCGAGGCCGGTGAGACCGGAGAAGACCTGGGCATGACCACGATGTGGGGGCAGGCGGGCAGCCCGTGGGTGTTCTCCGCGTTGGCTGGCTCTCCCGAGGTCCGCGATGAGTTGACCGCAGCGTTCGTGACCGCCGCAGGCTGACCACCTCCCGCTCGACCGACCGGGGACCACGGCCGCCCGCGGGGCTGCTGTGACGGCCGATCTTCCGAGGACTCCGCCCTTGACGTGGCCCGGGGGTCCACATTGAATTCGGACGACGAATCCTGGAAGGGAGCGGTCATGAGTGAGCCGGTACGCAAGCTGACCGACGGCGAGCTGCGCGAAGCTCAGGGAACCCCGGGGTTGACGCGCCGGGCGGCATTCGAGGGTGAAGGCCACTGGTTCGGGCACGTCGAGGCGGCTCCCGTGACCATGTCCGGGTGGCACCACCACGGCGACAACGTGACGATGGGGTACGTCCTCAAGGGACGCATCACGTTTGAGTTCGGTCCGGATGGGAGCCAGAAGGTCGAGGTCGCTGAGGGCGAGTACTTCGAAGTCCCCAGGAACACGGTGCATCGCGAAGGCAACACATCGCCGGAGGCCGGCGAAGTGTTGATCTCGCGAGTGGGCCACGGGCAGCTCGTCTTTCCCGTCGACGGGCCAGAAGCGACCTGACATCGGAGGTCGCTCCGGTCAGGGGATCCCAGGCAGCGGCCAGATCTCCCCAGTGGCAGTGTCGACGAGCGCAGCACTGGCGACCGTCAGCGTCACGGGGAGCACGTCGGAGATCGCGGTGACCGCGACCGGGAGCATGGCTCCGGGCGCCCGCGTCGCCACCGAGACGTGCGGGATCCACGACGTCGGGCGGTAGTGCTTGTGCAGCTGCGCACCGGTGGCCAGCAGCGCCGAGGCGACCCGGTCCTGGCGAAGTGCGACCTCGGGCGGGACGGCGACCGCCAGCGCCACGCGCCCCCGGGGGAAGACCACCGTCCCCTGCACATTCGCGGGGAAGCTCCCGCCGTCCGGGAGGCGGCCGAGCGTGTCGCGGACGCGGTCGAGCTCCCACTCGCGCAGCACGGCGTACGAGAGGTGCGGGCGGTGATGCCCGTGGGTGTGCGATGCCAGCGACCCGATTCCCGCGTCCTCCAGCCGTCCCCACAGGCCGCGGATCAGGCGCTCGCCGGCAGCGTCGAAGAGCGCGCAGACAGCCAGGGCCACGAGCCCATCATGGCGTCCCACGAGACGCGTCGACACCGGGGCGGGACGTGCATACTGCACCTGCGCTGAGTAGCGGGCCGTCCCTCAATGAAGAAGGCCCGACCCTCTGGGCCGGACCTTCTTCATTGAGTAGCGGGGGCAGGATTTGAACCTGCGACCTCTGGGTTATG
>CAVQQP010000003.1:0-164031 GCA_963714995.1 uncultured Actinomycetes bacterium | reverse complement strand
CGGTGTGGGGCAGCGGCACTTCTCGAAGCAAAAGGCGCCGGCAATAGTCGGCGCGGGGAGGGTCGAGGTCAGGCGAGGGTGTGCCGTCGATGCGCAGCCCGAGGACGCTGGTGGCCGTCAGCAGATCTTCAAGTTGGTCGCGGCGTCGTCGATGTACTGTCGTGGGACGGCATTGGAAGGGCACAACGCCCTCGGGGCGGCCTGGCCCGCGAATGCCCAGAGCCCCAGTTCACTACCGGAGTTCGATTCGCGCCCGCACCTTGTGGGAGAAGGGGCGGCGCCTCGCACGGTGGCGTGTTTCACATGGTCGGGCAGGGCAGCACGTTGGTGCCATCCCCCGGCATGTCAGTCACAGTGACCTGCGCCGTCTTGCCAGGCAGGACCACGACTTCTGTCTTGCACGCCCTTGCAGCGGATTGGCTGGCGTTGGGACGTGCCCACACGATGAGGGTGTACGTCCCGGCTGGGATCTCGGCAACTGGCGCCAGCGCAGTTGAGGTTGAGCCCTCGACCTTGCTCCGGTCCCGGATCGATTCGGTCACCGAGAAGGGGTCGGCGTCGACGATGAGGTCGAACTCACCGACCCAGGGGTTCACCTCATCGCTTGCATGGGGTTCGGTCGGATCCCACGTGCGGAGTTCAGCCCCCAACTGCCATCCGAGAGCATCCTTGACGGATTCGACCGTCACTACGACCGTGGCAGGCTCGGAATCAGCGACCGTCGGGCTTGGCGCCGAGCCGCTGCCTCCAGACCCCGTACACGCGCCCAGGGCGAGAACCACTGCCCCCACCACGACCGATGCACCCCTAACCGACGGAAACACTCGACGCCACCTCCTCCTCATCAATCGTCCCTCGTCCGGGAGGAGCGCATCAGAGCAGAATGGCCCGGGCACGCTGGCTCTGACAGGGATTTCCCATGAGGCTCTTGAGTCAGCGAAGCAGAGGCATCCGCGTTGTCAGCGGTCAGTAGCCGACCTGGCCGGAGTGTTCCAGCCGACGCGACTAGGTCATGCCGTGAACCTAGTCGCAGAAGGTCCCACGAACTCGGACGCGTGCGTCACAGTGGGCGGAAACGACGCACCCCCGCTTCGGGGAAGAGCCGGGCCGTGCGGTCAGACGCCGGCGACGTAGGCGGTGAGGAAGTGCACGCCGTGCCGGTCCAGGTGCGCCGGGCGCGGTCGTAGTGCTCGGTGGTTCGCGGGTCGGCGTGGCGAGCGAGGATCTGCGCGTCGCGCAAGGGGACGCCGGCGTCCAAGGCGTTGGTGATCGCGGCGTGCCGCAGCGAGTGCGGGCTGATGTGCCGGGGGATCTGCGCGGTCTTGGCGATCCGGGCGACCATCCGGTCCACGTCCCGGCGGTCGATCGGGTTGCCCGAGACCGGGCGCAGCACCAGCCGCCCGGATGTTCGCTCACCCCGGCTGTTCCCTGGGACCGCGTGATGCCGGGCGCGCCAGATGGCCGGGTCGCGGTGCCAGCTCCTATCGTGTGATCCGGACGGCGGCTTTCTGCGTCTTCAGCGTGAGCGCTGCCGGATTGCGGGAGCCGTCTTGAAGATTGATGGCGTCGATCACGAGTTCGGCGTCGGGGTCCGCGGCCCAGTCGGTCCGGACGTACAGGTAGCCGCCGTCGGCTGAGCAGCCCACTGCACCCGGCCCGTCGCCGGCAAGCTCGGGGACCTCGACCGGGGCGACGTCAGCCGGGCCGAGCACCTGCAGGGTCGTGCCGTCGACGGCCAGGACTGAGTCGGTCCCCAGGGCGCACAGCCACGGCTGGCTGGTGGGCAGGGAACCGATCAGCGCCGTGTCCCCGGTGCTCAGGTCCAGCCTCGACAAGACGACGCCCGGCACCGGCCCGTGGACGGTGTCCTGCATGTTCGCCCAGTCAGTGCTGACCAGGACCACGGCGTCGGGCGAGCTAGTGGGGTGCACGTCAGCCAGCGCCGGGAACGGCCCGAACTCCGCCAACGTCCGGCCGGTGTCCATCGCGCTGATCATCACGGTGGCTTCCTCGTCGTCGTACAACGGCGTGGTGCGCACTATCCGAGCCTCGTCGAGCAGCACGCAGGGATAGTGGGCCTCCCGGCTCAGGCACCAGTTGGTCACGTCGAGCCGGTGGAGCACCTCACCAGTGACGACATCGCGGACCTGCAGTGCCGTGTTCGCCGAGACGTCGGTCGTCGGCAGCTCGAAGGTGGCGGTCAGCGCCCACGGCCCCACCGCGTCCCACAGCCGCGTGGCCCGCGCCTCTGGACCGGACTCCCACGACAACTCGGCCGGCGCCCCGAGCATGCCGTCCGCGCCGATCGGGTAGCGCTGGGCTCCCGACCCGTCTGCCCATTCGACAACGAGCGCGCCGTTGCCGACCGACGCCGTGACGCTGGGCGTGGCCGACCCCGGCGACTCGCCCCCAGTTCCCGCGCATCCGACCACCAGGACCACCGCAGCTGCGGCGAGGGCTGGGGCGATCCAGATCCACCGCATGATGACCCCCTCAGGGTTCACCACCATCGTGGGCGCGGACCCCGAAGACGATCAAGGGCCCCAAGACCCGATGCCTGCAGAGATCGCCGCAGCGCAGGATCGGCCGTACCGACAACCAGGAGCGACGCACCCGCGGTGCGCGCCGTAGGTTCAGCCGAGGGCGCTGCTCAGACGCCGACACCATTGGTCGCGATCGAGCCTCAACCAGCGCGCGTCTCGCGGCGCTATGTCGCACCGCCGCTGACCGGGGGGTACGCGGAAAGGGGTACGTGGGCCCGGCTCGCACGCTTGGATCGTGAGCCGGATGGTCGGGGCCGCCTGAGCTCCACCCGTCTGGACTCCCCTTGCCGTCGGCAGTCCCCCTCCCCTGGGACCTTCGGGCCGTAGCGCCCGCCCTCGCACGAGGTCTACCGTCGAAACGGCGGACCAACGTCGCCAGCTGGCGATCACTGGCCTGCGACTTCAGGAGGTGGACCCCCATGTCGTGGCGCTACAACCCTCCCCCCACCTGGCCCCCACCGCCGCCAGGATGGTCGCCACCAGAGGGGTGGGCACCGGACCCATCCTGGCCCCCTGCCCCCACGGGCTGGCAGTTCTGGGTGCAGGAAGCCGACTCGACCTGGGGTCACCCACCCGCGGCCGGATACACGACCCCAGCGGCTGGCCCCCCACCGACACGAGGCAGCCGGGGCCCGGGACGCGCGATCCTGCTCATCGTCCTCGCCCTCGTCGCGATCGGGCTGATCTGGGGCGCGGTTGCGGCTGTCTCGCTGGCGAACCGGGGCACACAGGACCTGCAGCTGACCACGGAGTCGACCACCCCCGATGTGAGGGTCGACAACGAGTGCGGGCCGATCGCGCTCCAAGAGGGACCGGCGGGGGTCGTCACCACGGACGCGAAGGTCAGGTACTCGTGGCGAACTCCCACCGTGACCAGTCGTCTGGACGGTGACGTCGTCGCCGTCGAGGTCGAATGCCCCGCCCTCGGCTTCATGACGAGTGTGACCCTCGTCGTGCAGGTCCCCCCGGATGGACGGGTCGAGGCTCGCAGCTCGGCGGGCAGCGTCAAGGCGGAAGGGCTGAGCTCCGATCTCGACCTGGGCAGCAGCGCCGGCAGCATCTCCGCCACCGGGCTCACGTCGAGGAGCGTCACAGCCGACACGAGCGCCGGATCGGTGTCCCTGACCTGGTCCGGCGACGCTGACCCAACCGCCGTTGATGCGAGCAGCTCGGCGGGCAGCGTGAAGGTCCTGGTCCCCGACGTCGCAGGCGTGGCCTACGACGTCGAGGCCGACTCGTCGGCTGGCTCCGTCACGGTAAACGTCAGGACCGACCCCTTGTCCGACCGACGCATCAGGGCCACGAGCAGCGCGGGCTCCGTCCTGGTCGCCTACGGGTAGGAATGTCCTCCTGCCCTGAGGACGTTGACCCTGTCGTGACGACCTGGGGATTCATCGGAAGCGGCAACATCGGCAGCACCATCGCGCGGCTCGCGGTCAAGGCAGGGCACGACGTGGTGCTCAGCAACAGCCGCGGACCAGAGACTCTGGCGGACCTCGTGACCGAGCTCGGGCCGCATGCCCGCGCGGCGACGCCTCACGAGGCCGCCACGGCCGGCGACGTGGTCGTGGTGACGATCCCGCTGCGCAACTTCCGCGAAGTCCCGGCCGACGCCCTGCGCGGCAAGGTCGTCATCGACACCATGAACTACTACCCCGCACGCGACGGCCGGATCGCTGAGCTCGACGACGAGACCACGACCACCTCCGAGCTGCTCCAGGCGCACCTGCCCGAGTCGCACGTCGTCAAGGCGTTCAACAACATCCACTACGCCCACCTCGCCGCGCTGGCGCGTCCTGCCGGGAGCGTGGACCGCAGCGCCCTTGCCATCGCCGTGGATGACGAAACCGCCAAGAGCACGGTCGCGCGCGCTGCTCGATTCGATCGGGTACGACACGCTCGACCTGGGCCCGCTGTCCGAGGGGTGGCGGACCCAGCGGGACACAGCCGCCTACGGAACTCCCTACGCAGCCGACCCCACGAACTGGGGAGCTGGCCCCGGTCAGGCAACGATCGACGCTCTCGCGGAGGCCGCCGCGCGCGCCGAGCGCTATCGGGACATGTAGCTCCCCGATCGGCCGCAGCGACCCGCTGTGGACGCCGAGACTCAGGCCACCACCGTGCCCCGCAGCACCACCCGCGCAGGCCGGTACAGCACACTCAGGTCCGCCAACGGGTCGGCGTCGAACACGACGAAGTCGGCGGGGTCGCCCTCCCCCATCACCGTCCCGGACGGCTGGGAGACCTTCGACGGCGCGAGCCTGGGCAAGGACGACCCGGATCTCCTCAATTCACGGAATGTCGCCCTGTTCTTCTACCCCGTCGCCTATGTGCCGACGGACGCGTGCGCCTGGGAGGGCGCGCTCGTCCAGATCGATCCGACGGCTGAGGCGTTCGTCGATGCGATGGCGGCGCAGGCGTCAACAGTCACACCCCGGTCGCAACATGCGACGACGACAAGTTGTGCATCTACTCGGATTCCGCGCAGGACTGCAACGGAACGGGCTACGTAACTGTGGGCGAGCGCGAAACCTACCGAGCGGTCGACCTGAACGGCGAGCGCGCCGTGATCGCGCTGTACCAAGACGACGAGTCGATCAATCCGGCGCTGAGGAAAGAAGCACGCGCCGTCTTCGACTCGATCGAGTTCGCCAAGCCCGACGAATGACCGTCGGCCAAGTCCTCGGCGTGGGCGGTGACCGAACGCAGACACTGCCGGCCAAGGCCACCCGTTCGATCCTGGGTCCCTCTGGGCTGCCGCTGTGACGCTGCCCCATAATGAGCGGTTTGACTCATGTCGCCGACCTGTCCCCGAGCGTCAGTCGCCTCAGACGCTTTCCAACTCAGAGGCGACGATCAGCACCCCATGGCGAGCGAACGCCGCGGGAACGTCCAGGTCCGGCCCGCGGGGACCGAACACGTCTGGGTACCACGGCTCGGTCAACAACCGGGAAGAGTCATCTACCCACGCGGGCACCGGCAGCCCGGCACCGCTGAGGTGGTGGGCGACCAGCGCAGCCAAAGCGGCGTCGAATCGTGGATCCCCGGTCGGCGTCGGCTCGCACACGCACAGAGCAACCCGCACGTCCGCCGGGGCCGCAGCCAGATCGTCGTTGACCTGGATGAAGGCCCGCCACGCAGTGTCCCGATCGCCACCGGCAAGCATCTCCGCGATCCCCGCGGCAGCCTCGGCAACCGGTGCCGACGTCGTGGGAATCAGCGACAGCCGGCATCCGGCACGCGCCACGAGCCGCTCCAGGTGCCCCACCCGGACGTCGCGACGACCTGCCTCGATCGCGGCGATCGTCGGCTGATGATCCCCCGCCCGCAGGGCCAACTCACGCTGCGACAGCCCGCCACGCCACCGCGCACTGCGCAACAACACTTGACCACTCATCCCCAGCCTCCCATAGCGTTATCGCTATCGTACGCCGCACAGAAGCGACCGCCAATAGCGGGGCCAGCCCCTGTCGCTGGGGTGCAAGACCCCCACCACATGTCACATACCTTCCAAGCTGGCCATGCCGGTTCGATCCCGGTCACCCGCTCCACGCGAAAACAGCCTCTGACCTGCACGGATACTGGTCAGGGGCCTTCTCTTCGAGGTCTGCGATGGCGCACAGAATGACCGGGAACATCCGTTTCGTGTCCTCCCTCAGCGCACCCTGGCGGGTGCGGACCAGGAAGCTGCGTTGCAGGGTGGGTCAGTCCTCGATCTGCGCCGCTCCCGGACGCTTCAGCGCTTCGATGCTGTCCCGCATGGCCTGCAGTCTCTCGGTCGGGTTACCGACCCAGTCAGCGAGTTCCCCCACGACCCGCCGTGGCATCCGTGAGCACCGGGCGGGTCTAGGCCGGTTGTGGTGCGTGGTGCGCAGTCGGCTCGATGCCGGCGGGGGTGTCGTGCAAAGACCTGGCGAGTCGGAGCAGCCAGATGGGGTAGGCCACGAACGCGGCGACACCGAGGGCGAGTCCGATCCCGCCGAGGAGTGGCTGGCCGGGCGATCCGGTGGGGAGCAGGGCTGCTGCGCCCAGGAGGGGGAAGGCGGTGAGCAGCCCGGTGCCGATGGTGATCGCGGCGGTGCTCAGCGAGGCGGGCAGGCGTCGCGTTGCGCGTCCTGCTCGTCCGACGAGCAGCAGCCAGCCGAAGATGACCGCGACGGCCGGTACGGCGGCGGCAGCCTGAGCGGCGAAGGGGATGAAGCCGCGCAGCAGCAGGACCGAGGACGAGCTGAGGGCGACCATCGCGCCGACAGCGGCCCAGGTGACCACCTCCAGGCCCCGCGGCCGGCCCAGGTGGGCGAGCAGGCCGAGGGCCATCGGCACCATCGCAGCGGTCGACACCGCGCCCACCACGTCGTTCGCGGGACCGGCCCACTTGGCGGCGTCCCCCACGCCGAGGGTGGACGCTCGTCCGGCGTAGAAGCCCGCGAGCAGGACGTTGGCTGCGCAGCCGGTGGCGCCGGCGACCCAGGCCGCCCACCGGGTCACCCGACGCGCGGCGTCGACTGAGTTCGGCGGCATGGGCTCGATCGGGGCCGGTGCTCCCTCGAGCAGCGCCCTGAGTGCCTCGTTGTCGCGGTGGACGTCGCGGCGCAGGACCCGTGCCAGCAGGGGTTGCACCAGCCGCATCACCCCTGTGACGTTGAGTTCGACACGGCTGGTCAGCAAGCAGCCGCCGTGCCCATCGGCCGCCACCCGGTAGGAACCCCGGCCGGTGATCGAGCCCTGGGGGAACTCGAAGGCCACGAACCGGCCCGGGTCGAAGTCGACGAACCGGTTGCGGGAGGCGACCTCACGCCCGGCGAAACGGCGCACGAACTCGTGCTCGGTGCCGACCCGCAACGGCCCGGGGGTCAGGCGACGGACCTCACGCAGGCCAGTCTGCCACCGCGGCGCGTTGGTCATATCGGAGACGAAATCGAAGACCTCCGACGCCGGACGGGCGATCGGCAGCCGCGACTCGTGGCAGATCATGGCCTCACCTTTCTGGGAAGGGCCCCTGTCGGGGTTGGGGGTGTTCAGGGGTGGTGGAGGGTGCCCAGAACTGGCGCACCAGGTGGCTGAAGGCGGCCGGTGCCTCGAGCGGCAGCAAGTAGGCGGCGTCGTCCACGACACCGCTGGATCCGTGGGGCAGGCGTGCCGCCGCCGCCCGCACCTGCTCGGCCGACCAGTCGGGGTGCGCGGAACCGGTGAGTAACAGGGTCGGCACCTGCACCGACTCCAGCAGGGGGGTCAGGTCCGTGCGACCCAGCCCGATCGACACGATCGCGTTGGCCATGCGCACCCGGTTGGCCTGGGTGAAGCAATCGCGCACCAGGGTCTCGGCGGAACGATCACGCAGTCGCGTTGCCTGGGACAGGTTGCCCTCGACGACCGCGTCGACGATGAAGCCGACGGGGCCCAGCAGTCGATACACCGGCAGCAGCACCAGCTGGGTTTGCAGCCGCACCGCCCGCTGCCACGGGTGGATCGAGGAGCTGGCAGCGATCAGGGTGCGGACCAGCTCGGGTCGCCCTGCGGCCAGGACGAGCCCCACATGCCCTCCCCACGCGTTGCCGACCCAGTCCACGGGATCTGGGACATCAGCGGCGTGGAGCACCTCGGCGGCGGCGTCGGCGCAGTCCTGGAGCGTGTAGCGGCGGCCCGGGTCGCCGCTCGCGCCGTGTCCAGGGCCGGTGATGAGGATCAGTCGCCTGTCCTGGGCAAGGTCGGGGACCACCCGGTCCCAGGTCCGTTCGTCGACGAAGAGGCTGTGCCACAGCACCGCGGTCCCTCGGCTCGGCTCGTCGCCCTCGATGCGCACCCGGAGCCTGCCCACTGTGGTCTGGATCATGCGTTCGGACATCTCGGGGGCCCACTTCCAAAGTTCGCGGCGTCCCCCGTGGCAGTGCGATATCATTTGAATGAACAGATCATTCATCCAACTTAGGAGGATGTCAATGGCTCCCCGCGCGTACTCCATGCAGGGGCGTGCCGATCAGGTCTCCCGGACCCGTGAGCGCATCGTCGACGCCGCGCTCGAGGTCTTCGCCCGGCGCGGGGCTCGGGGCACCACGATGACCGAGGTGGCCAGGACGGCGGACGTGGCGACCGCCACAGTCACCAACCACTTCGCCACCCCCGACCTGCTCCTGCAGGCCGTGGTCGACCGGCTGATGGCCGACCTCCGGCTGCCGGAGGCCAGCATCTTCACCGGCACCCGATCGGTAGCGGCCAGGCTACGGGCGCTGACCGCGGCGATGTTCGACTTCTACGAACGCACCAACCAATGGTGGGCCCTCCTCGGCCCGGAGATCACCGGCATCCCCGTGCTCGCGAAAGCCAACGCCGACGTCAGCCGCGCGCTGCACGCGCTGTACGCCGAGGCGCTTGCCGGCGTCGAGGACGATACGGTCCGCAAGGTGGTCGCCGGTCTGGTCCACCCAGCCACCTACACCACGCTGCGCCAAGCCGGGCTAACCCTCGACCAGGCCACTGACGTCGTCGCCGACGCCGTCACCCAACAAGCCCGCAAGCACCCACCCCGTAACCTGACGCTCGCCTGACCAAGCTCCCGGCCCCATCTGGGCGGGCGCTGCGATGCCGAGGACCGCGGAGCAATGGTCGTCAGTCGCTCAGGAATCTGACGAGGAGGGGATTGACTTGGTCCGCGGACTCGTAGTGCGCCAGGTGGCCGGCACCGTCGATCTGGTGGTACTCGATGTCCGGTAGCAGGTCGTGCAGCCTGGTCATCGACTCCCGGGGGAGCTTCTGGTCCAGGGATCCGAAGGCGAGCAGCACAGGGATCCCTAGCTCCCCGAGGCGTCGGTAGCAGTCGGTGGCATCGTTCAACGCGTCCCCTCTGAGGTTGGCCAGGATGGCCCTGCGCTTGCCTCGGTAGCGGAACTGCTCGGCGACCTGGGGCTGGAGTACCGCCCTCGCTTGGGGTGACACGACAGCGTCGGAGAGGTCCGACAGCTTGCCGTCACCCACAAGTTTCATCAACAGGTCTCCGACGATCGGTGCCGCCATGAGCCGGTAGGTCACGCTGCCAGTGCCCGGAAGCTCATCGAAGAACGGCGCCAGCAGGGCGAGCCTGCTGACCGCACCCGGGTTCTCGGCAGCGAAGCAGGCAGCGATGCTCCCGCCTTGGGACGTGCCCACCATGCCGACCGGGGACGCGATGCCGAGGGCATCCAGAAGATCCGCGAGCTGGTCGTTGTAGAAGAGGCGGTCGTACGTCCTCAGGCCGGGCCGGTCCGAGAAGCCGTGCCCGAAGAGGTCATAGCGCAGCACGCGGAACCCGGCGTCACACAGCGGCCCGATGGTCCGGTCCCAGGTGACCAACGGTGCAGCATTGCCGTGTATGAGCACGACCGTCCCAGCATCCGCTTTGCCCTGAAGCTCGTAGTGCGTGACCCCCGCCGGGAGTTCCACGAAACCGCCGGGAAGTCCGCGTCGGGCCTCAGCCGTCAGATCCTGCTGTTCCTGGCCGAACATCTCCGCTCCCTCCCCCGGCGCCAACCGGAGTGCGAGGATGACCATGGTGGCGACATCCCCCGTCAATTCCTGTCTACTCCGCAGACACGACGAGTGACAACGGCCAGAAGCCCCAAGCCGACCGCGGCCCGCGCCGCACTGCCGCGTGACGTGGCCGACAGAAGTCTTGGCCGCGTACTCGCGGCGCGCGACAGGCGGCTACTAGACGATTCCCTTCAGGACCGGTGTCTGGCCAGACTCGGTCCAGGTGCCCGGCGGGAAGCTCTCCATGCGGCTGCCCACCAGCGTGACCGGTGTGGCTCAACTTCGGTCTGCGTTCCCGCCGGGCGCCGTGCCGGTGTGTGGCTGAAGAGGGGTCTGCCCAGCTCTCAGTAGCAGTGCCCGCCCGGCGTCAACCAACCGACGACGGCGGGAAGGCGAAGTTCATGGCGAGGGTGTTCATCGGGGTCGATCCCCACAAGCTGTCGGCGACGATCGAGGTCGTCGACGACCGGCCGAGACAGTGCTGGCGACCGGCCGGTTCGCCACGGACAAGGCCGGGTACACGGCGATGCGCCGACGCGTCGCGGCCCACCCGGATCGGGTTTGGGCGGTCGAGGGCAGCAACGGCGCCGGCCGCCCGCTGGCGCAGCGCCTGCTCGCGAGGGGTGCCGAAGTGACTCACCTGTTCAGGCTTGCGGGGGATTCCGAGATGCGGCCAGAGCGGCGCTGACCAGGTCGTCGAGCATCGCGGGTGCCTCGTCGCCCAGCAGGCCGGCTGACTCCAGGGAGACCACTCCATGGGTGGCGGCCCAGATCCGCAGCGCCAGACCGAGCGCCGCGGATTCCGTCGCGGACCCGACGTGGACGGTCAACCAGGCCCGGGAGGCCTCCACGACCGGCTGGAACGAGGCCGCGGCGACGGCGCGGGCCTGGTCGTCGGGCTCGAACTCCGCGATCGGCCGACCGAACATGAGCCCGTACAGAGCCGGGCTGGCCAATGCCGAGGCTCGGTAGGCCCGGGCCATTGCCAGCACATGGGTGGTGCTCCCCGCCGGACCGGGTACGGCCGCGAAGTGCGCCGTCAGGCGACGGAACCCCTCGTTGTGCAGGGCCCGGACCAGGTCCGGCTTGCCGGCGAACCGGCTGTACACGATCTGACGGGACACCCCCAGGGCGTCGGCGATGCGGCGCACGCTGAGCCCCTGCGGGCCGGCGCGCGTGAACAGGTCCTCGGCAACCGCGAGGACATCGTCGCGGGAACGCCGCGCTTGCACCCCATCCATGACAGCGTCATAATACGTCTATGACACTGTCATATCTCAGTTCGGCGCCCCGCATCCACGACCGGCCGCCGCAGGCCCCGGACCCTGTCGCACCGACCAACGCCGCCGGCCTTGCCGAGGAGTGGCGCACCCTGCTGCTGCCCGCCCACCTGCTGGCCCGGGCCCCTCAGTTGGCCCGCGTCCCACGGGGTGACGGCGGTCCAGTGATCGACATCCCCGGGTGGAAGGCGCCCGAGGCGAGCATGGCCCCGTTGCGCGCCTACCTGCGGGCGGTCGGCCACGACGCGCACGGCTGGGGCCTGGGCGTGAACACCGGCCACCCCGAACGCGACACCGAGATCCTGGCCGATCAGGTCGCCGCCAGGCACGAGCAGACCGGCCGGAAGGTAGCCCTCGTCGGATGGAGCCTCGGCGGCGTGATCGCCCGGGAGACCGCCCGAACACTCCCGCACGCCGTCAGCCGGGTCATCACCTACGGAACCCCGGCCATCGGCGGACCCACCTATACCCTCGGCGCCCGCGCCTTCGGCCGCTCCGAGAGCGACCGCATCCGCTCGATGATCACCGAACTCGATCGCCAGAACCCCATCCAGGTCCCGATCACCGCAATCTTCACCCGCGGGGACCGCGTCGTGAGCTGGCCGGCCTGCATCGACCGCACCTCTCCCGACGTCGAACACATCGAGGTTCGCTCCACCCACGCCGGCATGGGCCTGGACCCCAACGTGTGGCAGGTCGTCGCCACCCGCCTGGCAACGCCCAGCTGAGCGCCCCCGACAAGCGCCCGCAGGCTGACCCGACCGAGGTGGTGCCCCGGCCAGACAACACCTGCAACCGCGAGGCGGGCGACCTGGGACCTGCGTCCATCTTGGCGCAGCACTGCCCGCCCCGAAGGCGCCCGGCTCGCGGCGGTAGGACGTGAGTGCATGCTGAGGTTGCCAGCGGGTCACCGAACGAGGCCGACGACATCCCAGTCGCGCGAGTGCTCCCGGTACGTGGCACGCATCCCATCCGCCGCGGCGACTCCGATCATGGAGTCGGGCGGATGGATGTAGGTCCGGAACCCGTTGCCCCTGATCCGGCGCAGCGAATTCTCCGACCAGTTGACTGTCCGGTTCAGGTGGCTGGCAGGCGGGTAGCTGAACACGAGCAGCCGGTTGGCGTGCCGAGCTGCGGCGCTCAGGAGCCGCTCGTAGTCCGGGTAGCAGCAGACGACGCGGTGCAAGACCACGATGTCGGCCGGCTCGGCTCCCTCCGGTTCAGCGGCTATGTCCAGGAAGCGGCGGTCCACGCGGTCGGGGTCTGTCTCGGCGCTGTGGCGCACTGACCCGCTCCGATTGCTGCTACCTAGCCGCGGAGACGAAGGGCGCTTGTGGATGTAGAGGCGTTGGTCGAGGACGTCGGCAAGAAGCGCGGCCAGGTCGGCGCGTCGGATGGAGCTAGAGCGCCCGGGGGTGTGGGCGTCGTGGGTGACCTTCCCGGTCGACGGGCCGTCGACCAGGCGAGGTGGGCGGACCAATGTCCAGTCCAGGTCGCTGGCCGCGAAGGCCTGGTAGTCGCGTGGCTTGTCGGCCACCACGAACCGCGCTCGGTCCAGCGCATGGCCAACCCAGCTCGCCCCTTCGCCACGACTGCGCTGGCCCCCTGAGCGCGGCTGGTCTGCTCGGGCTACCGGGGTTGGCCGGCGATCGTGGCCTCGGGGACCTCGATCAGCCGGCCGGTGCGCACGTCGTAGATGTATCCGTGGATGGGGATGCGTCCGGGGACCAGGGGGTGGGTGCGGATCCGGGTGACGTCGTCGACGACCGACCCGGCGTTGTCGGCGATGGTCAGCCAGTCGATGTAGTTCCCCTCCGTCGATCCCGGGCCGGTGCCCACGTCGGTGAACCCGTCCGGGCCCAGGGCCGCGGTCTCGAGGCTGGCCGCGAGCAGCCCGCGCATCACCTCGTCGGTGAAGAACTCCATCCCGCAGTTCGTGTGGTGGATCACGAACCACTCGCGGGTGCCCAGCAGCTTGTAGGAGATGACCAGCGAGCGGATCGCGTCGTCACTGGCCCGCCCACCGGCGTTGCGGATCACGTGCGCGTCGCCCTCGGCCAGGCCGGCGTACTTGGCCGGATCCAGCCGGGCATCCATGCAGGTCAGGATCGCGAACCCGCGGGCTGGGGGTAGGGCGAGCTCGGACCGGTCGCCGAAGGACTCGGCGTAGGCGGCGTTGGCGGACAGGACCTGATCGAGAAGAGACATCAGCAAGCCTTTCTGGTACCGCATCACCAGACGCTCCGGCGATGCTCGGGGTGGGAACGGGCGGGCGGTCCACCTGGGTGTCGACCGCTGCGCAATCAGGGGGTCGCGACGGGGCTATGGGCCGACCGCCGCGCGGGGGGGTGCCGGTCAGCGGCAACAGAAGGAGCTGCTCATCCGCCCGAAGTCCACATGCCGACGGGCCACGAGGTTCAGCAGCACGACCGACGACATGAAGGTGACCCTAACCCGGGTACGGCAGGCACGAGAAGGACCATCCACCATGCGGACACCGACCCCGACACCGTCGGCCACCAGCCCCCTCCGCGGGTTGGGGTCACGTCCGCCGCCCCGGACGGAGGTCTGCACAGCCGAGGTTCGGCGCCGCATGAGTAGTAATCCGCAGACCTGCAGGGCGCCAGCGCCCGGTCAGTCGGGCGGCAGCGCGCGCAGCAGGGCCTCGATGCGGTGCTGGCGGGTGCCCGGTCGTGCCGCCTCCTCGATGGGTTGCAGGAGGCGCCTTCGGTCGGCAGGCGTCTTGCGTTGGAACGCGTCAAGGCGCTGGGCGTCCACCAGGGCGCGCTGGATGTCGTCGGCGAGTGGGACGTCGTCGGGATCTGCGGGGCGCAGGCGACAGGAGACGAGGTCACCGGGTCGAGCGGACAGTCGGCGTTGCAGTCCTTTGCCGGCGTACATGAAGGCGTCCTCCAGGACGTCGGCTCTGTTCACCCCGACATTGACGGGCAGCCCGTCGATGATGCCCTCGACCCGACGCGTTCCGGCAGCCTTCGCAGCAGTCTCCAGCGCCTTGTCCAGACGGATGATGGTGTAGACGCTGCGCCCCCACACCACCGCCTCGACGACCGCGTCGAACTCAACCCACTCAGGCTCCTCAGTCACCATGACTCATTCTCCAGGAGGTGTGGTCTGCGGACGGCGCACGTCGGGGGTGGTGCCGCTACTGCAGGCCGTGGGCCAGGATGTCGGCGGCGGTCTCGAGTAGGGCGGCGGCGATGGGGTCGTCGGAAGGGCCGAGCGGGGGGTCCTGTGCGGGCAGGATCGCCAGGCCCATGAGGGTGGCCAGGATGGTGACGGCGGCCCGGATTGGGTCGACATCGGGGCGGACCCGCCCGAGCGCCTGCTCGGCGGATAGGTACCGGGCGAGCAGTGCGGGCGGGTTGGGCTCGGGCAGGCCGGCGACTGCCGCGACCGGGTCGCCGGTGTGCAGCGCGGCGATTCCGGCGCGCCGGCGGGCGGCGAGTTCGGGATCGGTGAGCATGGCCAGTTCGAGGGGCATCATGTGCTGGCGCAGGCTGGCCAGCCGGGTCAGGGTCTCGCTGAGGTTGCTGGCCAGGGTGGCCTGCCCGGCGCGCTCGGGCAGGGCGGTCATCCAGGTGATCACCGGCTGGTTGGCGTCGACGACGGCGGCCAGGAAGAGCGCGTGCTTGTCCGGGAAGTGCCGGTAGATCGTGCCCTCGGCGACTCCCGCTGCCGCGGCGATCGCCTTGGTCGTCGCGTGCGCGTAGCCGACCTCGGCGACCACGTCCCGGGCGGCTGCCAGGAGGCGGGCACGAGTCGCCGAACCGCGCTTGCCTGGGCTGCCCTCCACCATCGTTATCAACACCGCCTTCCGCTCCCCGGGGTGAGGTTAGTCGGTCACGTCACGGCGCAGCAGCACCACTGCGGCAGCACCCAGACCAAGGGCCACGTACATCCCAGCCCAGCCCAGCGCGGTGCCCTGCGAGACGGTCGCGCTGCCGCCCTGCGCCACCGCGGTGAGCGTGCCGCTGAGCAGCCAGTCCGGCGTGGTGTCGAACAACTGGCTGAGCATGGACTCGACGACGAGCACGTACCCGGCGCCGACTGAGATGGCGATGGCCGACGAGCGTGTCAGGTAGGCGATCGCCAGGCCGATCACGCCCCACACAAGCAGGGCGAGGTAGGTGCTTGCCCAGGTGCCCAGGAAGGTGCCCAGGGCGCTGGCGGCCCAGGCCGAGGTGTCGATCCCGGCCCCCCGCGCCGCCGCCGGGGCGATCGCGACCGTCACGAGGGCGGCCACGGTCGTGGCCACCGCGGTGAGCACCGCGAGGGCCGCCACCTTGCCGACCAGCAGCGGCCAGCGTGTGGGCATCGCCGCGACCAGCAACCGGATCAGTCCGGTCGAGTAGTCGGTCGCGACCGCAATGGCCCAGAACGACAGCGTCACGATGCCGAACATCGTCGACGCGGCCGGCATCCCGGCCATCAGCCCGTCGGCGGCGGCGAGCTCCGCAGCGCTCGGGAAGGCCACCCCGGGCGCACCCGCCGGCAGCTCGACACCGTCGGCGGCCACGCTGAACATGATCGTGTTCGCCATCACCGCGAACAGCGCCATCAGCCCGAACCACCCGATGAGCATGCCCGGCCGGCGCAGCCGCACCAGCTCGCTTCGCACCGATCGCAGCATCACGCCACCTCCTCAGCGGTCATCCGGGTCCCCGCGGCGGCGGCCCGGCTGGCAGCGAGCTCGCCGTCGGAGTGCCCGGTCATCTCCAGGAAGATGTCCTCGAGGCTGTCCTGCCCGACCACCAGGTGCACGAGGGTGAACCCCGCGGCGGTGGCCGCGCGGTTCAGGTCGCCGGCGCGCCCGGGCTCCACATGCATGCGCAGCACGTCGCCCATCCGCTCCCCACGCCAGCCCTGCGCATGCAGCGCATGAAGCAGCGGTCCCAGGTCGCCGGGGTGCTCGGGGCGCAGGTCGATGTGGGCACTGGTCTGCGCGAGCAACTCCTCGGTGGGCCCCGCGAACATCAGCTGACCGAACCGGATGATCACGATGTAGTCACACGCGGCCTCGATCTCGGCCAGCAGGTGCGAGGACACCACGACCGTGCGCCCGCTGCGCCCGAGGTCCATCAGCAGCGCCCGGATCTCGACGATGCCGGCCGGGTCCAGGCCGTTCGTCGGCTCGTCGAGGATGAGCAGCTCCGGGTCGGACAACAGTGCCGCGGCGATCCCCAGCCGCTGCTTCATCCCCAACGAGAAGCGCTTCACCGGCTCGGAGTCCCGGCCGGTCAGCCCCACAATGCCCAGCACCTCGTCGACACGGGCGCTCGGCAACCCGCGTAGGCGTGCCAGCGACAGCAGGTTGGTCCGTGCCGACAGGCCCGGGACGAACGCCGGGTTCTCCACCAGTGCACCGACTCGATGGTCATAAGCCGAGGGGTGGCTGATCGGCTGGTCGAAGACGTATGCGGTGCCCTCCCCGGCACGGATGAGTCCCAGCAGCATCCGGATCAGGGTGGACTTGCCCGACCCGTTCGGACCCACCAGACCGACAACGCCGCCTCCTGGCAGGTCAAGGGTCAGCCGGTCCACCGCAGTGACAGGCCCGAACCTTCGGGTGAGCCCTTCGGTAGTGATCACGCCCATCGTGCCTCCATGTAGTGAGTGAGTACTCACATACAATCATACAAGTGACGCCGTGTCGAGCCGCGAGGGACACCAACTCAGCCGTTCGACACCAGGCACCCATCGGGTGTGCGACCGGTCCGGTGAGGAGGTGCCGGAACCGCTGTCATCGCCGTCCTTCTCGAGCCCGTTGAACCTCCGCGCCGGCGAACTCCCCCGCCGGCTCGCCGTGGATGCTGCAGGGACGCCCGACTCGTGGCGGATAGACGCGGGCCTGGCCGAGTGTCCCGGCCCGGTCATTCCGGCGTCCTGACGATGACGCCAGTGCGGCCCGCGCACTGGCCGGTAAGCGGCGCCATTGCCGGACTCTGTCAGCGCTCGACCGCCTGCTGGGCCTCCTCCCCACCCACGTCCGCGAACCCACAGCGCCGCGACCTCGCGCGTCATCGCGCAGTGAGCCATTCGGGGACATCGGCATCTCCTCCAACAGGGACGTCGTTTCTGGCCGGTGCTGTCGCGCACTCCTCACCTGGTGAGCGACGGAGTCACCGAAGCACACACTGAGCGTGCCGACGCTGGCTACGTGAACCGGCGTTAGAACGTGATCCGCTCCAGTTCGTGCTCCTGAATCGGCCTTCGAGTAGTGGTCTCGCCCGAGGCTCTCAGGGCGAGGTCGCCCGGGCGGCCTCGGGGACTTGCGAGTCGTAGACCGAGCCGCCGGGACGGTAGGGGGCCAGCTCGTCGGGTGGGGTCCTCCGGGCGGCCTCGGGGACTTGCGAGTCGTAGACCGAGCCGCCGGGACGGTAGGGGGCCAGCTCGTCGGGCGAGGTCGCGGTGATGCCGGAGCCGGCCGCTGGCGTGGGGCTGGCTGCCAGCCGCTGCCAGGCAACGGCGACGGCCACCGCCAGGGCGAGGATGGCCACGACCAGCAGCAACGTTCGGGAGCCGGAGCTGGTGGCGTTCGAGGATGGGGCGATTTCGTGTGCCGTGCTGGCCATCTGGGGCCATCCTTCCGACGGGGACCGATGGCGTCGGTCCGGGCAGCTCTAGGGTCTTTCGCGAGGGGGTTGCGGCACATGACCCGGATCGGTCATTCCTTCACCGGGGTGGGCATGGTCAGTTCTTGCCATTCCCTGGTCTGGGCGAACGGCGCTAGCGTGACCTGATGGGCTCGTGGCAGTTGCCGCCACTGCCGCGGCGTTGGTCTGCTTCCTCGCTGCCCCCGTTCGTCGGGCGGCAGCAGCAGTTCGCCGTTCTCGAGGATGTGTGGCGTTGCGTCGAAGCCGGGGCGCGTCAGGTGGTTTTCGCCGTGGGCGAGGCGGGAGCGGGGAAGTCGCGGCTGGCCTCGGAGGCGGCCGTCACGTTCCACCCACGCGGGGTGACGGTCCTGCTCGGCGCCTGTGTCGGCGAGTCCGGCAGCGCCTTCGATCCGTTCGTAGAGCCGCTGGCGTCCCTCGTGCCAGGGCTCGAGTCGGGGGCCATCACCCTGCCAGGGGTGCCCCAGGACTTCGACGTTCGGCTGGACCTGCTGCGCCTGATCACCGGTCGAGGGAACGCGCCAGGCGCGTTGGAGGGCGTGCACCAGTCGACGCTGTTCACCGCAGCCACTGACGCCCTTGTCGCGGTAACCGCGGTAACCCCGGTGCTGCTCGTGCTGGAGGACCTGCACTGGGCGGGCGAGGACGCACTGAAGATGCTGCGCTTCGCCGTGGAGCGGACCGCCGACGTTCCGATCCTGTTCCTGGTGACCCTCCGGACCGAACCGCAGGTCGGGCCATCCTCGGCCGCGAGGGTCCTCGCGGACCTCATGCGCCTCGACGGTGTGCGCCGGCTCGACCTCCCAGGCCTGGACACCGACGCCATCGCCGAGTACCTCGTGCGCGGCGCCGGTGTCACGTTGCCGCAGGCACGGCGAATGGCCAGCTTGGTGCGCGACCAGACGGCGGGCAACCCCTTCCTGGTGCGGGAGGTGTGCCGGGACTGGGCCGCGGACCTGGCGTCGGGTGACCTGGGGCGAGGGGCGGTTCCCGCTCCCGAGGCCTTCCGGGAATCCACGCGGACACGTCTGGAGCAGCTGTCGTCGGAGCAGCGGACCTTCGTGGAGACGGCCGCCGTGATAGGCGAGGAGTTCGACGTCCCCCTGGTCACCGCTGCGTGCCGGCAGGCGGCCGGCGCCCTGGGACCCGATCCCTCCCCCCATGTGGTGTTCGTGGCGCTGGACGCGGCCCACACCCTGGGACTGGTCGAATGGGTGCCGTCGCGCAATGGGGTCGGTCGTTTCCAGCACTCGATCGCCCGTCAGGCGGTGCTCGACCTGATGACCGAGTACGACCGAGCGGTCCTCAACTCCCATGTCGCAGTGGCCCTGGAGCACCAGTTCCCGGCCGCGGACCGGCGGGTGCAGCGGTTGGCCACCCACTACTCGAACGCTGCCGGGCTAGGCTTCGCCGACCTGGCCACCGACTACCTCGAGGCCGCCGCGGACGAGGCCCGGACACGGCTGTCCCATGCCGACGCCGCCGAGCTCTACGAGCGGGCCGCCGCGCATGCCACGGCCGCTGCCAGGCGTGACGACCTTCGCCTGGCCGCGGGCCGCGCCCATCTTCAGGCCACGGACACCACGCGCGCGCGGGACCTGGCCGAGCTCGTCGCAGGATCCGGGACGGCCGGGCAGAGGCTGCAGGCCGCCTTGCTGCACGAGGCCGTGTCGTGGCGGGCCAACACCGATCGCACCCGGTCGATCGAGTTGCTGACGGCAGCGCTGGAGCGCGGCGGTGGAGGAACTGCCGAACGTGACCGGATCACCGCTACCGCGGCGCTCGGCCGCGCCTTGAGCTTCGCCGACCGTACGGGCCCGTCGGCTGCCTTGAGCAGGGATGCCATCCGTTCGGCTCGGGACCTCGGCGACCAGGACCTCCTGGCGAAGGTCCTGGCCATCAGCCTGCTGGACGGCAGCGGCGTCGAGCACCTGCCCGAGCGGCTCCAGCGTGCCGACGAGCTGACGAACCTCGTCGGTCAGCTTGACGACGTCGAACATCTGGGCCCCGCCGCGTTCCACCGCTGCGTCTGCCACTACGTGCTGGGCGACCCAGCCGCCCTGGCAGCGGCACACCTCGACCTCGCCCGGATGGCACGGGCCACCAACGAGCCCTACTGGGTGCTGGCCCTGAACTTCGTGACGTTCGGCATGCAGCTCATGCGGTGCGAGTTCACTGACGCCGCGGCGACGCTCAAGCAGACGGCCCACCTCGGAGGCGCCTTCGCCGAGGGCGGATACCGCGAAGCGGAGGGTCCATGGTCGCTGCAGTCGTTCATGCTGCGCCGTGAGACTGACCGCCTCGCGCCGGTGGGCCGCCTGCTCACCGGGGACGAGGACCCGAGGCACTCCTGGGCCCCTGGGTTGCTCGCCCTGTACACCGAGCTGGGCATGGCCGAGCCGACCCGGCGCGTTCTCTGGGCGATGCTCGACGAGGGCCTCGACATGCGCCAGCGATCAGCCTCATGGCCAGCGGTCCTGTCGTTCCTCGTGGACGCCGCCGTGTGGCTGGAGGATCGTGACGCGGCCGGGATACTGCTCCCCCTGCTGGGCCGCTTCGCCGGCCGAAACCTCCTGGCCTCCGAGTTCCTGGTCGCCCTGGGCAGTGGCGACCGGCTGATCGGCGCGCTGGAATCGGTCCGCGGCGAGCTATCAGCCGAGGACCACTTCGTCGCCGCCCTGGAGATGGATACCCGGATGGGATCGCCGCTGCACCAAGCGGCCACCCTCGCCGAACACGTCGCCCACCTTCGGCGTGCAGGAGGCCAACCCGCGGAGCGCGTTGCCCGGCTCACGGCCGAGGCCCTGGCCCTCTGCGACCGCCATGGGCTCCCGCGTGTCCGGCGTCGCATCGAACCCGCCACGCCGGCAGCCGGGGCTGAAGGCCCGGGCACGTCGCTGACCCCACGGGAGACCGAGGTCCTTCGCTTGCTCGGCCGGGGGCTGAGCAACCGCGAGATCGCCACCACCCTTGTCATCAGCGAGTACACGGCCACCAACCATGTGCGCAACATCCTGAGCAAGCTGCAATGCACGAACCGGACGCAGGCGGCGATGCTGGCCGTGGACCTCGGCCTGACCGCTGCTACCCAGTCGCGGGAAGCGTCGTCCCGTCCGGCAGCACCCGGAGCCCCACTTCGGTGATCACGTCCGCTGGGAGCCCGGCCCGCACCGCGGCACGCCGGATCGCCTCAGCGGACTCCGCCTCGTAGAGGCAGTAGGACTTGAGGCGGTCGATCGAGAGGAACGAGTAGAGCCACCTGACCTCCTCCTCATCGTTGATCAGTCGCAGCCCCGCGGCGCTATCCGCGTCCGGGAACATCTGCTCGGCGTACGAGCGCTCGATGACGAACACCGGCATGACATCCTCCTACGGACACGACCCGCCATAGCCACGGGACCGTGACGCGAAGGGTCAACTGCCCCCCATGGTGAACCCGCGCCGGGGCCCTGTCCAGACCCCCGGGAACCAAGGCCACCAAGCGCCCAGTCAGCGCGGCTCACACTTGTTCGCGCCCACGCACCCAGGAGTCTCGACACCACCCGGGGCTCAGGGGTCTCAGGCACGGTCGGGACCCGCCCGTGGGCTGGTTGTGAGTCCTGGTTCGTCAGGTTGGGCCGACGACGCCCCGGGTGATGCTGGCTACCAGGCGGGCGAAGCTGTCGTCGATGTCGATTGGCATCCCGAAGCCCCCTGCTGCCTCGATGCTGACGAAGCCGTGTAGTGCGGCGCGCAGTGCCCGCGTCGCGTGGATGGCGTCGGCCCCGGAGAGGTGGTAGCCCGCGAGGATGTCGAGCAGGATGGACACGACGGCCAGGCTGGCGGCCTCGTCGTCGCGATCCCCGGGTGTGGGCGCGGCCACCGTTGACTGGTAGCGGCCAGGGTGGGCGTGTGCCCAACTCCGGTAGGCGTTGGCCAGCGCCGCGATCGCCTCGTCTCCCGACCTGCCGACGGCTGCCCGGGCGAGGACGCCTGCCAGCTCCTGCTTGGCGCGCACCGAGAGGGCGCGGTGCAGGGCGTCGCTGCCCTCGACATGCTTGTAGAGCGAGGGCTGGCGAACCCCGAGTCGGCCCGCCAGCGCGGCCAGAGTCAGGGCGTCCAGGCCCACCTCGTCGCTGAGGGCCTGGGCCTCGTCAATCACCCGCTCGGGCGTCAGCCCTGCCCTAGGCACCCGGGGTCACCTGGGCAAGGAGGGCCAGGATCGACGCCGAGGTGATCCCGGGCTGCTGGGACTGCGGGTAGTGGCCCGCATCGGGGACCATCACCACGTCGCTGCCCAGCGTCGTGGCGATCCACCGCGCCTCAGCGGCAGGATCGGCCCAGTCGGGGTCCAACTCCCCCATGATCACCAGGGACGGCGCGGAGACCTGCGCCAGGTGCGCCTCGACGGGTGCGTGCGTCGTCTGGCGGGTGGTCTGCCAGAAGGCCCGTGCGTATCCGGGCCGAGACAGGCTGCGCGCGATCGCAGCCCGATGGCTGTCGAAGTCCTCGGGGCGCGTGCCGGCGTTGAGCTTGGGAAAGTATGAGACCCATGCTCGCGCCCCCCACGGGCGCGCCATCGCCAACCGCAGCATGAGACGGGAGGCGATGCTCAGCTCGGGATCGCGCATGAAGGGGCCGATCAGCACCAGCCCGCTGACCAGGTCAGGGCGCAGCGCGGCAACCAGGGCCGCCGCACCAGCCCCCATCGAGTTGCCGACTAGCACGGCAGGTCCGCCGAGGTGCTCGACCAACGCGATCAGGTCCCCCGCGGTCGCCTCATCCCCATAGGTCGTGAATGTGGTGTCGCTGTCTCCGTGGCCGCGCAGGTCCGTGAGCACAACCCGGAAGCCGGCGTCGCGCAGCGTGGGGGCAACGTGACGATAGGTGCTGCGCAGGTCGCCCATCCCGGGGACGAGGAGGGCCAGTGGGCCAGCCCCCTCGACCTCATAGGCGACTCGACCATCAGGGCGGGTGAGGAACTGGACGTTCGTAGTAGTAGCCATACGGCTATGTTACTTAGCCGTATGGCTACTGTCAATAGCCTTGCTCTGTGTGGAGAGTGACAGGTGCTACCGACCACGGCGACGTGGATGAGCGGCACGTCGGATTGGGCCGCTTCGCGGCGATGTGACGCGGGTCCTTGCGGCTGGTTCGGGTGCTGACCGGGGCGCGTGGAATGGTGCGCTGGGACAAGGACCGTGAGGACCACCACCAGGCTCAGCGCCAGCAGGTGTTCGACCAGACCCCGAGCGGCGCTCTTCTGCTGGCTGATCTGGGAGGCTTCGGCTGACGTCAGGCGATCCGCACGACGTCGGCCGGGTGACATGCGGGGACGTGGGCATGGCCCTGGTACCAACCCCATGCTTGACTCGCGATCGTTCCCGAAGGCAGGAGTGGATGTGCGCAGGTTCGCCGAGTTCGATGCGCAGGCTGATGAGGCGACGGTGCAGCGGGCGGAGATCGCCCGGGTGCGGTCGCTGGCGACGTGGGCGTACTTGTGGCTGGTGCCCGGGTTCTGCTTCGTGCGGCAGCGGTCGAACTTCATCCAGGGCTGGCGCGCGGCAGCCGCTGCGGGAGCCTCGTTGGCCGAGGGTGACTCCGCCGGGGCGGTCGGTCTGCAGGGGGTGCCGCCGTTGGGGTCGTGGATGATGTTGCCCGACCTGACCACCCCGGCCACCCAGACGGTGCTGCCCTCCAACGACGCGCTGTACGGCGCGAGCCACGTCGAGCTGGACCTGTTGGGGCCGATCGTGGTGTCGGTGCCCGAGAACCCCGACGGGCGCTACTACTCCGTCGCGATCATGGACGCGATGCTCACCAACGTCGGTCACATCGGCCCGAAGTGGACCGGGAACGAGCCCAGCGACCACCTCGTCGTCCCGCCCGGGTGGACCGGCCAGGCCCCAGAGGGGATGCCGGTGATCCAGGCGCCGACCCCGTCGATCTGCCTGTACCACCGGGTGCTCGTCGACTACCAGGATGGCGACCTGGAGCATGTGCGGGAGTGGATGCGCGGCGTGCGGATCACCCAGCTGTCGAAGTGGGGCCAGCCCGACACCACACCCGACGAAGTGCCCACAGCCGCCTTCGAGCACGGCGACCTGGGTGCCGTGACCGACCCGTGGGAGTACTTCCGGATCGGGTTCGCGCACCTGCGGCACAACCCGCCGCCGAGCCCGGGTGCGTGGTTGCACACCCTGCTCCAGGCGCCCGAGCTCGCGGGGGAACCGCAGGACGCGGCCCTGCGGCAGGCTGTCCAGCGACGGCGTGGCCGACGCCCAGGACCTGATGGACGCGGTCCTGACGTCGTGGCCGCGGCGCAATGGGTGGATGGTCCCCAAGCCCTACCTCGGCCTGCCCGGGCCGCACGTGCTGGAGGCGGCCGCGTTCCAGCTGTTCCAGATCGGCTCCAACGACATCGCCGAGTCCGCGTACTTCTTCAACGACACCGACGCCGCCGGCCAACTGCTCGACGGAGCCGGAGGTGCGCTCTACACGCTGCGGTTCGCCCTGGGAGAGCTGCCCGAGCTCGAGGAGGGCGGCTACTGGTCGTTGACCATGTACGACGCGGCCACCAACCTGCTGGTCGCCAACCCGATCCACCGCTACGCCACCCGCACGACCCGACCCGGGTTCGTGGCCGGCCCTGACGGGTCGGTGACGATCACCCTGGCCGCCGAGCTGCCGCCCGACACGCCCGAGGCCAACTGGCTGCCCGCCCCGGACGGGCGCTTCCGACTGGGGGTGCGCGCCTACTACCCGGGGGAGGCGATCCGCGCCGCGGAGTGGGTCCCGCCCGCCGTCCGCCGGACCCGCTGAAAGGTGCGGCTCGTGGACCGTCCGCTGCAGAACCTAGGGGTGGACCGGGCACCCTGCAGGCTGGATGATGACCGAACGGTTCGCCCCGTCGCCGCGTCCCACCGCGCGCGACGTCGAGAGGAGGGGACTCCCGATGACACCTGTCACCCGCGGTGATGTGCGGGTCGAGCGCTTCGCGGCTTTCTCGGATGACCCGGAAGGCGGCAACCCAGCCGGGGTTGTGCGCGACGCCGCGTTACTGGGGGCCGAGGAGATGCAGGGGATCGCCGCCGCGGTCGGGTACAGCGAGACGGCGTTCGTGACCGGCCCGATCCGCCGCGATGCGATGATCCCGATCCGGTACTTCGCCCCAGAAGGGGAAGTGGACTTCTGCGGCCATGCGACGATCGCCACGGCGGTGGCCATCGGGGAGTCGGTGGGTCACGGTTCCTACACCCTGTCGACCAAGGTAGGTCCGGTGGCGGTGACCGCTCATCGCGACGGCGCACGCACCGTCGGGACGTTGCGTAGCCCCGCGATTGACTGCCTCCCGCTCGACGAGCACCTCGAGGGCCTGCTGCTGGGCGCGTTGGGATGGTCAGCGCAGGACCTCGACGCCACTCTGCCGCCGGCGATCGGCTACGGCGGGAACAAGCACCCGATCCTCGTGGCCCGCAACCTCCAACGGCTCGAGACGCTCGCCTACGACTTCGACGCGTTGCAGCGATTGTGCCGGGAACACGACTGGATCACCCTGCATCTGACCGTTGCGACGGGTCCCCGGACCTGGCGGGCCCGGGACCCCTTCCCCTGGGGCGGAGTGGTCGAGGATCCTGCCACGGGAGCAGCTGCTGCGGCCTTCGCCGGCTACCTGCGAGCCCACACCCGCGCCGCCACCGGAGACAGCTTCGTGATCACGCAGGGGGTGGAGATGGGGCGCCCGAGCACGATCACCGTGGAACTGACCGACCAACGGGCATTGGTCAGCGGCGCCGCCACCCGGATCCAGTCACCGCGTCCCGACCAGCGAACGCTGACCCGCCGAAGGTGCCTCGGACTGGGTCAGGACCAACGATCAATTCGCGTGCGACTGCTCGGGCGATCAGCAGACGAGTCGAGATGCCATCACGGTCGCCGGGATGCTGCCAGCTTGGCGGATTCCGCATCCGTGTCGGCCAAGACGGCCCGGGGAGCGGTTGCCAGACCAGTCCTCAGGCTGCGGAGGTGACTTCTGGCTCTCCCGCCGTGCCCAACATCTCGTCAAGCATGGAGTTGCAGGTCTGGAGTTGGAGTGGATGTCCTCGACGTCGATTCGTCGATGGGAGGCACGTGATGCGTCGCTCACTGATCGTCGTGGCCGCGGTCGCCGCGGCCCTCGCTGGGGGGTGCACTGAGTCCAGTGGCCCGGCGTCCTCGGGTGTCACTCTCGGGGCCACGTCGTCTGGTCTCGGTTCGTTGTTCAGCGTTCCTCCGTGGGCGGAGGAATTCTCGCTGCTGCCGGTCGAAGGTGCGGCGCCGGTGCGGATGTCGACGTCGATCGGCGTCTTGGAGTGGACCACCTACGCATTCCCCGAGGGACGGGAACTCTGGAACGTGCTGGCGACCGAGCACGGTCCGGTGGCCACGTCGTTCGAACCGCCTCGCCTGCTGTGGTCGCAGGACTCGGTCGCCTGGCACGAGGTCGAGACTGACGTGCCTGCGGGCCGCCTCGCGCCAGCGGGCGGTGATGTGATCTCGTTCAACGGTGCCGCCGTGCGCAATGCCTGGAACGGCTCAGCCTGGACCCCGGAAGCCGAGTTGGATGTTCCCGGATGGGTCACAGGGATTGCCTTCGGCGCGCGCGATGCGGTCGCCACACACGACGTGAAGGGCGGAGTCGGCTTCGCCCACTCGAGCGACGGCGTGACGTTCGAGGCAGTGGATGGTCCGGGTCCCGAGGGTCTCCAGGGCGACGCCTGCGGGTACACCTATCTTGGCTATGGCCCGAAAGGCCCGCAGGTGCTTGCAACGCGCGATGGGTTCGTGGCCATGACGCCCGCGAATCGGATGGACTGGGGTCCCCAGAGCCTCTGCGAGCCGTTGACGTGGACGTCGGCGGACGGCATCGACTGGACGCTGCGCACGCCGACGTCACCCTTCGATGGCGGGGTGGTGGTGGACTTCGTTGCCGAGCGTGAGGGCCGGTTCGTGGCAGTCGGCCATGCTGACGATCCCGGGTACTGGTCGGCGTGGACGTCTGGTGACGCCATCGTGTGGGAGCCGATCGCGACCGACCTGACCGACATCCAGGCGCTGACCATCTCCAGTGGCCCGCTGGGTTGGATCATCACCGGCGGCGCATCTGCGGCAGACCTCATGTGGACCTCGCCCGATGGCGTGGCTTGGGACGGCCCGCACACCCTGCCCAAGGGGTTCGGCACCGGCTACAACTTCGTCGAGCTCGCCATCGGCACCAACACCATCTTCGGGCTGGGCGGCAGAGAGCCGATGCCCGTCGTTGCGCGACTCGTCGGCTGAATCAAGCTCAATCTCGGGGCCTGCGGCGCCACAGGCGGGGGATGACGCGGGTTCGTGGAGTCGCCGGTGAATCGGCGAGCGGCATCTCCAGCCAGACACCCCGGGACTACCGAGACCGGTCATAGGCGAGCATGATGAATCCATGACGAGGATCCTGATCGTGGCCAACCAGACGCTGGGATGCCCGGAGCTCGAGGAGTCGCTCGAGCCCTACTTGGAGGTCGGTTCCGTCGAGTTCTCCTTGGTCGCCCCCATCGCGGCGATTGAGGGGGAGAGCCAATGGGACTACCCGACCATCGACCGCTACGTCCCGAGTCCCGAGCAGATAGCACATGCGCTGGCGGGGGCCCGCGTGGAGCACGAGCTCGATCGGCTCCGGAAGCTCGGAGTGAGGGCGCAGGGAGAGGTGGTCGACCACGACCCGGTCGCGCGTGTCCGGGAGCTCCTCGCAGAGTCGCAGTTCGACGCCGTGATCGTCTGCACGCTGCCGACGAGGTTGTCGCATTGGCTGCGGGTCGACCTGCCGGGCCGGCTCGCCCGGGCCACGACCGTCCCGGTGCTCCATGTCCCAGGCTCGGCCGGACCCTCGTTGTAGGAGCGCACCCGGCGGCAACATGACCAGGCACAGAGCCCCGCGCCGACACCGTCGGCGATCGCCGAGATCCCCATCCCCCACGGGTTCGGCCTCTGCCGGATGATGAGGCCATGCGAACTCGGCAGGAGACCGGCAGGACGGAGAAGGACGCGATGAAGGGCGACAGGGCCGGTCACCGTGTGGGATCGAGGGGGGTGCACGGTGACCGCGCCGCGGCACACCGGCGGAGGGGATCGACACGATGACCAGCGCCGAACGCAAGCGGGTCGAGTCCTTCGGCCACCCGGAGGATGGGTTGTTCGAGTCGACACCGTGGTACCACTGGGGGCCGTACCTGTCCGAGCGGGCGTGGGGCACGGTGCGTGAGGACTACAGCGCAGACGGGTCCGCGTGGGACTACTTCCCGCATGACCACGCCCGGTCCCGGGCCTACCGGTGGGGCGAGGACGGGATGGCCGGGGTGAGCGACGTCGGCCAGGAGCTGTGCATGGCCCTGGCGCTGTGGAACGGCCGGGACCCGATCCTCAAGGAGCGGATGTTCGGGCTGACCGGCCCGCAGGGCAACCACGGCGAGGACGTCAAGGAGTACTGGTGGTACTCCGACGCGCTGCCGAGCCACGCGTGGCTGAAGTGGCGCTACCACTACCCGCAGGCGGAGTTCCCCTACGCGGACCTGGTGGCCGAGAACGGCAGGCGCGGCCACGACCAGCCCGAGTACGAGCTGCTGGACACCGGGGTGTTCGACGACGACCGGTACTGGGTGGTCGAGGTGGTGCACGCCAAGGCCGACCCGCACGACCTGCTGATGGAGGTCCGGGTCACCAACGCGGGGCCCGAGACCGCCACGCTGCACGTGCTGCCGCACCTGTGGTTCCGCAACACCTGGGCCTGGGATGTCGACGCGCCCCGTCCGAGCATGCAGACCGGTGGGCCCGGGCAGGTGACGACCGCGCATCCGCGGCTTGGCGCCCTCCAGTGGGACCTCGACGCAGGTCCGGGCGGGGATCTCCCGCCGGTGCTGTTCTGCGACAACGACACCAACACGGCCCGCCTGTTCGGCGAGGCGGAGTCCCCGGCGTTCCCCAAGGACGGGATCAACGACCACGTCGTGACGGGTTCACCGACGGTGAACCCCGCGGCTGTGGGGACCAAGTGCGCCGCGTGGTACCAGCTGACTGTGGGCCCGGGCCAGACGCAGGTGGTGCGCGTGCGGCTGCGCCCACCGTCGACCAAGCCCGCGTTCGGCAAGCCGTTCGACAAGGTGCTCGAGGCGCGCAGCCGTGAGGCAGACGAGTTCTACGCCGAGGTGATCCCCAGGACCGCAACCGACGACGAGCGGCTGGTGGCCCGGCAGGCGTTCGCCGGGATGATCTGGGGCAAGCAGTTCTACTGCTACGACGTTGCCCGCTGGTTGGACGGGGATCCCACCCAGCCGGCCCCGCCGCACGAGCGCCGCAACGGCCGCAATGCTCGCTGGACCCACCTGGACGCTCGCGACATCCTGTCCATGCCCGATCCGTGGGAGTACCCGTGGTTCGCCGCCTGGGACCTGGCCTTCCACACGATCGCCCTGGCCCACATCGACCCGGCGTTCGCCAAGTACCAGCTGCTGGCCATGTGCCGCGAGTGGTTCCAGCACCCGAACGGGGCGATCCCGGCGTACGAGTGGGCGTTCAGTGACGTGAACCCCCCGGTGCACGCGTGGGCCGCGCTGCACGTGTGGGACATCGACGGCCGGCGTGACCACACGTTCCTGGCCCGGCTGCTGCCCAAGCTGCTGCTGAACTTCACCTGGTGGGTCAACAGGATCGACCCGGAGGGCGACCACGTGTTCTCCGGCGGGTTCCTCGGCCTGGACAACATCAGCGCCATCGACCGCTCCAACCTGCCCCCCGGGTGCCGCCTTGAGCAGGCCGACGGCACCAACTGGATGGCGTTCTACGCCCTGACCCTGCTGCAGATGGCCAAGGTCCTGGCCACCCGCGACGAGGCGTGGACCGACATCGAGGTCAAGTTCCTCGAGCACTTCGCCCTGATCGTGGCCGCCATGCGGTCCCAGGGCCTGTGGGACGACGACGACGGCTTCTACTACGACGTGCTGCACACCCCCGACGGGCAGAAGGTGCCGATCAAGGTCCGCTCGATCGTCGGCGTGCTCCCGCTGATGACCACCGTCGTCCTCGGGCCTGACATCCTCGGACCCCTCGGGACGTTCAACAAGCGCTTCGAGAGCCTCCGGGGCCAGTTCGACCCCCAGGCGCTGGCCGCCGGCCTCGGGCAGGTGCTGCCCGGGTCGACCGGCGACCGGGTCGCCCTCGGGGTGATCCCACCCGGCGACGGCCGCAGGGTCCTGGCCCGGGTGTTCGACGAGGACGAGTTCCTCTCCCCCTACGGATTGCGCGGCCTGTCCCGGCACCACGAGAACCAACCGGTGTCCCTCGACCTGGCTGGGACTGTGGTCTCAGTCGACTACGAACCCGCCGAGTCCAGCACCGGGATGTTCGGTGGCAACTCCAACTGGCGCGGACCGGTCTGGCTGCCGGTGAACTACATCATCCTGCGCAGCCTGCAGCGCAACGCCCAAGCCCTGGGCCCGGACTTCACGGTCGAGTACCCCACCGGCAGCGGACGGACCGCCGACCTCGCCCAGTGCGCCGACGACCTCCGGCACCGGCTGCTCGCCCTGTTCCTGCGCGGGCCCGACGGGAGACGCCCCTGCCACGGTCAGGTCGACGCCCTGCAGGACGACCCCCGATGGCGGGACAACATCACCTTCTTCGAGTACTTCCACGGCGACAACGGCGCCGGGCTCGGCGCCACCCACCAGACCGGATGGACCGGGCTCGTCGCCGACCTGATCTGCCGCCCCGACCCGTTCGCCGCCGACCCCAGCGGACTCTGGAGCCGCTGACATCCTGACAGGCGAACCCGGGGCGGCAACGCCTGCCGCCACAGAACACCGACACATCAAGGAGGGTCACGTGAGCCATCCGCCCGCGGGGTGGTACCCCGAACAGGGCTCACCGACGGGCATGAGGTTCTGGGACGGAGCCCAGTGGACTGCGCAGGTGAACCCACCCCCCACCCCGGCGGTGTCCACAGCCCCGCCCGCCGCCACTCCTCCGGCGCCCGCAGCCGGCCCAGACCCGGACGGTGCCCGGTCGTGGCAGTCCGCTGCCATGCTGACCGCGTTGACGGTGCAGCTCGAGCAGCAGGGACGGGTGATCGAGGCGTCCAGTGTCTACGCCCTGTCCGACCCCGATGGGGTGAACCTCGGGCAGGCCGTCCAGGTCGGCCAGGGGCGCGGGGCACGGTTCCTCAAGGCCGCGAGCAATCTGGACCGCAGCATGCCGGTCACCGTCGAGTTCCGGGATCCGGGCGGATCGTTGGTTCTCACCCTGACCAAGCCCGGTGGCGTCGGGCCCCAGCGTTTCGTGGTGACCGATCCCGTCGGCGTGGAGGTCGGACAGATCAACCAGCGGCTGCGGGTGGTCCGCGAGGCCTTCGAGCTGGTCGTGGATGGGCAGCCCGCGGGCGTGTTGGCCAGCGAGAACTGGTTCGACTTCCGGTTCCTGGTCCTCGACGCCCACGGCGATGCCTACGCGCAGGTGCGCAAGGTCTACGAGGGCTACGCGCGGGCCCGGTTCACCAGCGCCGACCGCTACACCGTGCGCTACGCCGCCAAGACCAGCCCCGTCCAACGGGCCATGGCGCTGACCGCCGCGATCGCCATGGACATCGCCCTCTACCAGCACTGAGTCCCTGCCCCATGCGGGGGCCGACGCACAGCATCGCCTGCGCGGTGGTCAGGGCACGACGTCGGCGGGTGGGACTCGGGTCCCGGTCGGGGAATCGGCCCGGTCCGCGCGGGCCAGCCACGAGCAGCAGGTCCACGGGAGGCTCCGGCGAGGGGCGATCACGCGGAGCCACTCGCGCGGCGAGGCGTCGGCCGCCAACGGATCCCGGCCGCCACCTGGGCTCGCACCCCGTCAGGTGCCGAGCGACCCGCAGCTCCCTGACGCCCATGGCGACCTCACTGGGACGCTTCGGGCCCCCAGGTCCGGTGGTCGGCCAAGGTGGCCGCGCGGGGCGGCAGCCCGTCATAGGCGGCGTACTTGTACGCGTCAGCGCGGGTCGGGAAGTTGAAGGTGGTGTCGATGAACTCGTCGATGGCACCGTCGCGGTGGAGCAGGGCCTGGGCGATGTGGATGAGCTCGGTCGCCTCCTCCCCCAGGATGTGGGCGCCGAGGAGTCGCCGATCCGACTGCCGGAAGACCAGCTTGAGGACTCCCTCGGTGGATCCCGAGATCCGCGCTCGGGCGTTGCCGGCGAAGTACGTGCGGCCGGTCGCGACATCACCGCTCGCGGCGCGGGCCGCCTCCTCCGTCAGTCCCACCATCGAGACCTCGGGGAGGGTGTAGATCCCGGTGGGCACCATGGCGTCCAACGACTCCTTGAAGGGGATGTCGAAGGCGCGGCACATCGCGACGCGCGCCTGCTCCATGGCCACCGACGCGAGTCCCGGGGGGCCAGTGATGTCCCCAGCGGCGTAGATCCCTTGGGCAGTCGTCATGAAGCGAGCGTCGACCCTGATGCGCCCCCGTGCATCGGACTCCACCCCCACCGCACCCAATCCAAGGCCCTCGACGTTGCCCGTGCGTCCCAGGGCGTGGAGCACGGCGTCGGCGCGCAGGGTCTCCTGGCCCACCTGCACGACCAAGCCCTCGGCAGTCCGCGTGACGGAGTCGACCTGCGACTCGAACATCAGCCGGGCACCGCTCCTTCGCAGGCTGTCGGCGAGGGCGCCGGAGATCTCCGCGTCGAGGATGGGCAGCAGGCGTGACCCACGATCGACCAGCGTGACCTCGACACCGAGCGCGGCGAAGATGGATGCGTACTCCGTGCCGACGGGCCCGCCACCCACCACAACCAGGCGCCCGGGCAGCCGATCGATCGAGAGCACGGTCTCGGAGTCGTGCACGTCGGGGTCGTCGAAGGGCAGGTCCGGGGGATGGTGCGGCCGCGAGCCGGTGGCGATGAGGATCACCCGGGTCCTCAGGATCCGTTCCTTGCCATCGTCGCCACGCACGACCACCGTGCGCTCCGGGCCGAGGCTCGCCTCCCCGTGCACGAGCTGGATGCCGTGGCGCTCGAGGTTCGCCCGCACAGCCTGCGTCATGGTCGTGACCACGTCAGTCACATGGGCCCTCAACCGGTCCATGGCCAGGTCGGGCGACAGGCTCAGGCCGATCCCGAACACATCGCGTCGGGACCATCCGGTGAGGTACACCGCGGCATCCCGCAGGGCCTTCACCGGCACCCCCGACACCGCGATCGCCGATCCTCCGGGATCGGCACGCCGCTCGACCACGGCAACCCGGTAGCCGTAGTAGGCGGCCTGCGTGGCACCCTTCTCCCCAGCGGGTCCCGACCCGATGACGACCAGGTCGAAGTCGTCGACGTCTGTATCCGGCCCAGCCTCGTCCCTCGTTGACATCGCGACCCCTCTCCTGGACGGACGCCCCACCGGGCGTGCGAGGTGGGCATGGGTGGAGCATCGACACGGACGACCTCCGGCGAGCATCCGGCTGACGCAGCATCCACCCCCCTCCCCGCACTTGTACATAGGCCCGGAGGAACCGACCGCAGTCGTTGTGCGACAGTCGCCTCACCGACCGGCGGCGGTGCCTCCACCCAGAGGACGGCGGCCGAGCACGGCGAGAAGGCGCACCGGATGCCCCGTACTTCGTTACGTGGTCGACGTTGAGTCAGTCACTGCCGTCGCAGCGACACCGGAGTCCGGCACGTCGCGATGGACCCCACCCCGGATGGCTGCTACGGGCACGGCGCGAAGGGCGAGCCGCACGACGCCCCGTCACGTGTGGGTGTCGTGTCGTGCTCAGTGATCGCTGTCGTGCGATGCCCCCTTGGTCGCGGTGCACAGGAACACGCCGAACTCGCGGTCGCCCTTGAGGATGGTCGTGGCGTCAACGAAGCTCACGTTGGTGAAGCCGGCGCGGGCAAGCTGCTCGGTCAGGTGTTCCCTGTCGAATCCGTGATGCCCGTCGAAGTCGGCCTTGTCGGCGTGGAAGGCGCCGTCGGGATCCTCGTCAAGGTCCGCGATGGCCAGCCGACCACCGTCGACCAGCAGCCCCGCCACAGACCGCAGCAACCCATCAAGGTCTCGCACGTGGTGCAGCGCCATGGAGCTCCACGCCACGTCGTAGGACCCATCGAGCCGGTCCGTCGTCAGGTCCGCCTGGACAGCGCGCAGCCGGTCACTGAGCCCGGCCTCCTCGATCCGCTCCCGGGCGACCTGCACCATTCCGGCGGAGGGGTCGGTCACGACCGCGGAGCCGACCCGGTCGGCAAGCAGGATGCTCAACCGACCCGTGCCGCCGCCGACGTCGAGCGCGCTCATCCGGGGGTTGAGGTCCAGGACCTCCTCGATGGCCCGGGCCACCGCCACCTGACGCGCCTCGTGGCCGGGGTCGTCGTCCCATGTCGCTGCCTCGGCGTCGAATCCCTCGTGTTCGTGCACGTGCTCGACCCTAGCCCCCGCGATCCTGCCCAATGGGACGTTCACCCCTCCACCAGGCGGGGCCAGTCGACGCAACGCAGTCTTGTGCCACTGTGGCTTGCAGTGGTGTCACTGTGATGCCATAATGGTGCCATGCAGTTGGATCGTTTTGTCGACGACATCGCCCGTCAGATGGCCGTGGCGGCCGCGGCAGGTGGCCCTGAGGCAGAGTCGCTGGCCGAGCGCCTGGTCCTTCCGCTCCGGTCGGCCGTCCGCTTGGCGCTGCTCGAGTCGCTGTCGGCCGCGGCGGATGAGCTGACACTCGAGCTGGCCCCCGGGTCGGTGGAGGTACGGCTGCGCGGCGGCGAACCCAGCTTCGTCATCGAGGGAGTGGTCGCGACGCCGCCGGCCGCAGAGCCGGGCCCGACGCCGCTGCACCCACCCGCCGGCCCGCCGACCGTGGACCCTGAAGAGGGTGCCACCCGGATCAACCTGCGGATGCCCGACTCGCTGAAGGCCCGCGTCGAGGCAGCGGCCCTGCGCGAGGGTCGCTCGGTCAATGCCTGGCTCGTGCGCGCCGCCGCCGCCGCACTCGACCACCCCGCTCCCATCCCCCCCAACGCTCCCGGCCCCCCCGCCGCGTCCCGTCGCGGCTCCAGGCGGGTCACCGGCTGGGCGCAGTGAACGAGAGGAACACCATGGCGACCTTCCCCACCCCCGGGCCCATCGCGGTCACCATCGAGGCGAACTTCGCCGAGGTCCAGGTCGTGGCCACCGATCGCACCGACACCCTGGTCGACGTCCGCCCGACCGACCCAGACGACCGCGCGCACATCGAGGTCGCCGAGGCCACCCGCGTCGAGCTGCTCGGCGACCAGCTGCGGGTGATCGCGCCGAAGCCGAGCCTGATGGCCCGGATCCTCAACTCCCCCTCGCTCGACATCACGATCAGCCTGCCGAGCGGATCGGCCGTGCGCGCCGACCTGGGGGCGGGCAACGTCGAGGCGACGGGCACGCTGGGTCACTGCACGGTCCACACCGGCGCCGGCAACATCCGCCTCGGGGACACCGGGGTGCTCGATGCGCGCAGCGGCACCGGGGACATCATCGTCGGCAACGTCACCGGCGACGCCACGATCGCGACACCGGCCGGCCACACCCAGATCGCCTCGGCCACCGGCGACGTCGACATCAGGAACGGCAGCACCGGTCCACGCATCGGCACGGTCGGCGGCGACTTGAAGGTCCGAGCCGGGCACGGTCGCATCGAGGCCGAGTCCGTGGCCGGCAGCGTCGAAGCGCGCACCGCCCACGGGGCCGTGGTCATCGGGATCGCCACCGGGACCGACGTCGACCTCAAGACCTCGCACGGCGATCTTGAGGTGGGCATCCCGGACGGTCGGGCCGTATGGATGGACCTGGACACGAAGTACGGCCGGGTGGTCAGCGAGTTCGTCCCGACCACCGACGCGCCACCAGCTGGCGGACCCTCGGTGCGCATCGTCGGGCGCACGTCATACGGCGACATCCGCATCCGGCGGATCGGCGACACCCCGGACACCGACGGGACGGCCTGACCATGAACGCAGCGACGCCCGGGATCGAGGCCGTCGGCCTGACCCGTCGGTACGGCGACGCGACCGTCCTCGACATCGAGAACCTGCAGGTGGGCCAGGGTGAGGCCGTGGCCCTGCTGGGCCCCAACGGTGCGGGCAAGACCACGATGGTGAACATCCTGTCCACCCTGATCACGCCCACGGCCGGAACCGGGCGCGTGCTGGGCCACGATGTCGTGCACGAGGCCGACGCGGTCCGCAGGTTGATCGGCGTCACCGGCCAGTTCTCCGCGGTGGACGACCTGCTCACCGGTCGGGAGAACCTCGCCCTCATGGCCGACCTGCACCACCTGCCCCGGCCCCTGGGCCGCAGCCGGACCGACGAGCTGCTCGAGACGTTCGAGCTGGTCGAGGCCGCCGACCGGGTGCCCACCACCTACTCCGGGGGCATGCGGCGCCGACTGGACCTTGCGATGACCCTCATCGGCCGGCCGAAGGTGATCTTCCTCGACGAGCCCACCACCGGGCTGGACCCCCGATCCCGGCGGACGGTCTGGGAGATCGTGCGCGGCCACCTGCGCGAGGGCGTCACCATCCTGCTGACCACCCAGTACCTGCCCGAGGCCGACGAGCTCGCTGACCGCGTGGTCGTCCTCGACGCCGGTCGCATCGTCGCCGACGGCACTCCCGATGCCCTCAAGCGCCAGGTGCCGGGCGGGCACGTCCGGGTCACCTTCGACACCGACGAGGGCCTGGCCGCCGCCAGCGCCCTGGGCAGCCGGGCTGACTCCGAGCACCGCGCCCTGACCATCCCGATCGACGGCAGCGTCGCCTCCCTGCGCGGGGCGCTGGATCGGTTGGGCGCCCACGAGTCGGCCGTCACCGACGTCACGGTGCACCGCCCGGACCTCGATGACGTCTTCCTCGCCCTGACCGGGCACGCCGCCGCCTCGTCCACCACGATCACGGAGGCACTGCCATGAGCATCGCCCTGCCCACCCGCGACGCCACCACGATGCTGCGCCGCAACCTCCGGCACATCCAGCGCTACCCCTCGCTGACGGTCATGCTGCTCGCGCAGCCCGTGCTGATCCTGCTGCTCTTCGTCTTCGTCTTCGGCGAGACACTCGGCGCCGGCGTCAGCCCGGACCTCTCCGGTGGCGGCCGCGCGGCCTACCTCGAGTACGTGGTTCCCGGCATCCTCCTGTTCGCCATCGCCGGAGTCGGCCTCGGCACCGCGATCTCCATCGCCGCCGACCGGACCAAGGGCATCATGTCCCGCTTCCGCACGATGGGGATCGCCCGCTCCGCCGTGCTCGCCGGCGAGGTGCTGGGCAGCATGGTGCAAGCAGCCTTCGTCCTGGTCGTGGTCAGCGCGATCGCCGTGCTGCTCGGCTACCGACCCAGCGGTGGCCCAGGCGGGTGGGTCGCGGCGTTCGGGCTGGCCCTGGCGATCTCGTTCGCCGTCATCTGGCTCTGCCTGGCCCTGGGCCTGAACGCCCGCAGCGTCGAGACCGCGAGCAACACCCCGCTGCTGCTGATCGTGCTGATGTTCCTGAGCAGCGCCTTCGTTCCCGCCGAGTCCTATCCGGTGGGGCTGCGCTGGTTCGCTGAGCACCAACCGTTCACACCCATGGTCGAAGGGGTCCGCGGGCTGCTCGACGGCACGCCCGCCGGATCCACACTCCTCATCGCCCTGACGTGGTGCGCGGTGCTGTCGCTCGTCGGCTACCTCTGGGCCCGCCACCTCTACGAGCGTGAACCTGTGGCTGTCGCAGGGTGACCGTCGCCTCGGCGCTGTCGGGGCGCGAGGCCTGCCGTGATGCGATCAGCGATGTCCGCGACGTCATCGAGCAGCCCTGAAGCGACCTCGATGACGAGCGTGTATGCCTCGTCGTTGGTGAGGGTGAGCCGATCGCCGTTAACTCAGTCGGGTTCGGTGGCCTCCTTTCGTGTTCGAGTCCTCGGCCCCAGGGGCCCGCGCTGGCCTTCCTTGGCGGCGGATGGGGCTGGCTTTCGCGGGCATCCGTCCTGCGTCGACCAAGGCCCGGCGAAGGAGGAATTCGACCTGGGCGTTGGTGCTGCGCAGCTCGTCGGCTGCCCACCTGGCCAACGCGTCGTGGACGGCTGGGTCCAGGCGGAGCAACACCGCCTTACGCTCAGCCACGGTGCCTCAGTACAGCGATCCGGCGTTGACCACCGGTTGGGTGTTCTGCTCGGAGCAGAGGACGACCAGCAGGTTGGAGACCATGACTGCCTTGCGTTCGTCGTCGAGGACGACGACGTCCTGTTCCTCGAGCTGGTGCAGGGCCTGCTCGACCATCCCGACGGCGCCTTCGACGATCCGGGCCCGTGCGGCGACTACGGCGTCGGCCTGCTGGCGGCGCAGCATCGCTTGGGCGATCTCGGCGGCGTAGGCCAACCGTGTCAGCCGGGACTCGATGATGCGCACGCCTGCTGGGGCTACGCGTTGTCCGATCTCGCGGCTCAGCTCGGCGGTGATCTCCTCGGCGTTGTCGCGCAGGCTCAGCCGGGATGTCCCGGCGTTGTTGTCGTAGGGGTACGAGTTGGCGATGTGCCGAACCGCGGTCTCGGTCTGGATGGACACGAAGTCCACGAAGTTGTCGACGTCGAAGCTGGCCATCGCGGTGTCGGTGACCTGCCAGACCACGACGGCGGCGATGTCGATGGGGTTGCCGGCCAGGTCATTGACCTTGAGGACCTGGGTCTCCTGGTTGCGGATCCGGGTGGAGATCGAGCGTCGCACGGTCAGCGGGTTCACCCAGCGCAGGCCGTCCTGTCGGATGGTGCCGACGTAGCGCCCGAGCAGCTGCACGACCCGGGCCTGCCCGGGGGCGACTGGGGTCAGCCCGGTGAGCAGCACGATGATCAGGATCAGCGCGACGATGCTGACCCAGAAGTAGACCGGCATGTCGAATCCCTCGCCACCCCCGGCTATGGCCAGGCCGATTGCCCAGGCGCAGGCGATGATCCCGACGAGGCCGGCGACCACCACCGGCCAACCGTTGACGCTGTGTGCTCGCTTCTCGATGACCTGCGGGGTCGAGGTGCGGGTGGATTCGGGGGTGGGTGTCAGGGCGGTGCTCATCAGATCCTCCTTCTAGAGGTATCAATCTGATATCAGATTACACCGCGCGAACAGCCTTGGGAAGCGGAGCGGCCTGGGAGTGGAACGGAGTCGAGTTGCGCGTCCTTCAGTCGTCGTCATCGGGGAAGCGCGAGCCGGCGGCGGATCTCACGGACGGTGCCGGCCGGATCGACCCCGTGGTCGTGGGATTCCGGGACGACCACAAGTTCCGCGTGCGGCATCAGCGCGGCGAGCCGGTCGGTCGCCTCGACGAGCATGGGGAACGTCGGCTCGCCGCGCAGGATCGTCACGGGAACGCTCCACGCCGATCATCGCCGCAGTCGGGGTCGAGACAGCCTGCGTGAGCAGGGCGTCGTAGACGGTTGACTGGGCGAGCGGGACGAGGGAGGCGAACATTGGGCTGGACCGGATCTGCTCGATCACTGGGTCCGGCAGGCCCACCGCCTCCCGCTGGAACAGGACCACGGCCTCCTCCGCGTGCCCGTCGTCGACGAGCGCTTGGAGGCGCTCGGGCAGGTCCGTGGACGGTTCGCCCTCACCGAAGCGGAACGGCGGCTCCGAGAGGAACAGGTGCGTCATGGGCACGCCCTCCGCGGCGGCGAACAAGGCAAGTACGGCGCCCGAGGAGTGCCCGATCACCGCGGCCTCACCGCCGATCGCGTCGATGACCGCCGCAAGGTCCTCAGCTTCGCGAGCCGGCGCGTAGGGCGCGGTGTCGCCGCTGTTCCCGCGGGCACGGCGGTCCACCGTCACGCCGGACAAGCCCGCGGCCGCCAGCGCCGCAGCAAGTGGAGCACCCGCCTCTGCGGTCGAGAACGCTCCCCCGACGATGACCACCGGAGCTCCGTGGCCCACCTGATGGAAAGCGATCAGAGTCCCGTCGTCGGACGTTGCGTGCTGCATACCCGGATCCCACCACGCGAGGGCCGCTCCGACAATAGTCTCTTGACCACTCCCCCAACTGGGCCTCTGGAAGGGCTGAGCGACGGCGAGACGATACGGATCGAACAGCCACACCACCTGCCTGGCGCAATCACCAACTGAGGAGCGTGCGGATGTCACTGACACGGATCCACAACCTGTCGATCTCCCTCGACGGCTTCGCCACCGGCGAGCCGCAGTCCGCCGAAGCACCCTTCGGCCATGCCGGTCAGCGTCTCCACGAGTGGATGTTCGCCACCAGGTTCTGGGACGCGGGCGGCAGCGACGGGGTCGACAACGCCTTCGCGCAGCGCCATGAGCCCGGCATCGGCGCCGAGATCATGGGCGCCAACAAGTTCGGCCCACCAGGTTGGCAGGATGACCCGGACTGGACAGGCTGGTGGGGCCCGAACCCACCGTTCCACACACCGACCTTCGTGCTCACCCACCGCCCCCGGCCCCCAATCGAGATGGAGGGGGGCACCACCTTCCACTTCCTCCAGGCCGCCCCAGCCACGGCGCTCGAGATAGCGCGCGCGGCAGCCGATGGCCGGGACATCCGAATCGGCGGCGGACCCACCGTCGTGCGCGACTTCCTCGCCGCCGGGCTCGTCGACCACATGCACCTGGTCCAGGTCCCGATCCTGCTCGGCCGCGGCGTCCGCCTCTGGGACGGGCTCGAGGCACTCGAGAAGTCCTACGACATTGAGACGGTTGCCTCCCCCAGCGGCGTCACCCATCTCACGTTCACGCGCAAGGTCACCTCGTAGACGTCATGATGGCCGCGCCACGCGCGTCGTCGAACGTCGATGGTTCCGCACGCCCCCTGGCGGGGTGTCTGGACCTTGTGCCAGAGTCGTGTGGTGACTGAGAGCCGACCCGAGACCCTGCGCGACAGGACCTTCCGGAACCGGAGCCTGCGTTCGTCCCGGTTCATCGGCTGCGACTTCGGCGACGTTGTCGTCCGCGGGAGCGAGGTCGCAGGCATGGAGATCGAGTCCCCATGGCTGCTGGAGGGCGACCGCGGGCTGCTGGTCAACGGTGTCGATGTCGTGCCCCTCGTGGACGCAGAGTTGAATCGTCGCTTCCCCGGACGCGAGCTGCGTGACGCCCGGGACCCGGAAGGGCTCACAGCGGCCTGGGCGGCCCTGGAGCGGACGTGGGAGGCCACCCTCGAGCGAGCCCTGGCGATGCCGCCCGGCACGCTCGACGCGTCCGTCGACGACGAATGGTCCTTCACGCAGACGCTGCGACATCTGGTGATGGCAACCGACACGTGGCTCGGCAGGGCGATCCTCGACCGCAGCCGGCCCTACCACCCGGCCGGTCTGCCCAACGACGACCACGACGACAGCGCCGCCTATGACGAGTCAGACTTCTCCGCCGAGCCGCCCTCGTTCGCAGAGGTACTCGAGGCTCGAGCCGACCGGCAGGCGATGGTGCGGCGCTACATCGCGGGCATCACCGCCGAGGAGCTCGCGGCGCCTCGGAAGAACCCGCACGCGCCCGACTACCCCGAGACCGTGCTCTCGTGCCTGCGCACCATCCTGGAGGAGGAGTGGGAGCACCACAGGTACGCGGTACGGGACCTGGACCAACTCGCGAAGGCCCACGCCACACCGGCATAGCACGGTGGGGGCAGCGGGTGACCACGGTGTGATCCGAGGACAGGTCCGCCGGCCTGCCAGCCCTCGCGGTATTCAGAACGTGATGCGCTCCAGCTCGTGCTCCTTGAGGATGTCGCCCATCCCCCAGAAGAACGCCTGGCCGTGGGAGATCCTGAAGATCTGATGCAGCGGGTCCTCCGCGCCCTTGCCGAGTGGGGCCAGGAAGGGCATGTCCTGTTCCAGGAGGCGATGCTTGAGGGCCGGGTCGTCGAGGAACTCGACGGCTCCGGTGACCCTCAGAGTTCGCGCCGTGGCCAGGTCCCCACCGTTGAAGAAGCAGACCTCCGTCTTCGGGTTGGCCTTCAACTGGTGGTAGACGTCCTTGGGCGCCAGGGTCTGGAAGTAGAAACCGGTCTCGTCAGCGAACCAGAACAGCCAGCCGCGGACATGGGGCTGGTCTGCGTCGGTGGTGGCCAAGAAGCACACCGGGTGAGCTGTGGCGAAGGCGATGGCCTCATCCAGGGCCGCGGAATCCGCGCCTGGAGTCACTGCGTTCATGATCACTCCCCTGTCTTGAAGGGGGACAGCCCCTCCGCTGCCCATCCTGCTCATAGCCCCCGAGAAGGGAAGGGCCAATGGTCCCCCAACGGCGCGCATCGCCGGGTGCGCGAGGGAGATATGGCCGGTCTCCGACCGTTCGGCCGTGCCGGCCTGGTCCTGCGAACGGCTGTCGGTCCGGGTCCGGCCGCCCCGGGCGGCCCTGTCCGGGCGGGCGCGGAATCGGACGAGGACACCACCCCTGACCGGGCGCCCCGGCGCTGACGTGTGTCCAGCACCGCCGTGGTGGCGTGAGGGGGACCCCCGCGGGGGGTGATGGGCCGAGGCGGGGGTCACCCCAGGGGAGCCCGGGCCGGCAATGACCCGGGACGGGCCCCCTTCGCTGCATGTATCGGCGCCCCCGGATGGGACGTTGAGCCGCAGCCCGGCCCCGGTGGACCGGTGCCCGCACCCGCCGGGGTGGGGGTCAGCTCAGCGGTGTGCCGGTGTAGATATCGATGACCAGTCGCCCTGGTGCCTCCAACCAGGTGGCCCGGAAGGGTCGTTGCCGGTCCAGGCCGAGTCCGATCTGGGTCACTCCCTCGAACGCGTACAGGTTGCGGGCCTCGCGTAGGGCCACACCCGGCCGGGTCCCACGCCGACGTCGACCTGCCGGCGCGGTTGATCGCAGTGGCCGGCGGTGGGCGATCCAGGGCCAGATGGCCCTTGAGGCTGCTGCCTGCCGCAGCGTAGACAGGGGGTGTGGGGATCCGCAGCGGACCCCGCCGAGACGGGGCACGACATGGAGCCCGGGCTGTGGCCGGGGCCGGGATGTCCGTGGCCTTGGTCTGCTCGCTGGTCGCGTGCACCGGCCCGGAGGCGGAGTGGGCGGCCGAGGCTGAGCAGTACTTCGCCGACATCCACGTGTCGTGGAACAGCGGGTTCGCCAATCTCGGCACGTTCTTCGCCCCGAGGCGACGATCGACATGCACCCCCTGACTGGCCGACCGCAGGCCGTTGGCCGGGCGGACGGGTGTGGCCGATCCTGCGGGAGAGTTTCCCGGGCCGGGGTCGCCGAGGCCCGCGCCGAGGAACCGCCCTACCTGTCTGTCGATGGGGCGATCGACCCGTCACGCGTCAGGTTCACGGAGGCTGTCGTGCCCCAGGCTCCGGTGTACGAGTTCGCCGGCACGTCGGGGGCCACCCGGATGACCTGGACCGGATCGGTTCAGGGCGGTGAGTTGATTGCGGGCCTGCGCCCCGACCCGGTCGACCGGGTCGTCGAGGACTACTTGCGCATGTGGACCGACTCGGGGCAGCCGACTCCTGACGTCTATGCGGCTGGCGCCGTGCTGCGCGACACCCTGCACGAGGTGTCCCTGACCGGATCGCAGATCAGTGACGCGGCCGCGGCCGGGCGCGCCCCGATTTCCCTGCGGGGTGCCAGCCTGCGGGAGATCCCGGACGGCGAGGGCCCCGCCGTGTACGCGCTGCACGACCCGAATGTGGCCGACCAGCCGCTGGACATGGTGGTGCATCCTGCTCGACCTACCCGGCGAGGGTGCCTGCCAGCCCCACGTCGGGGTCGCGCTCTGGCTGGATGACGAGGGCCGGATCACCCGGGAGGAGCGCTACCACCGGGTCGACTCGGTGCGTGCCTGCCTGGACACCAAGGACCTGCCGAGCGGGTGGTGGCAGTCGCTGGCCCCACGTGCCGCGCAGGTGACCGGCACGGTGGCCGTCGCCGGGAACGAGGTCACCGTGTGGAACGGCACCCCCGCAGCGTGAGGCGCTGCTGCGATGGGCCCTGCAGCGGTTCGCCGACGCCGGTCTGCCGGCCCCGGCACCCACCTCGGTCACGTTCCTGCCCCCGGTGGCCGACCCGTGGACCGCCTATGGCTTCGATCCGAGGAGCCCCGGACCTTGTCCTGCCCAGCACCGCGGAGGGCTGCGATGCCGAGGGCTGCCAGGAGTGGCCGGCCTCGGAGCGCGCCTTCGCCCTCACCGAGCTGGCCCACCGGTGGGTGGCCGACGCAGGCTCGCTGGACCGGCTCGCCGGCTTCGCCGAGGCCCGCGGGCTGGAGTGGGCAGGTCGCGGAGCCCCCCAATCGTCGGCTGCCATGGACCTGGCAGTGGCGACGGTGGCCTGGGGCCTGATGGACCAGCCCTACGCCCCACCCGACACGCTCGCCGGGCGCACCTGCGACCAGATCGCCGCCGACTTCCAAGCCCTCACCCAGGCCAGCACGGCCGGCGCAGCCTGCCTACCCGCTGGGGGGTGAACCCATGCCCCGCATCCCACGGGCACGCACCTGTGAGTGCCAGGCACCTTGGCGGGTCTTGACTACCCTGCTGGCAGCGGCGACCCTGATCGTTGGGTGCGGACCCACCGCCAGTGGGCCCGAGGATCAGACCACCGCCACCATCCCCGAGCAGTGGTTCGCCGCCCGGACCTCGGCGCAGCGCCAGGGCGTGGAGAACCTGGTCAGCTTCTACAACCCCGACGTCGTCCTGGACCACCGAGCTCTGGGCGCCGATCCGATCACCGGGCGCGCCGAGGCGCTGGAGTACCTCAATGCGCACTGGCGACCGTTCCACGACACGCGCACGCAGACCGGCCCCGTGTACCTCTCCGCCGATGCCGCGCTGACCACCGAGCACGTGGCACCCGGGTACCAGAGCAGGCAGATCGACGCAGTCGTCCACACCCGCATGGGCTCGGCCGACGCCGACTCCGAGACGATCGCCGCCTCCCTGGCCAGCTGGCGGACACACGACCCCGGCGACGAGCGGACCGCGACGGTCCAGGCCGTCGCCCAGCGCTACGCACGGGCCTGGTCGCAGGAGGACGTCGAACTCGTGGTGGCCCTGTACCAACCCGACGCCGTGGTCACGGATTCGCTGGCCGGGGTCACCGCGCGCGGCGCCGCGCAGATCGCCGATCTTGCGGACGCGCCTGGCACGGCCGGCGGACTCGGCCAGGTGGTCGTCGACCAGTTGCCGGACTTCCGGGGTCCCGCCGTCTACGCCGCCGGTCGCCCCCTCGAGGACGTCCCGTTCGACACGATCGCCCTCCTTGATCACCGTGGGGGCCGCGGGCTCCTGCCCCCACCAGGTCGGCACGGTCCTGCAGCTCGGCAGGGACGGGCTGATCCGGGCCGAGGAAAGGTTCCACCGCATCGACGACCTGCAGCGCTGCTCTGCCGACGGCGCCCTGCCGCCCGGTTGGTGGGACGCCGCGGTGGTGCCCGACCCGGTCCGGGTGGAACGCACCGGCACCCTGGCCGTCGGCGACCTGGAGATCGAGGTGTACAACGGCACACCGGGCCTGGAGGGCCTGATCACCTGGTCGTTCGCCCAGTTCCGTGCCCATGGCCTGGGCGCGCCGAAGGTCCGTCGCGTGACCTTCCACGACAACCAGGTCGACAAGTGCGAGGGCGTCGCCGGCCTGATCCTGGGCGATGTTGTCACCCTCTGCTTCGACTCCACAGCGGCCTGCCTGGACCCGGGCTGCACCACCTGGGACACCTGGGTCAGGGAGATCACCCTCCATGAGCTCGCACATGCGTGGATGGACGAGCACGTGACGCCCGAGGTCATCGAGCAGTTCCAGACCGCCACCTCGATGCCCACCTGGTCCGACCCGGAGCACGCATGGGGCGACCGAGGCATCGAGCTCGCCGCCGAGACGATCGCCTGGGCGATGATGGACGGGCCTGTCCGGGTCAACCCCAAGCTGGGACCTCGCACCTGCGACGAACTCGCCCAGTACTACGAGATCCTCACCGGCCGCCCACCCGAACCCACCCCACCCGGCTGCCAGTCACCGGCGGGCCGTGAAACGAGCCGGCATCTGCACGCCGTCGTGCCGCCCCGGCTGTCAGACGAACAGGCGTGGGTTCAGCCGGAGTAGCCAGGAACGACGTGATCGGGGCGTGTCAACGACCGAAGCGCTCCAACTGCTCCCATGGCCATTCGGCGAAGATCCAGGTGGCGACGGCCTCGGCGAGCGGTTGATCGAGGTCGGCCCGGTCGTGGCGCACCCATGACCGGACGCTGACGTCTCCTTCGGACTCGGGCGGATACAGGTAGACGCAGCCGATGACGCTGCCGTCAGCCGGGTCGAGAACCGTGAAGGTGAATCCCCTGCCGGCAGTGAAGTCATCAGCATGGCCGCGCAGGTCGGCGAGATTGGCCTCGAGGGACATGCCGTCCAGCGGTGGCCAGGACCGATTCCTGTAGCCGGGCGTCGTTCTGATGTGCTCGATGCTGGAGGTCCACGCCGCGTGGTCGGCCTCGTTGTGCTGCGGACCCAGCGGCTCGAGGATGAACTGACCCGTGACGAGCGAGGTGGGTGGCTCGAAGTGCGGCGGGATGAACGCGGCGGAGACCATGTGTGGATCGTATGCACTGGGCCTGCGACTCCTGGCCGAGCACCACCTGCCCGAAGGCGGGGAACACCCACTTGCCGCTCATGTGCCGGTCACTGGTCGAGGATGAGCTCCGGGTACTCGGGCGTCCACATGGCGTCGAACACCTGCTGGACGGGGTTGTCCAGGACGCGGGTCGCCACGCCGTCCCGCTCGGCGGCCCCGGCGACGGCGATCGCAACCGTGGCTGACACCATGCGCAGCTCGGAGACAGCCGGCAGCAGCGACGCCCCAGGACGATCCACGTGGACGAGCCCGGCGACGGCCTGCGCGGCCGCTGCGATCATGCGGTCGGTCACGCGGGTCGCCCGGCACACGGCCACGCCCAGCCCCAGGCCGGGGAACACCAGTGCGTTGTTGGCCTGGGCGATCCGGTACTCCCGATCGTCGAGGTGGACCGGGGGGAACGGGGACCCGGTGGCGATCAGCGCGCGGCCGTCGGTCCAGGCCAGCAGGTCCGCGGGTGTGGCCTCGACCAATGACGTGGGATTGGACAGCGGCATGATCACGGGCTGGTCCACGTGCGCGGCCATCTCGCGGACGATGGGCTCGGTGAAGGCCCCGGGTTGGCCGGAGGTGCCGATGAGGATCGTGGGCCGGACGTTGCGGACCACATCGGCCAGGCCGATGCGCCCTTCGACGTCCAGCGTCCAGGCATCGGTCTCGGATGCGTCGCGTGCGTATGGCCGCTGGAACGGCCGGATCCTGTCCCCGAGGGCGGTCGTGAGCAGCCCGCGGCTGCCGAGCCCCCAGAAGGCCGCGGTTGCCTGCTCGCGTGTCGCACCCTCGCTGATCATCATGTCGCGCATCAGGTCGGCAACGCCGACCCCCGCGGTGCCGGCCCCGTGGATGACGATGCGCTGGTCGCGCAGGCGACCGCCGCTGGACCGGACCGCGGCCAGGGCGGCCGCTGCGACCACGGCCGCGGTGCCCTGCACGTCGTCGTTGAAGGTGCAGATCCGATCCCGGTACGTGCTGAGCACCCGGTGGGCGTTGGCGGCGCCGAAGTCCTCCCAATGGATCATCGCGTAGGGGAACACTGTGGTCGCCGCGTCGACGAACGCCTCGATGAAGTCGTCGTAGCGCTGCCCGCGGACCCGGCTGTGCCGAAGGCCCAGGTAGAGCGGGTCGGACAACAGGGCCAGGTTGTCGGTCCCCACGTCCAGGACGATCGCGAGGGCCCGGTTCGGGTCGATGCCCGCAGCCGCCGTGTAGAGGGACTTCTTGCCCAACGCGATCTGGATTCCGCCCACGCCCTGATCACCGATCCCGAGGATGCCCTCGGAGTCGGTCACGATCAGCAGGTCGACATCCTCGGAATTGCGACCCTGGCCCTGCAGCGAGCGCTCGATCTGCTCCGGGTTGTCGATCGAGAGGAACACCCCGTGCAGACGCTGGTAGGACTGGCTGAACTCGATGATCGCCGCACCGATCGTGGGCGTGTAGACGATCGGCATCATCTCCTCGAGGTGCTCGCTGAGCAGCCGGTAGAACAGCACCGTGTTGCGATCACGCAGCGCCGACAGGAAGGCGAACTTGTCCAGGTCGGTCTCCGCGCGCAGGAACTGGCTGTACGACCGGTGCAGCTGGGCCTCCAGCGGCGTCACCCCCGTGGGCAGATGCCCGATCAGCCCGAACCGCTCCCGCTCCTCGAGAGTGAACGCGGTGCCGCGGTTCAGGCGGGGGATGCGCAGGAGCTCGCTGCCAGCCACGGAGACCTTGATCCGGCCCCCGTGGTGGCCCGGCAGAACCTCATAGGGGCGTCGCGTCATACCCCCAGCCTACGAGGCTCAGCGACCCGCAAGACCCCGACGAGCTCGCACTGGCCCACCTGCCATCAGCCGGGCATCGCGCCGATCTGGCGCATCATCCGCGCGTCGTCCGTGAGCCCCCAATGCTCGGCGACCATCCCGTCCTCCAGCCGGAGGATGTCGTAGACCTCGATGTCGACGGGGTTCCGCGTCGCCGGGATCCCCATGAACTCGCCCTGGTGGGAGCCCTGCATCCGAACCCGACAGGCACACCGATCACCCTCGCAGATGATGTCCTCCACCGTGGCCGTCATGTCCGGGAACGCCGCGAACAACGTGTCGAACCACTGCTGCACCCCCTCCCTCCCAGGCGGCATCTCCGAGGCCATCTCGTGGTCCACGATGTCCTCGGACATCATGGACATCATGCGATCGAGGTCGTGAGCGCTCAGCGCCTCGTAGATGCCCCGCGCAATGTCAGCGTTGCCTGTCATCTGATGCCTCCTGAGTCGTCTTCAGCCAGCCCTCTCCATCAGCGACCGACCCCACCGGAGACGGTACCTGTGGTTAGGGTTCCCTCACCTTACTGCGGCTCCGCGCATGCGTACAGGCCCCGAACATGAGCCTTCCGGTGGAGCCGTGGACGAGCTCCGGGCCATTGATTCGACCATGCCCCGGGGAGTATGGTGAGGCGAGCCTCACCTAATCTGATGGGGTAGGTGGCGATCCAACCACGCGCGGAGTGGGCCACCTCGGGCCTCCTCGTGACGACCGTGGATCGCCGAGGAAAGGAGGCCAGCAATGGCCAGCTTCGAGCTCAAGAACTTCTCGGATCCTGATGATGTCCGGGAGTTCCCGTTCGGTCGGGGTGAGATCGTCGACATCGGCGGCGGGAAGGTCATGCGGATGACGCTCCAGCCGGGCTGGCGGTGGTCCGACCACGTCAAGCCAGCGGCAGGGACGGAGCTCTGCGAGGCGCCGCACTTCCAGTGCCTGATCTCCGGACGGCTCGGCGTGCGGACGGCCGACGGCAGCGAGTTCGAGGCCGGTCCCGGGGATGTGAACTGGCTGCCGCCCGGGCATGACGCCTGGGTCGTCGGCGATGAGCCCGTGGAGGCGATCGACTGGGGTGGAGCCCATGTCTGGGGCCGAGCAGCGGACTAGCGGATCCCACGTGACCGACACGGAGTTGACTGTCCCGCCCCGCGACCTGGACACCATCGTCGGGCGGCTCGTTGAGGCGCTCGCTGGCGCGATGGACCTGTACGCGCTGTACCTGGGCGATGCCCTGGGCCTCTACAAGGCGCTCGACGACGGATCGGCGATCACCGCCGATGAGCTGGCGGAGCGCACCGGCGTGGTCCCCCGATATGCGCGGGAATGGTGCGAGGCTCAAACGGCCGGTGGCTGGCTGGAGTGCAGGAACCACGAGGATCCACCCGATGCCCGCCGGTTCTCGATGCCTGCGTCGGTCCGCGAGGTGATGCTCGACCGGGACTCCCTGGCGTTCCTCGCCCCGTCGGTGCGGTGCACAGTGGTCGCCGGGCGGGCGCTGCCGGCGCTGCTGGACACCTACCGCGGTGAGCGGACCTTCGGGTGGGAGGACCACGGCCAGGAGATGCGCCACGGGCAGGCGGAGGCCAACCGGCCCATATTCCGCACCCTGCTGGTCGACGACTGGCTGCCCCGGATCCCTGAGGTCGCCCAGCGCCTTGCCGCGCCAGGAGCCAGGGTGGCTGACGTGGGCTGCGGCATGGGTTGGGCAGCGATCGCACTGGCCGAGGGCCTGCCGCACCTCCGGGTCGACGGGTACGACATCGACGCGCCCAGCATCGAGGCCGCCCGTCACCATGCCCAGGAGCACGGCGTCTCGGATCGGGTCGCGTTCCATGTCGCCGACATCGCCGAGCTCGAGAAGGACGTCGGCTACGACGCGGTGTTCGCCTTCGAGTGTGTGCATGACATGAGCCGGCCGGTCGAGGCGCTGGCATCCATGCGGACGTTGGCGAACGGCGGAGAGGTCCTCATCATCGACGAGCGCACGCTCGACCAGTTCACCCCCGACGCGCCGCTGATGGAGCGCCTGCTCTACGGGTACTCCCTGACGGTGTGCCTCCCCGATGGCATGTCGGCCTCCCCCTCCGAGGCGACCGGCACGGTGATGCGCCGCGACCACATGCAGGACTACGCGAGCCGCGCGGGGTTCACCGCCGTGCAGACGATCGACCTCGACCATGACCAGTTCCGGATGTACCGGCTCACCACCTGAACGTGCGGCCCATCGAGCCACGACCCCGACGATTGTGAGGAAGGGACACGGACCGGCCGTGACGCACTCGCAGGCCAACCGCGTGGCCCCGGGACAGCGAGCCAGCCGTGTCCCACTCAGGACTGGCGTCGCCCTTGCCTTCACGGAGCGGGGCGACCGCTCAGGCCCTGCCGTGCTCCTCCTGCATGCGTGGATCGAGTCGCTCAGGTCCTTCGATCGCCTGACGCCACTGCTCCAGCCCTCCCTTCGCGTCCTTGCGTTGGATCAACGCGGCCATGGCGAGGCTGACAAGCCTGCCGATGGCTACGACCTGGAGTCACTTGCGGGCGATGTTGTGGCCTTCCTGGACGCCATGGAGGTGCCGTCGGTCGTGCTGGCCGGCTCGTCCAGTGGCGGGTACGTCGCCCAGCAGGTCGCCATCCGCTATCCGCACCGTGTGGCGGGCCTGGTCCTCATCGGTTCGCCACTCACCCTGCACGGACGCCCACCATTCGCCCACGAGATCGAAGGGCTCGACGACCCACTGGACCCGAGGTGGGTGAGGCAGTTCCTCGAATGGTTCCCACTGTTCCACGAGGTGCCTGACTGGTACTTCGAGGACCGGGTCGACGACGCAGCGAGGATTCCGGCAGCCGTGTGGCGTCAGAGCCTCGCCGGCCTGACGACGTCCCCGCCACCGATCGGGTTGGGGTCGATCTGCGCCCCCACCCTCATCATCTGGGGGGACCGCGACGGATTGCTGGCTCGCGCGGACCAAGCGGCCCTGGCGTCCGCGATCCCGAACTCCCACCTTGTCGTCTACGAGGGCACCGGCCACCTCGTGCTCTGGGAGCAACCGGATCGGGTGGCCACCGACATCGCGCGCTTTGTCGCGGGCGGACCACCATCCCGCTCCCCGACGCCACTGGCTCCCCCGGGTGGCCTCACGCCGCCGAGGCGATGTTCACCATCCAGCTGACGCCGAACTGGTCGGTGCACTGCCCGAACAGGTCGCCCCACATCTGACGTTCCAGCGGCACAGTCACGGATCCGCCCGTGGACAGCCCGTCCCAGTACCCGCGCAACTCAGCCTCGTCGTCCCCGCTGAGGCTGATCGCGATCGCCCCGCCCGGCCGGTGCTCCATCCCCGGGGGCGTGTCCGCACCCATGAGCGTGAACCCGCTCGGCGTGTGCAGCATGCCGTGCATGATCAGGTCCTCGATCGGGGTGCCGGCCTGGCCGAACTCACCGAAGGTGCTGAGGGTCAGATCCCCTCCGAGCACGTCGCGGTAGTGCTCCATGGCCGCGCGCGCGTTTCCAGCGAAGCTGATGTAGGGGTTCAAGGTGGCGGCCACGGCACTCCTCGGTCGGTCCGGCGGGAAGACGCGAACCTAGACCCTGGGGCCAGCTGCCGTCCATACCCAGGGGGGAACCGCACCCACCTGGCGATCGGACGGCACGCATGTGCCACCGGGGCTGCGCCCCGAACGACGCTGCGGATCAGCTCGAGGCGAGCACGTCAGCCAGGAATCCCAACGCCGAGGGGGTGTCCACCCGCGATGAGACGTTCGTCGCGAAGCAGGCCCCATCACCGGTGCTTGTGACGCCGACGATCGTGGTGCGGCCGTCCAGCTCCATCAGGTTCGGCCCGCCGGAGTCGCCGTAGCACGCCCCACCCTGGCCCTTGACGATGCTCATCTCCTGATGGATCCACTGCGGGTCTCAGGCTCGTGGTGAACAGGACCGCCGAGCGGCGCTCGCCGCTGTCGAAGAACGCGGACCCCGATCCCGGGACCACGGTCTGCTGGATCGTGCCGTAGCCCAGCACCGTGGTCGGTGTGGACTTCAGCGTCCCTGCCGCTGCCATCTGGCTCAGGACGTCCGGGCTCCGGCAGGGCCGGGAACCGCCGCTTGGACACGCCCAGCGACTTGGCGAGGACCTGGGCGGAGACGTCATCGCGGTAGCCGCGCTCATAGAGCGGGTTGGACACGACCTGCGCCACCGCGGCGACGTTCTTCAGGTCCGCATCGAACCACCCGGTGGCGTCCACCGGGGGCAGGATCGGATCGTTGGTGACGATGAGGTCCCAGCCCGTCTCCAGCAGCCCGTCGTTGCAGTGGCTGGCAGTCAGGACGACCGTGGGCGAGATCAGCGTGCCCGTGCAGTACTGGTAGGCCCTGGAGCCGTCAGGAGTGCGATAGAGGAGGGCGACCACCTCGGGGTGCGCGTCGCCGTCGAACTCCGCGAGGTCGGTCATGGCGGACGTCGGTGCTGCGCTGAGCAGCATCCCGACAGCGACCGTCCCGATCACAGCGGACACCCTCGAACGAATCCCGCGCACGTCAACCCCTTGTCCCCAGCCCCGCGCCCCCACGGTAACCATGGAACGGCGCCGGACCCGCGAAGGCGCGCGGGGTGCGTCCTTGTCCACCAATCTTGACCAATTCCAGAAAAGGCGATTGAGTGGTCCCATGCAGCAGTCCGAGGCCGAGGGCATGGTGCGCGGGGCCTCCCTGCGCGTGACCCGCCCCCGGGTGGCGGTGCTGACCGCGGTGCACGCGCATCCGCATGCCGACACCGACATGATCGTCAGTGTGGTGCGCAAGGACCTCGGCGAGGTGTCCACCCAGGCCGTCTACGACGTGCTGCGGGCGCTCACCTCCGCGGGGCTCGTGCGGCGCATCGAGCCGGCGGGCTCCGTGGCGCGCTACGAGTCGCGGGTCGCCGACAACCACCACCACCTCGTGTGCCGATCCTGTGGCGCCATCGAGGACGTCGACTGCGCCGTCGGAACAGCACCCTGCCTCACCGCCTCGGACGACCACGGCTTCGCGATCGACGAGGCCGAGGTCACGTACTGGGGCCTGTGCCCCGCCTGCTCCACCCCACCCAGCACCTGAACGCAGCACCCGAACCCGGAAGGAAAGCCCATGCCTGAGCACGATGCAGTCGTCGGAGACATGAACGCGGAGGACGCCGAGGCCAAGTGCCCCGTCACGCACTCCGTCCGCGGGACGACCAACCGGGACTGGTGGCCCGACCAGTTGAACCTCGACCTCCTGCGCGCGCACTCCGCCAAGAGCGACCCGATGGGTGCGGACTTCGACTACGCACAGGCCTTCGCCTCCCTGGACCTCGCCGCGGTGAAGCGCGACATCGAGGAGCTCATGACCACCTCGCAGGACTGGTGGCCCGCCGACTACGGCCACTACGGCCCGCTGTTCATCCGGATGGCCTGGCACAGTGCGGGCACCTACCGGATCAGCGACGGCCGCGGAGGGGCTGGGGCCGGACAGCAGCGGTTCGCCCCGCTGAACAGCTGGCCGGACAACGCCAACCTGGACAAGGCGCGCCGACTGCTGTGGCCGGTCAAGAAGAAGTACGGCAAGAGCCTCTCGTGGGCCGACCTCATGGTCCTGGCCGGCAACTGCGCCCTGGAGTCGATGGGCTTCGAGACCTTCGGCTTCGGCGGCGGCCGCGCCGACGTCTGGGAGCCCGAGGAGGTCAACTGGGGCCAGGAGGCCGAGTGGCTCGGGGATGCCCGCTACAGCGGCGACCGGGAGCTCGCCAACCCGCTCGGCGCGGTCCAGATGGGCCTGATCTACGTGAACCCGGAGGGGCCCAACGGCCAACCCAGCGCCATCGCGGCTGCGCGAGACATCCGCGAGACGTTCGCCCGCATGGCGATGAACGACGAGGAGACTGTCGCGCTCATCGCCGGCGGTCACACGTTCGGCAAGACCCACGGTGCAGGCGATCCGAACAAGTACGTCGGGCGCGAGCCGGAGGCCGCGTCGCTGGCCGAGCAGGGCCTCGGCTGGAGGAACACGCTGGGCACCGGCAACGGCGTCTCGACGATCACCAGCGGCCTCGAGGGTGCGTGGACGCCCACGCCCAAGACGTGGGACAACAGCTACTTCGAGACCCTCTTCGGCTACGAGTGGGACCTGACGAAGAGCCCGGCCGGGGCGTGGCAGTGGGTCCCGACCGACCCCGCAGCCGCCGACGCCGTCCCCGACGCGCACGACCCGGCAAAGCGGCACGCGCCCGTGATGCTCACCACGGACCTCGCACTGCGGATGGACCCGATCTACGAGCCGATCTCCCGGCGCTTCCTGGAGAACCCGGACGAGTTCGCCGACGCGTTCGCCCGGGCCTGGTTCAAGCTGACCCACCGCGACATGGGCCCGAAGAGCCGGTACCTCGGCCCGGAGGTCCCCGCTGAGTCGCTGATCTGGCAGGACCCGGTCCCCGCCGTCGACCACGAGCTGATCGACGCCGGGGACATCGCGGCGCTGAAGGCAACGATCCTGGCCTCGGGCCTCTCCATCGGCCGGCTGGTCTCGACCGCGTGGGCGGCGGCCTCGACGTTCCGCGGCACCGACAAGCGCGGCGGCGCCAACGGTGCGCGGATCCGACTGGCCCCGCAGAACGGCTGGGACGTCAACGACCCGGCTGAGCTGGCGACCGCCCTGCGGACCCTCGAGGGGATCCAGGCCGGCTTCAACGCCGCCCAGTCCGGCGGGAAGCGCGTGTCGCTGGCCGACCTGATCGTCCTCGGCGGGTGCGCCGCGGTCGAGCAGGCCGCGCGCGATGCCGGGGTCGACGTCGAGGTCCCGTTCACGCCGGGTCGCACGGACGCCTCGCAGGAGATGACCGACGTGGAGTCCTTCGCGGTGCTCGAGCCGGTGGCGGACGGGTTCCGCAACTACCTCGGCAAGGGCGGCCAGGATCGTCCGGCCGAGCACCTGCTGGTGGACCGCGCCGCGCTGCTCACGCTGACCGCTCCGGAGATGACCGTGCTCGTGGGCGGCCTGCGGGTCCTCGGCGCGAACACGAGGGGATCGCAGCTCGGCGTGCTCACCTCGGCGCCCGGGACCCTGACGAACGACTTCTTCGTCAACCTGCTCGACATGGGCACCAGGTGGGCGTCGACGGATGAGTCCGAGGACACCTTCGAGGGCCGTGACGCCAGCACCGGGGAGCCGAGGTGGACGGGCAGCCGCGCCGACCTGGTCTTCGGCTCGAACTCCGTCCTTCGGGCCCTGGCCGAGGTGTACGCCAGCGACGACGCGAAGGAGAAGTTCGTGCACGACTTCGTCGCCGCCTGGGACAAGGTCATGATGCTCGATCGCTTCGAGCTCGCCTGATCCCGACGTCCGGAGCGGCCCCCGCTGGCCGCTCCGGACGTGGATCGGACCCTCCATCCATGCGCGAGAGAGCGCTCTCTCAGGCCCCGGCAGGTCACCCCTCCGCCCGGCGCCGCTCCTGCACCCCGTGCGCGACAGCCCCGTGCCGACTGGTTGGATGCGGGGATGGACGCCACGCGCGCACTGACCAGACGCTGTGGCCCGACCGAGGTCGAGTTCCAGCCCTCCGAGGGTGGCCGGCTCACGCGCCTGACGTACGACGGAGTGGACCTCGTGCTCCCGCCCGGCCGGGTGCCGGGGTTCCACGGCGACACGTTCTGGCCCAGCCCCCAGGCGCGCTTCGACTGGCCGCCCCCGCCCATCCTGGATGCGGCACCCTACGAGGTCGTCACAGAGTCATCGTCCTCACTGGGACTGCGCAGCGCGCCCGACCTCGACTTCGGGTTCCAGCTCGAGAAGCGCTTCAGCCTGTCCGAGCACGGCCTGGCCATGGAGTTCACCCTCACGAACATCTGGCCGCACGCCCAGGAGGTGGCCCCGTGGCAGGTGACCAGGGCACCTCGCGCGGGGATCCTCGTCTGGGCCACGGGCGAGCCGTTCCACGACGCCGACCGCATGCAGAAGCAGACCGAGGATCCCGGCTGCTGGTTCGTGCACACCGACTCGACGGTGACGTTCGAGGGCTTGGAGGCCGGGGACACCCACTCGTCCATCACGGTGCCGGCCGTGACCAGGAAGTCGAAGGCCTTCACCGACGCCCGGGGGTGGCTGGCCCATGCGCACCATTCGACCCTCTTCCTGAGGGTCTTCCCCGACCTGACGATCGACCAGGCAGCACCACGCCAGGGTGAGGTCGAGCTGTTCTTCGATCCCGAGCGCGACTACATCGAGCTCGAGAACCAGGGCGCCCACGTGACCCTGGGGCCGGGCCAGAGCCTGACCTACCCCGTCGAATGGCGCCTCCGCGCACTCGACCCCGGCCTCCCGACCGATCGACTCACGCCCGAGCTGCTCGCCGAGATCCACTCCCTGCTCGCGGACGTCAGCGCTCCCTGCGGGCGCTCGTAGCCTGCGCAGGGCCGGCCCCCGACGAACGGCCGCGGGAGGGGTTGACAACCCCAGGGCTCCGGGCCATGCTGGAACGGATGCTGGAGAGCGCTCTCAGGGGCCCTCCGGCATCGACCTCCCATCGGGTTGCGGTCAGTGCCACGTGCTGGCCCGGTGCTCGCACCACCCTCCACTCGGATCGTCCGGCACGTACCTGCCGGTGAAGGGAACGAATCATCATGGCCAGTGTGACGTTCAAGGGCGCGACTCGGATCTATCCGGGGTCGACCAAGCCTGCTCTGGACAAGTTGGACCTCGAGGTCAAGGACGGGGAGTTCCTGGTCCTGGTCGGCCCGTCGGGGTGTGGCAAGTCGACCTCGTTGCGGATGCTCGCCGGGTTGGAGGAGGTCAACGAGGGCGCGATCTTCATCGGTGACCGGGACGTGACCAACCTGGCCCCCAAGGACCGCGACATCGCCATGGTGTTCCAGTCCTACGCCCTGTACCCGCACATGACCGTGCGGGAGAACATGGGCTTCGCGCTGCAGATCGCCGGGATGGACAAGAAGGAGATCGAGTCCCGGGTGCAGGAGGCCGCCAAGATCCTGGACCTCGAGCCGTACCTGGACCGCAAACCGAAGGCGATGTCCGGTGGGCAGCGCCAGCGCGTGGCGATGGGCCGGGCGATCGTGCGCAACCCGCAGGTGTTCCTGATGGACGAACCGCTGTCCAACCTGGATGCCAAGCTGCGGGTGCAGACCCGCACCCAGATCGCCAAGCTGCAACGCGACCTCGGCGTGACCACCGTCTACGTCACCCACGACCAGACCGAGGCCATGACCATGGGCGACCGGATCGCCGTGCTCAAGGACGGGCTGCTCATGCAGGTCGGCACCCCCCAGGACCTCTACGACACCCCCGCCAACGTGTTCGTCGCCGGGTTCATCGGCTCACCAGCGATGAACATCATCGAAGCCCCGCTGATCGACGGCAACATCCGCCTGGGCAACAAGTCCGTCCCGGTGCCCGAAGCCGCCGCCACCGTCCTGGCCGCCCGCGGACGCACCAGCGTCATCATGGGCATGCGCCCCGAGGACCTGCGCGTCACCGACTCCGAGACCGCCTGGCCCGTCGAGGTCCAACTCGTCGAAGGCCTGGGTGCCGACGCCTACGTCTACACCGAGGTCCAACTCCCCGGCGGCGGCACCAAGCAGGTCGTGGTCCGCACCGACGGCCGCCAACACCCCGCCCGCGGATCCATGCTCGGCCTCGAAGCAGTCCCCCACCACACCCACCTCTTCGACCCCGAAACCGGCGAACGCCTCGAATACTGACTCACCGGCAGGACTGTGGCCCAGACCCGTACGGGGGCTGGGCCACAGTGCTCTCCGGCTGGTCGGATCCGAGGCCTCCGGCAGGTCAGAGCGCCGCAGGAGTGCGCACCTCGATCATGTCGACGACCCCGGTGCGCTCGAAGATGCGGGCGCTCAGCTCTGCGGGGATCACGCCATCCGGGCAGTCCACGGCCGTCCCGTCGGCCTGCACGACCCGGACGCTCAAGGCCTCGGCCGCCCGGCACACGACCGGAACCTGGCAGAAGGTGAACGCCAGCGAGCCGGCGAGCAGGTCGACCGTGGCGTCCTCGCCGCGGACGTCGACGTACTCGAACGTCCCGGGGGTCGTGCGCCACTCCGAGGCCCGCAGCAGGACGGGCCGGAAGACGATCCGGCCGTCCTCGACCCGCAGCCCGAGCTCACCGAGGCGGGTGAGGACCTCCTCCTTCACCTGCCCGGTCATTCCGGGCTGACGGGCACCATGCCCGGCGGGGGTGTGGGAGTAGGGGTCGATCGGGAAGGCCCCATAGACCTCGGCGGGCTTGCAGTAGCCGATCCCGGCGCGGACGTCCTCGTAGGCCGCGGCCAGCGCCTGGACGGTGGCGCTCGACTCACCGTCGGCCACCGCCCGCTCGACGGTCTCCTGGACCGCGAGCAGCAGCTTGGACACCATGTGCCAGTAGATGCTGCCCAGGCCCTCGTAGGCGAAGAACGACCCGGACCGTCCGGTGAACTCCGCGTGCGTGAACACCTCCTCGAAGATGTCCAGCAGCTCGGCCCGGCTGGACCGGGCCACCTCCCCCAGGTCCGGATCGGCCGCGAGCCGGTCCAGGACCTGGTGCACGTCGCGGACGTTGCGGATGCCGGCGGCGAAGTGCAGGTTGCCGTGCACGTCGGCCACCACGAGGCTGCGGTCCCCCGCAGCAACCAGGGCAGCGACCAACGGGCAGTCCTGCGCGCGGCTGGCCGGGAACGTGTTCCGGTCGAGGAAGCCGGCGAGGTCCTTGTCGGGGTACAGCGTGTAGCTGTGCTGGTCCGCGCGGTACAGGGCACTGGCACGCAGCCCGGCGAGCAGGGCCAGGGACTCCTGCGCCCCGAGCTCGCCACTGGACAGCATCGCGACCTGGCCCTCGAGCATCTCGGACAGCCGACGGATCCCCGCCCCGCTGTCGGACAGGTCGAGGATGTTGTACGAGTGGTAGAGCGCGTCCTCGCGCCGGTTCGCCCGCAGGCTCGCGTCGATGTAGGACAGCGCTGCGTCCAGCAGCTCCTGCACCTGCAGGCCCGGGACCACGGTCTGACGTCCGCTGAACCCGGCGTAGACCCGCTCGCGGTACGCGCTGCCGAGCGACCCCAGGTCGTCCATGAACGCCCGGCGGGCACCCTCGGTGAAGCCCTCGTCGAGGTGCCCCCGATGCGCCTGGAGGGCCTGCGAGACCTCGGTGAGCAGGTCCGCAACCTCCTCGGTCACGTGCGTGTCCGTGGCGATCAGCCCGCGGACGAACTCCACGTAGCGGCGCAGCTGCGCGAGTGTCACGACGGACAGCCCACGGCCCACGAGTGCGTTGTTGGCGTCGTTCCACTCCGGTCGCTGGGTGTTCATCCAGATCCCACCGTCGGGCACCAGGTTCACGAGCTTCGCCAGCAGCAGGAGCAGCAGCTTCTCGGTCAGCGTGACCCGAACCAGCTCGCCGTCCGGCCCGTGCACCAGCCGCCCGTCGGAACCCCGTCGCGCGACCCGCTCATCGATGCGTGCCTGATGGTCCTCGTCGAAGGCGATGGTCTCGAACGGGTCGGCCAGGATCTGGTCGTAGGTCGCGATCCGGTAGGGGACGTCGGCGTGGGTGAAGATCGCCGCATCGAGCATGCCCTGCAGCCGACCGGGGTGGAAGCGCGCGGAGGTCTCCAGCAGCCGGAGCAGGTAGATGATCTGGTGATCGCTCCAGTAGCCGATGTTGGCGAAGGGGTTCTCCGGCTCCGGAACCTCCCAGTCGACTCCCGAGCGCGATATCCGGTACGGGTTGTAGCCGTCGGCGGTGGTGGCGTCGAGGAACACCGCGACCATCGACTCCAGGTACTCCGGGAACGACCACGCCAGTGCCTCCCAGTTCTGGAAGATGTCACGCCAGTTGCCCTGGTAGTTCAGCTGCGGCCTGCCGTGCTCGTCGCGCAGCACGATCTGGAACTTGTTCCAGGGTCGCGAGGGATCACCGTGCCGACGGCTGAACGTCAGCGGCAGGTACTCCAGCGACAGCCGGAGCAGGTCGGGATCCCGACTGGCTCGAGCCCCGTCGAGCAGGTGGCCGATGGTCAGGGGGGAGGGCATGTCGGCCAGGAGCGCAGCGCACCGCTCGGCGGTCGCCGGGCTGCGCTGCGCGATGAAGGCGCGCACGTCGTCGGCCTCGATCCGGTACCCCTCGGCCGGGATCCCGCCGCGCATCACGTTGAACAGCACGTTGGCCGTGTGGTGGGCGGTGGCCAGCTCCTCGCCCGTCGACTGGAACCCGTCCGCGGCGGCCAGGATCCGGTCGAGGCCCTCCCGGTTGGCCCGGACATCCTCCTCGAGCATCGACGCCAGCTCGTCGGGACGGGCGAGCAGGTCCCGCAGCGCCACGACGTCGGCGGCATCCTGCTCGACGTCGCCGACGATGCTCCACGAGCGCTGCTCCGCAGCCGCGAGCTCCAGGCGGGTGTGCACGAGGTAGGCCCCTCGCTGGCCCCGGACGTCGTTCTCGCCGACAACCGCTCCCCCGCGGCGGAACGCCGGCAGCTGGCCGGTCGAGACCAGGTGGTCGACCTCCCCGAGACCGACGTGCCACGCGACGTTGGCATACAGGGACTCGCTGGGCTCAGCCAGGTCGGTGAGCCGGGAGCTCAACCAGAACATGCCCAACCCGGTGCGTTCGTCGGCCTCGCATCGCTTGTACGCGTCGAGCAGGTTGCTCAACCTGTTCTGGGTGTCCACGTCGATGCCCGCAGGGAGCAGGTTGACGAACCCGTCGAGGAGCTCCACCGCGCATGTGTCGTCGCCGATGTTGCTCAGCTCGCAGGTGCGCACGATGCCGAACCGGCTCGCCGTCTGCCAGGTGACCCGCATCCGCAGGCCCAGGTCGGCCCGGACCTCCTCGAAGACCAGTGCGGTGCCCGCGACATCCTTGTACAGGGCGCGGCGGGCCCCGTCGGTCGCCTGCTGCGCCGCGGTGAAGGGCTCCCACAGGACCTCGCCACCTCCGGGCCGGGTCACCCGCAGCAGGCTCAGGCCGCCGGTCCGCCCGGCATTCTCGGCCACCTTGTCATCGGTGTAGTAGGGGAACAGCGCCGTGTCGGGAGCCACGCGCCCGGCGGTCAGCCCCCCGGTGCTCGACACGAACAGCCACGCGTCCCCAGCACCGACGACCGTCATGAAGAACGGGGCCAGTCGGTCGTAGTCACCGATCCGGTAGAACCTGCGGCCGAAGAGCTCCACGAAGCCCTCGTGGACCTCGGCATCCTGGGCGATTCCGACGGGATCGGGGGCCTGGCCGAGCATCATGGTGCCTCCTGGGACACACTGAGCGGTATGACGCGGTCCGGGGATTGGAGAGCGCTCTCCCCCCGAGAATGTCACGATCCGATAACTACCGCAAGGTTCTCTTGACAACCACTCCGCATCGGGTAGATGCTGCGAGAGCGCTCTCCCGCAGAGGCCCTCTCGGGGAGAGGGGTGCCCGTCCCGCGACCTCGATGAGGACGCGGATCGAGCACCCATGACGGTCGAGGCCGCGGAACCCCGTGGCCACGTTTGGCCGCACAGCGAAGCGCTGTGCGATTGACACAGGGAGTGGATGTGCGAACAAACAGGAGGTCGTGGGTAGCCCTCACGGCGACGTTTGCTGGATTGGCGCTGGTTGCCTCGGGGTGCTCGAGCGGCGGGGACGAGGCCACGGACACAGCGTCGGAGGCGACGGGCACCGAGCCGGTGACCCTGTCAGTGGCCACGTTCAACGAGTTCGGCTACGAGGACCTCTACACCGAGTACATGGAGCTCAACCCGAACGTCACGATCGAGGCCAAGAAGGCGGCGACCTCGAACGAGGCCCGCGACAACCTCAACACCCGCCTGGCGGCCGGCTCCGGCGCCTCGGACATCGAGGCCATCGAGGTCGACTGGCTTCCTGAGCTCTCCCAGTACCCCGACAAGTTCGTCGACCTGAACGACCCGGCAGTCGAGGGTCGCTGGCTGCCCTGGAAGGTCGACCAGGCGACGACCGCCGACGGCAAGCTGCTCGGCTACGGCACCGACATCGGCCCGGAGGGCATCTGCTACCGCGCCGACCTGTTCGAGAAGGCCGGACTGCCGACCGATCGTGCCGAGGTCGCCACCCTGCTCGGTGGCGATGGCGCGACGTGGGAGAAGTACTTCGAGGTCGGCGAGCAGTTCGCCGCGAAGGACACCGGGGCTGCCTGGTTCGACAGCGCCGGCGCTGTGTACCAGGGCATGATCAACCAGGTCCCGAACGCCTACGAGCAGGAGGACGGCACGATCATCGCGCTGGAGAATCCCGCCGTGAAGGCGATCTACGACCAGGTGCTCGCGGCCTCCGCGACCCAGTCGGCACACTTGGGCCAGTGGAGCGAGGACTGGACCGCGTCCTTCCAGAAGGACGGCTTCGCCACGATGCAGTGCCCGGGCTGGATGCTCGGCGTCATCGAGGGCAACGCAGCGGGCGTCGAGGGCTGGGACATCGCTGATGTCTTCCCCGGCGGCGGCGGCAACTGGGGCGGGTCCTTCCTGACCGTTCCGGCGATGGGCGCGAACCAGGCCGAGGCCAAGAAGCTGGCCGCATGGCTGACCGCCCCGGAGCAGCAGATCAAGGCCTTCAAGGCCAAGGGCACCTTCCCCAGCCAGGTGGAGGCCCTGACCTCGCCTGACCTGCTGTCGCAGACGAACGCGTTCTTCAACGACGCGCCGACCGGCGAGATCCTGGCCAACCGCGCCGCGGCCGTGACCGTCGCACCCTTCAAGGGACCGAACTACTTCGCGATCAACGACGCGATGCAGCAGGCCCTGAGCCGGGTCGACGTCGACCAGACCGACGACCCGGCGTCCTCGTGGGCGAAGTTCGAAGAGGCTGTCAACGCACTCGGCTGACGCCTGACCCGGTCGCCCGGTCCCGCATCCGAGCCACACCGGCGGAGGTGCGGGACCGGGCGGCCGGGTCCCCACCCGCGCTGCGCCTCCCACTGCGGAGGTTCGACATGAGCGCGGACCCGACTCCGGTGAGTCACTCCAGAAGCACTCCGGCCCGCCCGGTCACTCCGGAGTGCGGTCCACAGCCCACACCCGCCCGGCTCCACGGCCGTGGGTGACCGGCGATCCGCAGACGAGGATGCTCCATGTCGACGAAAGAAGCTCCCCCGATCCCCAAGAAGACCGAGGCGATCGCCGAGCGCGAGCTGGCGCGCCGAACGCGGCGCAACGCGTGGGACCAGAAGTTCTCCCCGTACCTCTACATCTCCCCCTTCTTCATCCTGTTCGCCCTGGTGGGGCTGTTCCCGCTGGTCTACACGGCCTACGTGTCCGTGCACGACTGGAACCTCATCGGCGGCAAGGGTGACTTCGTCGGTCTGGAGAACTACCAGACGGTCGTGCAGCAGCCGCTCTTCTGGAAGGGCCTGCGCAACACGTTCAGCATCTTCCTGCTGTCGTCGGTGCCCCAGGTCCTCATCGGCCTGTTCCTGGCCGCGATGCTGGACGCCAACCTGCGGGCCAAGACCTTCTGGCGGATGGGCGTCCTGCTGCCCTACGTCGTGATGCCCGTGGCCGTCGGGATGATCTTCAACAAGATCTTCGCCGACCAGTCCGGCATGGCCAACGCCATCCTCGCCAACTTCGGCATCGAGCCGATCCGCTGGCACGCCGACGTGCTGGCCAGCCACATCGCCATCGCGACCATGGTCGACTTCCGGTGGACCGGCTACACGACCCTGATCCTGCTGGCCGGGATGCAGGCCATCCCCAATGACCTCTACGAGGCCGCGGTCGTCGACGGTGCCGGACCGCTGGCGGTCGTTCCGCTCGATCACGATCCCGTCGCTGAAGCCCACGATCATCTTCGTGGTGATCACCTCGACCATCGGCGGCCTGCAGATCTTCGACGAGCCGCGCATGTTCGACCAGACCGGCCAGGGCGGATCCGACCGGCAGTGGATGACGGTGACGATGTACCTCTACGAGCTCGGGTGGGGAGCCCAGAAGAGCTTCGGCCGAGCCTCGGCCGTGGCGTGGATCCTGTTCCTGATCATCCTGGTCATCGGGGCCATCAACTTCAAGATCACCCAGCGAATCTCCGGGACCGACTCGAAAGGCGGCAAGTGATGAGCTCCATCGGGGCGGTCGAGCAGACCGCAGGCAAGGGAGCGGCACGGTACGCCGCAGCGGCGTAGGAACCGCGGCATCGGGGTGGGCTCCAACCGCCGAGGCGGCTGGGTCACCTACGTGCATCCTGACCGTCGTCCTGCTGATCTCGTTCTACCCGATCTACTACACGTTCCTCCTGGCGTCCTCCGACGCCGCAGACGATCGCGCAGAACCCGATCCCCTCGCTGATCCCCGAGGCGCAACTTCATCGACAACGTCACCCGGGTGTTCAACTCCGACATCAAGTTCTGGCAGGCCCTGTGCGAACTCCGTCATCGTGGCGGTCATCACGTCGATCAGCGTCGTGCTGTTCGCGACCCTGGCCGGGTTCTCGTTCGCCAAGCTGCGCTTCCGCGGCCGGCGCGCCCTGCTGGTGTTCGTCATCGCCACCATGGCAGTGCCGACCCAGCTCGGCGTCGTGCCGCTGTTCATCCTGATGTCCAAGCTCGGCTGGACCGGCAAGCTCGTGGCCGTCATCGTCCCGGGGATGGTCACCGCCTTCGGGGTCTTCTGGATGACCCAGTACTTCGAGGAGACACTGCCCTTCGAGCTGATCGAGGCGGCCCGCGTCGACGGGTGCTCCATGATCCGGACCTTCTGGCACGTGGCACTGCCGGCGGCCAAGCCCGCAGCGGCGATGCTCGCGCTGTTCACGTTCGTCGCCTCGTGGACGAGCTTCTTCTGGCCGTTCATCGTGCTGGGATCCACCAACCCGACACTGCCGGTCAGCCTGCAGCTGCTCCAGGCGTCCTACTTCAAGGACTTCGCGCTGATCATGGCCGGCGTGGTCCTGGCGACCATCCCGCTGATCCTGCTGTTCATCGTCGCGGGCAAGCAGCTGGTCTCGGGCATCATGGCCGGCGCAGTCAAGGGGTGAGCCCAGGACGCCGGTTCCCCGAGGGCTTCCTCTGGGGGGCCGCCACAGCGGCGTACCAGATCGAGGGCGCCACGGCCGAGGACGGTCGTGGTCCCTCGATCTGGGACACCTTCTGCCACACCCCCGGCACGGGTGCGGGATGGCGACACCGGGGACGTCGCGGCGGATCACTACCACCGGTACGCCGAGGACGTCGACCTCATGGCCGCGCTCAACCTCGGGGCCTACCGCTTCTCCATCTCCTGGCCGCGGATCCAGCCCGACGGCCGCGGGCCGGCCAACGCCGCGGGCCTGGCCTTCTACGACCGGCTGGTCGACGCCCTGCTGGCCCGGGGGATCGCCCCGCGGTCACCCTCTACCACTGGGACCTGCCGCAGTCGCTGGAGGACGCGGGCGGCTGGCCCGCCCGCGACACCGCCCATCGGTTCGCCGACTACGCCCGGCTGGTCCATGACGCCCTCGGGGACCGCGTCGACCTGTGGACCACCCTGAACGAGCCGTGGTGCTCGGCCCAGCTGGGCTACGGGATGGGGATCCACGCCCCGGGCAGATCCGAGCCCGGCGCCGCGATGGCGGCGATGCACCACCTCCTGCTGGGGCACGGCCTGGCCATCGAGGCGATGCGTGCTGTCGCACGCCCGGAGGAGCAGCTGTCGATCACCCTGAACCTGTGGCCGGTCCTGCCCGCCACGGACAGCCCCGAGGACCTGGCCGCGGCCCACCTGCTCGACGGCTTCATGAACCGCCTCTACCTCGACCCGGTCCTGCGCGGGGCGTATCCCGAGGACGTGGTGGCGGCCACCACCGGCACTGACCGACTGGTCCTTCGTGCAGCCTGGCGACGCGGCCGTCATCGCCGCACCGATCGACGTGCTCGGGATCAACTACTACGCCCCGCATCGCGCCCGGTCGACGCCGCGTGTCGACGGCCGGATGGTCGGACTTCCCCCAGAACCTGGGCATCGAGATGCTGCCCCCGCGCGGCGAGGTGACCGACATGGGCTGGGAGATCTCGCCCAAGGACCTGACGGACCTCCTCGTCCGGCTGACCAGGGAGTACGGCGTCCCCCTCATGGTGACCGAGAACGGCGCCGCCTTCCCCGATGTCCTCCAGGAGACCGGCCGCGTCGAGGACCCCCGCAGGGTGGCCTACCTCGAGGGGCACCTGGGCGCCGTGCACGATGCGATCAGCGCGGGCGCGGACGTCCGTGCCTACTTCGCGTGGTCGCTGCTGGACAACTTCGAGTGGGCCGAGGGGTACTCGAAGCGATTCGGCCTGGTCCATGTCGACTACGAGACCCTCGAGCGCCACCCCAAGGACAGCGCCCTCTGGTTCGCCGAGGGGGCTCGGGGCAACCGGATACCATGACCGTCGACGAATCGGCCAGAGCCACGGGGAAGGGGGACAGGGTGACGCCACCACACCGGGCACCCGCGCGCCCCAACCTGGAGGACGTCGCAGCCCTGTCGGGGGTCTCCCGCGCGACCGTCTCCCGCGTGGTGAACGGCCAGTCGACGGTGGCCGAGAACCTGCGCGTAGCGCGTCCAGCTGGCGATCGACGAGCTCGGCTACGTGCCCAACCAGGCCGCGCGGGCGTTGATGACACGGCGCTCCGACGCAGTCGCCCTCGTCGCCTCCGAGCCCGCCGCGCGCGTCTTCGGGGATCCCTTCTTCAGCGGGATCGTCCGCGGCGTCAGCATGGAGACGAACCGCGCCGGCCTCCAGCTCGTGCTGATGATGGCCCAGGACTTCGAGGACCTCGCGCGCGTCAAGCGGTTCCTGAAGTCATCGCCGGTCGACGGGGTGATGCTGATCTCCGGCCACGAGGGCGATGGGCTGCCCGAGGAGCTCCAGCGGCTGTCCACCCCCTACGTCATCGGCGGGCGGCCCACGGCATCCGACAGCGCCGCGCCCTACGTGGACAGCGAGAACTTCCTGGGTGCCGAGATCGCCACCAGGCACCTGCTGTCCCTGGGCCGTACGACGATCGGGAGCGTGACGGGCCCACTGGACATGCCGGCCGGCGTCGACCGACGAGCCGGGTTCGCGCACGCCCTCGGGTCAGCCTTCCGCGAGGAGCTGGTCGAGAGCGGTGACTTCACGCAGCGTCAGGGCGAGATCGCCGCTGCGCGGCTGCTGGAGCGGGTCCCCCACCTCGACGGGCTGTTCGCCGCGTCCGACCTCATGGCCCTCGGCGCGCTGGCGGCCCTGCGCCGCGCCGGACGTCGGGTGCCCGAGGACGTCGCCCTCGTGGGGTTCGACGACAACGAGTTCGCCAGCACTGCTGATCCACCCCTGACCACCGTGCGGCAGGACCCCATGATCATGGGCAGGGCCATGGTGCGGCTGTACCTGGCCAGGCACCGACCGGACATCGAGGTGGCCCCGGAGCCCGGGATCCCGGATGTGACCGGGCTCGACCACCTGATCCTGCCGGTCTCCCTCGTGGTGCGCGACTCCGCCTGAGGCCGCCCAGCCCGGCCAGCCCGGCCGGCGCTGGTCAGCCTGGTCAGCCACCGTCCAACGTCGTTGCCCTGGTCAGCCACCGTCCGGGATGCACCCTTGACAGCGACGGTGTTCTGCGACGCGCGTAGAGAGCGCTCTCCCCCGGCGCGTGGGTGGTACCAGCGTCTGATGGTCGCTCCCGACGGGGCGCTGACCACCGCTTGCGGACCGGTGACGTCGCACCCATCCTTGACCGATGAGCGGCGACCGCGCACTGCCGCCCCCACCGGATGACGACGCGCCCGGGTCTCCGGTCGGTCGGCGGGTCGTGCTGGGGCTGCTCGGCCTGGCCGGTCTGGGCGTGCTCCTCGGGAGCCGCGTGGGGTCGGTCGTGACCGCGGTGGCGCAGCGCGACCCGACCGGGCTCACCGGGCTGATCCCCGGCAACGGCCGCTTCCGGTTCTACTCGGTCGTCTCCTCGGTCGAGGAGGTCCCGGCCACCGAGTACCTCCTCACCGTCGAGGGCATGGGCGCCAGCCCCACCGAGGTGACCTTCGCGGACCTCGAGGCGATGCCCCAGACGACGATCACTCGGGACGTCCAGTGCGTCACCGGGTGGCGGGTCCCCGATGTGACATGGTCCGGCGTCCTGCTGTCGGACCTGCTCGCTCACGCGGGAGCAGCCACGACGGCCGGCGCCGTGCTGTTCGGCTCCTCCGACGGTGCCTACACCGAGTCGCTGACGATGGAGCAGGCACTGCGCCCGGACGTCCTGGTCGCCACCTCCATGGACGGTGCGCCGATCTCGCACGACCACGGCGGCCCGGTGCGGCTGTACGTGGCACCCATGTACTTCTACAAGTCGATCAAGTGGCTGGACCGCATCACGGTCAGCGACGAGGTGGTCCCCGGGTACTGGGAGGTGCGCGGCTACGACGTCGACGCCTGGGTGGGCCAGTCCAACGGGAGAACCGATGACCCCATCGCCTGACCGGATCCGCAGGTTCACCCGGGCTGAGCGCTGGATCCACCTCACCTTCGCTGCCCTCATGGGGGTCTGCATCGTCACCGCCGCGATGCTCTACTGGGGACCCCTGAGCACGCTGGTGGGCCGCCGCGACGTGGTCGAGACCGTGCACTACGCAGCCGGGCTGATGCTGCCGCTGCCGTTGGTCGTCGGGGCGATCGCCTCGCGAGTCCTTCCGGGCCGACGTGCGCGCGCTCAACCGCTTCCTGCCCGGGGACTGGCGCTGGCTGCGGGCCGGCAACCGACGCGACGGGTCCATCCCGTCGGGCAAGTTCAACGCCGGCCAGAAGCTGAACTCCGCCTTCGTGCTCGGCGCCGTCATCGCACTGTTCGTGACCGGGCTGATGCTGCGCTACTTCTCGGCCTTCCCCGACGACATCCGCACGGGCGCCACGTTCGTCCACGATGTCTTCGCCGCGGCCGTCGTGGTCGTGTCGGGCGGGCACCTGTGGATGGCGTGGCAGGACCCCGAGGCCCGTCGCGGGCTGCGCACGGGCGTCGTCTCACGGGAGTGGGCCCAGCGTGAGCACGCCCTGTGGGCGGCTACCGCGCCGAGCGAGCCGCTCGGCGACCCGCCCGCGCCTCCGCGTGATCATCCGTGACGTGGAGCACGGGCACGAACGAACGTGAGCCCCGTCCTCAGGCGCCCAGCGTGGTCCCGTCGGCGATCCGCTGCGGGGCTCCCTCGTCGGCAAGCTCCACGTCCCCGACCACCACCACGTCGCCGCCGAACGTCCAGTCCCCACGGACGGACAGCCGGGTGGCCGACCGCAGTGAGGGCGGACCGGTCGGGAACCTCGCGTCGAAGTCCGCCATCGTCCGGTAGAACCGGGGGTCCAGCTGGACCAGTGGCGTCGGCTCGGCGGCCCGCTGCAGGGTCCCGTCCGGGGCGTGGGTGTAGGCGTCGGAGCGCAGCAGGAGCAGGTCGTCGGTGGTCTTCACCGGCAGGAACCGGTCACGCCCCACCACGATCGCCTGGGCTCCCTCGAACACCTCGATCGCGGCCCCCATCGCGGTCTCGACCTGCACCACCTGCGGGGACTCCGGGTCGGTGGGGTCGACCGTCTTGGTGTTGCGGATCAGGGGCAGCCCGAGCACCGCGCCGCGGTCCACCAGCGCGGCGTGCAGCGCCTGCAGGTCGAACCACAGGTTGTTGCAGTGGAAGTAGGGGTGCCGGTGCTCGTCGGTGAAGTGGTGCATCTCCTCGGGGGAGGTCTGCGCGGTGTCACGCAGGATCAGTCGCCCGTCGGACCTGCGGATCGCCAGGTGCCCGCCCTTGCGGTCGGCGGGAGTCCGGCGGCAGAGCTCGGCGGCGTACGGGGCTCCGGAGCCCGCGAACCACCCGGCCAGGGTCGCGTTCGGTGCGGCACCGAGGTTGTCCGCGTTCGAGATGCTGGCGTAGCGGTAGCCGAGGTCGAGCAGGGCCGCCAGGACCCCGGACGACAGGATCGCGGTGTACAGGTCGCCGTGGCCCGGCGGGCACCACTCCAGGGTCGGGTCGGCCGGCCATTCGACCGGAGTCAGGTCGTCGGCGCGCAGCTTGGGCTCCTGGTTCTGCAGGAAGTCCAGCGGGAGGCCCTCGACGGCGATGTCCGGGTGCGCGGCCAGCGCCTCGAGGCTCTGCTCTCGGGTCCGGAAGCTGTTCATGAGGATCAGCGGCAGAGGGACGTCGTGGGCCTCGCGTGCCGCGCGCACCTGACCGACCAGGACGTCGAGGAAGGACATATCAGCGCGCACCGGCAGGAGGGACTTCGCCCGATCCATCCCCATGGAGGTGCCCAGGCCCCCGTTGAGCTTGATCAGGACGGTCCTGGCCAGCGCCTCCCGCGCCTGCACGGGGTCGACCACCACGTCGGCGAGGGCGGGCGGGTCGAGCAGCGGCTCGATGCTGTCCTCGGCGATCAGCCCGGTCGCACCGGACTCCAGGAGCCCGTAGTAGTGCGAGAAGACGTCGATGGCGCTGTCAGCGACACCAGCGCCGCGCATCTTCTCCTGAGCAAGTCGCAGTCCGTCGGCACTCATGGGTTTCACCCTACGTCGCACGATGCGGGGCAGGCCGATCCGGCAGCCCAGTGCGAGCTGCCCCGCGACCCGCGCGACGAGCCGCCGACCCGTGGACCCGTGGACCCGTGGACCCGGGACCCGTGAGCCACAGCCCAACCTCGCGCCCGTTCCCGTCGGAAGGCGCCCGACCAGCGGGGCCACGCCCCCGATCCAGCCAGCCCTACAGGCCCAGCCGACGGGCTGCGAGCTCGGTCATGACCTCCGTGGCACCGCCACCGATCGACAGGATGCGCACGTCCCGGTAGTGCCGCTCCACCTCGGAGTCGCTCATGCAGCCCTGGCCGCCGAAGATCTGGATGGCCTGGTAGGACACCGCCTCGGCGGCGGCGACCGCAGTGTTCTTGGCCAGGGCAGCCTCGGCGATCACCTCCTTGCCGGCGACGTGACGCAGCGCGACCTGTCGGGTGTAGGTCCGGGCGACATCGGTCAGCCGGTCCATCTCCACCAACTGGTGGCGGACCACCTGGTGGGCCACCAGCGGCTTGCCGAAGGTGTGCCGCATCCGGGCCCATTCCAGGGCGAGGTCCAGGCAGCGCTGGGCGGTGGCGTAGGCCTGGACGGCGATGGACAGCCGCTCCACCACGAACTGCATCGCGATCTGGATGAAGCCGGAGTCCTGCATGCCCACGAGGTTGGCGGCGGGGACGCGGCAGTCGGTGAAGGCCAGCTCGGCGGTGTCCGAGCAGTGCCAGCCGATCTTCTCCAGGCGACGGACGACGCTGAACCCCGGGGTGTCGCTCGGGACCACGATCAGCGAGATGCCGCCGAAGCCCGGACCCCCGGTGCGCACGCCGACCACCACCCAGTCGGCACGGGCGCCGGAGGTGATGTAGATCTTCGAGCCGTTGATGACGTACTCGTCGCCGTCGCGCTCGGCCCGGGTGCGCAGCGCGGCGACGTCCGATCCCCCGTCGGGCTCCGTGATCGCCAGGGCGGCGATCGCCCTGCCCTCGAGGACCGGCCGGACGAACCGCTCGGCCTGGTCGCGGTCCCCGGCAGCGACGATGTGCGGCAGCGCGATGCCGTGGGTGAACAGGCCTGCGGCCAGTCCCCCACTGGCTCCGGACTGCATCAGCTCCTCGGTCATGACCAGGCCGTCGATGAGGTTGCCACCGCTGCCGCCGACCTCCTCGGGGAAGCCCAGGCCCAGCAGCCCAGCCGCGGCAGCCTTCGCATGCAGGGATCGCGGGATGTCGCCGGCCCGCTCCCACTCGTCGAGCCCCGGGAGCACCTCGCGGGTGACGAAGTCCCGCGTCAGCTCACGCAGTGCCCTGCGCTCGGGGGTGTTGAACGGGTCAGTCCACTCGGTGCCCATGGCGCCCACGGTAGCGAAGCCCCCGCAGGCCGCCGTGGCGCACCGGCGGCTCAGGCCGGGTCGGCCTCCTGGACGACCTCGAAGCTCCAGATCGTGGAGCCCGTCGCGGCGGGTCGCTCCGCCTCGCCTCGACCGCTGGCCTGTCCGTGCCCCGCGGCGAAGGACTGCGAGCGGGTCCACTCCTCGAACGCCGCACGGGTGGCCCAGCGGGTGTAGACGAGGTAGGAGTCCGTGCCACCGAGCGGCCGGAGCAGCTCGAAGTGCTCGAATCCCGCGGCCTTCTCCACGGAGCCCGCACGGCGCGCGAAGCGCTGCTCCAGGGTGGCGCCCGCACCCTCGGGGACGGTCAGGACGTTCACGGCGACGAAGGTCATGCCCCCATCGTCCCCCACCGATGCGGGCGCTGCCACCGACTGCCGATCCATGGCCCGCCACGCCGGGAGGCGACTTGCGCAATTGCCTCCGGAGGGCCCAAAATGATCTTGAGGGCCCCGCTGCTTGCTCCCCCGTCGGCAGCGGGGCTCTCCCGCGTCCGCAGGGCGTGGATCCACCCGCCGCCAGCTGCGCAAACCCGCCTGCCGGCGTGGTTGGCTGGAGGAGCGGGCCCGGACGCAGGACCTCGACCGCCGGTGCCCGGGAGGAGGATCCCATGTCCTTGGAGCGCCCGATCGCCCCCGATCCGTACGAGTACCTGCCGCCGCGACCGTGGTTCGAGGTCCGCAGCACCGACCTGGTCGACGGCGAGGTCATGCCCATGGACCACGTCCACACCTCCGCAGGTGGGCGCAACATCTCCCCACAGCTGTCGTGGTCGGGCGCGCCGGAAGGCACCAAGGGGTTCGTGGTCACGTGCTTCGACCCTGATGCCCCGACGGGCTGCGGGTTCTGGCACTGGTCGGTCGTGGACCTGCCGGCCTCGGTGACCGAGCTGGTCCGCGGCGCCGGGGCGCAGGACGCGTCACTGCCCGGCGGGTTCCACGCCCGCACGGACTTCGGGTCTGCCGCCTACGGCGGCGCCGCCCCGCCGCAGGGCGACCACCCGCACCGCTACATGTTCGTGGTCCACGCGATGGACGTCGAACAGCTGGGCGTCGACGCCGGCGGCTCGCCGGTGGGCGTCGCGTTCCATCTGGCGTTCCACACGCTGGCCCGCGCCCGGATCACCGTCACCTTCGCCCACTGAGCCACGACAGGGGGCGATCGGGCCCGTCCGGGGCCGCCTACGATGGGCGTCCGTGAGCCTCTTCGCGCCGATCCGTGGCCTGTGCCCGCCCCCGGCCCTGGCCGGTGAGGTGGCCGAGCTGCCCTACGACGTCATGGACCGCGCTGAGGCGACGGCCATGGCCGTGGGCCGGCCCCACTCCTTCCTGCACGTGTCCCGCCCCGACATCGACCTGCCCCCCGGGACGCCGACCGACAGCCCCACGGCCTACGCCCTGGCCGCCACCGCCTTCAGCCGGCTGCAGGCTGACGGGATGCTCGTGCGCGACCCGAGCCCGCGCTTCCACGCCTACCGGATGACCAGCGGTGACCACACCCAGACCGGCATCGTCGGGGGGGCCAGCGTGGCGGCCTACGACATGGGCCGGATCCGCCGGCACGAGACCACCCGGCCGGACAAGCAGGCCGATCGGGCCGCACAGATCGAGGCCGTCGGCGCCCAGACGGGTCCGGCCTTCCTGATCCACCGGTCCAGCGCACAGATCGCCGGGATCGTGGCCGGCGTCACCTCCGGCCCCGCGCCCACCCGCGTCGACAGGGCGGGCGGTGTGCGCCACGAGCTCTGGCCGATCAGCGACCCGGCCACCGTCGCCGCCCTGGTCGACGCCTTCGAGGAGCTGCCCGCGCTCTACATCGCCGACGGCCACCACCGCAGCGCGGCGGCCTCGATGGTCCACGCCCAGCGTCCCACCGAGGCGACCGCACTGTTCCTGGCCGTCGCCTTCCCCGCCGACGAGGTCCGGATCCTGGCCTACAACCGGCTGGTCCGGGCCCCGGACGGGATGGATGCGGCGGCCATCCTGGCCGGCGTGCGCGAGCGCTTCACCGTCGAGCCCTCCGACGGGCCGGTCACGCCGGCGGCCCCGGGCCGGTTCGGCCTCTACCTCGCTGGGGCCTGGTACCGGCTGACCGCCCCGGACGACCTGCGCACGTCCGGGGACCCTGTCGACCAGCTCGACGTCGCCGTGCTGCAGCGGCACCTCCTCGAGCCCGTGCTGGGCATCCGGGACCCGCGTCGGGACCCCCGGATCGGGTTCGTCGGCGGGGTCCGCCCGCTCAGCGAGCTCGAGGCCGCCGTCGACGGCGGCACCTGGACGGCCGCCCTCTCGATGCACCCCACGACCGTGGCCGACCTGATCGGGGTCGCCGACGCCGGCGGGATCATGCCGCCGAAGTCCACCTGGTTCGAGCCGAAGCTGCTCGACGGCCTGGTCAGCCATGTCCTGGACTGACCAGCGCGGGACCCGCTGGCGCCCGGGTCGCATCAGCGTGGTCGGCAACCCGGGTCTGGACACCCTGGTGGTCCTCGCGGAAGCCGACCCCGACCTCGAGGCCGACGGGCACTTCGTGCGCAACGTCGACACCGTGGGCCACGCCGCGGCGTTCACCGCCCGGGCCTGCGCCCGGCTCGGGCACCGCACGCGCATCCTGGGCAGCACCGGAGCCGACGCGATCGGCACTCTGGTCCGCGACGTCCTGAGCGCCGACGGGGTCGACACGTCCCTGCTGTTCGACGATCCGTCCGGCACGGCCCGCTCGGTGAACTTCATCCGGCCCGACGGGCGCCGGACCTTCTTCTTCGACGGCGGATCGCACATGACCCTGCGCCCTCCGGAGTCGTCGGTCGAGGCTGCACTGTCCGGCGTCGACCTGGTGTTCGCCTCCCTGCCCAACTGGGCGCGCGACGTCGTCGGGCGGGCCCACGCCCGCGGCCTCACCGTCGCGGTCGACCTCCAGGACGTCCGCGACCCCGCCGACCCGTACCGGGCGGACTTCATCGCCGCCGCCGACCACCTGTTCGCCTCCGCCGCCCACCTCGACGACCCGGTGGCGGCCGCCGAGGCATGGTTCGCCGCCGGTCCGGCGTCCCACGCGGTGTTCGGCATGGGGCCGCGCGGGGCGATGGTCGTCCAGCGCGGCCGGGCAGGTCGGCCCCTCGTCACGCACTGCCCACCGCCGGATCTCGACCTCCCGATCGTCGACACGACCGGAGCCGGGGACAGCCTGGCCACGGGATTCCTCGACGGGCTGCTGTTCGGCGGGCTGTCGGTGGACGAGGCGCTGCACCGCGGCCAGGTGCTGGCCCGCATCGTGTCCAGCGCGCTGGGCGGGGACGCCACCTTCGACCGCGCGGCCCTCGACACCCTGTGCGCCGCCTGAGCCAGCGCCCTGCAGCCCGCTGATCGACCGCCTCTCGGGCTACTCTCGATGCGGGTGCCGACAGGAGGACGTGATGCAGCAGGATCGCGGACGACGCCGGCGCTGGCCGTGGCTCGTGGCCGGAGCACTGCTCGTGGCGCTCGGCATCGGGGCCGTCGCCCTGTGGACCGCCTACCAGCGGCTCGACTCCAACATCGCGACCATCGACCCGACCGACGGCCTGGGGGACGTCCGACCCGCCAAGGAGAATGAGGCGATCAACGTCCTGGCCATCGGCTCGGACACGCGTGAGGGCGCCAACAGCGTCGTCGGGGGCGACTCCCCCGGGCTGGCCGACACCACCATGGTCGTGCACCTGTCCGCGGACAACACGTGGGCGGCCGGGGTGAGCATCCCGCGCGACTCGATGGTCCAGATGCCCGACTGCGTGGGTCCCGACGGCCGGATCGTCCCCGGCGCCCTGCGCCAGTTCAACGCGGCCTATCCGATCGGCGGGCCGGTGTGCGTCCAGCGCACGGTCGAGTCCCTGACCGGCCTGCGCATCGACCACTTCGTCGTCATCGACTTCGTGGGGTTCGTCGACATGGTCGAGGCGGTGGGCGGGATCACCGTGTACATCCCGGAGCCGATCAGCGACCCGAACTCGAAGATCTACTTCGAGGCCGGATGCCAGACCCTCGACGGCCAGGCGGCCCTGGACTACGTGCGCGTGCGCAAGGGCGTGGGTGGTGGCAACGGCTCGGACACGGACCGGATCGAGCGCCAGCAGGCGTTCCTGACCTCGTTGATCCAGAAGGTGACGTCCAGCGGCGTCCTGTTCGACCCCCTCGAGCTCTACGACTTCCTCGACGCGGTCACCCGGTCGGTGACGACGGACCCCGGGATCGGCAGCATCCGCTCGATGGCCTCGCTCGCGGTGCGCGTGCGGGCGATCGGCCTGGAGTCCATCGAGTTCACGACTGTGCCCTTCGAGGTCTACCCGCCGGACCCGAACCGCGTGCAGTGGGCCCAGCCCGAGGCCGATGAGATGTGGGCGACGCTGCGCGCCGACGAGCCGCTGACACCCAAGCCGTCCCCGACCCCCAGCGGCAGCAGCGGCTCGATCCGGGTCCAGCAGCGCCACCCCCTCCGCCTCCGGATCGCCGACCGCGGAGGAGTCCCCCGACTCCCCGAGCCCCAGCCCGAGCACGACCCTCGACACGACCACGGCCGACCAGCCGATCTGCCCGACGACGTAGACCCACCGCCGTCCAGGGCAGCGATTGGCGACCACCGGGTGGTCGGTTCCGCGCACAGCGTCGGTGAGCCGTCCGGCGCGCCGATCATCGGGGATGCTCCCTAGTGTTGCGGCATGGCTGAGCTGAGACTGGGCGGCATCGTCGATGCGGCGACACACGAGCGGACTGCGGACCCTGCGGGGGTTCCCACTGACGAGCTGACGACCCACGGGGTCATCGTCGGGATGACCGGATCGGGCAAGACCGGACTGGGGGTGGTCCTCATCGAGGAGTGCCTGTCCGCGGGGATCCCGACCCTGCTCATCGACCCCAAGGGCGACCTGACCAACCTCGCCCTGACCTTCCCGAACCTCGCACCCGCCGAGTTCGAGCCGTGGGTCAACGCAGGCGATGCGAGCAAGGCCGGCCAGTCCGTGCCCGAGTTCGCCGCAGCCCAGGCCGAGACATGGACCAAGGGCCTCGCGGGCTGGGGCCTCGGCGTCGAGCAGGTCCGCTCGCTGCATGAGGGCATCGACGTGACCATCTACACCCCCGGAGCCCCGCACGGTGTCGGGCTGAACATCATCGGCACCCTGGACGTGCCCGCGGACATGGGCGACCCCCAGGCCGTCCAGGAGGAGGTCGACGCCTACGTCTCGAGCCTGCTGAACCTCGTCGCGATCGACGCCGACCCGCTGAGCTCCCGCGAGCACATCCTGCTGTCGACGATCATCAACGACGCCTGGGTGCACGGCCGCGCGCTGGACCTCGCGACCCTGGTCGCGTCCGTGCAGCAGCCCCCCATGCGCAAGGTGGGCGTCCTGGAGCTGGACTCCTACTACCCGGCCGAGGACCGGATGAAGCTGGCGATGAAGCTCAACGGGCTGCTGGCCTCGCCGGCCTTCGCGTCCTGGCTGGTCGGCGAGCGCATCGACATCGCGTCGATGCTGCGAACCGCCGACGGACGCCCGCGCTGCGCAGTGGTGTCCATCGCCCACCTGTCCGACGAGCAGCGGCAGTCGGTCGTGTCCGTCGTGCTGGCCAAGCTCATCTCCTGGATGCGCCGGCAGAGCGGCACCTCGGACCTGCGCACCCTGCTCTACATGGACGAGGTCGCCGGCTACCTGCCCCCCGTGGGCAACCCGCCCACGAAGCCCCCGATCATGCTGCTGCTCAAGCAGGCGCGCGCATTCGGCGTCGGGGTCGTGCTCTCCACGCAGAACCCCGTGGACGTCGACTACAAGGCCCTGTCCAACGCCGGCACCTGGATGATCGGCCGGCTGCAGACCGAGCAGGACAAGGCGCGCCTCGTCGACGGGCTGACCAGCGCAGCCGGCTCCGTGGATCCCAGGGCCGTCGGGGACACGATCTCCGGGCTGGGCAAGCGCGAGTTCGTGATGAAGCGCGCGAGCAAGGACACCGTCTCGGTGTTCACCACGCGCTGGGCGATGAGCTACCTGCGCGGACCGCTGACCCGCGAGCAGATCGCGTCGCTGCGGGCCGGCTCAGCGGCAGCGCAGGCGCCCGCTGCACCGGCACCGGCCACGGCCGTCGCGCCGGTGGTTCCCGACGCCCCTGCCGCACCCCCGGCCCCGCCCACTCCAGCCCCGCCCACTCCACCGCTCGCCTCCCCGGCGCCCGGTGCGCCGGCGTCACCACCGGCGCCCGCCCCCCCTGCCCCGCCGCCCAGCCCCCTGGCGGCTGACGAGACCCCGGTCCAGCCGAAGGCGGCCGCGGGCATCCCCGTGCACTTCCTGGACCCCGCGGCCACGTGGGCAGCGTCCGTGGGCGCGGTCCCCGGCCACCGGCTCACCCCGGGCGCCATCGCCCGCGTCCTGCTGCGCTTCGACGACGCCAGGGCCGGGATCGTCCTCGACCAGGAGTACGAGGCGGTCCTGGCCCCCCTGTCGCCGTTCCCCACCGCGACCCAGTTCCGGGCGGTCGACTACGACGACCGCGACCTCCTGCCCACCCCGCCACCCGGGGCGGTCTACCGGATCCCCCCGACCGAGGTGGGGGCCAAGACCTGGTGGACCGCGCTCCAGCGCGACCTCGCCGACCACCTCCAGCGCTCCATGACCGTGGAGGTCCCGACCAACGCCGAGCTGAAGCTCTACGGGCGGATCGGGGAGTCCGCGCGAGGACTTCGCCGCCCGGTGCGGGGCCGCCGCCGCGGACGCCGCCGACAAGGAGATCGCCGCCCTCCAGTCGAAGTACCAGACCAAGCTCGCCGCGGCCCAGCGCAAGATCGAGGCCGCGAGCAACACCCTGGAACGCCACCGCGAGGCGCGCGCGAGTGCGATCTCCTCGGATGCGATGGGCATGCTCGGCGGGCTGTTCGGGGGGCGCAAGACCTCGATGACCACCGCCGCGCGACGGGCGTCGGCGGCCTCGACCAAGGTGGGCGCCGCCGAGGACAAGGTCGAGGAGCTCCAGGCGGTGTACGCCGACCTGCAGGCCGAGCTCGACGCCGAGATGGCCGGGATCCGCTCCGAGTGGTCAGCCAGGGCATCGGCCATCAGCCCGATGTCCATCACGCTGGCCAAGTCCGACGTGAGGGTCACGACCATCGGACTGGTATGGATCCCGATGGGAACCTGATCGACCACCGTCAGGCAGACTGCACCCGGGCGAGGACACGGGCACGACGGGCACGGAGAGGACGATGTGGAGCACAACGCGGACGCGCTGATCGGGCTGGCCGAGGAGCACTCGGCACACAACTACCACCCCCTGCCGGTGGTGATCGCCACCGCGGCCGGCGCGTGGGTCACGGACGTGGCCGGCCACCGGTACCTCGACTGCCTGGCCGGCTACTCGGCGCTGAACTTCGGCCACGGGCATCCCGAGATCCTCGCGGCGGCCCACGAGCAGCTCGACCGGGTCACCCTGGTCAGCCGTGCCTTCCACCACGACCAGTTCGGACCGTTCTGCGCCGATCTCGCGACCCTGACCGGCAAGGACATGGTCGTGCCGATGAACTCCGGCGCCGAGGCTGTCGAGACGGCGATCAAGGTGGCCCGCAAGTGGGGGTACACGGTCAAGGGGATCCCCGCGCACGAGGCCACCATCATCGTCGCCGAGGGCAACTTCCACGGCCGCACGACCACCATCGTCTCGTTCTCCGACGACGATTCGGCACGCGACCACTTCGGCCCGTACACGCCGGGGTTCGTCCAGGTGGAGTACGGGAACATCGATGCCATCCGCGCGGCCATCACCGACCACACGACCGCTGTGCTCATCGAGCCGATCCAGGGCGAGGGCGGCGTGGTCATCCCGCCGGAGGGCTACCTGCGCGATGTCCGCGCCCTGACGCTCGAGCACAACGTGCTGATGCTGGCCGACGAGATCCAGTCCGGGCTGGCCCGCACCGGGCGCACCTTCGCCTGCGACCACGAGGGCGTCGTCCCGGACATCTACATCCTGGGCAAGGCCCTGGGCGGCGGCGTCCTGCCGGTCTCGGCCATCGCGGCGAACCGCAGCGTCCTCGACGTCCTCCAGCCCGGCGAGCACGGCAGCACGTTCGGCGGGAATCCCCTGGCATGCGCGGTCGGCCGCGCGGTCGTCCGGCTGCTCCAGACCGGCGAGTTCCAGGAGCGGGCACTGGAGCTCGGCGACGTCCTCGCCGCCGAGCTGGGCAAGCTGGTGGGCCACGGGCTGGTCGAGGTCCGCTGCCGGGGGGCGTGGGCCGGGGTGGACATCGACCCGGAGCTGGCGACCGGACGCCAGGTGTGCGAGGCGCTCCTGGCCCGCGGCGTGCTGGCCAAGGACACGCACGGCTCGACGATCCGTCTGGCACCCCCCCTGGTGGTCACCCCCGACGAGATCATCTGGGCTGTGGCCCAGCTGCGCGACTGCCTCGCGGAGCTCGGCGCACGCTGAATCGGGGCCGACGCAGGTTCCTTAGCGTGCCGCTAGTCCCACGGTGTCGTGGCGGGGGCCGCCGACGCCGGTACCGTGAGCGCCATGCGTCGGTCCGTCCCAGCCACCCTTGCGATCGGATGTGCTCTGGCACTCCTGGCGGGAACAGCCCCCGCCTCGACGGCCGCCCCGCTGCCGGGGGCGGCGGCACCCACCACCGGACCCGTGCGGTCCGAGGACGCCCGAGTCGCTGCCAGCGCGGTCCGGACCCGGGTGTCGACCAGCGCGGCCAACACCCGGATCAGCACGGTCCTGCGCACGAGGACGAGGTCGAAGATCCTGGGTACGCGGTTCACGATGACCGTCTGGGACACCGCATCCGGCTCCTACGTCTACACCCGCAGGTCCACCGCGTCGCTGCGCGGGGCCTCCACCACCAAGATCCTGACCGCGGTCGGGGTGCTGGCGACCCTCGGACCGGACCACCGGTTCCCGACCACCGTGCGCGCCGGGGCGACCCCCGACGAGGTGATCCTCGTGGCCGGCGGCGACCCGCTGCTGACCAGTGCCGACCTGCGCACCCTGGCCGCCAGCACCGCGGGTGCCCTGGGCCTGCCCCCCGCGCCGGAGCCGGTCGCGTCGGTCCCCGCGGACCCATCCTCCCCGGCACCGGCCGACACGCCCTCCACCGCCCCGGCGGCCGACACGCAGCCCAGCCCCCCGGCGGCGGTCACCCCCGCCCCGGCCGCAACCCGAACCATCACGGTGCGGGCCGACGACTCCCTGTTCGCGGGCTCCGGGAGGTCGCGCGGGTGGCCCAGCTCCTACCTGCCCCGCGAGGTGCGTCCGGTCGGGGCGTTCGCCCGCGACGACAACAAGGCGCGCGACGCGACGGCCGACGCCGGCAGGTACTTCGCCGCGGCGCTGGGCAAGCTCGGCGTGACCGCCACCTACGCGGGAGAGTCGACCGCCCCGCCTGAGGCGGCCACGCTGGCCAGCATCCCGGGCCACTCGGTGGCCGAGGCGGTGTCGCGCACGCTGCTGATCTCGGACAACGACACCGCGGAGATGCTGTTCCGGCACGTCGCCGTCGCGCGCGGGCTGCCCGGCACCTGGGCCGGGGCACGACAGGGCCTGGCCGACACGTTGCGGGAGTTGGACGTCCCCCTGAAGGGCGTGCGGATCATCGATGGCAGCGGGCTGTCCCTCGACGGCCGCCTGACCGCCGGGGCGCTCACCTCGGCCCTGGCCCGGGCCCTGTCCCCGGACCATCCTGCGCTGGCCGGCATCCGCGGATGGCTGCCCGTCGCCGGGCGCACCGGGACCCTGAAGGCGGGCTACAAGCGCTTCACCGCGAAGCCGTCGAGGTGCGCCGCTGGGCTGATCCAGGCCAAGACCGGCACGGTGGCCGACGCCATCGCCCTGGCAGGCTACGCATCGGGCGCCGACGGTCAGACGAAGGTGTTCGTGTCGATCGTGAACTCCCGCCCCACCCGGTACAGCCGGGTCACCACCCGGACGGCCGTCGACCGGGCATCGTCGAGCATCACCGGCTGCTGGTAGGAGGAGGACGCATGGGGCTCGAGGTCGAGCGCAAGTTCCTGGTCGCCGACGAGTCCTGGCGTGCCGAGGTCACGTCCGCGACGCACATCGTCCAGGGCTACGTCGCCCAGACCGACACAGCGACCGTCCGCATCCGGGTCACGGGCGATCAGGCGTTCCTGACGATCAAGGGGGCCTCGGTCGGGATCGCCCGCAGCGAGTTCGAGTACGAGGTCCCGGTGGCGGACGCCCTCGCGATGCTCGAGGAGCTGGCCCAGGGTCCGGTCATCGACAAGGTGCGCCACCTCGTCCCCGTCGGGGCGCACACCTGGGAGGTGGACGTCTTCGCCGGGGACAACGCGCCGCTGGTCATGGCCGAGGTCGAGCTGGCTGACGCCGACGAGGCCTTCGTGCGCCCCGACTGGGCCGGCGTCGACGTGTCCGACGACCCGCGCTACTTCAACGTGAACCTCGCCCGCAGCCCGTACTCGACCTGGGCCTGACCCCGCGGCCGCGCGGGTCCGTCAGCGCTCGGCCTCGTAGGCGGCGAGCTGGTCGATCCGGCGCTGGTGCCGCTCGTCCCCCGAGAACGGGGTGCCCAGGAACGCGTTCACGATCTCGAAGGACTCCTCGGTCGAGTGCATGCGTCCGCCGATGGCCACGACGTTCGCGTCGTTGTGCTGGCGGGCGAGCGTCGCGGTCTGCACCGACCACGCCAGCGCGGCGCGCACGCCGGGGACCTTGTTGGCCGCGATCTGCTCACCGTTGCCCGATCCGCCGATCACGACGGCCAGGCTCCCGGGTGACTCGACGGCCGCCGCGGCCGCCGCGAAGCAGAACGCCGGGTAGTCGTCCTCAGGGTCGTACTCGTGCGCCCCGTGGTCCACGACGTCGTGGCCCGCCTCCCGGAGGTAGGCGGCCAGCATGTTCTTCAACTCGTAGCCGGCATGGTCACAGCCCAGATGCACCCGCATGACCCCGATCCTGCCCGACGCGTGGCCCATGAGTCATCTCCGCGCGACCCTGATGCGCCGGCACCCCCCCTGGTGCCCCGGACGAGGTGGTTGCGCTCGGAGGTGGTGCGCGTCGATGGGGCACGCATGCGAGGGGCCGCGTGGAAGAATGCGCAGCAGTCCCTGCGAGACGGACCCCTCTGCACACCCGAGGCGTCCTGCCCCTGCCCTCACACACCTGGAGCACTTCTGTGGCACACCCGGCCCTGTCCCGTGACGAAGCCGCCGCACGCGCTGCCCTGCTGGCCGTCACGGCCTACGACATCGCGCTGGACCTGACCACCTCGGAGTCGACCTTCGCCTCGACCACGACGGTCACGTTCACCTGCCGCGAGCCGGGCGCCAGCACCTGGATCGACCTGGTCGCACCGCGGGTGCTGTCGGCGACGCTCAACGGGGAGGCGGTGGACATCTCGGCCCACACCGGCCAGCGACTGCCCCTGTCCGGGCTGGCGGCAGAGAACACGCTGGTCGTGGTCGCCGAGTGCGCCTACTCGCGCACCGGCGAGGGCCTGCACCGGCTGGTGGACCCCGTCGACGACGAGATCTACCTGTACAGCCAGTTCGAGATGGCCGACGCCCAGCGCGTCTACGCCTGCTTCGACCAACCCGACCTGAAGGCCACCTTCACCCTGCACGTGGTGGCCCCGGACCACTGGCAGGTGGTGTCCAACACCGCGACCCCGCTGTCGACCCCGGTCCGGGCGGGCGTGGCCCGCTGGGACTTCGCCCCCACCGCACGGATGAGCACCTACATCACCGCGCTGGTGGCAGGGCCGTACCACGTGGTCCGCGACGAGTACACCGGACCGCACGGCACCTACCCCCTCGGGGTCTTCTGCCGTGCCTCGATGGCCCCCCACCTCGACGCGGATCGGGTCCTCGAGGAGACGAAGCAGGGGTTCGCGTTCTTCGAGGAGGCCTTCGGCCATCCCTACCCCTTCGGCAAGTACGACCAGCTCTTCGTTCCGGAGTACAACGCCGGGGCGATGGAGAACGCCGGCTGCGTCACCATCATGGAGGACTACATCTTCCGCTCGCGGGTCACCGACGTCGCCTACGAGTCCCGCGCCAACACGATCCTGCACGAGCTGGCCCACATGTGGTTCGGCGACCTGGTGACCATGCGCTGGTGGGACGACCTGTGGCTCAACGAGTCGTTCGCCGAGTGGGCCTCGTACCACGCCATGGCCCGGGCAACGCGGTACACCGAGGCCTGGACCAGCTTCTCGAACCAGCGCAAGACGTGGGCCTACCGGCAGGACCAGCTGCCCTCGACCCACCCGATCTCCACCGATGCCGGCGACCTGCAGACGGTCAAGCTCAACTTCGACGGGATCACCTACGCCAAGGGCGCCTCGGCCCTGCGCCAGCTCGTCGCCTGGGTGGGCGAGGAGGAGTTCTTCGCCGGGCTGCGCGCCTACTTCCAGAAGCACAAGTGGGGCAACACCGAGCTGCGCGACCTGCTCGTCGAGCTGGAGAGGACCTCGGGTCGCGACCTGTCGGCCTGGACCCGGGAGTGGCTGCAGACCGCGGGGGTGAACCTGCTGCGCCCCGACGTGGTCTACGCCGACCCCGACACGTACGCGACGGTGGCGATCGTCCAGGAGCCGCCCGCCATGCCTGCGGGGCTGGATCCGATCCTGCGCAGCCACCGGATCCGGGTCGGGCTCTACGACCTGGTCGAGGGTCGCCTGACGCGCACCGAGCAGATCGAGCTCGATCTCGTCGGGGCCCGCACGGAGCTCCCCCAGCTCGCTGGGCGGCGTGCGTCCGACCTCATGCTGATCAATGACGACGACCTCACGTTCGCCAAGATCCGCCTCGGTGGGCGCTCCTCGGCCACGGCCATCGCCCACCTCGCCGATCTCGACCGCCCGATGCCCCGGGCGCTGGTCTGGGGCGCCGCCTGGGACATGACCCGCGACGCGGAGTGGTCCGCCGGCGACTACCTGGACCTGGCGCTGTCCGGGCTGCCCGTCGAGACCGACATCGGCGTGGTCCAGAAGGTGCTGCTCCAGGTCCGCACCGCGATCGAGCTGTACGCGTCCCCCGAGCACCGGGACGCCTACCTGCAGCGCCTGGCCGCTGGCGTGCACGCGGAACTGAGGTCGGCCGACCCCGGCAGCGACCACCAGCTGGCCTTCGCGCGGGCCCTGATCGCCGTGGCCCGGACCCCGGAGCACCTCGACCTCGTTGCGGGCCTGCTCGACGGCTCGCAGTCCATCGACGGGCTGGTCATCGACACCGACCTGCGCTGGTCGCTGCTGGGCCGCCTGGTGGCCTCGGGCCGCGCAGGCGACGTCGAGATCGACGCCGAGCTCGCGCGCGACGACACCGCCACGGGACGGCGCAGCGCCTCGGCGGTCCGGTCCGCGACTCCGACCGCCGAGGCCAAGGAGCGCGCGTGGACGGCCGCCGTCACCGACGACTCGCTCCCGAACGCCATGCTGGAGGCGACCATGTCCGGCTTGGGCATCCCGGACCAGCGCGAGCTGTACCGACCGTTCCGGGACCGCTACTTCGAGGTGATCGGCCAGGTGTGGGCGACCCGCAGCGCCGAGATGGCCGGGATGGTGGCCACAGCGCTCTATCCGGGGTTGCTGGTCGAGCCGGAGACGGTGCAGGTCACCAACGACCACCTTGCCGCCGGCGACCTGCCCGCCGGCCTGCGCCGGATCATCACCGAGGGCCGCGACGGGGTGGAGCGGGCCCTGCGCTGCCAGGCCCGGGACGCCTGACCCGCGACCGCGCAACCCCTACTTCGCGCTGACCGCCTCCACCAGTCGGCGCAGCAGCGGCAGGTTGGGGAAGTCCTCGATCAGCACGGCCTGCCCTGATGCGTTGGTCAACGGCACGCGCCAGTTCGGGTACTCCTTGTCGGTGCCCGGCTGGTTCTGCGCGCGGCGGTCGCCGACCGCGTCGGTCAGGGCCACCCCGATCAGCACGGACGGGGAGGCCGCCACCAGCGCGTGCAGGGCGACGACCAGGTCCTCGTCGGTCCCGTCGGCCGGCATCCACCCCCGGTCCACGCACATGGCACGCCATTCGGCCACCTGGGCGTTGCTCTCCGCCAGCTCCTCCTCGGCCGGGCGGGTCAGCAACCCGAGCTCGGCCCGGATCCGCACGTGCTCACCGGCGAGGTAGCCGGCGGTCGGTGGCAGGTCATGGACCGTGACCGAGGCCAGGCAGTTCGCGCGCCACTGCTCGGGCTGCAGCGGGACATCCGGATGGGCGTCGTAGTCGCGCTCGAACCACATGATGGTCGTGCCCAGGACTCCGCGGGAGAGCAGGTAGTCCTGGACCCACTGCTCGACGGTTCCCAGGTCCTCGCCCACCAGCCAGGCGCCGGCCCGCTGGGACTCCAGGGCGAGGATCCCGATCAGGGCCTCATGGTCCGAGGTCACGAACGTGCCGCTGTAGGCGGGCATGCCCTCGGGGATCCACCACAGTCGGAACAGGCCCAGGACGTGGTCCACGCGGATCCCGCCGGCGTGCCGCAGGATCGTGCGCAGCATGTCGCGGTACGGCAGGAACCCCGCCTCGGCCAGCGCATCGGGGCGCCACGGCGGCTGCGACCAGTTCTGGCCCATCTGGTTGTACATGTCCGGCGGGGCACCCACCGAGACCCCCTGGGCCAGCACGTCACGCAGGGCCCAGGCGTCCGAGCCCTCGGGGTGCACCCCGACCGCGAGGTCGTGCACGATCCCGGAGCGCATGCCCGCGTCGATCGCCGCCTGCTGGGCACGGGTCATCTGCTCGTCGAGCTGCCACTGCAGCCAGGCGTGCCAGCGCACGGACGCGGCCAGCCGCTCACGCTCGGCGGCCACCTCCGGGGAGCCGGCATCCTGCAGGGCAGCCGGCCAGAGCGCCGGCTCGCCACCGTGCTCGTCGACCAGCGCGCACCAGGTCGCGAAGTCCGTCAGGCCCTGGCCCTCGCGCTCCACGAACGCGTCGAACAGGGCCTGGCGGCCCGGCGAGAGCGGAGCAGCGAACACGTACCGCAACGCCTGGGACTTCGCCCTCCAGATGAGGTCCCGGTCGATCAGGTCCGGGGACGTCGACAGGGCGCGGACGGGGATCGACAGCGCCTCGATCCGGGCGCGGTCGTCCATCGACAGGCTCGAGTACTCCTCGATGGACTCCACCCGCAGGTAGATCGGGTTGGCGAACCTGCGCGTGACGGGCAGGTAGGGCGAGGGCTCCATCGGCGCTGCGGGGGAGGCTGCGTGCAGCGGGTTGACCAGGACGAAGTCCGCCCCCTCCGCGTGGCCGCTCCACGCAGCAAGGTCGGCCAGGTCCACGAGGTCGCCGATCCCCCACGACCCCTCCGAGCGCATGGCGTAGACCTGCGTCATGAAGCCCCACTGGCGGCCTGCGACCAGCGCCGGCGGATCCAGCCGTGCCGGGGTGACGATCAGCGGGCAGGAGGCCTCGCGCACGACCCCGTCGGTCCCCTCGGAACGCGCCCACAGGGTGTGCCACCCCAGGGGCAGGTCCCAGGGCAGCCGGAACGTGGCCTCGCCGACCAGGATCCCGTCGACGTGCCGGGGCTCGACCCAGCGGTCCACCTGGTCCAGGAACCAGGCCTCGCCACCCTCCTCACGGTCGACCCACATCGCCACCGGGTCGCCGTTGGGCACGTGCACCCAGCACTGGTTGTCCGACCCGGCGCGCATGACGAACACCGGCGGCAGCATCCGGCGCCAGGGGGCGTTGCGACGGTCGTACAGGGCGTTCCAGATCGCGTCCGGTGAGCTGACGTCGACCTCCAGGGCGGTGAGCACGGCGAGGATGGTCGCCGCGCCGATCCGGTGGTAGTTGCCGGACTGGTCCCAGTACTCGACAGCCACGCCGTAGGCCCGGGCCAACTCGACCAGCTCGGGACTGGGCTCGACCCATTCGGGCTCCACGACCGGCGGCCTCGGGGGCTTCGCAGCCGCCGGTCCACCCGGTGCGGACTCAGGGCTGGCCGGTCGATCTGCTCTCACCACGGGGGCCTCCAGTCATGGGTCGGGGCGTCCCCGGGATCCGAGGCGACGGTGCGCAGGGACGGTCCTGGACCGGTGCCGACGGCCCTCGGGGCATGTTCGTCAGGCTAGGCCGTCGGGCCCACCCGCCGCGAGTCCGGGAGCCCTCACCGGCGAAGTCCGCCACCAGATCCGCAGGGCGCATCGTAAGGTTCCAGCGTGATCAGCCTGGCAGAGGACACCACCCCGCCCGCCGACGACTCCCAGCCCTTCTGGGACTGGTTCGCCAGCTTCTGGACCGAGGCCCTGTTCATCGCCTTCGTCATCCTCATCGCTGCGGCAGTGCACTTCATCGGGTCGCGCATCATCGGCCGGTCGGTGGAACGGTGGATCGCCAGCGGGCGCAGCCGCGAGGACTCCCTGGCCGACACCCCTGAGGCCACCGTCGAGCTCCAGTCGATGATCATGTCCCAGCGCCGGGAGCAGCGGGCGAAGGCCGTCGGGCAGCTCCTGCGCAGCGGACTGGTCCTGGTGACCTGGGGCACGGCGGCCCTGCTGATCCTCACCGAGCTGGGGGTGAACGTGGCCCCGCTGCTCGCCAGCGCCGGCGTCGTCGGGGTTGCCCTGGGCTTCGGCGCCCAGACCCTGGTCAAGGACTTCCTGTCGGGCTTCTTCCTGATCGTCGAGGACCAGTACGGCGTCGGGGACCTCGTCGACGTCGGGCCGGTGACCGGGACCGTGGAGGAGGTGGCCCTGCGGGTCACCCGGATCCGCGACCCAAGTGGCGTCGTCTGGTACGTCCGCAACGGCGAGATCCTGCGCGTGGCCAACCAGTCCCAGGGCTGGACGATGGCCTCTGCCGTGCTCCCGGTCTCCTACGACGCGGACCTCGAGGAGGTCCGTCAGGTCGTGATCGAGGTCGGCAACGACATGTACAACGACCCGGAGACGCGGGAGCGGATGCTGGGTCGCCCGACGTTCGCCGGAGTCGAGGCGGTGTCGGGCGAGGCCATCTACGTGCGGGTCATCGTCAAGGCTCGGGCGTCGCAGCAGATCCCGCTGACCCGCGAGCTCCGAGAGCGGCTCAAGGGCGCCTTCGACGCGCACGGCGTCGTCGTGCCGATCCTGTCCCGGCCGATGGGCTTCAATCCGGACGGCACGCCGATGACGCCCGGGTCGGTCCCGCCGGTGGGCGGCGGCGCTCCGAGGTAGGTCGCGCGATCCCGCGCGCCGGGCCGCGCAGTTGCGCCGGCTTGCGCGACCGGCAGACTGGGCGCCATGGACCCCACGAACGGCCGCCTCTGCCTGGTCACCGGCGCCACCGGCTACATCGGCGGACGGCTGGTGCCCGAGCTGCTGGCCGCCGGCCACCGGGTCCGGGTCCTGGTCCGGCACCCCGACCGCCTGCGCGACCTGCCGTGGCATGACGACGTCGAGGTGGCTGTCGGGGATGCCGCGGATGCCGAGGCGCTGGCCCGGGCGATGGCCGGCGTCGAGGTCGCCTACTACCTGATCCACGCGATCGGCACGGGCCCGGACTTCGAGCGCACCGAGGAGACGGTCGCCCGGACGTTCGCCACGGCCGCCCGGGAGGCCGGGATCCAGCGCATCGTCTACCTCGGTGGCCTGGCCCACGACGACAACCTCAGCGAGCACCTGCGCTCCCGGGCCGAGGTCGGCGAGATCCTGCTGGCCAGCGGCGTCCCGACCGCGGCACTGGGCGCTGCCACCGTGATCGGGTCCGGGTCCCTGTCGTTCGAGATGCTGCGCTACCTCACCGAGCGGCTGCCGGTGATGGTCACCCCCCGATGGGTGCGCACACGGATCCAGCCGATCGCGATCCGCGACGTCCTGCGCTACCTGGTGGGCTGCGCGACGCTGCCGGCCGACGTGAACCGGACCTTCGACATCGGGGGCCCCGACGTCCTGACCTACGAGCAGATGATGCAGCGCTTCGCCGCCGTCTCCGGCCTGAAGCGCCGGCGCATCCTGCCGATCAACCTGCTGCAGCCCGAGCTCTCCGCGCGCTGGATCGGTCTGGTCACGCCGGTGCCCAGCCTGATCGCACGCCCCCTGGTCGCCTCCCTGCGCAACGAGGTGGTCTGCCAGGAGGACGACATCCGCGCCTACGTCCCCGACCCTCCGGATGGACTGCTCGGCTTCGACGAGTCGGTGCGCCTGGCCCTCAAGCGGGTCAAGGACGCCGACGTGGCGACGCGATGGTCGGACGCGTACATGCCGGGGGCGCCGAGCGACCCGATGCCCACGGACCCCGACTGGGCCGGCGGGTCGCTGTTCACCGACGATCGCAGCGCCGTGGTCCCCGCCTCCCCCGAGGCGGTCTGGGACGTGGTCGAGTCGATCGGCGGGGACAACGGCTGGTACTCGCTGCCCTGGGCCTGGGAGGTGCGCGGCGCGTTCGACCGGCTCATCGGCGGTCCGGGCCTGCGCCGGGGCCGGCGCGACCCGCGGGAGCTGCTCGTCGGGGAGGCCTGCGACTTCTGGCGGGTCGAGGAGGTCGTCCCGGGGAGCCTGCTGCGGCTGCGCGCCGAGATGAAGGTGCCCGGCCTGGCGTGGCTGGAGTTCCACGTCGCACCCGCACCCGGTGGGGGGACGTCACTGCGCCAGCGCGCCACGTTCTTCCCGCACGGACTGGCCGGCCAGGTGTACTGGTACTCGGTGCTGCCGTTCCACGGCGTCGTCTTCCCCACGATGGTGACCCGGATCAGCGCCGCGGCGGTCGAGCGTGACCGCGCCCTGGCGGCCCTGCGGGCTCAGGCGGGTCCGGGATAGGTGTTGACCATCGACAGGGCCGCGCGGGTCAGGTAGTCCCAGAGCTCGGCCTCATCCTCGGCGGGCATCCCGGATGCCGCAGCAGCCTCGTCGAGGGCCGTGCGCATGTGGCGCAGCCACGCGTCGTGGGCGTCGGCATCGATCGCGTAGGGCGCGTGGCGCATGCGCAGCCGCGGATGCCCGCGCTCCTGGGAGTAGGTGGTCGGTCCGCCCCAGTACTGCTCGAGGAACAGCTGCAGTCGCTCGGCCGCCGGCCCCAGGTCGTCCTCGGGGTACATCGCCCGCAGCTCCGGATCCTCGGCGACCCCCGCGTAGAACCGGGCGACCAGCAGGTCGAAGAACTCGTGACCGCCGAACCGCTCGAAGGGGGTTGCGGGAGGGGTGTGCACGGAACGAATGTAGTCCACGACCCATCCCCGGATCCCACGCCCAACGCGAGCCTGGAATCCGCGTGCGCAACACGACAGGATGTGCCCATGGCGATCACCACGGACGCGGACTGGTGGCGCAACGCCGTCATCTACCAGGTGTACCCGAAGTCCTGGGCGGACTCCGACGGCGACGGCTTCGGTGACATCACCGGGATCCGCAGCAGGCTGGCCCACCTTGCCCGCCTCGGCGTGGACGCCGTCTGGTTCTCGCCCTGGTACACCTCGCCGCAGGCCGACGGCGGCTACGACGTGGCCGACTTCCGGGGCATCGACCCGATGTTCGGCGACGTCGCCGACGTCGAGGCGCTGGTCGCCGAGGCGCACGACCTGGGCATCAAGGTCATCGTCGACATCGTGCCCAACCACAGCTCGGACCAGCACGTGTTCTTCCAGGAGGCGCTGGCCTCCGAGCCGGGGTCGCCGGCGTGGCAGCGCTACCACTGCGTGCGTGGCGCTGACGACGGTGCCAGCCCACCCAACGACTGGCGCTCGGCGTTCGGCGGCAGCGCCTGGGACCCGATCCTCGACGCCTCCGGGCAGCCCAGCGGGTGGTGGTACCTGCACCTGTTCGACTCCGCGCAACCGGACTTCAACTGGGACCACCCCGACGTGCGCGCGGACTTCGAGGCCACCTTGCGGTTCTGGTTCGACCGGGGCATCGACGGCTTCCGCATCGATGTGGCCACCGGCCTGGTGAAGTCGCCCGGGTACCCCCGCTCCGGCGAGGACCAGGGGCCGGACCTCGCGTTCGGCGAGGGCCATCTGCCCCAGTGGGACCAGCCGGGCGTGCATGAGATCTGGCGCGAGTGGCGCCGGGTCTCCAACGCCTACCACCCGCCGCGGATCTTCGTCGGCGAGGTCTGGGTGGGCAGCGACGAGGCGCTGGCTGCCTACATCCGTCCCGACGAGCTGCACACGGCCTTCAACTTCGACTACCTCAAGTGCCGCTGGGACGCCCGTCAGATGCGCGCGGTCATCGACCGCTCCCTGCACACCACGGCGTCGGTCGGCGCCCCGACGACATGGGTCCTGGAGAACCACGACGTCCCCCGGGTCCGGACCAAGTACGCGGTCGAGGCGGCCGGCGCGGGAATGCCGCAGTCCAACACCGCCCCGGTCCCCCGCGTGGCCGCCGACGACGCCCGCGGCCTGGCCCGCGCCCGCGCCGGCCTGGTCTTCATGCTCGGGCTTCCCGGTTCGGCCTACCTCTACCAGGGCCAGGAGCTGGGCCTGGAGGAGGTCCTCGACCTGCCGCCCGCGGCCCGACAGGATCCCGCGTTCCGCCGCACGAACGGGGCGGAGGGGTTCCGTGACGGGTGCCGCGTCCCGATGCCGTGGACCCGCGAGGGGGCCTCGTTCGGGTTCAGCCCCACGGGGCAGTCCTGGCTGCCGATGCCCGCGCACTGGGCGCGACCTCAGCGTCGAGGCCCAGACCGGGGACCCGGAGTCGACCCTCGAGCTGACCCGGCGGGTCCTGCGGCTGCGCCGGGCTGAGCCCGCCCTGGGCGACGGCGACCTCGAGTGGGTCAGCGCCCCGGGTGACGACTGCCTGGTCCTGCGCCGCCCCACCGGCGACGCGGATCCGCACGTGCTGGTCGCGATGAACCTCGGGGACTCCCCGGCGCTCGTCGCTGCCAGGGAGGTGCTCGTCTCGAGCGGGGGGGCGCTGGAGCCCGGCGAGGACGGCTTCTGGCTGCCTGCCGACACCGCCGCCTGGCTGCGCTGACTGCGCAGGCCTGCCGGCTCCGGACCGCCCGGACGGCTCGCCCGGCTACATCCGGCCGATCAGCGGGGCGACGATCACCTTGACGATCATCGCGACCGGGTAGGCCAGGGCGTAGCCGAGGTTGACCCGAGGATCGGCACCATTGCGCTCGTTGGCGAACGTGAGCACCGCCGGCTGGGTCTGGAACCCGGCGATGACGCCGGCCAGGCGGGGACCGGCGATCCCGGACACGGCCGGGCCGAGCAGGGTCAGGGCGAAGGCCGCGAACCCGGTGACCAGCAGTCCGGCGATGAGGATCCGGATCCCCTGGTCGCTCTGCATGGCCACGACGAGGTCGTCGCCGGCGTTGGTGCCGGCGTAGGCCAGGAACAGCAGGATCCCCAGCTGGTTCAGCGCGGTGGCGGCCGGGAACGGGAGCGCCCAGATGAACGGTCCGCTGCGACGCAGGCGGCCGAGCACGAGGCCGACGACCAACGGCCCGCCGGCCAGGCCCAGTGACACCGTGCTCCCACCGGGCAGCGGGAACTCGATCACCCCGAGCAGCAGGCCCAGGACGAGGCCGAGCGCGAACCCGGCACCCTCGACCTCCCCCGTGCCCCGCTCCGAGTCCCCGAGGAGGTGCCCGATGTCGGCCATGCGGTCCCGCGGCGCGACGATCCGGACCCGGTCGCCGATCTGGAGCACGAGGTCGTCGGTGGCCAGCAGGTCGATGTCACCACGGCGCACGCGCGTGGCCGTGGCGCCGAAGCGCCGGTACAGGCGCAGGTCGGCGATGGTCTGCCCCGCGATGTCGTGGTTGGAGACCGCCACCCGGCGGAAGTCCAGGTCCCGACGGTTCAGGGTGAGGTAGTTGGTGCTGGGCCGCCCCAGGCGGGCCGTGACCTCGTCCACGGCCGGCTGGGGCCCGATGACGGTGACGACGTCGCCCGGCGACGGGCGGAACCCGTCGGTGGCCACCCGGACCACGCCGTCGTGCTCGACCCGGGAGAAGATCACGTGCCCCTCCTCCACGATCGACCCCAGCTCGGGTGCGTCGTCCGCGGTGACCCGGATGCTCTGGTGCACCAGCTCCGGCGGCGCCTCGTCGGCTGCCTCCACCTCCGCCGCCCGCGGCAGCCTCGCCAGGCCCATGAGCCCGACGGCGGCCACCATCCCGAGCACGCCGCCGATGTAGGTCACCGAGTACCCGACAGTCGGCTCGTCGGAGCCCAGCGCCTCGATCGACGCGGCCAGGGCAGGGGTGTTGGTCAGCGCCCCGGCGTACAGCCCGGAGACCACGGGGCCGCTGAGGCCCATCAGGTGCCCCACGCCCACGGCCACCCCGGCGGCGGCGACCAGGATGCCGACCACCAGGAGCACGGCGCCGCGGAAGTTGCGCAGGACGTGGAAGAACTGGGGCCCGCTGCTCACCCCGATGCCGTAGGCGAAGATGGCCAACCCGAAGATGCCCAGGATGCGCGGGATGACCAGGTCGGGGTTCCACGCCGAGGCGGCCAGCCCGACGAACAGCACGGCCGCCGACCCGAACGAGAAGCTGCCGAACCGGATCGACCCGAGAATCGCTCCCAGGGCCAGCACCCCGAAGAGCAGGATCAGCGGTTCGGAGATCAGCAGGTCGACGTCCATGCCGTCACGATAGGCCGCGCGCCCGCGCGCCGTGAGCATCGTTGGTCCTCGCCGACGGGGCTAACGACCCGAACCCCGCCGCCCGGGAACCCTGATGGCGTGGCCGAAGTCAGTACCCGCGTGACTGGTCGCCTGCCTCCGCGCCGGCCAGGGCCTCGGTGAACTCCGCCGAGGTCATCGGCTTGGAGAACATCGGGTAGTCGTACTTGATGGCGTTCTCGTGCTCCTCGATGCTGGTGGCGCCCAGGCAGTCGGTCAGCGTGACGACCTCGAACCCCTTCTCGTAGGCCGAGCGCATGGTCGACTCCACGCAGCAGTTGGTGAGGAACCCGGCCAGCGCCACGGTCTGCACGCCCTTGCTGCGCAGGATGAAGTCCAGGTTGGTGCTGGCGAAGGCATCGAGCCCGCGCTTGCCCTCGAGCACGATGTCCCCCTCCTCGGGCGCCACGTCCTCGACGATCTGCGCGCCCCACTCCCCCTTCACGAAGGAGTTGGTGTCCACGACGCCCTTGAGGATCCCGTACGGATGGGCCGTGATCTCGTTGTAGCCGGGCGCGAACTGGATCGGCGAGTGGATGATCGTGGCGCCGGCGGCGCGTGCCGCGGCGATCGCTGCCTGGGTGTTCTCGATCATCGAGGTGGCCTCCATCACCTCGGCGACCGCGCCGTGCAGGGAGCCTCCCTCGCTGGTGAAGTCGTTCTGGAACTCGATGAGCACGAGGGCGGCCTTCGATGCGTCCATGGGGATCCTCCTGGGGGATGGGCCGGCGGTGTGGGCACCGGGCTGGGCACCGGCTGGGTGGGCTCCGGCGCTGTCACGGTAGTGCCGCGTCCGTGCAGGACGCGACCGCTGGCGGCACGCCCGCTGCCCGTGGTCGGACGATGCACGTCAGGACATGGGCCCGCCGGGGGTGGAAGCCTGCTGCCCATGCGCAAGCTCTTCGAGCCCCCGGCGGACACCTACCTGGTCGACGACCCGACGCCCACCCACGACCGCGCGCCCGATCTCCTGGCCGCGGGGACGCCGCCCCGGCTGCGCGCCGACCTCGAGGAGCTGCTGGGCGATCCCGCGGTGGTGCTCAGCCGCGGCTTCGACCTCGTCCGGTTCGCCACCGACGCCAGCCCGTACCGGATGTTCCCGCAGGTCGTGGTCCTGGCCCGCGACGTCCAGGACGTGCAGCGGGTGCTGGCCTACGGGCACGCGCACTCCATCCCGGTGACGTTCCGCGCGGCGGGCACCAGCCTGTCGGGGCAGTCCCAGGGCGACGGCATCCTCGTCGAGGTCATGCGGCACTGGATCGGATGCACGGTCGAGGACGGCGGCCGGACGCTGCGCAGCAAGCCGGGCACGATCCTGGCGCGGGCGAACGCGGCGCTGAAGCGCCACGGCTACCGGCTCGGGCCGGACCCGGCCTCGAAGGCGGCCGCCACGATCGGTGGTGTCGTGGCCAACAACGCCAGCGGGATGTGCTGCGGCACCGTGGAGAACTCCTACCAGACCCTGCGGTCGATGACGATCGTCCTGCCGTCCGGGACGGTCCTCGACACCGCCGCCCCGGACGCCGAGGAGCGCCTGGCGCAGGCGGAGCCGGCGATCGCCGCGGGACTCCGCGAGATCCGCGACGCGATCCTGGCCGACCCCGCGACGGCCGACCGGATCCGGACGAAGTTCCGGATCAAGAACACCACCGGCTACTCCATGAACGCCTTCCTCGACGCCGACACCCCGGTGCAGATCCTGCGCCGGCTGATGGTCGGCTCCGAGGGGACCCTCGGGTTCATCGCCGAGGCCGTGTTCGACACGGTGCGCGACGACGCACACCACCTCACCTCGCTGATGCTGTTCCCGGACATGGAGTCCGCGTGCTCGGCGGTCGCGCCGTTCGTGGCCGCAGGGGCGGCTGCCGTGGAGCTGATGGACCGCGCCTCGATCGCGGCGGTCCGCGGTCGGCCGGGGGTGCCCGCGCGCTGGGACGACCTGCCCGCTGCCGCGACCGGCCTGCTCGTGGAGTTCCGCGACGAGAGCGCCGAGCAGTCCGCGGCGTCCGAGGCCGCGGCGATGGCCCTGCTCGGCGGCGTGGAGCTCCTCGAGCCGACCACCTTCACCCGCGACGACGAGTTGGCGGCCCAGTACTGGGTGATCCGCAACGGCCTGCTCGCCAGCGTCGGCGGGGCGCGGCCGTCGGGGACGTCGTTCATCCTCGAGGACGTCTGCTTCCCGCCGGAGCGACTGGCCGAGGGCGCCCTGGCGCTGCAGGAGCTGTTCGCCCGGCACCGGTACGAGGCAGTCATCTTCGGGCACGCCTCGGCCGGCAACCTGCACTTCCTGGTGACGCCGTGGCTGCGCGATGCCGCGGATGTGGAGCGCTTCGACGCCTTCCTGCGCGACGTCGTGGCCGTGGTGACGCAGCGGTTCGACGGGTCGCTCAAGGCCGAGCACGGCACGGGGCGCAACATCGCACCGTTCGTCGAGACCGAGTGGGGCGCGACGATCGCCGGGCACATGCGCGCGGTCAAGGCGCTGATCGACCCGCACGGGGTCCTGTCCCCGGGCGTGGTGCTCACCGACGACCCGCAGGCCCACCTCCAGCACCTGAAGACCGCCCCGACCATCGAGGCGATCGCCGACCGCTGCATCGAGTGCGGCTTCTGCGAGAGCGTCTGCCCGAGCCGTCGGGTCACCACCACGCCCCGGCAGCGCATCGCCCTGCGCCGGGAGATGGTGCGCCAGCCGGAGGGGTCACCCGTGGCAGAGGAGCTGGCTGGCGCCTACGCCTACGACGCCGTGCAGACCTGCGCCGGCGACGGGACATGCGCCCTTGCCTGCCCGGTGGACATCAACACCGGTGACCTGATGAAGGCGTTCCGGGTGAAGGCCCACCCCGGTCCCGCCCAGGGCAGTCGCGCTGACCGTGGCCAAGCGGTACCGGCTGATGCAGCGCGCGGGCCGGATCGCGCTGCGCACGGCCCACGGGGTCGGCTCGGTGACCGGTGACGGCCTCATCGGCGGGGTCACCGACGCCGGTCGGACGGTCGTGAGCAGTGACCTGATCCCCCGATGGCTCCCGGAGATCCCCGATTCGGCGCCGAGGACGCTCCCGGCGACCCCGCGCGCGGGTGCGGCCGCGGTGTACTTCCCGGCCTGCATCAACCGGATCTTCGGCAACCCGCAGTCCCTGCCCGAGCGGCCGAGCCTGCCGGAGGTCGTGGTGGCCCTCGCCGATCGGGCGGGGGTTCCGGTGTGGATCCCGGAGGACGTCGCCGGACTGTGCTGCGGGACCGTGTGGCACTCCAAGGGCTATGACCGCGGGAACCGGTACATGGCCAACGCGGTCGTGGAGCACCTGTGGCGCTGGACCGACGGCGGCCGGCTGCCCGTCGTCGTCGATGCGACCTCGTGCACGTTCGGCCTCGTGCACGAGGTGGAGCCCTACCTCGAGGGCGCCGCCGTCGAGCAGCACCGGGCGCTGCGGATCCTCGACTCCATCCAGTGGGCTCGCGAGGAGCTGCTCCCCCGGCTCGAGGTCCGGCAGAAGGTCGGCTCGGCGGTCATCCACGCCACGTGCGCGGGGACGCACCTGGGCCTCGGCGGGGCGCTCGCCGACGTCGCCGGCGCGCTGGCCGATGAGGTCACGGTCCCCGTCTACGGAACCTGCTGCGGCTTCGCCGGCGACCGCGGCATGCTGCACCCGGAGCTGGCCGACGGCGCCGGCGCCGAACAGGCCGCCGAACTCGAGGGCCAGCAGTTCGACGCCTACCTGTGCTCCAACCGCACCTGCGAACTGGGCATGACCAGAGCGATAGGCCACGACTACGCCAGCTTCCTGTTCCTCCTGGAGTCCGCCACGCGGTGAGCCCCCCGCCGCACCGCCCCCGCCGCAGCCCGCCGCCGCCCCGCTCCGCCCCGCTCCGCCGCCGCCCCGCTCCGCCCCGCTCCGCCCGCCCCGCCCCGCTACGGAAACCCTCCCGTCGGGTTCAGACCCTCCCGTCCGGGCTGGAGGGTCTGAACTCATCGGGAGGGTCTGCCGGCACGTCGAGCGGTTCGCCGGCTCCGTCAGGCGGAGTCGCCCTTGGGTGGTCGTCCACAGATTCGTTGTGAGGGGGCCTCGCCTGGCGGGTTGCGGGTCACGATTCCCCCATGGAGATGCCGTCCGTCGTACGAGTGGCCGACCTCGTCGGCCTCGGAGCGAGCCGTGCAGACGTGCGCCGCACCACCGCTGGACTGCAGCGCGTGGCCGTCGGTGTGTATGCCAACACAGCGCTCCGCAGCCCGGAGGAGGTTCACCTCATCCGGACACGCGCCCAGCTGGGGCGGCTGAAGGACGTCGTGGCAAGCCATACTTCGGCAGCCGTCCTCTGGGAGCTTCCGGTGCCCAGGTCACGACTGAGCACCGTCCACGTGTCGCCCACGGCCGAGCGGCTCGGAAAGCCCAAGCGCGGCCGGGGCTACCACGTCCACGATCTGCACGTTCACGAATGGGAGGCCGTGGACATCGACGGGATGCCCGCGACCAGCCCCATGCGCACCGTCGTGGACTGTGCGCGCCTGCTGGACCGGGACTTCGATTGGGCGGTGGCGGCGGCCGATGCGGCCCTGCACCGGGGCCTGGTGATGCCCAGCGACCTGTCGCGGACAGCAGCCGGAATCCACACGCTTCGAGGATCCGCCCGGGCCCGCGCGCTCCCCTCGCTGTGCAGCGCCCTGGCCGAGAGTCCGGGCGAGACCCTGCTGCGCCTGCGGCTGCAGCGGATGGGTCTTGAACCGGTGGAGCAGTACACGATGGCGTGGGTTGAGGGGAGGCCCCGGGTCGACTTCCTGGTCGAGGGATGTCTGGTCATCGAGTTCGACGGGCAGGGGAAGTACGAGCTCGACGGCAAGCCTGCTCTGGCGCACTGGCAGGAGAAGCTGAGGAACGACCGCATCGTCGAGGCCGGCCACGGGATGCTCCACGTGACCTGGGAGCACCTGTGGGACGAGGGAGCCCTGAGCCGACGCGTCCACAGCGCACTGCGCCGCGCCAGAGCGGGCCGCCTGGACGCTGGTCCATGACACAGACCCTCCCGATGCGTCCAGACCCTCCAGTCCGGACGGGAGGGTCTGGACGGAATGGGAGGGTCTGGACGGAATGGGAGGGTCTCGGACGGGCGGGGCAGCGGCGGCGGGGGCGGGGCGGGCGGGCCCGGCCCGGGCGCCCCTAGCCGCGGGTGAGCTTGCGGTAGGTGGCGCGGTGGGGGCGGGCGGCTTCGGCGCCGAGGCGGGCGATCTTGTTCTTCTCGTAGGACTCGAAGTTGCCCTCGAACCAGAACCACTGGGAGTCGCCCTCGTAGGCCAGGATGTGGGTGGCCACGCGGTCGAGGAACCAGCGGTCGTGCGAGGTGATCACGGCACATCCCGGGAAGTCGAGCAGGGCGTTCTCCAGCGAGCCCAGCGTCTCGACGTCGAGGTCGTTGGTGGGCTCGTCGAGCAGGATCACGTTGCCGCCCTGCTTGAGGGTCAGGGCCAGGTTGAGGCGGTTGCGCTCGCCGCCGGACAGCACCTTGGCCGGCTTCTGCTGGTCCGGACCCTTGAAGCCGAACGCGCCCACGTAGGCCCGCGACGGCATCTCGACGTTGCCGACCTTGATCCAGTCCAGCCCGTCGGAGACGACCTCCCACACGTTCTTCGTGGGGTCCAGCCCCGCGCGGTCCTGGTCGACGTAGGACAGCTTCACGGTGTCCCCGACCCGGATGTCGCCGGAGGTGGGCAGCGCGGCCTTGTCGGTGGTGTCCTCGTTGGCCTGCGCCACGATCATCTTGAACAGCGTCGTCTTGCCGACGCCGTTCGGGCCGATGATGCCCACGATCCCGTTGCGCGGCAGCGTGAAGCTCAGGTCGTCGATGAGCACGCGGTCGTCGAACGCCTTGGTCAGCCCGGCGGCCTCCACGACCAGCGAGCCCAGACGGGGACCCGGCGGGATCTGGATCTCCTCGAAGTCCAGCTTGCGGGTCTTCTCCGCCTCCGTGGCCATCTCCTCGTAGCGGCCCAGGCGGGCCCGGCTCTTCGTCTGGCGGGCCTTGGCGTTGGAGCGCACCCACTCGAGCTCGTCGGTCAGGCGCTTGCGCAGCTTCGCGTCCTTGGCGCCCTCGACCTTCAGGCGGGCAGCCTTGGCGTCGAGGTACGTCGAGTAGTTGCCCTCATACGGGTAGGCACGCCCACGGTCCAGCTCGAGGATCCACTCGGCCACGTTCTCCAGGAAGTACCGGTCGTGGGTGATCGCCACGATGGTGCCGGGGTACTTCTCCAGGTGCTGCTCCAGCCACTGGACGCTCTCGGCGTCGAGGTGGTTGGTGGGCTCGTCGAGCAGCAGCAGGTCCGGCTGCTGCAGCAGAAGCTTGCACAGGGCCACGCGGCGGCGCTCCCCACCGGAGAGGACGGTCACGTCGGCATCCGGCGGTGGGCAGCGCAGCGCGTCCATCGCCTGCTCGAGCTGGCTGTCGAGGTCCCAGGCATCGAGGTGGTCGATCTTCTCCTGGAGGACCCCCATCTCGGACATGAGGGCGTCGAAGTCGGCGTCCGGATCGGCCATCAGCTCGGAGATCTCGTTGTACCGGGTCACCAGCGCCTTGGTGGCGGCCACGCCGTCCTCGACGTTGCCCAGCACGGTCTTGGACTCGTCGAGCACCGGCTCCTGGGACAGGATGCCCACGGTGTAGCCCGCGCTGAGGTCCGCGTCCCCGTTGGACACGTGGTCCAGGCCGGCCATGATCTTGATCAGGCTCGACTTGCCCGCGCCGTTGGGTCCGACGACGCCGATCTTGGCCCCGGGCAGGAAGGACAGGGTGACGTCGTCGAGGACGACCTTGTCGCCGAAGGCCTTGCGGGCCTTGCGAAGCGTGTAGATGAACTCAGCCATGCGCTCAAGGGTATCGGCCGCAGGCCCATGCCCCGACACGCACGAACCGGCGGCACCGGCCCACGGACCCGTCCCCGCGAGCCGGCCGAACCCCGTCAGGCGGCGTCGATCCGCCGCTCGTCGGGTGCTGACCCATCCACGGTCCCCGCATCGCCGCTGGCCGTCACCTCCCCCTCCGCAGCACCGGTCTGGGGGCCGATCGGGGCGCGCTGGTACTGCGCGCGGCAGCGCGTGAGGTCCAGCCCGAAGCTCACGGCCTCGAGGTCGGTGAACGTCACGGCCATCGTGACGCCGGGCGCCCCGGCGACGTCCCGATCCACGGTTCGCTGGCGGACCTTGCCGTGCACCACCACCGGGTGCCCCTTCGCCAGTGACTTCGCGGCGTTCTCGGCCGCCCGCCGCCAGGCCGTCACGTTCCAGTAGGTGGTGTCCCCGTCGAGCCACTGGCCGCTGGCGCGGTCGTAGCGCTTGATGGTGGAGGCCACGCGGAACCTGGCCAGTGCGTCGCCCCGGGTGGTCACCCGGAGGTCGACGTCGGACACCAGGTTGCCCGACACGGTCATCATCGTCTCGTTCATCATCCCCCCGATCGATGGACGCCCCCCGGCGCCGCACCCCGCACACTGCCCGACCGGGCCGAGGATCACCAGACCCCCGGCCGCATCTGTGGATGGCGGGGACTCAGGTCGTCAACGGCCATGCGATCGTGGTCGCCGAGGCGAGTCCGTGGGCGAGCAGGTCGTTGGCCAGATGGCGTTCCACGTCGTCGCGGTCGAAGCGCCGGGTGCGCAGGCTCCGGCGGACCCAGCGCGACTCGCGGCACCGACCCAGCACGTGCTCGCTGGACAGCATCCGGGCCTTGACCTTCGACAGGCCACCCTCGTTGGCCTCCGGGTGCATCCGATACGCCGCGGTCGCCGCGGCCGCCTCGAGGATGGACGCACCCAGGATCTCCCGGGCCCGTGCCGGCGCCTCAGGGTGCACCTGGGCCCCGCCGTGCAGGAGCCGGCGCTGCTCGTCGGCAGGCAGGGGATGCAGCTCCGAGGCGATGAAGGAGACCGACCTGGGGCCACCGACCGCTCACCCACGTGGCGCCCACGCAGGCCTCGACCATGTCGGCCAGTCGGTGCTCCGACGGGCTCCAGTCCAGCCAGTCGCCGAGATCGATCGCACGCGCGAGCTCACCGAGGTGGGCATCGGTGGTGAACGTGTCGGCCCGCCCGCCGCAGTGCGGGCAGCTGGGGCCGGTGATCACCGAGTGCGCGTGGAGCACCACCTCGAGGATCGAGTCGCCGATGAGCTCCAGGCGCTGGAACTCCTGGCCCCGACACGTCCGGATGGCCTCCATCGCGGTCGGCGTCAGGGGCCCGAGGCGCGCTTCCACCGCTGCCCGCTGCCTCGACTCGAGTGCCGGGTCGCGGGCGGTCACCGCACCTGCCCCCCGGGCAGGTCCATCGGCGGCAGGCACATCGACGATTCTGCCCTCCCGGGCGCGTGGGTGCGCACGCTCGACACGCACGGGACCCGGCCCCGACCGCCGCCCCAGCTCAGCCGGTGACGATCCCCGCGACCAGCGCCCGCACCGGATCGTCCCCGCCTGCCGCGGGCGACACCGGGAACAGCGCGAACTCGACGCCGCCGGACGCCGCGGACCGCGAGCACAGGACGGGCGTGGACGGCAGCACGATCGGCCGCCTGAAGGCGATCTGCAGCCGGCGGCCGGGGACGGCCTCGTCGACGCCGAGCTCCGCGGCAGCGCGCCCGGTGGTCCACCAGCCGTGCGCGATCGCCCGCGGGAACCCGAAGGCCTTGGCCGGCACGGCGTGCATGTGGATGGGGTTGATGTCCCCGGTCACCCGGCCGAACGCGCGCCCGGTCCCCTCGGCCACCGGGATCCCGACCTCGGCCTCCCACTCCCCGGAGGAGTCGAGCTGCGGGACGGCCGACTCCTCGGCACCGCTGGCCGAGCGGCTGCGGGAGAGGTAGGTCGACGTGGAGCGCCAGCAGAGGGCACCACCGACGCTCACCTCGCCGGAGACGTCGAACTCGAGCCCCGCGCGCACATGCCGACCCTCCGACACGGCAGCCCGCACGTCCCAGGGCCCGCCGACCGGCACGTCGTCGAGGACGTCGATGACGGCCCCCTGGTGGATCAGGCCCAGTGCCCGGACAGGGAACGACCACCGGGACAGCAGGTCGATGTGCAGCGCCATGATCGGCAGCTGCGGGAAGGCGATCGGGATCTCCGCACCGGAGCCCACCAGGGATCGGTAGGCCGCGAGCCGCTCGCGGTCCGGCCGCCAGCCGGTGACCATGGACTCCGACTCGGGCAGGACGGTGGTCGCGTTCGCCGAGCGCTTCCACGGTGCCACCGCGCGGGCCAGACTCAGCGGGTAGTTCGGCAGATCCGTGTGGGACGTCTCGTCGGAGGGGCTCATCGCGACCCTTTCGCGGCTGGTGGCGGGCACTGCCTTGGCGCCCGACGCTAGCCCGAGGCAGGCACCCATGCAGCCCCGGGACCGTGTTGGTGGCCCGCCTGCGCCCCGGACCCGCCACAATGACCCCGTGGAACACAGCTTCGATCTGTCCATCTCGCCCGCCACGGTGCACGCCGACCTGATCAGCGAGGACTTCCTGCACGCCTTCGCCACGGAGGTGGGCGTCGAGGTCGACTCCCTGACCTGCGACAGCTCCGGTGAGCGCGCGGTGGCGACGATGCAGTGGCGGTTCTCCACCTCCAAGCCCGGGATCCCCGAGCTGGCGCAGAAGCTGCTGCCGGGCGAGGTCCGCCTGTCCTGGATGCAGGAGTGGGGTCCGCTGACCGACGAGGGCTCCGAGGGCACGCTCGAGGTGCACCTTCTCGGCTCACCCAAGGCCACCTCGCTGGGCACGTCGCAGCTGCTCGTCGCCGACGACGGCTCGACCCTGGCGACCTCGACGAGCACGAAGGCGTCACTGCCCTTCCCCCTGGCGGGCAAGGTCCAGTCGATGATCGACAAGGACCTCGTCGGCTGGATCCTGTCGGTGCAGGCACGGGTCCTGGCCCGACGGCACGCCGGCTGACGGCCGACGAGACGCCGCAGGCGACGCTCATGGCCCCTCGATCCGGACGGCGGTACCTGGCGCTGCGCACGGGTGTGACCGCCGCTGCCGCCGTCACGTCCAACACGTTCGCCCGCGGGCTGCTGCCGCGCTCGACGACCGACCAGGCCATGGCCACCGGGGTGACGGCCGCCCTCGGCCTCGGGATCGGCACCCTGGCGGTGTCGGCGGTCGAGGCAACGGCCGAGCTGGTGGCCACCTCCCGCGGCGCCGGGGATCCGGAGAACAGCACGCTCATCGCCGCGGTGATCGTGGCCGGGGTCGGATTCGCCGGGACCCGACTCCTGCCCAACACCAGCGCCACCCCACTGCCGGTCGCTGCCGCGAACTCCGCGGCCCGCCTCCTCGGCGGTGGAGCCGCGGCAGCCGCGCTGGTGATCACCTCCGACAAGGCCACGCGCCGGCTGATCGGGCCCGCGGGCCCGGCGCTGGGGATGGCCACGGCGGCCGCGATCGGCGGCACCATCTCCGCGATCCGGGTCAACGCCCGCGACCGACGCGCGCTGGCCGTCGGCGAGACCGGGGACCGTCACCAGATCCAGCGACCCACGACCGCCGCGGGGATCGCCCGGTCGGCGGCGCTCGGCGGATCGGTCGGTGCCGGCCTGATGGCCCTCGCCGGCACCGAGTACGCCCTGGCCGAGGGCTCGACCGCGCTGGTCAGCCGCGCCCTGGGCCGCAGCGAGGACCGGGTCACCCCGCTCGTCGGCCACTCGATCGCCGCCGCCCTCATGGTCCCGGCCGGGATCGCCGCGCTCGACCGCCTGCGCCGGCGGATCCAGCACGCCGACGACGTGGTGGAGGCGGCCTACCCGGACCCCCCGACCAGCCGGTCGGTGACCGCGGGCCCGGCGAGCCTGATCGCGTTCGATGACATCGGCAAGGAGGGCCGGCGGTTCGTCCTGATGACGCTGGGCGCCGACGAGATCGCCGAGCTCATGGGCGAACCGGCCGTCGATCCGATCCGGGCCGTTGCCGGCTTCGAGAGCGCGCGGACCCCCGAGACCCGGGCCGACCTGGCCCTCTCCGAGCTCGACGCCCTGGGGGCCTACGAGAAGTCCGTGATCGTCGTCGCAGCCCCCACGGGCGTCGGCTACGTGAACTACTCGTTCGCCGAGGCGCTGGAGTACCTGACCCGGGGCGACTGCGCCATCGTGGTGCCCCAGTACGCGCTGGTCCCCAGCGCGCTGGCCCTGAACCAGACCGACGCCGGGGTCCGGATGCAGACGCTGATCCTGGCGGGGATCCGCGACCGGATCGCGGCGATGCCGGAGGGCTCCCGACCCCGCCTGCTGCAGTTCGGGGAGAGCCTGGGCGCCCAGGTGGCCCTCGATGTGGCGGCCGAGGGGACTCGCCACTTCGACGAGCTCGGCCTGGATCGGGGGCTGTACCTGGGCACGCCGTTCCGGACCGCGCTGTGGGACCGGTGGTTCGCGGACCCCGGCGCCGCCGATCCGGCCGGGATCCTGGGCGCGGTGGCCCAGGCCGACGAGATCCCCTCCCTGGCCCCGTCGGTCCGGCATGTGCAGGTCATCCATCACGACGACCCGATCAACAAGTTCTCCTACGACGCCGTCGTGCGCGCACCCTGGTGGATGGGGCCCCCGGAGACGCGCCCCCCCAGGGTGCCCCGCGAGACCTCGTTCCGCCCGATCACGACGTTCGTCATCACGCTGGTCGACCTGAAGAACGGGATGAACTCCAAGCCCGGCGAGTTCGTCCGCCTCGGCCACGACTACCGGATCGAGCTGTGCGACGCGATCCGGCACACGTACGGCCTGCCGGCGAGTCCGGAGCAGGTCGAGCGGATCGAGGCGGCGCTGCGCGCCCGGGAGCGGGAGTGGGCCGCCCGGCGGATGGTCGCCAACAAGTTCGCCTCCGCACGGGCCTCGGTGGTCGGCCAGCTGCAGAAGTGGGGCGTGGACCCGAAGTCCGTGGACATGGACGACGAGTCCACCGCGAAGCTGGCCCGCGGGGACATCTCCGGCGCTGTTCGCCAGGATCGGATCGTCGGGATCCTCGGGCTGACGGCTCCGCGACGCACCCACCCGCGCCCCACCCGTGCACCCACCCTCGTCCCACCTCACCGACGACCGGATGTGACCAACATCACACCCGGTCGTCGAGGTGACCCGGATCGACTCCGGGCCCGCACCACCACCGCCGCCAGAGACGCCACCGGATCGGCCATCCCTCCCGGTCCACGCCTCCCGGGTCACGCCCGCGCACCCCTCGCGGGCCGGCCCTCGCGCCGGTCGCAGCGTCCCCTGCGGCGATCAGGGGCTGGCGTACCTACGTCAGCGTAGGTTACGGTTGCGTAGCCAAGCCGATCAACCGCAGGTGGTGCCATGAACGACCAGGACGTCCTTCCCACGATCATCCAGGGCGGGATGGGGGTGGCCGTCTCCGGGTGGGAGCTGGCCCGGGCCGTCTGCCAGGCCGGCGAGCTGGGAGTGGTCTCCGGCACCGCGCTGGACGTGGTGTGCGCCCGGCGCCTGCAGGCCGGCGATCCCGGTGGCCACATGCGCAGGGCGCTGGCCGCCTTCCCGATCCCGGCGATGGCCCTGCGGGTGATGAAGCAGTACTACATCCACGGCGGCAAGGCTCCGGACGCGGCGTTCAAGGCCGTCCCACGGTTCACGATCACCCCGCCGGTGGCCCTGCAGGAGCTGACGATCGTCGGCTCGTTCTGCGAGGTCTGGCTGGCCAAGCAGGAGCACAGCGGCCCGGTCGGGATCAACTTCCTGCGCAAGATCGAGATCCCGCTGCCCTTCGGCCTGCTCGGGGCCATGCTCGCGGGCGTCGACTACGTGCTGATCGGCGCCGGGAACCCGGCGGAGATCCCGGGCATGATCCGCTCGCTGGCCAACGGGGAGGACCTCGACTTCGGCGTCCGGGCCCAGGGCCTGCGCTCCGACGACGCCCCGGTCACGGTGCGCTGCAGCCCGACCGAGCTCCTCGGCGATGCTGGCCGCGACCTGCCCCTGCCCCGGTTCCTGGCCATCATCGCGTCGGTGGACCTCGCCGCCGGCCTGGCCGGGGACCCGGCGACCCGCCCGTTCGGGTTCATCGTCGAGGGGCCGAGCGCCGGCGGGCACAACGCCCCGCCACGCGGCCCCCGGCGGGTGGACGATCTCGGCCAGCCGGTCTACGACGAGCGCGACTCCGTCGACCTCAGCGCCGTGGCGGCGGTCGGGCTGCCGTTCTGGCTGGCCGGCGCGTACGGCACCCCCGAGGGCCTGGCCCAGGCCAAGGCTGCCGGCGCCCAGGGGGTCCAGGTCGGCACGGCCTTCGCCTACAGCGCGGAGTCCGGGCTGGCCGACTCGCTCAAGCGCCAGGTGCTCAGCGAGGTCCTGGCCGGGACCCTGGACGTCCGCAGCGACTGGCGGGCCTCCCCGACCGGGTTCCCGTTCCGGGTCATCCAGCTCGAGGGCACGGTGAGCGACCCGGAGGTCGCCGCCGCCCGCAAGGCCGTGTGCGACCTCGGCGCCCTGCGCACGCCGTACAAGAAGGCCAACGGCGAGATCGACTACCGCTGCCCCGCCGAGCCGCTGGCGATGTACACCCGCAAGGGGGGTCGGGCTGCGAACGCCGAGGGCCGCAAGTGCCTGTGCAACGCCCTGCTCGCGGCCGCCGACCTCCCCCAGCAACGTCCGGACGGGTCCACCGAGCCCGCGATCGTCACCTCCGGCGACGACTTCCGGGCGGTCCACGCACTGGCCTCGAACGGGTCCGGCGGAGGTCCGTACCCGGCCCGCAAGGTCGTCGAGCACCTGCTCGCCGGACTTGCCCCGGTCTGATCCCGGGGCCCGGGCATCGGGGCTGAGCGCCCCGAGACCGATACCCACCGGTAACAGTCCTAGGTCCCGCCAACGGGGTCACTTCGACCGCCCATCGCGACCCATCGCGCCCCTAGCCTGAGCGGGAAGTCCGCGTAGGAGGAAACGATGAACACTGATCAGGGGCTGGACGCCGAGACGCTCGGCCTGATGTTGGACGGCCTGAAGGAGTACCTCTCCGATGCGCTGCCGCCCGAGCGCCAGCTGGAGCTCGACCACGAGGACATCTGCCCCGAGGACACGGTGCGCGCGATGTCGACCGACCTGGGCATCCAGCTGGTCTTCGTCCCTGAGGCCTACGGCGGCATGGGCGGCGGGGCGTTCGACTCCTACCTGCTCTGCGAGGTCATGGCCCGCAAGGACATCGGCCTGGCCACCGCGATCTTCGCGACCTTCCTGGGCAGCGACCCGATCCTGGTCGGCGCGACCGAGGAGCAGAAGGAGAAGTGGCTGGGGGCGATCGCCGAGGACGGCATGGTGTTCGCGTACGGCGCCACCGAGCCCGAGGCCGGCTCCGACCTGGGCGCGATGAAGACCAAGGCGGTCCCGATCGAGGTCGACGGCGAGGTCACCGGCTACCGGATCACCGGCGCCAAGCAGTGGATCTCCAACGGCACGATCGCCGACGCCACCACGATCCTGGCCCTGGCCCCCGGCGGGCCGACCTGGTTCGTCCTGGAGAAGGGCACCGAGGGCTTCACCAGCGCCAAGCCCGAGGACAAGCACGGCATCCGGCTGTCGAACACCGCGGCGCTGTACCTGGACAACGTCGAGGTGCCGATCGAGAACATGATCGGCGGCGTCGAGGGCAAGGGCCTCGTGCAGGCCCAGCAGGTCTTCGGCTACACCCGCGTGATGGTGGCCGCGTTCGGCCTCGGCGGCGGCTGGGAGGCCGTCGACCGCGCGATCGAGTACTCCAAGACGCGCATCTCCGGCGGGTCACCGCTGGCCGAGAAGCAGGGCTACACCCACAAGCTGATCGTCCCGCACGTCGCCCGCCTCGAGGCCGCGCGCGCCTTCATCGAGGAGACCTCCACGCGCATCGACGCCGGTGAGGGCCCCGACGGCGCGCTGAACACCGAGGGCGCCATCGCCAAGTACCTGGCCACCGAGTCCGGCAACCGGGCGGCCGAGGATGCCATCCAGGCCCTCGGCGGCTACGGGTTCACCCGCGAGTACACGGTCGAGAAGATCAAGCGCGACGTGCGGATCACGACGATCTACGAGGGCACCTCCGAGATCCTCGAGATGACCATCGCCCGCGACCGCTGGCAGGAGCACCTGAAGTCCCGCGGCGGCTACTACCTGGCTGCCGCCCAGGAGATGAGCGCCCTGCACGCCCGCAGCCCGAAGGTCGGGGCTGACGTCTCCGCGCTGGCGTTCGAGGCCCTGGCCGGGGTCTTCTCGGCATGCCAGGCCGGTCGGCTCACGCGCAACCAGCACGTGCTGTTCCGCCTCGGCGAGCTGGTGGCCAACGTGGAGTGTGCCGGTGCGCTGTGCCGGCGTGCCGCGGCTGCCGCCGACGGGACGCTGGCGGAGAAGGCCAACCGGCGCTTCGACGCCGACGCCCTGGCCATCATCGCCCGGGTCTTCGCCCGCGAGGCCGCGATGAAGGCCGGCGAGGAGGGCATGCGCTGGGTCATCGGCTCCGCCGACCCCAGCCTCGGCCTGACCGCCACCCTGCCGAGCACCCTGCGGCTGGACGCCATCCGCGCCGCACAGGCAGGTCTCATCTCCGACATGACAGCACTGGCCGACGTGCTGTACGCCTGACCCTTCCTGACAGTCCCCGCGCGCTTCCCCCAGGAGACATGACATGACACAGCCCGAGCCGATCGCCGTCGTCGGCGTCAGCGCGATCATGCCCGACGCCCCCACCGCCCAGGACTTCTGGTCCAACATCCGTGGGGGCCGCTACTCCATCAGCGAGGTGCCCGTCGAGCGGTGGGACCCGGAGCTGTTCTACGACGCCGACCCGTACAGCCCCGAGGACAAGACGTACTCGAAGATCGGCGGCTGGGTCCGGGAGTTCCCGTGGGAGCCGATGGCGTGGAAGCTGCCCGTGCCGCCGAGCGTGGCGCGCGCACTTCGACGAGGGCCAGATGTGGTCGGTCAGCGCTGCGCGCTCGGCCCTGCTCGACGCCGGGTGGCCCAGCTGGGACGTGGACTCCGACCGTGTCGGCGTGATCCTCGGCAGCGCGCTCGGCGGGGACAAGTACGTGCGCACCACGCTGCGCATCGCCTACCCCGAGTTCGACCGCGAGCTGACCCTGTCCCCGTCGTTCGCGGCCCTGCCGGCGGAGGTGCAGGCGGCGATCCGCAGCGAGGCCCGCGAGCGGTTCGTCTCCGGCCTGCCCACCATCACCGAGGACACGATGCCCGGCGAGCTGGCCAACATCATGGCCGGCCGGGTCGCCGCGCTCTTCAACCTGCGTGGGCCCAACTTCACCACGGATGCCGCATGCGCGTCGGCGCTGGCCGGCATGAGCGCGGCGATCGCCGGCCTGCAGGCCCACCACTACGACGCCGCCATCGCCGGCGGCATCGACCACAACATGGGTCCCGGGGCGTTCGTGCGCTTCTGCAAGATCGGCGCCCTGTCGGCCACCGGAACCCGTCCGTTCGACGCCGGCGCCGACGGCTTCGTGATGGGCGAGGGTGCGGCCCTGTTCGTCCTCAAGCGACTGTCGGACGCCGAGCGGGCCGGGGACCACGTGTACGCGGTCATCCTCGGCATCGGCGGCTCCTCGGACGGCAAGGGCAAGGGCATCACCGCCCCCAACCCGATCGGGCAGAAGCTCGCTGTCGCCCGGGCGTGGGAGAACGCGGGAGCCGATCCGGTCTCGATCGGGATGCTCGAGGCGCACGGCACCTCGACCCGGGTCGGCGATGCCACCGAGCTCGGCGCCCTCGACGAGATCTTCGCGGCCCACGGGGCGGCACCCGGGTCGATCGCCCTCGGGTCGGTCAAGTCGAACATCGGTCACCTCAAGGCGGCCGCCGGCGCGGCGGGCCTGTTCAAGACGATCATGAGCCTGAACGACAAGGTGCTCCCCCCCAGCCTGCACTTCAACGACCCCAACCCGAACGTCGACTGGGCCGCGACTCCGTTCCGCGTCAACACCGAGCTGCGCGAGTGGACCCACTCCGGGTCCGATCCCCGTCGCGCGGGCGTCAGCGCCTTCGGCTTCGGCGGCACGAACTTCCACGTGGCCCTCGAGGAGTACGTGCCCGGTCGGCACCGCGCACCCGACGCCGCGCGCGTGTTCGCCGGCGCCGACATCCCCGGGTCGACCACCGCGCCCACCGCCGCCACCGCGCCCGCCGCGCCAGCCGCGGCTCCGGTGGTGGCGGCCCCCGCCGCACGCAAGGCACCCCTGCGCGGGGCCGCCGTGGTCGGTGGCCGCGACGAGGCCGACGTGGTCGCCCAGCTGACGGCGCTGGCCGCCGAGGCCGCCGCCGGGCGGACCCCCGCCCCGGGGGCACCTGACCCGGCCCTGGCCGACGCCGCGATCCGCGTGGCGATCGACTACGCCGACGCCGCCGACCTGGCCAAGAAGGCCGACAAGGCCATCGGCGCGTTCGGCGCCAACAACCCGGCCATGTGGAAGCTGCTGCGCTCCCAGGGCGTGTTCGTCGGCCGCGGACCGGCCCCGAAGGTCGCGTTCCTGTTCACCGGCCAGGGGTCGCAGTACGTCAACATGCTCGCCGAGCTGCGCGCGCACGAGCCGATCGTCCGCGACATCTACGACGAGGCCGACCGGATCATGACCCCGCTGCTGGGCAAGCCGCTGTCGGAGTACGTGTTCGCCGACGCCGCGGACCCCGAGGCCGTCTCGCGGCTCAACGCCCAGCTGCTGCAGACCGAGATCACCCAGCCCGCGGTGCTGACCACCGACGCTGCCATGGCCCAGCTGCTGGCCGCCTACGGGATCACCCCGGACCTGGTGATGGGGCACAGCCTCGGCGAGTACGGGGCACTGGTGGCCGCCGGCGCGCTCTCCTTCGACGCGGCGCTCGAGGCCGTCAGCGCACGCGGCCGCGAGATGACCCACGTCTCGCAGGCCGACAACGGCGCGATGGCTGCCGTGTTCGGCCCGCTGGCCGACATCGAGCGGATCGTGGCCGAGGTCGAGGGCTACGTCGTCGTCGCCAACATCAACTCCAACACCCAGGCCGTCATCGGTGGGGCCACGACCGCGGTGGAGTCCGCCGTGGCCGCATTCCAGGCCGCGGGCATGACCGCCATGCGGATCCCGGTGTCGCACGCCTTCCACACGCAGATCGTGGCGGGCGCCAGCGAGCCCCTGAAGGTCGCCATGCGCCGGCTCGAGGTCCGCGGACCTCAGCTGCCGATCGTGGCCAACGTGACCGGGGAGTTCTACCCGGAGCGGGCCAGCACCGAGGACATGCTCGAGATCCTCGGCCGGCAGATCGCCGAGCCGGTGCAGTTCGTCAAGGGCCTGCACACCCTCTACGAGGCCGGCGCCCGCGTGTTCGTCGAGGTCGGGCCGAAGAAGGCCCTGCACGGCTTCGTCGAGGAGGTGCTCGGCTCCCAGCACGACGACGTCCTGGCACTGTTCACCAATCACCCGAAGTTCGGCGACATCGCGTCGTTCAACCAGGCGCTCTGCGGGCTGTACGCCTCCGGGCTGGGCCTTGCGCCGGTCGCGTCCCCGGCCGCCGCACCCGCCACGGCGCCGACTCCCCCAGCGGCTCCCGCCGCAGCCGCACCGGTGGCCGCACCGGCCGCCCCCGCGGCTTCCGTCACCACGTCCGCCCCGACCCCGAGGATCCCCATGTCGACCGCCCGCTACGAGGAACTGGGCCGGCTGTTCGCCGGCGTGCTGGAGCAGGGGCTTCGGGTGTACTCCGGCGAGCCCGGCGTCGTCGGCGCGCCGGCGTCCACCGGTGGGCCGACGCAGGTCTCGACGGCTCCGGTGGCGATCACCGGCGCCGCGCTGGGCCTGCCCGGAGTCGACCGGGTGTTCGACGACGAGAACCTCGCGCGCATCCTCGACGGCCAGCAGTTCATCGACGTGATCCCGCACCGCTTCCGCGAGGCGATCGTCGACAAGCGGATCACCCGCCTGGTGAAGAAGGCCGGGCAGGACCCGGTGTTCGAGCTGATCGACGACGAGGCCGGCGTCATCAAGCTGGCTGGCCGCGGCGCACCCCTGGACGTCGTGGCGGAGTTCGGCGTCGACGCGGCCCGCGACGCTGCCCTGGACCGCACCACCCGCCTGGCGCTCGGAGCGGGGCTCGACGCCCTGCGCGACGCGGGCATCCCCCTGGTCATGCACTACCGGTCCACGACCCTGGGCACGATGCTGCCCGAGAAGTGGGGCCTGCCGGAGTCGATGCGCGATGACACCGGCGTCATCTTCGCCTCGGCGTTCCCGGGATACGGGGAGTTCGCGGCCGACATCGAGAAGTACATGACCGACCGGGGCCGGCGCGAGCAGGTCCTGGCCCTCGAGGCCGTCCGCGCCCGGATGACCGGCACCGAGCCGGCTGCCGCCGAGGTCGACCGTCGCCTGGCCGAGCTGCGCCACCTGCTGGAGGTCGAGCGCTTCGAGTACGACCGCCGCTTCATCTTCCGCTGCCTGGCCATGGGCCACTCCCAGTTCGCCGAGATGATCGGCGCCCGCGGGCCGAACACCCAGATCAACGCCGCGTGCGCCAGCACCACCCAGGCCGTGTCGCTGGCCGAGGACTGGATCCGCACCGGACGCTGCCGCCGCGTGGTCGTGGTGTCCGCCGACGACGTGACCAGCGACGTGCTGCTGCCCTGGGTCGGGTCGGGCTTCCTGGCCTCCGGGGCCGCCGCCACCGGTGACGTCGTCAGCGAGGTGGCGACTCCGTTCGACCGCCGTCGCCACGGGATGGTCGTCGGCATGGGCGCTGCGGCGTTCGTCGTCGAGTCCGCCGAGGCCGTGCGCGAGCGTGGCCTGCAGCCGATCTGCGAGGTGCTCGCCATCGGTCACCGCCAACAGCGCCTTCCACGGAACCCGCCTGGACGTCGACCACGTCGGCCAGGTCATGGAGAGCCTCGTGCGCACCGCCGAGGCCCGCGGGATCAACCGCACGCAGATCGCCCCGCAGACGGTGTTCGTGTCCCACGAGACCTACACCCCGGCCCGGGGCGGCTCGGCCGCCGCGGAGGTCAACGCGCTGCGCCGCGTGTTCGGTGCCGCCGCGAGCTCCATCGTGATCACCAACACCAAGGGCTTCACGGGCCACGCCATGGGCGCCGGCATCGAGGACGTCGTGGCGATCAAGGCCCTGGAGACCGGCATCGTCCCGCCGGTGCCCAACTACAAGGAGCCCGACCCGGAGCTCGGCACCCTGAACCTGTCCCTCGGCGGCGCCTACCCGGTGAACTACGCGCTGCGCCTGGCCGCCGGCTTCGGCTCCCAGATCGCCATGACGCTGCTGCGCTGGACCCCCATGCCCGACGGTCGTCGTCGTGCCCCCAGCGAGTTGGGCCATGCCTACCGGATCGTGGACCCGGCCGCGTGGGAGCGCTGGCTGGCCGCCGCTGCCGGCCGGGCCGGCGCCACCCTCGAGGTGGACCATCACCGACTGCGCATCGTCGACACCGGCGCCCCGTCCGCCGCTCCGGCCGCCCCGGCTGCGCCCGCCGTCCCCGTGGCTCCGGCTGCCCCTGCCGCGGCGTTCGCTGCTGTCCCGCCAACTGCCCCGGTCGCGGCACCCGCTCCGGCACCCGCCGCCGCCCCCGCCCCGGTGGCGGCCCCGGCAGCCGCGCCCGCCGCAGCCCCCAGCGCCCCGGTCGTGGACCCGCTGGTCGCCGACGTCGTCGCGATCGTCTCGGAGATGACCGGCTACCCGGCCGAGCTCCTCGACGTCGACCTGGACCTCGAGGCCGACCTCGGCGTGGACACCGTCAAGCAGGCCGAGGTCTTCGCCGCCGTCCGCGACAAGTTCGACATCGAGCGCGACGACAACGTGGCGCTGCGCGACTTCCCGACCCTGACCCACGTCATCGGCTGGGTCCGCGACAAGACCGGCATCCAACCCGTCACGGCTGCCCCTGCCGCTGTGCCGGCTACCCCTGCCGCGGCACCCGTTGCGGCACCGGTCGTCGCCGCTGCACCGGCTGCCGACGAGGTCACCGACGCCGTCATCGCGATCGTCTCGGAGATGACCGGGTACCCGGCCGAGCTCCTCGACGTCGACCTGGACCTCGAGGCCGACCTCGGCGTCGACACCGTCAAGCAGGCCGAGGTCTTCGCCGCCGTCCGGGATCGCTTCGCCATCGAGCGCGACGACAACGTGGCGCTGCGCGACTTCCCGACCCTGACCCACGTCATCGGCTGGGTCCGCGACAAGACCGGCATCCAGCCGACCGCCGCCGCACCCGCGGCGTCCGCTGTCGCTGCCCCGGCGCCCCGGCTGCCGGCACCCGTCGCCACAGCACGCAGCCGCCGCTGCCCCCGCAGCCGACGAGGTCACCGACGCCGTCGTGACCATCGTGGCCGAGATGACCGGCTACCCCGCCGAGCTGCTCGACCTGGACCTCGACCTCGAGGCCGACCTCGGCGTCGACACCGTCAAGCAGGCCGAGGTCTTCGCCGCCGTCCGCGACAAGTTCAACGTCGAACGCGACGAGAACCTCCAACTGCGCGACTTCCCCACCCTCACCCACGTCATCGGCTGGGTCCGCGACAAGACCGGCATCCAGCCCACCGCCGCCGCCGCACCCGCCGCGGCGGCTAGTCGAAACCGACCACTGCCACCGTCGGAATCGACACCAACCGCACCGCCGCCCCGGCGCACCTGCCGCCCCCGCAGCCGACGAGGTCACCGACGCCGTCGTGACCATCGTGGCCGAGATGACCGGCTACCCCGCCGAGCTGCTCGACCTGGACCTCGACCTCGAGGCCGACCTCGGCGTCGACACCGTCAAGCAGGCCGAGGTCTTCGCCGCCGTCCGCGACAAGTTCAACGTCGAACGCGACGAGAACCTCCAACTGCGCGACTTCCCCACCCTCACCCACGTCATCGGCTGGGTCCGCGACAAGACCGGCATCCAACCCACCGCCGCCGCACCCCGCGGTGGTAGTCGAAACCGACCACTCCACCGTCGGAATCGACTACCAACCCACCGCCGCCCCGGCTGCACCTGCAGCCCCCGCAGCCGACGAGGTCACCGACGCCGTCGTGACCATCGTGGCCGAGATGACCGGCTACCCCGCCGAGCTGCTCGACCTGGACCTCGACCTCGAGGCCGACCTCGGCGTCGACACCGTCAAGCAGGCCGAGGTCTTCGCCGCCGTCCGCGACAAGTTCAACGTCGAACGCGACGAGAACCTCCAACTGCGCGACTTCCCCACCCTCACCCACGTCATCGGCTGGGTCCGCGACAAGACCGGCATCCAACCCGCCACCGCCGCACCCGCGGCAGGCGAGGCCGCCCCGGCAGCCGAGGCTGCGCCGGCAGCGACGACCGCCGCCGCGACCGCCCCGGCGTTCGTCGGTGACTTCGCGGCCGTCGACGCCCTGCCGCGGCGGGTCCCGGTCCCGGCCCTGCGCCCCGACCTGGGCGCCTGCACCGCCACCGGGGTCACCCTCGGTGCGGACTCCCGGATCCTGGTCGTCCTCGATGAGGGCGGCGTGGGCAAGGCCCTGGTCAAGAAGCTGACCAGCCTGGGCGCCGACGTCCTGGCGCTGGAGGCCGAGACGCCGACCGACGACCTGCTCGCCGCCGTGGCGGGCTGGACCACCGAGTCACCCCTGACCGGCGTGTTCTGGCTGCCGGCCCTCGACGACGAGGGCTCGACCGACGCCATGGACCTGGCCGCATGGCGCGAGGCCCTGCGTCGGCGCGTGGTCGCGCTGCACGCGCTGTTCCACCAGGTGATCGACGACAAGCCCTTCCTCGTCACCGGCTCCCGCCTCGGTGGGCAGCACGGCTACGGCGCGACCGGCGCCACGGCCCCGCTGGGTGGAACGGTCGTCGGGTTCGCCAAGTCCTACAAGCGCGAGCGGGCCGACGTCCTGGTCAAGGCCGTGGACTTCCCCGCCAGCCGCAAGACCGCGGCCCTGGCCGACACGCTGATCGCTGAGGCGCTGGCCGACCCGGGCTGCGTCGAGATCGGCCACCTCGGTGACCTTCGCTGGGGCGTGGGCCTGAGCACCCAGCCGTTCCCCGCCGTCGAGGCGCCCCTCCCGGGCGCCATGGAGCTGACCAGCGACTCCGTGTTCCTGATCACCGGGGCTGCCGGCAGCATCGTGTCGGCGATCACCGCCGACCTGGCGAAGGCCTCCGGGGGCACGTTCCACCTGCTCGACCTCGCGGCCGCCCCGGACACCGATGACCCCGAGCTGCAGCGCTACCTGAGCGACCCGGACAGCATGAAGCCGTTCCTGGCCGAGCAGATCACCGCCCGCGGCGAGAAGCCGACCCCGGTGCTCATCGAGCGGGAGCTGGCGCGCTTCGAGCGCCTGGCCTCCGCCCTGACCGCGATCGAGGCCGTCACCAGTGCGGGCGGGACGGCGCACTACCACTGCGTCGACCTGCGCGACGGCGAGGCGGTCGCGGCGATCGTGGAGCAGATCCGCGCGGCGCACGGTCGCATCGACGTCCTGCTGCACGCAGCCGGGCTGGAGATCAGCAAGGGCCTGGCGAAGAAGGAGCGCGCCGAGTTCGAGCTCGTCTTCGGCGTCAAGGCCGACGGCTGGTTCAACCTGATGAGCGCGGCCGGCGACATGCCGATCGGCGCCACCGTCGGGTTCAGCTCGGTGGCCGGCCGGTTCGGCAACGCCGGCCAGACCGACTACGCCGCCGCGAACGACCTGCTGTGCAAGATCGCCAGCAGCATGCGGCGCACCCGTCCGGACACCCACGCGATCGCGCTGGACTGGACCGCGTGGGGCGGCATCGGGATGGCCACCCGCGGGTCGATCCCGAAGATCATGGAGGCCGCCGGCGTCCAGATGCTGCCCCCGCAGGCGGGGATCGCCTGGATCCGTCGCGAGCTCACCAGCGGCGTGCCCGCGGGCGAGGTCGTGGTGGCCGGCACCCTGGGCATGATGGCCGCCGAGTTCGACCCGACCGGCGGGGTGGACCCCGCAGCGTTCGCCGAGGCGTGCGCCCAGGCCGGCCCGATGGTCGGCGAGGTCGTGCGCGACAGCGTCAACTACGGGATCACGGTGCACACCACGCTGGACCCGAAGGAGCAGCCGTTCCTCGACGACCACCGAGGTGACCGCGTCACCGCCCTGCTGCCCGGCGTGATGGGCATCGAGGGCATGGTCGAGGTGGCCCGACTGCTGGCGCCGGAGTGGTCGCTGGCCGCCGTCGAGGACGTCGACTTCCTCGCCCCGCTGAAGTTCTACCGCGATGAGCCGCGCACGATCGAGATCACCGCCCTGCTGCGTCCCGACGGCGACGACCTGCTGGCCGAGTGCCGGATCGAGGCCGAGCGCCAGCTGCCCGGGTCCGACGCCCCGACCCGGACGACGCACTTCACCGGGCTCGTCCGGCTCACCAGGTCGGCACCCGACGGCGAGCACCAGGACCCGCCGGCGCGGCAGGGTGCGGAGGTGCGCGGCGGACGACGTCTACGCGATGTACTTCCACGGCCCGGCCTACCAGGTGATCGACGCCGCGTGGCGCGACGGGGACCGCTCGGCGGCGCAGTTCGCCGCCGACCTCCCGGCCAACCACGTCCCGAGTGACCAGCCGACCCAGGCCGCACCCCGCCTGATCGAGCTGTGCTTCCAGGCCGCCGGGCTCTGGGAGGTCGGTCGGGACGGGCCGCCTGGCCCTGCCCACGCACGTGACCCGTGCCGTCGTGCTGGGCTCAGCGGGCGAGGCCGCCGAGGGTCCGCTGACCGTCACCGCCCAGCAGGGGCCGGACGGGTTCGACTGCCTCGTCACCGATGCCTCGGGTTCGGTACTGGTCCGCCTGGAGGGCTACCGCACCGTGACACTGCCCCAGCCCTTGGCCGATGATGTGCAGGCACCCATCCGCACGGTGATGGCGGACTGACGCACCATGGGCGCACCACGTCGGAGCAAGAGGACACCCGAGGCAGAGCAGGTGGCGGTCGTGAAGGTCGAAGTACCGGTTGTGGTCGACCCACGCGGTCGCGCGTGGGTCCTTCCTGCCTGCCGGTCCCTCACCGGGGCCGGGCTGATGGCGGGGTCGCTCGTGGAGGGTCCCGCGCTGGACCCTGCCGCCGCTGCGGTGGCCGCCCAGGTCGCCCGGGATGCCGCCCAGCAGCGCGGTCCCGGCCACCACGACATCGCGTTGACGGTCACCACGGATCCGACCCCTGCGGCCACCCCGGACGCCGAACCGGACGGCGCACCCCTGGGCGGGTGGGCCCTGGCTGAGGAGCTGCTGGGGATCGACCTGGCCGCACTTGCGCGACGGTGAGCCCCCGGCTGCCTCGGGGCACGCGGTCGAGGCACGACTGTTCGCGGCCGATGCCCCCGACGGCGCGCCGGTCCTGTACCTGCGCCCGCCGCAGGGACCGGGGATCCGCGTGGTCGAGCGCGCGGCCGTGGGTGCCGCCATCGGCTCCGGCGTTGCCCTGCGCATCGTCGCCCACGGCCGCGACCGGGCCACCGCCCTGACCCGGCTGCGCCATGCCCTGGAGGCCTGTGCCGTCGTGGTCGCGGGCTCGGCCTGCAACCGCACCGCCCTGCTTGCCGCAGTCGCTGCCGAGATCGACGGGACCCCCGCGACATCCCGGCCTCAGTCCGACCCGGTGGCCGTCCTGGTCTCGGCGGTCCGGGCCAGCGACTCCCAGCGCGAGACCCAGCGCGCTGCGTTCCATGCCCGTGCCGCCCGGGGACGCCCGGAGCCGGTCGATGCCTCCGGCGTGTCCACGACCCTCACCTACGACGGCCAGCAGTACGCCCTGCGGGTCTTCCAGACGGGGCCGCACACGTACCGCATCGACTCCGGGGATGCCGTGGCCGAGGTGGCCATCGACCGGGAGAACGACTTCGAGTGGACCGTCACGGCGGCGGGCCGCGACCGGCATGTCGTCATCGCCTCGCACGGGACCGGCTGCCTGCTGGAGATCGACGGGATCGCCCACCGCGTCGACCGCGACGAGGGCATCGCCGTGCGTGCGCAGTGGCCGGCGCTCATCGTCTCGGTCGCCGTCGCCCCCGGTCAGGAGGTGGCCGAGGGTGACCCCCTGGTCATCGCCGAGGCGATGAAGATGGAGTCCACCCTCCGGGCGCCGTTCGCCGGCACGGTCACCTCCGTCGAGGTGCTGCCCAACGAGCAGGTGGATGCCGGCGCCCCCCTGGTGCTGATCCGCCCGGCGACCCGCGGGGATGCGGAGAAGGGCCTCCAGCCGACCAACGGCTCCCGTGTCAGCTTCTCCGGCATGGCCCTGTCCGACACGTCGGGTCGCCCCCCGTTCGACCGGGTCTACACCGCGCTGCGCGGCTACCTGCTGGGCTATGAGCTCGACCCCGCGTCCCTGTCCGCACTCCTGTCCGAGCAGCGCTCCTTCGCCAACCGCGCCAGCGCCGGCGACACGAAGCTGCTGGCCGCCGAGGACGGCTTCCTGGACCTGTTCACCGACCTCGGCCTGCTCTGGCAGTCCGAGCGGGAGAGCGGACCCCAGTCCGACCTGGTCGTGACCACCGCCCGCGAGTACCTCCTGGGCTACATCCAGTGGCTGGACCCGGACCGCGTCGGCCTGCCCGTACAGATGCGGCGCCGCCTGTCCAAGGTCCTGGCCCGCTACGGCGTGACCGACCTGCACCGCAGCCCTGAGCTGGAACAGGCCGTCGTGCTGCTGTTCGGCTCGCAGGCGCGTCGTCCGCAGCTGGCCCGGGTGGTGACCGGGATCCTCGAGCGACGCCTGCGCTACCGCGACCGGATCCTGCCGTTCGTCGACGACTCGGCTCGGATCCGCTACGACCGCCTGACCGCCTCCACCCAGGGTCAGCTCGAGGCCGTGGCCGACCTCGCCCGGGACGCACGGTTCCGGTTCATCGACGAGCCGGTCGTGGAGGCCGGTCGCGCCCAGATGCAGGCCCGCATGGAGGCCCACCTCGACGCACTTGCCGAGGATCCCAACCGCCCCGAGCGCGCCGAGCGCATCGCAGCCCTGGTGGACGCCCCCCAGCCGATGCGCAAGCTGCTGCTGCGCCGGCGCATGGCCACGACCGACAAGGACCTGCAGGCGGCCCTGCTGGAGGTCCGCGCCCGGCGCTGGTACCGGACCCGCCCGATCCGCGACCTGAAGGTCGAGGAGGTCGCGGGCATCATGCTCTGCCACACCGACTACGACTTCGAGGGCCGTTCGATCCACGTCGTCCTGGCGTTCACGCCGTTCTCGGACATCAGCGCGGTGGGTCGGGCCGTCGCCGCCCACATGGCCGACGTGGACCCGAGCCGCAACCCGGTCATCGACGTCATGACCTGGCGCCCCGACAGCCACCCGAGCGGCGACGAGCTCTCCGCGGTGATCGCCGAGCACGTGGCCGGATGGGACTCGGCCGACCGATCTGGCGCCTGGACGTGACGGTGTCCAGCCTGGCCGTCGACATCGACCCGGAGAACCAGACCCAGTACTTCACGTACCGGACCGGCGAGGACGGGCACCTGGTCGAGGACCGCTTCTACCGCAACCTGCACCCGATGCTGGCCAAGCGACTCGAGCTGTGGCGCCTGGAGAACTTCGACCTGACCCGGCTGCCCTCCATGGAGGACGTCTACCTGTTCCACGGCGTCGCCCGGGACAACCCGAAGGACCATCGGCTGTTCGCCCTGGCCGAGGTGCGCGACATGACGGTCGTCCCCGACTCGCGCGGCGGCCAGCCCGGGTATCCGACGCTCGAGCGGATGGGCCTGCAGGCGATCATCGCCATGCGCCGCGCCCGCGCGACCTTCCCGGAGCGGGGACGACCCCAGGCCAACCGGATCACGCTGTTCGTGCGCCCACCCTGGACGGTGCCCAAGGAGCACTGGTCGGACCTGGCCGAGCTCATGATCCCGCTCGCCGGCGGCGCCGGCCTGGAGCTGGTCGTCCTGCGCACCCTGATGCCCCAGCCCGACGGGACCCTGACGCCCACGGTGTTCAACGTCGACGGCATCATCACCGGGGCCATCACCGTCACCGAGGAGCCCGTCCGCGACGACATCGTGCGCCCGCTCACGCGCTACCGGCAGAAGGTGCTGACTGCCCAGCGCTTCGGGGTGCCCTACCCGTTCGAGATCCTGCGGATGTTCGCCCCGCAGCCGGGGACGGTCGGCAAGTTCCTGCCCGCCCACTTCGTCGAGCACGACCTCGATGAGTCCGGCGAGGTCCTCATCCCGGTCGAGCGGGAGCCGGGCCTCAACAGCTCGAACCTCGTCGTCGGGCTGCTCACCACCTACACCGAGGCCTACCCCGAGGGCATGACCCGGGTGATCATGCTGTCCGACCCGACCCGCGGCCTGGGCAACCTCGCCGAGCCGGAGTGCCGCATCGTCAACGCGGCCCTGGCCCTGGCCGCGCAGATGGGCGTGCCCGTCGAGTGGTTCGCGGTCTCCTCCGGCGCGCTGATCTCGATGGAGTCCGGCACCGAGAACATGGACTGGATCGCGCTCACGCTGCGCAGGATCATCGAGTTCACCCAGGCCGGCGGCGAGATCAACATCGTCGTGACCGGCATCAACGTCGGCGGCCAGCCGTACTGGAACGCCGAGGCCACGATGCTGCTGCACACCCGGGGCATCCTGATCATGACCCCGGGCAGCTCCATGGTGCTCACCGGCAAGCAGGCCCTGGACTTCTCCGGGGGCGTGTCCGCCGACGACAACTTCGGCATCGGCGGCTACGAGCGCGTGATGGGCCCCAACGGGCAGGCGCAGTACTGGGCCCCGTCGTTGGCGGACGCGTGCCAGCTGCTCCTGCACCACTACGAGTACACGTACGTGAAGCCCGGCGAGCGGTTCCCGCGCCGGATCGCGACAACCGACCCCCTCAACAGGGACGTGCGGCCGTTCCCGCACGCCGCGGTGCCGGACTGCGACTTCACGGTCGTGGGCGACATCTTCTCTGCCGAGCACAACCCGGAGCGCAAGAAGCCCTTCGACGTGCGCTCGGTGATGCGCTCGGTCACCGACCAGGACTGCGAGCCGCTGGAGCGCTGGAAGCGCTGGCGCGGGGGCGAGAACTCCGTGGTCTGGGATGCGCGCGTCGGCGGGATCAGTGTCTGCATGCTCGGCCTGGAGTCCCGACCCATCCCCCGCCGTGGGTTCGTCCCGGCCGACGGCCCGCCGTCCTGGACCTCGGGCACGCTGTTCCCGCAGGCCTCGCGCAAGACCGCGCGCGCAGTGACGTCCGCGAGCGGCAACCGGCCCCTGGTCGTGCTGGCGAACCTGTCCGGGTTCGACGGGTCGCCGGAGTCGATGCGGCACTGGCAGCTGGAGTACGGCGCCGAGATCGGGCGTGCGGTCACCAACTTCAAGGGCCCGATCGTGTTCGTGGTCATCTCGCGCTACCACGGTGGTGCGTTCGTGGTGTTCTCCAAGGCCCTGAACCCGCAGATGGAGGTCGTGGCCGTCGAGGGCTCGTACGCGTCGGTGATCGGTGGCGCCCCGGCGGCGGCCACGGTCTTCGCCCGTGAGGTCCGCGGGCGCGTGGACGCCGATCCCCGCGTGGTCGCGGCCAAGAAGCTGCTGGCCGGCACCACGGGGGCCGAGGCGACCGAGCGACGTGCGCGGCTGGCCGAGATCACCGAGCAGGTGCGCTCGGAGAAGCTCGGTGAGGCGGCCAGCGAGTTCGATGCGGTGCACACGATCGACCGGGCCCTGGAGATGGGCTCGGTGGACCGCATCATCTCCGCCGCGGACCTGCGGCCCTACGTCATCGACGCCCTCGAGCGCGGCATGGCCAAGGAGGAGTCGGGCGCGTAGGTTCCGGGGTCAGTCGGCCAGGGGGTGGTGCACCCACGAGTGGATCGGTTCGGCCGTCGTCAGGTCGGCCGAGCCGGGCAGCGCCAGTGGCGGGTCCTCCAGACCCGCCGCGGCGACCATGGTGAGCAGGAACACCCCGTCGCGGCGCCACCAGCCCGGGAACCGGCTGGCCCCCGAGGACACGGCCAGGCGCTGCCACCCGTCCGCACGCTGTGCCCCGGCGGTGATCCCCGCCGGGCTCTCGAGGACCACCTCGACGGTCCGGGTGTCGGCTCGCAGGCCCGTGCGCAGCACCTTCAGGGCGCTCTCCTTGGCCGACCAGATCAGGTTGGCCGCTGCGTCGTGTCCGTCGGGCCCCTCGGCGCCCGCCACGACCGCCTGCTCGGCGGGTGTCAGGAAGTCGCTGACGAACCCGGCACTGCGCGGCTCGACGATCTCCAGGTCGACCCCGACCGCGCCGAGGTCGGGTCCGACCAGGCAGACCGCCCACCCGGCCCGATCCGTCAGGGAGATGTCCAGGCCGAGCGGCTGGCCGTCGACCTCGACGTAGGGCGCGCCGGTCATCCGGTTGAGCACGCCGATGCGCCCCAGGCTGATCGGATCAGCCGGGAGCCCGACCGCCGCTGCCACCGCGCACTTGCCGGCGTACCGGCGCACGAGGTACTCGTTGCGGCGCTTCGTGAAGCGCATCCCCGCGGCCCGCGCGGCCTCGGACCCGACCAGCCAGTCCTGACCCGTGGGCACCTGCCCCTCACCGCGCACCAGCCACTGCATCCGGTCAGGGTAGCCGCCCGTCCGCGACTTCCCGGGCCCCAGGTGCGACCATCAGGCATGGTCCGCAGCACCCGCACCACCACGTCGGGCGACCCCGCTCGTCCCGACGGGCGGCCACAGCCATGACCGGGGTGATGCTGCAGGCCTTCCACTGGTACCTGCCCCAGGGCGGGACCCTCTGGAGGGAGGTCACGGCCGCGGCCGATGACCTTGCCCGCGCCGGGTTCACGGCGATCTGGCTGCCGCCGGCGTACAAGGGCCATGTCGGGGGCTACGACGTGGGCTACGGCGTCTACGACATGTACGACCTCGGCGAGTTCGACCAGAAGGGCACGATCCCGACCAAGTACGGCACCAGGGACCAGTACCTGGCCGCCATCCGGGCGCTGCAGGCAGCGGGCATCGCCGTGTACGCCGACATCGTCTGGAACCACCGGCTCGGCGGCGACGGGTCCGAGGCGATCCGGGCCACCCCGCACTCGACCCACGACCGCAGCCGTCCGTCCGGGCCGACCCGTGAGGTGGAGGTCTGGACCCGCTTCGACTTCGCCGGTCGGGGTGGCACCTACGACGACCGCACGCTCGACCACCGGCACTTCGACGCCGTGGACTTCGACGAGCGGCGCCCCGACGAGTGGGACACGATCTACCTGTTCGAGGGCAAGTCCTTCGACGACCACGTCGCTGACGAGTTCGGCAACTACGCCTACCTGATGGGCTGCGACGTCGACCAGTCCAGCCCCGAGGTCCAGGCGATGACCATCGACTGGGGCGCCTGGTACCTCGACACCACCGGGTGTCGACGGCCTGCGCCTGGATGCCGTCAAGCACATCCCGGCCTGGGTGCTGCCCATCTACCTCGATGCCCTGCGCGCGCACTCCGGCCGGGAGATCCCGGTGGTCGCCGAGTACTGGAGTGCCGATCTGGGGGCCCTCCAGTGGTTCCTGACCGCCGTGGGTGACCGGATGATGCTGTTCGATGTGCCGCTGCACTTCGCCTTCCACCGTGCCGGGCTGCAGGGGAACGCGTTCGACCTGCGCACGCATCTTCGACGGCTCCCTGGTCGGCGCCCGCCACGACATGGCAGTGACGTTCGTCGACAACCACGACTCGCAGCCGATGCAGGCCCTCGAGTCGCCCGTCGAGACGTGGTTCAAGCCCCTGGCCTACGCGCTGATCCTGCTGCGCCGCGAGGGCTTCCCGTGCGTCTTCCACGCCGACTACTACGGCGCTGCCTACACCGAGCAGCGCTGGGGCGAGGAGCCCGTCGACGTGGAGATGGCCTCGCATCGGGCCTTCCTCGACCTCTGCCTGGGACTACGACGCGACCTCGGTGACGCGGAGCAGGTCGACGCGTTCGACCACTCCAACGTGATCGGGTGGATCCGTCGCGCACCCGGGCTGGTCGTCGTGGTCCTGATGAGCAACGGCGGGCCAGGGGTGCAGGTGTTCGACACCGGGCTGCCCGCGACGCCGACTTCACCGACGCGACCGGCGGCCGTCCCGCGGGACCCTCACGACCGACGCCGCACGGTCGGGCGGAGTTCCGCTGCCGCGGGGCGCGGGGTGTCGATCTGGGTCAGCCGCTGAGGCCCGCAGAGGCGTGCCGGGCGGCCGGCGACCTCAGTCCCTGGAACGGCTACGGCGCAGCTGCCAGACCCCTGGGGCCACGAGCCCCACGGCGAGCAGCGCCAGCGCGAGGATCTCGTTGCCGGAGCGGTACACGAGATTCAGCAGCAGCAGGTAGGCGACGATCAGGACCAGGCCGCCGAGCGCCTGCCACGTCCACCTCACCCGGCGCGGGTCCACCTCATCAGGTGATGACATCCGCTTCCCCACCTCCCGACACGACTGGGCTGGATCATCGCACACGGCCCGGCGTCCTCACCGGTCATCCGGCGGTCGAGCGGTCCGGACCGTCGAGGGCCCGCAGGACGTCGGCGTTCCCGCTGGCCATCCGGCGTGCGAGCTCCGACATCCGTCGGCCCGAGATGGGGATCATGCGGGTCGCCTGGGCGAGGTCGAACTGCTGCGACAGTCGACCTGCGAGGTCCTGCTCGGCGACCGCCACGATGGCGCAACCGCCTGCTGGGACCAGCTCGCCGACGAGGCTGCGCAGCTCGCGGACCTCCGTCGTCCGGTCGTTGTAGCCCACCAGCGCCCCGATCACCGCCCCGATCAGGGCCGTGGCACCACATGAGCCTCGTGCCCAGCCCCGCGGCGAGGCCGACGACGAGCCCGAGCAGGGCCGCGCGCACGATCGAGGACCCGCCGGTCGTCTCCAGCGTCGTGCGACCGTCCTCGTCACGGTGCAGCAGGCCGGACCCGGCAACCTCCTCCCGGCCCGCCGAGCTGAGGACCCGCAGCCCCTCGAGAGCCTGCGGGCCGGACCCGTACACGGCGGCGAACAGCACGTACCGCCTGCTCATCCCAGGCTCCCAGACGCGGTCACCAACTCACGGTAGCGCGAGGTCGCGCGGCCTGCCAGTGCGCGTCGATCCGCCCGCCCCCGGGTGGGCTGGTGCTCGACCGCAGGACGATCCGGGTCGGCAGCTGACGATCCGTGGCCTGGGCCCCGGCGATCCGGTCGAGGAGCAGCTGCGCGGCGATCCTGCCCTGCTCGTGGACCGGCTGGGCGATCGTGGTCAGGTCCATCATCTCGGCCAGCTCGTGGTCGTCGAAGCCGACGATGCTGATGTCGTCGGGGCAGCGCAGCCCGGAGTGCCGAATCGTGCGCATGGCACCCATGGCCATCTCGTCGGACTCCGCGAAGACCGCGGTCGGCGGGTTCGGCAGCGAGAGCAGGTCGGCCATCGCCGCCTCCCCCCCGGCGAAGGTGAAGGCCCCGTCGGCCTCGTACCCGTCAGGGCACCGGAAGGCCCGCGTCGGCCATGGCCCCCCGGTAGCCGGCGAGTCGGTCGTGGGGCACCGTGAAGTGGATCGGCTCGCTCGGGCCGCCGCCGATCAGGGCAATCCGCTCGTGGCCCAGGTTGACCAGGTGGTTGACCGCGACCCGGGCCGCGGCCGCATCATCGATGGACACGCAGGAGACCCCCGGGCCGGGGACCCCCACCGATCCGATGGGCACCCCGAGGGCGCCCAGCTGCTCGATCTCGGCACTCCTCCATGGGCAGGGTCAGGACGAGCACCCCATCGACCCTGCGGCGAAGGGGCATGCGCGCGAAGAAGTCCGCCCGGCTGGCCTCGTCGGGCAGCGCGTACAGCAGCACGTCGTACCCGGCCGCGCGCAGCACCTCCTCGGCACCGGACAGGACCTGGCCGAAGAACCATCGACCGAGGTAGGGCGTGACCACCCCGATCGAGTGGGTCTGCCCACTGGCCAGGCGCGAGGCGCTCGGCGAGATCACGTAGTCCAGCTCCCGGGCAGCGGCCAGGACCCGGGCCCTGGTGTCCGCCGACACGTTCGGCAGGCCGCGCAGCGCCCGGGAGACCGTCGCCGTCGACACCCCGGCCAGTCGCGCAACTGCCTCGATGTCCGCACCCGCACCGGGCCTCCGCTGGTTCAGATGTCCGTTAGTCGACACAGGACACCTCTGCAAACGCTGTCAGGAAGGAGCATGCTGCAAACGCTATCATGCAACCGTTCTCACGCCTAGTCGCGTCGTGCAAACGTGTGCAACGTGTGCTCCTCATCACATCTCTGCAGATATTTGATGTAAGCGCTTGCAATTCTCGGTTCGATCCGTAGCATACTGACTACGAGCCGCACAACGAGATCCGGCGACCTGCCGGTGAGACCGCACGCAGGACGCGGGCGGCTCCACACCCCAAGAGAGGTGCAGGGATGGACTACAAGGGGATCGCAGAACAGATCCTGAAGGACGTGGGCGGGCCGGAGAACATCGCCAGCTACGCCCACTGCGCAACCCGGCTGCGGCTCGTGCTCGTCGACGAGACCAAGGCGGACAAGAAGGCCGTGGAGAAGATCGAGGCCGTGGCCGGGTCGTTCACCGCCGGCGGGCAGTACCAGATCATCCTCGGCCCGGGCACCGTCAACAAGGTCCACGACGAGCTGGCCAAGCTGACCAACATCCAGGAAGCCAGCATGGAGGAGGTCAAGAAGGCCGCTGCCGCGCACATGAACCCTGCGCAGCGCGCGGTCAAGACGCTCTCGGACATCTTCGTCCCGCTGATCCCGGCCCTGGTCGCCTCCGGCCTGATGATGGGCCTGTACAACCTGCTGGCCCAGCCCGGTCTCTGGCCGTGGCTCGGGACGACGAGAACTGATCGGCCAATGGCCGGCGATCGCCGACCTCGCGTCGATGATCAACATGTTCGCCAACGCCGCCTTCGTGTTCCTGCCGGTCCTGATCGGCTTCAGCGCCGCGAAGGTGTTCGGGGCCAACCAGTACCTCGGTGCGCGTGATCGGCATGATCATGGTCCACCCGGACATGCTCAACGCCTGGGCCCAGGGCCAGGCTGCCCTCTCCGGCGAGATCCCGACCTGGACGCTGTTCGGCTGGGAGATCGAGCAGATCGGCTACCAGGGCACGGTGCTGCCGGTCCTGTTCGCGGTCTGGTTCCTGGCGATCGTGGAGAAGTGGCTGCGCAAGCGGATGCCGACCGTGCTGGACATGCTGTTCACCCCGCTGTTCGCCGTGATCGCCACCGGCTTCGCGACGATCCTGGTCATCGGCCCGGTCATGCGCTGGGTCGGCGAGCTGATCTCGGACTTCTTCGTCAACCTGCTCGACTTCGGTGGACCCGTCGCCGGGTTCATCATGGGCGCGACCTACTCGCTGCTGGTGATCACCGGCGTGCACCACTCGTTCCACGCCGTCGAGCTCGGCCTGCTGGCCGACCCGGCGTCATGGCCAACCCGCTGCTGCCGATCTGGTCGATGTCCAACGTCGCCCAGGGTGGTGCCGCGCTGGCGGCGTACTTCCTGATCCGCCACCGGAAGACCAAGATCAAGGACATCGCGATCCCGTCGGCGGTGTCGGCCTTCCTCGGGCATCACCGAACCGGCGATCTTCGGGGTGAACCTGCGCCTGCTCACACCGTTCCTCGGCGCCCTGCTCGGCGGCGGGTGCGCCGGGCGCCTTCGTGGTGGCCACGGACGTGACGATGACCAGCATCGGCGCCACCGGCGCTGCCCGGCACCGCCCTGGTCACCCCGGAGAAGATCCCGATGTACTTCGTCGGCATGGCCATCTCCATCAGCGTCGCGATGGTCGCGACGTTCGCGATCACCAAGGCCCGCGGCTTCGCCAAGGAGGCCGAGGAGGAGATGACCGAGGAGGAGATCGAGGCCGTGGCCCTGCCCAAGGCCAAGGAGCTCGACGCCCTGGCCTGAGGCCACCGGACCGGACGCTCCGTCCGGGCCACCAGACCGGTGCACCCCCGGCCCTTGCCGAGTCGGGGGTGCACCACCCGCCCCCACGGGGGCACGGTTGATCGGATCCCGTGCCCCCGTGGGCAGGCCTCGAGACCCGCACCCGGAGTTGGATGGGTGCACCGAACACCACAGGAAGGGACCGGCACATGAAGCCACTGATCGGAGCCGTCGAGGCCGGCGGGACCAAGATGGTCTGCGCGGTGGGAACGGGACCCGACGACCTGCGCGACGAGGTCCGGTTCCCCACGAGCTCCCCCGACGAGTGCCTGCCGCAGGTCATCGACTACTTCACGACCTGGCAGGCCGAGCACGGCGAGCAGATCGCCGCCATCGGGTACGGGACCTTCGGGCCCTGCGACCCGCACCCGGACTCCCCCACCTACGGGTGGGTCACCAAGACCCCCAAGCCCGGCTGGACCGACACCGACGTCGTGGGGCCGCTGCAGGGCCGCGTTCGGCATCCCGATCGGGTTCGACACCGACGTCAACGGTGCCGCCCTCGGCGAGCACCTGTGGGGTGCGGCCCAGGACGTCGACACGTTCGTGTACCTGACGATCGGCACCGGCATCGGCGGCGGGATCATCGTCAACGGCCGCATCCTGCACGGCCTGATCCACCCCGAGGCCGGCCACGTCGCCATGCGCCGGGACCCGGCCGTGGACCCCTACCCCGGTCGCTGCCCCTTCCACGGCGACTGCCTCGAGGGCCTGGCCGCCGGGCCGGCGATCGGGGAGCGGTGGGCAGCTGCCCGCCGCCGAGCTCGGACCCGAGCATCCGGCGTGGGACCTCGAGGCGCACTACCTCGCCGAGGCCTGCCGCAACCTGGTGTGCACGCTGTCCCCGCAGCGCATCGTCCTCGGGGGCGGGGTCATGGAGCAGCTGCACCTGTTCCCGCGGATCCGGACCCGGACGGTCGAGATGCTCAACGGCTACGTCCAGGCACCCGAGATCCTCGAGCGGATCGACGAGTTCATCGTCCCACCGGGCCTGGGCAACCGGGCCGGAGTCTCGGGGTGCATCGCGCTGGGGCAGCTCGCGCTCGCCGCCGCGACATGACCACCGACCCCGCCCGACCCCCGGACGCCCCCTGGCCGGGGGGAGGCGCCGAGACGGTGGGCGCCCCCGCCACGATCGACGCGTTCGCCCTGGACGGGGAGCTGCGCGCGTTCGCGCACCGGGCCGTCGAGGAGCGACCGGCCTCCATCGACGCGGACCCGTGGCGCCAGGCCTTCCACGTCCAGCCGCCGGTCGGGCTGCTCAACGACCCGAACGGACTGGTCGCGCACCGGGGCACCTACCACCTGTGCTACCAGTGGCACCCGTTCGCCGCCAGGCATGCGCTGAAGTTCTGGGCGCACCTGACCAGCACGGACCTCGTGCACTGGACCGAGCAGCCGATCGCACTCGCGCCGAGCCACGACTACGAGAGCCACGGCTGCTACTCCGGCAGCGGGATCGTCCACGAGGACGCGGTCCGGTTCCTCTACACCGGCAACGTGCGCACCCCCGACGGTGGTCGCACGCCCTTCCAGAACCTGGCCACGGTGGACCCGGCGGGCCGGGTGATCAAGCACCGGGCGAACCCGCTCGTCGGGGCGATCCCCGGCTGCACCGCGCACGTGCGCGACCCGAAGGTCTGGTCCCGGGACGGCCACCACTGGATGGTGCTCGGCGCCCAGACCGAGGACCTGTTCGGCACGGCCCTGCTGCTGCGCTCCGACGACCTCGTCGACTGGGAGTACCTCGGCCAGATCGCCGGTGGGGCCGGCGACCCGTACGGCTACATGTGGGAGTGCCCCGACCTGGTGCACCTCGACGGCCACGACGTGCTGGTGATCTCCCCCCAGCTCGACCACGGTGAGGCGGCGGGCACCGGGCGCTGGGAGGACATCTCGGTCTACGCCGTGGGGACCCTGGACGTCGGTGCACCCGCCTTCACCCGTGAGGGGGACTACCGGCGGGTGGATGCCGGCCCGGACTTCTACGCCCCGCAGACCCTCATCGACGACTCAGGCCGGACGATCATGGTCGGCTGGATGGGCATGCCCGACCACGACGGCCAGCCGACGCTGGCCGAGAAGCACCCGACCGTGGCCAACGGGTGGGTGCACTGCCTGACCGTCCCGCGGGTGCTGAGCCTGGAGGGCGATGCGCTCGTGCAGTGGCCGGTCGCCGAGCTCGAGGGGCTGCGCGGGGATCCGATCGTGATGGCCGAGGGGCGGGTCGAGGCGGACACCTCGGTGGCCGTCCACGGCGCCTCCGGAACCGCCCTGGACATCGCGCTGTCGGCGACCTGCGAACCCGAGGGCACGGTCGGCCTCCGCCTGCGCGACGGTGATGCAGGGCGGCCGGTGGTCCTCACCCTCGACCCGCACGCCGGGACCGCGACGCTGGACCGGACTCGGCTGGGCACCGGCGAGGGCGGGGTGCACACCGGTGCGTTCCGCCCGGGCGCCCGCGTGGATGCGCGGATCCTGCTCGACCACTCCTCGATCGAGGTGTTCGTCGATGGCGGCCGGCTGGCGATGAGCGCCCGGATCTACCCCGTGGAGGGCGACGACCTGCTGTGCCTCGACGTCACCGACGCCCCCGCAACCCTCGAGGTCACCGCTGGCCGATGGCCACCGCCTGAGTCGTCCGCGATCGATCCGGATCTGCGCGCGCCGATGCTCGCAGATCCGGATGAACCCGGATCGAGCCGCGCGAAAGCGGACCGATCAGGGGCGGCGAGGGGCGGGGCGGGGCGGTCAGTTCGGGGCGAGCTCGGCGAGGATGTCGAACCGGATGTGGTTGCTGCTCAGGCGACGCGCGCCGATCCGCCGACGGCGGTCGCCGGCGGAGTAGGTGACCTTCTCGAACGAGATGTCCTTGCCGACCTCGACGTGGCGCCAGGGCAGGCCGAGGAAGAACCGGTCGGGGTACGGCCCGACGTCCACGACGTCGCCGTCCGGGTTGCTCTCGACCGGGACCCAGCCGTACCCGGGCAGGTACAGGTCGACCCAGACGTGGTTGAAGTCCGGGTACAGCGGCCCCCCGCTCCACGGGTGGTACGGGCTCTTGTAGCGCCCCGCCACCCGACAGGCCAGGCCGGCGCGGCGGTAGAGGGCCATGATCGTTCCCACGTGCTCCCCGCAGGATCCGGTCCCTCGCGCCAGCACCCCGATCGGGGAGTCGGCGTTGCCCATCTCGTACTCCAGCCGGTCGTAGACGTAGCTGCGCAGGCGCCGCGCCTGCTCCAGCAGGTTCGACTCGTCTCCCAGGGCGATCTCCGTCGCCTCGGCGATCTCCGGGGAGTCCAGGTCGAGGTCCTCGTCGTCGACCAGGTAGCGCGCGGCCATCTCGGGGCTCAGCGCCGGGGCGTCGGCGAGGTCCTCGGCGGTCAGCAGGTGCTTGATGCCGAAGACCTCGAGCGTCGCCCGCCACCCCAGGATCAGCCGGGTCCCGGAATCGACCTGCGGGATCGTGAACACGGCCACGGGTTGGCCGTCCTCCTCGACGATCTCGAACGGCAGTCCGATCGGCTCCACCGCCACCATGCGCTGGCGCGCGCTCTCGATGGGCAGGCTCATCCGCCACTGCACGTCGCGCAGCGGCTCGACGTCGGCGTCGGGCTCGAGGTCGACGTAGTAGTGCATCTCGATGCGGTGGCCTGTGGACCACGCCAGCCGGGCCTCGGGGTCGTGGTGCACGCGCAGCTGGTGGATCAGGGCCCGGTCGCGGTAGCGGACCACCCACGACGGGTCGACCCACGGGTCGTCCTTGAGGTACGGCTCGTTCTCGTAGTAGGCCACGTGCAGGGTGTCGCTGGACTCGCCGGGCAGGCGACGGGCAGCGATGGCCGTGGGCCGCTCCAGCGGGGTGACCACCATGAACCGGGTGGCCAGGGTGATCGGGTCCAGGCAGTAGACGGTCTGCTCCAGGTCGTCGGAGAGCCACAGCGCATCCGGCGTCGCCGCGATCCCCTTGACGCCGATGCCGGACAGCTCCACCCGGGCCAGCACCTCCGCGGGTTCCGACGCTGCCCGGACCTCGAGGGTCCGCCCGCGCACGAGGTGGACCCGGTCTCCCGATACCGCCACGGCCGTGGCCCCCGCCAGGGCCAGGACGAGCTCGGGGCGCCCCAGTCGGGCGGGCTCGGGGGCCGAGCCCGGTCCCGACCACGGTGCCCGATGAAGGCCCGCGGCCGTGGTGAACCACAGGACGCCGTCGACGAGCGCCAACCCTCCCGCCCCCACGAACACCTCGGTCATCCCGTCGTTGACGACGCGCGTGTCGTCCGTCTCCGGGTCCACGAGGGCCAGCCGACCGGTGGGGGCGTCGAGGACCAGGAGGTCGTCGCCGGCCCAGGCCAACCCACGGATCTGATGCCCGGCCAGGGGACGGATGTAGCGCGCGGGAACCTCGCTGGCGACGGGTGCTGACGTGCCGACCGGCCGGAGGGGCGGGCTCACGGTCGGGTCAGCGGGGCTGGGGTCGGGCGCGAGGGTGGTCTCCGGGATCACCGGGGAGGTGGGCACGTGCGGCTCCTTGCATGAGTGGCGCGTCCTCGCCGGCTGGTCGCGCGGGGGACGCAGGGATCATCGAAGCACGTCCGACCCGTTCGCCCCACTCAGGCCCCGTCAGGCCGGCTGACGGGCGCCTCTCGGACCTCCTCGTCAACCTGGGCCTCGCTGCGGGCCTCGTCCTCGGCCTGCGTCTCGGCGGGGGTCGCTGCGTTCGTGAAGTACGTCGGGACGATCCGCTCCTCGTGCTCCTCGGCGGAGCTGTCGTAGCCGCCGGCCACGTCGGCCACACCCTCCTTGAGCCCGTAGTGCAGCCGGGCCTGGCGCACGCCCTGGCTGATCGAGTGCCACATGTGGTCCTCGCCGATCTTCGCGACGAAGCCGGCGTGGCGCAGCAGGATGCGCACCGGGTACATCACCCGCACCATGTAGAGGTCGACGCACCGCTCGCGCAGGGCGGCGAGCAGGGAGTCGAGCATGTCGACAGTCGTGGTGTCGAGCTGGTTCGTGCCCTCGATGTCCAGGACGAGGGCCACGATCTCCTTGTCGGTCCACTGCGTGGTGCCGTCCACCCGGGCCAGGATCGCATCCTTGATCGCGGCCGCATTCACCCAGAACAGCGGGACGTCGACACGCAGGACGAGGATCCCGTCGACCGGGTGCCGCTCCGGATGGTTGCGCAGGCTGCCCCACGCGGCCTTCTCGCCCGGGATGCGCGCCATCACCTCGACGTCCACCCGACTGGAGCGGTAGACCAGGCCGAACACCGAGAGCAGGATCGCCAGGAGCAGGCCCTGCAGCGGCCCGAAGGCGAGGACGCCGAACGCGGCCATCACCGCCGCGATGATGTCGTTGCGCCGCAGGTAGGCGTAGCGGCGCATGGCCTGCGAAGTCCATGAGACCCCAGACCGCGTGGATGACGATCGCCGACAGCACGGCCTTGGGCAGGTCGGACAGCAGGGGCGCCAGGAAGACGATGGTCGCGACCGCCAGGACCGCCGTCGTCAGCGACGTCACCTGGGAGCGCCCTCCCGACCGGTCGGCTGCCGCGGTCTTCGACAGGCTGCCGGCCACCCCGAACCCGCCGAAGAGACCCGAGCTGACGTTGCCGGCCCCGAACGCCAGCAGGTCCTGGTTGGCGTCGATCCGGTCCCCGCCCTGGGTCGCGAACAGCCGGGCGGCACTGAGCCCCTCAGCCAGGCCGACGAACGCGATCGCCGCCCCGGCCACGAAGATCGCGGACATCTGGTCCAGCGGCACGTCGGGCACCGATGGGGTGGGCAGCCCCTGGGGGACCTCGCCGACCACGGCGACTCCCTTCGAGGCGAGGTCCAGCGCGCCCGAGATGACCAACCCTGCGACCAGGGTCACCAGCGCCCAGGGCACCCGCGGGGCCAGGCGCGACCCGACGAACATGACGGCCAGGGCGGAGATGCCCACGACCGCGGTCTGCGTCTGGATCTCGTCGAGTCCGGTGACGAGGTCCTGGATCCGCTCCAGCACGTCGCCCGGCGGCACCGGGATGCCCAGGATGTTGGGCAGCTCACCGATGACGACCAGGATCGTCAGGCCCAGCACGAATCCCGGTCACGATGGGCTTGGACAGGAACTCGGCCACCCAGCCGACGTGCAGCACGCTGGCGATCATCAGGATGATCCCGGCGGCGATGGCCATCCCCGCGGCGATCGCGATGGCCTCGGCCTCGCTCGCCGGGGCGAACCCCTTGATCAGCGACCCGGTGAGGACGGCGACCGTGGACACCGGGCCGACGATGAGCAACCTCGACGTGCCGAGGATGGCGTAGCAGACCAGCACCGTCGGCAGCGAGTAGAGGCCCACCTGGACCGGCAGGCCGGCGATGGTCGCGTAGCCGAGGGCCTGCGGCAGGGCCAGCGCCGCGACGACCGCACCGGCGGTGATATCTCCCTTGAGCCACCGCCTCTGGTACTTGGGCATCCACTTGCGGGCAGGCAGCCACTCGCGCGGTTGCTCGCCGAGCGGGAGCTTCTTGGGGGGCTTGTTCGTCACGGGGCCGCCTCCTGGGTCGAGGCTAGCCCCGGCACCGAGCACGAGTCCCGACGACGCGTCACCCGGGAGTCACCCGGGGGTCATCCCCGGGTCACCCGTCGGTCATCGGCCGTTCACCGGACGACCGCCGGGGCGTCACCCCGGCGTCGACGTGGGCCGCTCCCCGACGGCACCCGGCCAGATCGGCGGCGCGTCCGGGTCGCGGCGCAGCCGGGTGCGGGCGACCACCTGCTGGGCCGAGGTCGTCCGCTCGGAGCGGTTGCGGCCGACGAAGCTCACCGACCAGTTGACCAGCGTCGTCAGGCGGCTCTTGAACCCCACGATGTACATCAGGTGCACGACGAGCCAGAGCAGCCACGCCGTGAAGCCGGCTGTCCGGATCCGGCCGACGCTGGCCACGGCACTGAACCGCGTGATGGTCGCCATGCTGCCCTTGTCGTGGTACTCGAAGGGCCCCGGACCCGGGCGACCGTCGATCCGCGAACGGATGGTCGATGCGGCGTGGCGCCCTCCCTGGATCGCCACCTGCGCAACGCCGGGGAGGTTGTCCAGGGCGATCATGTCGCCGACGACGAAGACCTCCGGGTGCCCGGGAAGGGTGAGGTCGGGCTCGACCAGGACCCTGCCAGCCCGATCGACCTCGGCCCCCGCACGCTCTGCCAGCAGGGCGCCCAGCGGCGAGGCGGAGACACCTGCTGCCCAGACCTTGCAGGCGGCGGGGATGAAGGTCCGCTCCCCGTCGGTGGTCTCGTAGGTGACGCCCTCGGCGTCGAGGCCCACGACCTTGGCGTTGAGCAGGACCTCGACGCCCACGTCCGTCAGGATCCGCTCGGCCTCGGCCGAGAGCTTCGGGCCGAAGGGGCCCAGGACAGCCGGGGCCGCGTCCAGCAGCACGATCCGCGCCGACGTGGTGTCGATCCGGCGGAAGTCGCGCTTGAGCGCGCGGTTGCACAGCTCGGAGATCTGGCCGGCCATCTCCACCCCCGTCGGGCCGGCCCCGATGACCACGAACGTCAGGAAGCGCTGGACGTCCTGTGGGTCGGTGGCCCGTTCGGCCAGCTCGAACGAGCCGAAGATCCGACCCCGCAGCTCCAGGGCGTCGTCGATGGACTTCATGCCCGGCGCGAACTCGGCGAACTGGTCGTTGCCGAAGTAGGACTGGCCGGCGCCGGCAGCCACGATCAGGCTGTCGTAGGGGGTGACCAGGGGACCGGGGGCCGCCTGCGAGGTGACGGTGCGCGCGTCGAGGTCGATGTCGGTGACCTCGCCGAGCAGCACCGTGGCGTTCTTCTGGCTCCGGAGGATCTCCCGTGTGGCAGGAGCGATCTCGCCCATCGACAGGATCCCCGTGGCCACCTGGTAGAGCAGCGGCTGGAACAGGTGGGTCGTGGTCCTCGAGATCAGGGTCACCTCGCAGTCGGCGCGCTTGAGCGCCTTCGCGGCGAACAACCCGCCGAACCCGGATCCGATGACGACGACGCGATGCCGGTCACCGGCGGGCCGGACATGGCGGGGCTGGCTCGGGAGGGGCTCCTGTTCGGGCATGCGATAAGGATAGCCTCGCCTGCGTGAGGCGGCCGCCGATCGCTAGCTCGCCTGGAGCTCCTCGATCTCGTGGCCGGGCACGATGTCGGCGCTGCCCATGGCCATCCCGCGCAGGAAGTGGGCCGGCACCTCGCGCAGGGCCGGACCGGCCATCAGGACCGCCCGTCGTAGAGGCGCTCGACGTCCGCGTCGGGCTCCTGGGCGAACGCCCAGAAGGCCTCGGCGATCCGGTCGGGGTCGAACCGGCCACCCGGGCGGATGAAGCCCTTGATGGTGAGCATCCGCAGCGTGACGCCGCGGGGTGCGAGCTCCTGCGCCAGCGCGAAGCCAGCAGCGCGCATCGCCGCCTTGCCCAGCGCCAGCACGCCGTACTCCCCGGTCGGGCTCAGGGCAACGCCCCCGCCGGTCCAGGTCACCCGGCCGCCGGTGGCCACGAGGCCGGGCAGCGCCGCCTGGACCGCCACGATCGCCGCCAGGGCATTGATCTCCACGCTCGCCCGCAGCGTGGCGGGGTCGGAGTCGAGCAGCCCCCCGGCGTGCATGGACGCGTTGTGGTGCAGCAGCGAGATCACGCGCCACTCGTCCGCCCGGCGAACCGCGTCGCGGACGGCGTCAGGGTCGCTGACGTCGAGCAGCTCCTCGCGCACGGTGCGACCAGTGGCCCGGACCTCCTCGGCAACGGGCGTGAGGCTCGCCGACGTCCGTGCCACCAGCGTCAGGTCGTAGCCGGCTGCGGCGAATGTGCGCGCGAGGCTGGCTCCGAGGCCGGGGCCGACGCCCACGACGACGGCGTGCGGGGCAGGACGTCCAAGGTCAGGTCCCATGGGACCGAGCCTAGGGGGGCGTCGCGGCACGCGCAGCCCCCGACGCGTCCTCCCACTCGCTCCTGCCCAGCCCGGCATGCCCCGGTGCGGCGGGGTTGGATGACGTCATGCATGACTCCCCTCTGGTTCCTGGAGCACTCCCCGGCGTGCTGATCGGGCACGACACCGACGAGCGCCGCCCGACAGGGGTCACCGTCGTCCTGCTGCCCGACGGGGCCACCGCCGGGGTCGACGTGCGCGGCGCCGCCCCCGGCACCCGTGAGACCGACCTGCTGGATCCGGTCAACACCATGGCGGGCGTGCACGCCATCGTCCTCGCCGGCGGCAGCGCCTTCGGCCTCGACGCCGCCGGGGGCGTGATGCACTGGCTCGAGGCACAGGGCCGCGGCGTCGCGGTGGGACCGGCCCGTGTGCCGCTGGTGGCCGCAGCCGTGATCTTCGACCTCGGCGTGGGCGATCACGCCGTCCGCCCTGACGCCCGGAGCGGGGCACGCGCGTGTGCCGCAGCGGTGCCGGTGGCTGAGGCCACCGAGGGGAACGTGGGCGCCGGCGCCGGGGCCTCGGTGGGCAAGCTGCTCGGACCCGATCGGGCGATGCGCGGCGGGCTCGGGATCGCCACCCTCGAGGCGCACGGGATCACCATGGCCGCTGTCGTGGTCGTCAACGCCGTCGGCGATGTCGTGGATCCCGGGACCGGGGCGATCCTGGCGGGGGCGCGACTGGCCCCCGACTCCCTGGCCCTGGCCGGCTCCGTCGACTCAATCCTGGGAGGGGCCCGCGACCAGGGAGCGGCGACGGCCGCGAACACGACGATCGGGGTCGTGATCACCGATGCGCAGCTGACCAAGGCCCAGGCCACCCGGTTGGCCCAGGTCGCCCACGACGGGTTGGCTCGGACCATCCGCCCGGTGCACACGCCGATGGACGGCGACACGCTCTTCGCCGCAGCGACGGGCACGGTGGACCCTGAGGTCCAGTCCGCGATCGCACCTGAGCTGCTCGGCCTCCTGCTGTCCGTGATGGCCGCCGAGGTCACCGCGCGGGCGGTGCTCCGGGCCGTCCGGGCCGCCGAGGGCCTCCGGCGGGACGACCTCTGGCTGCCCGCGTGGCGGGACCTTCCCCCGGTCTGACGTCGGTCGCGGTCGGCTCAGCCCCGGCGGAACCAGTCCGGCGGCCCGCTGACGAAGCCGGCCACCGCTGCGCCCAGCGCGGCACCGACGGCTGTTGACACGGTGCTCACCGACGGCAGGAACGTCAGGATGGTCCCGGTGACGCCGCCGACCAGCAGCCCGCCGATCGCGCTGGCGCCAGCCCAGGCGACCCGCCCACCCCCACCTGATCCGGAGGCCGGTGCGGGCTCGATCGCCTTGTTCTGCGCGGGTGCGGGAAGGGCAGCCCCCTGGCCGGAACCGGCGTTCATCGCGTCGATCTCGCGGAGCAACCTCTCGATGTCATCGGGCTGGCTCATGGCTCCATGGTGGCACGTGCGCGGGCCGGGCGCCCTCCCGTCGGCGCTCCCGTCGGGCGACCCGGTCCCTGACTCCTGCACCTGCCCGCAGATGCGACCCGCGGGCTCCTGCCGCACCCTTGTCCCATGCCCACCAGCACCCTCCTGAGCCCCTTGGCCGCATCCGTGCGTGAGGTGCTGTCCGGGCGCGCCGACGGCCAGTCCGACATCGCCCGCGCCATCGCCCGGCCCCCCGGTGCGCCGGGGTGGTTCGCGCCCGGCGATGCGATCTGGACCGTCCACGGATCGGTGGCCACATTCGTCGGCGGGATCCGCAGCCTGTACCTGCAGGCACTGCACCCGCTGGCCCTCGCCGGTGTCGATCGGCACTCGACCTACCGCGAGGATCCCTTCGGACGGCTGCAGCGCACGGGCGCCTTCCTGGCCGCCACGACCTACGGGTCGGCGGACCTCGCCCAGCAGACGGTCGACGCCGTCCGCGTGATGCACCGACGCGTGCAGGGCACCGCCTCGGACGGTCGCCCCTACTCCGCCGGGGACCCGCGCCTGCTCGAGTGGGTGCACATCGCCCTGGTCGACTCGATGCTGTCGGCCTACCTGCACCTGGGCCGGGAGGGGGCGATCGACCCCGATGCGTACGTGTCCGACATGGCGGTGGTCGGCGAGCGGATGGGCGTGGTGCGGCCGCCCCGGACCCAGGCCGAGCTCGCGGAGTGCTTCGCCGGCTTCCAGCCGGAGCTGCGCGTCGATGACCTGGTGGGCCGGACCCACGACTTCGTGACCAATGCGCCCCTCCCCCTCGCCCTGCGTCCCGGCTACCGGGTGCTGGCGCGCGCTGCGTGGGCGACCCAGCCGGACTGGGCTCTGGGGATGCTCGGGTCGACTCCCCGCTTCGGTGGGCTGGATGTCGCGGGAGCCGATGCCGCGCTGCGGGTGCTGCGGGTCGCCCTGGTGGCCTCCCCCGCCCGGATGGCGGGCGAGCGCCGACTGGCAGGCGAGCTGCAGGCCGACGGCGCACCGCTACGATCCGCCTGACGGACCGGCGGCGCAGGAGGACACATGGGGTACGGGTCGATCTACCGCGAGGGGCTCTTCACCGATCAGGTCGTGCTGGTGACCGGGGCCGGCTCGGGGATCGGTCGGTGCACAGCACATGAGCTGGCCTCCCTGGGCGCCGCGGTCGCGCTGGTCGGGCGAGCGCGGGGCAAGCTCGAGAGGGTCCGGGACGAGATCGAGGCGGAGGGCGGCACCGCCAGCATCCACGAGTGCGACATCCGCGACGAGGCACAGGTCAGGACCACCGTCGCCGACACGCTGTCGGCCCATGGGCGCCTCGACGGCCTGGTCAACAACGCCGGTGGGCAGTTCCCCGCACCCCTGGCCGCGATCAGCGCCAAGGGCTGGGACGCCGTGGTGCGCACGAACCTCACCGGCGGCTTCCTGGTGGCACGCGAGTGCTACACGCAGTGGATGCTCAGCCACGGCGGGGCGATCGTCAACATCATCGCCGACATGTGGAACGGCATGCCGGGCATGGGTCACTCCGGGGCAGCTCGCGCGGGGATGCTGAACTTCACCGAGACCGCGTCGCTGGAGTGGGCGCCGGTACGGGTCAACGCCGTGGCGCCCGGGTGGATCGCCTCCAGCGGGATGGACAACTACCCGCCCGAGATGAAGCCACTGATCATGGGCCTGCCCAAGAGCGTGCCGCTGAACCGGTTCGGCACCGAGAGCGAGGTCTCGGCCGCGATCGTGTTCCTGCTCTCGCCAGCAGCCGCGTTCGTCTCGGGCGCCTGCCTGCGGGTGGACGGGGCCGCGCCGAACGCCAAGCGCGTCTGGCCGATGGTGGGCAGCGGACCGAACCAGGCGTTCGAGGGATTCCACCTCGCGGAGGCCCCGGCAATCCTGCGTCCGGACACGTGACCCCGGACACGTGACCCCGGACACCTGACCCCGGGCACCTGACCCCGACGGTGTCGCCGGCCAGGCTCGGGGTGCCGGCGCACTCAGGGATCACCCTCGAGCGGCGGATCGGGATGGTCCCGGATGGTGAACCCCGCCGGGGTCCGCCACCGCCAGGCGCCTGGGTCCTCCGGATCGAGGGTCCACCCGACATGGGTCTTCAGCACGTGGTGGCGCCGGCACAGCGGGCCGAGGTTCGCTGCAGACGTCGAACCGGCCGGGAAGGGCACCGTGTGGTCCAGGTCGCATCGGCTCGCAGCCTGACGACAGCCGGGCATCCGACACACCGGCTCGCGTGCTCGGACCAGCCGGGCGAGAGCGGCCGAGGGGACGTAGTTGCGCGTGCCCGTGGCGACCACCGCTCCGGACGCATCCGTGATCCAGGCACGCCAGGTGGCATCGGCGGCCAGTGCTCTGGCGAGATCTGCAGGGATCGGCCCCAAGCCCGGGACGTGGGCGGGATGGTGGGTCACGCCGAGGAGGTCCGACAGCGCAATGACGACTGAGATCTCGGGGCGGGTCTGGCTCCCGATGGGGGCGGGCTCCTCCCCCGCCGAACCATTCCGTCGTCCCACGGGCGCTCCGAGGAGGAGGTCGACCAGGACGTCAGCGCGGACCTGGTCTCGGGTCCGGGAGTCGGTGGGGTCGGACAGGCCGGTGGCGATCGCCGACAGCCGACGATGGATGCGGTGGGCGTCCGTGGCATCGAGGTCCGCGACGAGCGTGGCCATTCCATCGCGATCCGGAAGGATCTGAACGCGCCGACCCGCGAAGGCCCTGCGCCTGACCTCCTGATCGGCGTCGGGGCACACCCGCAGCCGGGCCCGGCGCGCCGCCCGGCCGACCTCGGCCGACGTCCACGAGCGCCGCCCCGAGTCACGACGCTGGAGCACCTGGGCGCACACGTGCTCGACCACCTCCGCCGCCTGGTCGTCGTCGAGGGCTTCCACCTCGCGGACGACCAGGCGAGCAGCCCACGCGGAGATCGTCGCTGACGAGACCAACTCCACCAGGCGCGGGTGGGCCACCAGGTCGCGGGCACCCGCAATCCGATTGGCCGCCGAGCCCAACGAGGTGCGCAAGGCGCTGGCGAGCTCCTCCCGGGCTGGGTCGCTGACGCGCAGGCCGATCTCCGGGACGCTGAAGACGACCTCCTGGGGCCCTGCACAGTCGACCAGGGCGCACGCTGCTCCCGCTGCCGCCCAGGCGCCGCAGGCCTCCCACGCGGCCGCCAGCACCACCATGCAGGCGCAGGGCCACCCCGGGCGCCGGCCGGGGGTCGGAGTCGGGACCCCAGGCTCGTCCGGGTGCGGGCCGCTGCACAGCGCGACGCGCCCGATGACGTCGAGGCTCTGCGCCAGCTGCGGACCGGCAGGAAGCCAGAGCAGGCCGCGCACGTCGTCACGCATCGAGACGTCCCACCAGTCGGGCTCGGTCCACCCCGGGCGCTCGTCGAGCCACCATGCGCGCATCAGCGCACTGAACCGCGCCTCGCGCGCCGCGTGAGCCTCCGGATCCAGCTGTCCCTCAGCCGCCGGTGCGACAGCCCACGTGCGGGTGGTCGACGAACCATCGACCTGCATCCGCTCCCCCTTTGATCGCTCCCCTTGTTCGAACTGGTGTTCGAATCCTATCACGCGTTGGTGCTGCATCACCCCCCGCAGCACAGGGATGTGGAAGGTGCATCCGCGTGGAAATGGACACCCGGTTCGCGGTGGCGCTGATCGCATGCGCCCCGGAGGCGTCGTTCGACCGAGCCGCCCGGGCCCTACGACGTGGCACCCCTGTCGGGCGGCGAGCAGCAGTCAACGAGGTGCTCGGCCGCCGCCGCGACCAGCTGGTCGGACCATGTGGGGTCGAGGATGCCGTCGGTCTCCCAGGTCGCGCCCTCCGGCGCGCCCGCCTCGTTGGCCCGCAGGTACAGGACCGTCGCCCCGGACCGCAGCACCGCGCTGACTTCGTCCGAGGTGTAGCCGGTGTCCTGGTAGGTGTAGATCGCGTGCACGCGGAAGCCGTCGACCGCTGCCGGTGCCGTGAGGATGATCGCCTCGGCGTCCGCGTCTGGTGAGTGCACCGCGAACGCTGCCTGGCAGTCCTGCGCACCGACTTGGGACCGGGCCACCGCCCGCTGCGCCGCGGCCTCGTCGGTGTACACGACCGCGTACTGGTCCACTTGGGCCACCCCGGTCACAAACCCCGACGATGCCGCACCGGCCGCGGCGGGCTCAGCTGGACCCGGATCATCCATCAACAACTCCAGGGGCGTGCAGGTCATCACCTGGCGGGAAGGTTCACCGATCACCCCCGTGACCTCGGCGGGCTCCAGCGCGTCGACGAGGGTGTCACCAGGGGGCGCCGGTGGGACCGCCGCGGCGGGCAGCAGGCTGGCGATCGCCCACTCGGCCGCGGACACCGTCGCCAGCGCGCTGGGCATCGGAGTCGTCCCGCTGCCGCCGTCCCCGGTGGCGCACCCCGCGACCGCCATGAGCGCGACGCAGATCGTGACTGCCGCGTGGACTCCTCGGCGCCTGATCATCACCACCATCCCCACTCAGTTCGGGTGAAGTCGCCCGAGGCAGGGGGCTCCGCCCACACCTCAAGCGTGCCAGCGAGGTGGGTGCAGCGGCAGGGCTGGACGTCCCGGGCGCCACCTCGTCGCGGCTACGCCAGGTGCAGGGGTGTCACCCAGGCCTCCTGGGCGACACGCACCGACATCCCGGCCCGCTCGTAGAGCCCGAGGGCGCCGGTTGCGCTCTCACCATCGACATCCAGCTTGGCGGTGGGGAACCCGGCAGCGGCCAGGTCGTGGAATGACTGGCGCAGCATGGCCGTTGCCGCCCCCCGCCCTCGGCCCCGGCGGCGCACGCCGACGGCTCCGATGTAGCCCTCACCGTCTCCGAGGTCGGAGCTGACCAGGCCCGCCACCGGCCCGTCGGAGTCACTGAGCAGGTAGCTGACGTCGGCCAGGACCATCGGGGCGGTCAGCATGTGACGCCACTCATCCGGCGGCGGGCTGTCACCGTGGTGGTCGGCGAATGCGTCGCACATCACGGCGATCGTCGGCTCGACGACCGCGGCGTCGGCGAACGTCCGGACCGTCATGCCCGCGGGCCATTCGATCTCCGGGAACGAGCCATCGGTCAGGTCGATCTCCAGCTCGAAGTAGGTGCGCAGCAGCGTCCACCCCAGCGCGCTCACATGGTCGCGCAACCCCGTGTCGCGGGTGGGGACGCTCACGCCGAACACCCTCTCGAGGTGCGGATCCGCATCCGCGAGACGGGCGCGGGCGGCATCCTGGAGGGCCATCGTCAGGGCATCGATCGCTGCGGATCGGTCACGCGGGGACAGAGCCAGGTCGACAACGATCGGGCAGACGACCTCGCTCATCGGTGGCCACGCCTGCAGTGCGGCCCATGCAATCATCCGGTCGCCGGCGAAGATGGCGGGGTTGTCCCGCTCGGGATCCCGCAGAGGACGCGCCAGCCCCAGCGCCATACCATCAGCCGTGTAGTAGCCGGTTCGCCCGTACAGGACCGACCACACCTCATCGACGAGCCCGACCATCGCCGCGATGTCGGAAGTAGTCTGCTGGCGCAGCGTCATCCCCGTCGGCAGTGCCATGTCGCAGAGTGTGCGCCGCGACGGCAGGGGTGTCGCGCCCACGATTCCCTTGGCCTCGCACGGGAGACACTCGATCCGCAGCCTCCAACAGCACCCGCTCGTCACGTTCGGGCAGCAGCCCATGACCAACGGGCGCCAGACCGTCAGCCGCCTGCTGCGGCGCGCCTGAGCCTGCCGCGGTCACACGGGGCCCTTGCCGGCGCGGCAGCCGTCCCGCTCACCGGGGGCGCTACGCTGCGGCAGCAAGCCGCCGACGTGGCTGATCCCGGCAGTCGCGGACGAACGAGGAGCGACAGCCATGGGCGAGCCCGCCGACACCCACATCCCGGTCACCCACGACAACTGCGCCCACATCGAGGGCCCGTTCTACCACGGCACGAAGACCGCCCTGCAGGTCGGCGAGGAACTGGTTGCCGGGTACGGCTCCAACTACCAGGGGGGCCGGGTGTCCAACAACATCTACTTCACCGCGCTGGTGGAGACCGCGGCCTGGGGAGCCGAGCTGGCCACTGCGCTTGCGGGCAGCAGCGAACGGGGGCACATCTACGTCGTCGAGCCCCTCGGCCCGTTCGAGGACGATCCCAACGTGACCAACAAGCGATTCCCGGGAAACCCGACGCAGTCCTACCGGACCCGTCACCCGCTGCGCATCATCGCCGAGCTCGTCGAGTGGCAGGGCCACGACCCCGAGGCGCTCAGGACCATGCTCGACCACCTGGCGCAGCTGCGCGAACAAGGTCTCGACGTCATCGAGGACTGAGGTACCAAGAAGGCGAAGGAGCACGCATGGGAATCATCTCTGCCGACCTGTTCATCACCCTCGACGGCGTGTACCAGGCGCCCGGCGGGCCCGACGAGGACCGCGAGGGTGGCTTCGCGTTCGGCGGCTGGCAGGGCCCGTACACCGACGAGGAGTCCGGCGCGGCGATCAGCGCCGGCATCGACCGGATGGACGCCCTGCTGCTCGGACGCAGGACCTACGACATCTTCGCGGGCTACTGGCCGACCAAGGGCGACACCTTCCCCATCGCGGCGAAGCTCAACGCCGTGCCGAAGTTCGTCGTCTCGCGCTCGGTGACCGACCCGGCGTGGGAGGGCACCACCGCACTGGCCGAGGTCACCCAGGTGCGGGCCCTCAAGGACCGCTTCGACGAGATCCATGTGATCGGCAGCGGCCACCTCGTCCGGTCCCTGCTCGAGGCCGACCTCGTCGACCGGCTCAACCTCTTCCTCTACCCGCTGACGTTCGGGTCAGGCAAACGACTCTTCGCCGACGGCACCGGCGTGCCGGCCGCGTTCCGCCGCGCACAGCCGCCGCAGGGGTTCCCGAAGGGCGCCACCTGGCTGGTCTACGAACGCGCCGGGGATCCCGTCACCGGCTTCGACATGGACCGGATGTAGGCGGAAGGCGACCACGACGCCCCGAGAGCTCCGACCATTGCCGACCAACGACGGATCCGTCAGGATGAAGGTCAGGGAGGATCCTGTGGTGTCACGTCCAGCCCGGGTGTTGGCCGCCGGCGCAGCGGCCCTCGTCGCGCTCGCCGCCTGCACGTCGGATCCCGAACCGCCGCCGGCGGTCAGTGCGACGCCGACCTCCTCCGCATCGGCATCATCCGACGACGACCTCGCCTCCTTCTACGGCCAGGAGGTCCGCTGGGAGGGGTGCCCCACCGACGACGAGTTCTCCGAGCAGAGCAAGGAGACGTTCGAGTGCGCCACGATCAGAGTCCCCCTGGACTACGCGAAGCCCGGTGACGGCAGCACCGAGCTCTCGGTCCTGCGACGCACGGTGAAGAACCCGCGGGGCTCCCTGATCCTCAACCCGGGCGGGCCAGGAGCATCGGGTGTGGACTACGCACGTGCCGCGCGGGGGGTCCTCACTCGCCCGCTCTACAGCGCGTACGACGTGGTCGGATTCGACCCACGTGGAGTGGTGCGCTCGGACCCGGTGGACTGCCTCGATGACCCCCAGCTCGACACGTACATGGCCACGGACGGGACGCCGGACACGCCGCAGGAGGTCACCGACCTGGCCGCACAGTCGAAACTGATCGGCATGGGCTGCAAGGCGAGGTCGCCCGGGATCGCCCCTCACATGGACACCGAGTCCGCGGCGCGCGACATGGACATCCTTCGCGCGGTCCTCGGTGACGAGAAGCTGACCTACCTGGGCAAGAGCTACGGCACCTTCCTGGGCGCCCAGTACGCGGAACTGTTCCCGGAGCGGGTCGGCAGGGTCGTCCTCGACGGTGTGCTGCCCAGCTCGCTGGACTCCGACGAGATCAACATTCGGCCAGGCCAAGGGCTTCGATCTCGCGCTCAGGAGGTTCGTCGAGGACTGCATCACGCAGGAGGACTGCCCGCTACCGCGCGATGTGGACGCCGGGGTGGCGCGGATCCAGCAGTTCCTGGCCGATCTCGACCAGAGCCCACTGCCCGGCATGGGCGATCGCGTGCTCACCGAAGCGCTCGGGACGTTCGCCATCCGAGCTACCTCTACGCCCCGCCCATCGACTGGGAGGTGCTGAGGTTCGGCCTCGACGCGGCCTTCGCAGGCGACGGAAGCGTGCTGATGGAGATGATGGACTACCGGACGGACCGCAACCCGGATGGGACATTCGCCAACAACGGCAACGAGGCCATCTACGCCGTGAACTGCCTGGACCGGCCGGGTGTGGGAGGCGTGGACCACGCGGCTGAGCTTGCCGAGCAGTGGGCGGCGGAAGCGCCGGTGTTCGGTCCGTACATGGCGTGGGGCAACCTGCCCTGCTGGCAGTACCCGATGGGGGCGGGAACAGCTGAGGCGGCCGGCGAGCCACCGGTGTTCCGGGCCGAGGGCTCGGCACCGATCCTTGTCGTGAGCACGAAGTACGACCCCGCCACGCCGTACGAGTGGGGCGTACAGGTGGCCGGCGAGCTCGACACCGCCACGCTGCTCAGCTACGACGGCGATGGGCATCTGGCCTACATGAGCGGGTCGACCTGCATCGACAGGGCCGTGGACGCCTACTTCCTGGAGGGCACGCTGCCGGCAGAGGGAACGGTGTGCCAGCCCGACCCTGACAACGGGTGAGGCTCCGGCACCGGCGGCATCAGGCCCTCCATCAACGGCGGCGACTACCCCGTGGCCAGCCGCTGACGCATCGCTTCCTGGAGCGCGGCGCTCACATCCGGACGGATCTTCTCCAGCTCACGGAACGCGGTGCCGAACATCTTCCACACCGTGGCTGGCTCGGTGACCGTCACGGTCGCCGTACGTCGCCCCCCACCGAGGATGGCGATCTCGCCGAAGAAGTCCCCCGCGCCAAGTGTCCGCAGCTCCTGGCCCTCATGAGTGACTGAGACCTGCCCCGCGTCCAGAACGTAGAAGGCGTACCCCGAAGTTCCCTCGAGCACCACCCGTCGCCCCGAGTCGTACTCCTCGATGTCGAACCGGGGCGCGAGCACCTCTGCCGACTCAGCCGGCAGGTCGGCGAACAAGGGCACACGGAGGAGGTCCTGGGGGGTCGGGTGACTCATGACTGTCCTTCACACTCGGAGCCGGTGATCAGCAGAAACTACAACGCTATTGACCGGCGTTCCGTCCAAGGACGGGCCCCCGACAGCGGAGTTCGCCCAACGTTCACCGACGGGTCGCATTCCCTCCCTGGTTGATCTCGGCCCTCCCGGGCTGATACTGCTGGCATGGCGGACTGCTGCGATCCCGACGACCTCCAATCGGTCTTCACGCGCCGGTTCGCCCGACGGACCGCGAAGCGGTATCGGACCCACGGGCTGACCCCAGCGGCGACCCGGATCGTCCAGTTCGTGACCGACCAGGGGGTGCAGGGCGCCTCGGTCCTGGAGATCGGTGGCGGCGTCGGTCAGATCCAGGTCGAGCTGCTGCGCCGCGGAGCGTCGCACATCACGAACCTGGAGCTGTCCACACAGTACGAGGACGAGGCGGCTCGGCTGCTGGCCGACTCCGGCCTCGCCGGGCGGGTGGACCGGCGCTTCCTCGACATCGCCCGGGAACCGCACCGGGTCCAGTCCGCCGACGTCGTGATCCTGCACCGCGTCGTGTGCTGCTACCCCGACTACCTCGGGCTGCTCAACGCAGCCGCGCAGCACGCCACCCGGCTGCTCGTGTACAGCCACCCGCCGGACAACCCGGTGACCAGGACGGTGACCTGGTCGGAGAACCTCGCCCACCGACTCCGGGGCAACACGTTCCGCGGCTACGTCCACGCCCCTGCGGCCATGATCGCCGCGGCCGAGGCGGACGGAATGCAGATGACCTACCAGCACCACTCCTGGGACTGGGACGTCGTGGGCCTGGTGCGCTGACTGCCCTTGCGGGTCGGTTACTTCAGCACCCGCTTGAAGTACTTGTCCCGCGCCTGGTCGGCCTTGTTGCGCGCCTTGGACAGGACCAGGGCGGACTCCTTCTTGACCTTCGCCGGCGGGCCGTCACCACCGAACGCGGCCAGCACCTCGGCGTACTGGGCTTCCGCCGCACGCCAGTCGCTGTAGAGCTTGTCCGCCTTGCCTGACTCAGCCATGGTGCGCACCATACGGGTCGAAGATGAACAGGTAGTGACGTGACGCGGAACGCCCGGCTGGGTGCTCAACAGGCCCGGGAGGGCCCTCGGTCGCCAGGACTTCGCCCAGGGTTGGCCAACACGACCTCCGCCGGACCCCCGCAGGTCTGCCGGGCGAACCTACCGTGCAGGGCATGACCATAGAGATCATCCCCGACCAACGCCGAGGACCCGACCCGCAGCAGCGACCGCGGGATGCCGGTGTGACCAAGCACAAGGGCCCGGTCCTGCTGCGCCGCGGCCAGGTCCAGGCCACCACCACCGACCAGCGGCTGCTGGACACCCACGACTCCGGCGACTGGGTGCACACCGACCCGTGGCGGGTGCTGCGCATCCAGGCCGAGTTCGTCGAGGGGTTCGGTGCGCTGGCCGCCATCGGTCCCGCCGTGAGCATCTTCGGGTCCGCCCGGACCGAGCCCTCCGACCCGCACTACGCCCTGGCTGAACAGGTCGCAGCGCGGCTCGCCGACGCCGGCTACGCGGTGATCACCGGCGGCGGGCCGGGGATCATGGAAGCCGGCAACAAGGGCGCCTGCCAGGCCGGCGGCGTGTCCATCGGCCTGGGCATCGAGCTGCCCTTCGAGCAGGGCCTCAACGAATGGGTCGACCTCGGCATCAACTTCCGCTACTTCTTCGCCCGCAAGACCATGTTCGTCAAGTACTCCCAGGGCTTCGTGGTCCTGCCCGGCGGGTTCGGCACCCTCGACGAGCTCTTCGAGGCACTCACCCTCGTCCAGACCTCCAAGGTCACCGGCTTCCCGGTCGTCCTGATGGGCCGCGAGTACTGGTCGGGCCTGCTCGCGTGGCTGTGGTCGACCATGGCCACCACCGGGCGGATCTCGATGCGCGACCTCGACCTCGTCCACGTCACCGACGACCCGCGCGAAGCGGTGGACATCATCGTCTCAGCGAACACCGCCACACCCGCCACCTCCCGGGACCCGGGCGACATCTCCGACGGGATGTGACCCGGTGCCCACCCACCCCCCCAACGCCGCGGGAGGGCCCGGCCCGCCGGCCGTCGCCGGGTCGCACCACTGTGCTGATCGTCGAGGACGAGCCGAGCATCGCCGAGACCATCGCCTACCTGCTGCGCGGCGACGGCTTCGACGTGGTCATCGCGCACACCGGCCCGGCCGGCCTCCGCGCGTTCCAGACCCTGGAACCGGACCTGATCCTGCTGGACCTGATGCTCCCCGGGCTCAACGGGCTCGAGGTCTGCCGCACCATCCGGCGCACCTCGAACGTGCCGATCATCATGGTCACCGCCCGGGCCGCTGAGGTCGAGAAGGTCGTCGGGCTCGAGGCCGGCGCCGACGACTACCTGACCAAGCCGTTCGCGATCGCCGAGCTGCGGGCCCGGATCCACGCCCTGCTGCGCCGGACCGCCCCCACCTACTGACAGACCCGGCGCCCGCGTCTGTGACAACGGCTCGCTCGCAGGTCACCTCGACTGGGCGACGCGGGCCACCAGGTCAGGTGCCTCTGAGGGCGGCGCTGAGCGCGTCCCTGCGCGCGGCCCGGAACGCGTTCATCGCTGGGGACGTGCGGAACAAGGCGTCTGCCCCGTGGAACATGCCCGCGACGACCTCGACCTGGCAGGGGACCCCGGCGGCCTGGAGGCGCTCGGCGTAGGCGAGGTCCTCGGCGTGGAACAGGTCCAGGTCCCCGACGCCGATCCAGGCTGGGGGAAGGCCGGTCAAGTCCGCACGCCGCGCTGGGACCGCGTACGGCCGGTCCTCATCGTCACGGGGCGGGTGCCCGAGGTAGGACGTCCACCCGAACGCATTGCTGGTCGGGGTCCAGACGAACGAGCCCGTGCCTGCATGATCAGTGCGCGAGGCGGTCCGGTCGTCGAGCATCGGGTAGACCAACAGCTGGAAGCACACCGGAACCTCTCCCCGGTCAAGGGCGAGTTGGGCCAGGGAAGCGGCCAGGCCGCCGCCGGCGCTGTCCCCGCCGACAGCGATCCGGTCCCGGTCCACACCCAGCTCGTCCGCATGGTCATGCACCCATCGCAGCGCGGCGTAGCAGTCCTCGAGCCCGGCCGGGAAGGGGTGCTCCGGGGCCAGGCGGTAGTCGACGCTGACGACCACGATGCCCAGGTCATCGGCGAACCGGCTGCACAGCTCGTGGTAGGTCACGGGATGCCCCATGACGTACCCGCCGCCGTGGATCCAGAGCAAGGCCCCGGACGGGCGGGGCCGGGTGGGTCGGTCGTAGACGAACACCGCGACCTCGGGGTGGTTCTCACCAGCGGGGATGGTGCGCCGCTCGACGTCGATCCCGGGCGCGATGGCCCCGGGGGGGATCGGTGCCTTGCGGATCAGTCGCAGCGTCATCGGTCCGAAGTGCACCGGCACGAGGAGCAGCGGATGACGCAGCTCGGGCAGGACCGGGCCCATCAACCGTCGTCGTTCCAGCACCACCCGGGCGGCCATCGCAGCGCCGGCAGCTGCCCCGACCGCGAGGACGCCCTTGAGGGCGGACCCGGGCGTCACCGGATCCCCCTGCCGGTGGCCTGTTCCTCGCTCATGGTGCCAAGGTATCCGGCAGCCTGAAGCCATCCGGGATCCAGCGGGCTGGATGGGATCCCTGACCCGGTCGGTCAGCGGTGGGTACCTGACCGGTCAGCCCTTCGGCGAGATCCGGGCCGGCGGGCGGCACCCATCAGGAGAGACGTGCCAGGTCCCGCACATCGTCGCCGGGCAGCGTGTCCGCGACAGCGGAGACCTCGAGCTCCAGCAGGGTGGCGACGCCGCCGTAGGCGCTGAGGAACGCGGTGTCGGAGGCGTCGCGTCCGGTGGCGATGCGCAACAGGGTCCCGCGCGGGGCCAGCGTGGTCGCATCGACGACGTACCAGTCCCCCTCGACGTAGGCCTCGGCCACCGCGTGGAAGTCCATCGGGTCCAGACCGGGCGCGTAGACGGCGGCCACTCGCGCGGGCACATGCAGCGCCCGAAGCAGGGCCACGACCAGGTGCGCGTAGTCGCGACACACTCCCTGACGCGCGAGCAGGGTGCGCACGGCCCCGTCGGTGGGCAGGCTCGAGCCCGGGACATAGGTCAGGCGGGTCCCCACCCAGGAGCTGACTGCGGCGAGGAGGTCCGCACCCGCGAGCCCACCGAACTCTGCGCGGGCGGTGGGGGCCAGCGAGTCGGACTCGCAGTACCGGCTCGGTCGCAAGTAGCGCAGCAGGTCCGCCTCGGTCGTGACCGACGGGGTGCACGGGCCTGACACCCGGGCCGAGTAGTCCAGCACCATGATCCCGGGCCTCGCATCGACGACGTGGATCCGAGTGCCGTGCTCCGCGCCCACCCAACGCCCGCGCACGCCTCGGCCGGCAATGCTCACCTCGAGGGATTCGCTCACCACGTGGCCCTGCGCCAGTGCGACTTGAAGGGCGAGCATGGCGGGGTCACTGATCTCGACGACGATCCGGGCTGCCGCATGTCGATCCATGCGCCTGATTCTCCCGCCACGCCGACACCTGTTGGGCCCCCTCGTCCGTGGACCTGCACTAGCGGGGGGCAGCCCCGTTTCTCGGCACGCACCCCCTCGTCCGTCGCCCGGTGCGCGTTACCGGATCTTGACAGCCACAACACCCACCCATGACCGTCTCAACGCTAGCGTCAACGACGCAGCCCCGCGCGAACCTGGTCCAACCCCAGTCCCGCGGGGCGTGTCCATGCCCGGCGAGTCCGAGGTCGCACGTTTCTGCGCAGCGCCTGACCGTGCGACCGTGACAGCGCCTTACCAGCGCCTGACCTGATCTGCAGACAACCGCCCGGAACCGTCCCCCTGACCTGCACCCACGATCGGCACGATGACGGGTGGCCAGCCCACGATCGAACGCTGCAGGAGGAATGACGATGTCCGTGCGAATGGTGCCCCGGCGCAGCCCCGGATCGATCCGTGGAATCCGCTGGACGCGGCACGCGATGCAGACCGTGGTCGTGGCGTTCATCGCCTACACCGTCTGGGCCAAGGCAACGGGTGCCCCTGGTGCGCCCTCCGGTGAGGCCTTCTGCCCGTTCGGGGGCTTCGAGACGCTCTTCACCTGGGTGACGACCGGGCGCACCGTGTCCCACGTCCACACAGCGAACCTCGCCCTGGCCGGAGCCGTCGTGCTCCTGACGCTGGCAGCCCGCGGGGCGTTCTGCGGATGGCTCTGCCCGCTCGGTGCGATCCAGGAGGCTGTTCACGGCATCGGGGACGCGGTGGCCAACCGCATCCCCCCGCTGCGCCGCTCACGCCGGCGGATCTCAACCAACGCCACCTGGCTGGCCCGGGTCGACCACATCGCCCGCTACGGCCGCTACGTGGTGCTCGTCTGGGCCGTGGGTGGGGCCGCAGTCACCGGTGTCATGGTCTTCCGCGAGTACGACCCGTGGAGCGCGCTGCTGTCCGTGGTGGAGTTCGAGCTGACCACCGCGTTCGTCGTCCTCGTCATCATGCTGGTGATGGCACTGGTCATCGAGCGTCCCTTCTGCCGGTACGCCTGCCCCCTCGGAGCGGTCATCGGAATCGTTGGAAAGGCCAGCCCCGTCGCCGTGCAGCGCGACGCCTCAGCCTGCCTCGGCTGCGACCTGTGCAACCGCGCCTGCCCCATGGGGCTGCAGGTCAACTCCGTCACCCGCGTCACGGATGCGCAATGCATCGGGTGCCTCGAGTGTGTGGCGGCCTGCCCCAGCCGTGACGCGCTCGCTGTCACCGTGAGCCTGCCCTTCCCATCGGTGCGGGCTGTGCCACCCACCGTCGACGATGATGCCGTCACCATGGCCACCACGACGACCGGAGCGCCTGAAGGAGCCCTGCGATGACCGATCAGCAGATCACCGCGATCCCGATGCTGCGCATCCCGCGCAGTGCCCACCCCGCGCCCACGACGCCACGGCTGCGCAGCGCGAAGGTCCCGAACTGGGCGTACGCGCTGGTCATCGTCGCGGTCTTCGCCGGGAGCATCCTCCTGGCCCGTGACCTCGGCTGGTTCGCCACGACCGGTCGGGGCGCATCGCTCAGTGCCGCCGAGGCGCAAGGCTCCGCCACGGGCCAGGGCACCGAGTCAGGTGAGCATGTGGCACCCGCGGCGGGCGCAGTCCCGGACGATGTCAAGGGCTGGATGACGATCCAGCAGGTGCTCGATGCCTTCCCCGTGAGCAAGTCAGCTCTGTACGAGCGCTTCGGCATCCCGGCGGACACGTCCACCGACACCAGCCTGTCCAGCCTCAAGGAGACCGGGGCCCTCAGCGGGTTCGACATTCCGAGCCTGCGCGACTGGCTCAGCGAACAGGCCGCCGGGTAGTCGTGCACGCCGCGGCACTGCCGATGCGAGTGATGCCTATGGCTGTGTGGGCCGCTCGATGTGAGCCAGGGCCGATTCCTGGGTCGGGAATTCGCCGAGGTCGATGTAGTCGGTGTCGGTCATGCCGGTGGCGCCGTCCTTGAGCTCCTGGAGTTGCCACACGCCCTTGTAGGCCCATTCGCGGATCCGATACTCGTGGGTCCGCTCCCCGTCGACGGCGAGGACTTCGAGCGCCGCCAGGGTCATGCCGGTGCAGCTGCCGGTCGTGCGGTCCTTGACCTGGGTGATCGTGGGCATGCTGCCAGTCCACAGCCACGACGCTCGCGGTGCAAGTGCTGATCCACCCGACCTCGGGGTGGCGGCCCCGGGAGCGGTCCACCTACGTAGCTGCCGTGCCCCAGCACAAGGGCGTCATCCTGGTGTTCGGATCCGCCGTGGCGGTCGCTGACGCCGACCCGCTGGGCAACCCGACCGGCCTGCACCACGGGCAGACGAGGGCCGTCAAGCCTCAGGTAAGTCTGTCCTATCCACGCGCGCGTGCTCGGGGCTATGGTGTCTGGATGAGGGAGCGTGAGGCAGCCTCATCGGCCGCGCCAGGACCCGGTCAGCGACCCGAACACGCACGGCGCGACGGTTGTAGGCGGCCACGCCCGGCAGAGACGGCTCAACACGATGAGGTGTGGCATGACCGTGCAGGAAGATCGGGTCGCTGAGTTTCATCGCCTGCACTCGTCTGGCTGCTTCGTGATGCCCAATCCGTGGGATGCGGGCAGCGCGCGGGCCCTTGAACGGCTCGGATTCCGGGCCCTGGCGACGACCAGCGCAGGCTTCGCCTGGACGTTGGGTCGTGCCGATAATCGCGCCGCCACCCTCGAGGAGGCCTTGGCACATCTGCGCGCGATCGCGGTTGCCGTGAACGTGCCCGTGAGCGCGGACTTCGAGGGTGGGTTCGCCGTCGACCCCCAGCACGTCGCCGACAACGTCACACGTGCTGCGGCCACGGGGATCGCCGGGCTGTCCATCGAAGACGCCAGCGGCGATGAGGCTGACCCGCTGTATCGGTTCGATCTCGCCGTCGAGCGTGTTCGGGCCGCTCGACGCGCGATCGACGAGAGTGGTACGGGCATCCTTCTCACCGGCCGCTCCGAGGGGTTCGTCGTTGGCCGGCCCGACCTCGATGAGACGATCCGACGGCTGTGCGCGTACGCCGAAGCAGGGGCAGACTGCCTCTACGCTCCGCGGATCGACACAGTCGAGCAGGTCGCCGCGATTGTCGACGCCGTGTCACCCAAGCCGGTGAACCTGCTGATCAACGCCCCGTTCATGACCGTCGCGCAGGCGGCTGATCTGGGAGTCCGGCGGATCAGCGTCGGGGGGACCCTGGCACGCACCGCATGGGCGGGCTTCTTGGAGTCCGCACGGGAGATCGCCGGGACGGGAACGTTCGCCCGGTTCGAGCAGCTCCCCAACGTGGACGCCCTGTTTCGTACCTGATCGGCCCGGTGGAGGACGTCGCGGACCGGCAGTGACGAAGGCGATCCGCCGTCCATCCCGGAGCGGCCCCTCCGACAACTCATGGACACGCCCAACCAGATCAGCGATGCTTTTCGCTTCGACGCGATCGTCAGCGGCGAAGGGGCGCGCAGGCTCACCTGCGAGCCCAGCACCGAGCGGCGCTGTGCCCGAGGAGGATCTGCTGATGGCCACGTTCGTCATCGTTCCGGGCGCATGGGATACACCCGCGACCCTGGAGCCTGTGATCGAGCCGTTGGGTTCGGCTGGCCACGACGTGATCGTCGTTGACCTGCCGTGTGGGAGCCCTGACGCGAGCTTGGAGGAGTACGCCAATGCCGTGCGCGCCGTGCTCCCCGATGACCTGAGACACGTCGTGCTGGTCGGCTACTCGTTCGGAGGCTTCACCGCCTCCAGGATCGCCGTGGACCACCCCGACGTGCCGGTGGTCTACGTCGCGGCGTGGATCCCGCGGGATGGATCCTCCGTGCTCGACCTCTTCGCCGGCGGCGACCCGTTCGAGGCCGGCGAAGAGGCCGGATTCGCCGCCTTCGACGGACTGGTACTCAGCTCCGGCCCTGGCCTGTGCGCCCTGAACATCGACCTGTACGTCGCGGCAGCTGACCCTGCCGAGCGGGACGCGGTGCGGACCTACCTGGAGCGCACTCAGCGTCCGCAGGGCATCGCTGCGTTACGCGAGAAGTGGCGCGGGGAACTGCCGACCTCCCGCCGCCGCACCTACATCCTGACGACCGCCGACACCCTGGTGCCGCCGGAGACCCAGCGGGTGATGGCTGCCTCAGTCGGTGCTGAAGTCCTCGAGATCGCAGCCGACCACGGGCTCTTCCGCGAACAGCCCGCGCGTGTCGCCGAGCTGCTGATCGCCGCCGCATCCTGACCGCGCACCTCGTCGGCGCCGACGGGACCAGGATCCCGCTGATCGTCGATGACCTCTGGGCATTGGAGTGACCGGCCGCCAAGTAACGTCCGGTGCATGACTGCATTGCGGTTCTCCGGACCCGTGCTTCCCGATGGGCAGGTGCGTGATGTGTACGTGGTGGGCGGCCGCATCACCTACGAGCGGCCGATCGGCGCGGAGACGGCGGCCGAGGGCTGGATCGTCCCGGGGCTCGTTGACGCCCACTGCCACCTTGGTCTCGGCGAGGGTGGGGCCCTCACCGATGAGGAGGCCGAGGCCCAGGCGATCCTCGATCGCGACGCCGGCGCCCTCCTGATCCGCGACGCGGGATCCCCGCTGGACACCTCCTGGATGCACGAGCGGGCGGACCTGCCCCGGCTGATCCGGGCCGGGCGCCACATCGCCCGGACGAGGCGCTACCTGCGCAACTACGCCGACGAGGTCGAGCCCGCTGAGCTGTCCGCTGCCGTCGCACGCGAGGCGCTGCGCGGCGACGGCTGGGTGAAGCTGGTGGGCGACTGGATCTCCCGGGAGGAGGGCGATCTCGCGCCGTCCTTCCCCGCCGAGGTGTTCGCGCAGGCCATCGCGGTGGCCCACGAGCTTGGAGCGAGGGTCACCGCGCACTGCTTCGGCCACGACGTGCTCCCGGGGCTCATCGACGCCGGCATCGACTGCATCGAGCACGGGACGGGACTGACCGAGGGACTGATCGAGTCGATGGCGGCGCGTGGTGTCGCGCTCGTGCCGACGGTGATGCAGCTGGACAAGTTCCCCGATTACGCGGAGGCCGGCAGGGCGAAGTTCCCTGACTACTCGGCGACGATGACCGACCTGTACGCGCGTCGGCGGGCCACGATCATGGCTGCGCACGACGCCGGCGTGGCGCTGTATGCCGGTACCGACGGCGGCGGGGTTGCCCGGCACGGGAACATCGCCGGTGAGGTGATCGCGATGGCCGAACTCGGCATGTCCGCGGACTACGCGCTCGGTGCGGCGTCGTGGCGGGCTCGTGACTGGCTCGGATGGAACGCCGGGCTGGGGGAGGGCGACCCCGCCGACTTCGTCGTGTTCGACGCCGACCCGTTGGCGGACCTCGGGGTGCTCCACCAGCCCGCGCGGGTGGTGCTGCGGGGGACTGTGGTGGCCTGAGCGTGTGTCGTTCGGCCCTTCCGGGCGACGCGCGCCCAGGGCGATTCTGGAATGGAGGACGGGCTGGGGCATCGAGGGGAGGGCCGGGTGATGGCGGGCCGACCAGCGGCTGTGCCCGCTCGGTACCGGGATCCTAGGGATCAGAGCATCCCGGCAGCGCGGTTCATCTGCGCAGTGGGTTCGGGTTTGGCGGCGCTGGCTGCCATCGGGCCCACGTTCGGCGCTGTGGTCTGGGCGGTGTCGTCGTCGGCTACGGCCTGCTCGCTGTGGGGCTGCTGCTCCGGGACCGAGCGCAGCGGCAACGTCCTGCGTGATGCATGGGTGGCGACCGGGGGCGGCCGGTCGCGGTCTGCTGTCCGCGTTCGTGACGTTCTTCTGCCTGGTGGCCATACTCGGGGCATTCGGCCGGTTCTACGGCTGGGACGGGTGACCACGGGCTCTGCCCCCGTCCACGAGCCGCGCCTGTCGACGGCACACTCGAGATGCATCCCGCCGCGAAACGCGCGGGTCACGCCAGGCGGTTGGCCCACGTCTTGAGTGGCATCGCGCGGGGATGCAGAGGATCGTCGTGCACTGCAGCCTGTTCTGGCCGAACAGGCTCAGGCTCGAGCCCCGTCGAGCCGACATCGCGATCGGAGCCCCATGGGCACAACGAATCTCGACCCACGGACCTCGGACCTCGGCAGCGCCCCCTCGACCCCCGACGTGTTGCTCTTCGATGTGTACGGGACCTTGTCGGACCTCTCACCGCTTGGCGGCCGGTTCGTCGACGTCGGAGCACCCGCCCAACTGGCCCCGACGTGGCTCACGACGGTGCTGCTGCACGGGTTCGCGCTGACAGCCGCCCGCGCGCCGGCGCACTTCACCCAACTCGCCACCGGCGTATTGCGTTCCAGCCTCGCGGGGCTGCCCCTGAACCGCACCGTCGACGAGGCCGTCGGGCACATCATGGGGGGCTTCGACGAGCTCGGCGTACACAGCGACGTCCCCGCGGGCCTTGCAGCACTCGTGGCACTCGGGCCGGAACTGGTCACCCTGAGCAACGGCGAGGTCTCGGTCGCGGAACAGCTGTGCGTGCGCGCCGGCGTGAGCGGGCACTTCGAACGCCAGTTGTCCACCGAGGATGCGGGGTTCTGGAAGCCCGCGCCAGCGGCCTACGCCTACGCGGCCGGTCGTTGCCGCGCGCGACCCGCCACCATGATGCTCGTCGCGGTCCACCCGTGGGACATCGACGGCGCCCACCGCGCAGGTCTTCGTACCGCCTGGATCAATCGGACCGAGGAGCCCTACCCCGAGTACTTCAGCGCCCCGACGCTGGAGGCGAGGTCACTGACACACCTCGCGGCCCTGCTCGGCGGCTGATCGTCGGCAGGCGGATCACCATCGCGGCGGTCCTTCCGGCGCACGGCTGCGAGGATCAACATCAACGGTAGGGGGCGGGTCGACCCGCTTTCCGATTCCCCCAGGTCAGATTCGGTGAGCCTGCCGTTCTACTGGCGAGGGGCCTCCAGTTCGACGCCCGCTACCGAGGTGACGGCTGCCCGTACGGTGGGGAACCGGTCCTCGGGGGGCAGGACGTCGTCCTGCCCGGTTCTGCTGAGCTGTTCCTCGAAGGTGGCTCGTGACCGGGCCAGGACGAAGCGGATGCCGTCGCCCTTGAGCTCGGTGATGAGGTCGGTGAGGGCTTGGACGCCGGAGGTGTCGAGGTCGCTGACGGACTCGGCGTCGAAGACGAGTGTGGTCACCGGGTAGGGCGCACCGCGCACCGCCTCGCGCACGCGGCTGCGGAAGTACCGGCAGTTGGCGAAGAACAACCGATCGTCGAGGCGGTAGATGATCACGCCGGGGAACACGACCGCGTCACCGTGGCGCTCGACGTCGACGAACCGTCCCGCGGTGGGGCTCCAGCCGAGGACGGCGTCGCGCGGTTGGGCGCTGCGCCGGATCACGTCGAGGATCGACAGCAGCACGGCCAGGATCAGCGAGGGCAGCAGGCCGATCGTGAGCATCCCGATCACGGTGATCACGGCGACCACCAACTCGCCCCGCGACCCGCGGGCGAATGCCCGCCAGGCGCCGATGTCCATCAGCCCGAGCGCGGCGTAGATGATGACCGCCCCGAGGGTGGCCTTGGGCAGCAGCGCCAGTGCCCCGGTCAGGAACAGCAGCACCACCGCGACCCCACCGGCCTGGACCAGCCCGACGACCTGGGTGCGCCCGCCGAGCCGGATGTTCACCGCGCTGCGCGAGCCGCTGGACCCCAGCGGGAACGACTGGGAGACACCCGCGGCGGCGTTGATTCCTGCCAGCGCGGTGAGCTCCTGGTTGGTGTCCACGGTGGGGGCGTCGGGCTGCGACAGGCTGCGGGCGGTCAGGATCGCGTCGGAGAATCCGACCAGCGCGATGCCGACCGCCGACGGGACCAGCAGCGCGATGTCGGTCAAGGACACCGCCGGCCACGCCAGCGTCGGCAGGCCGGGCGGGATCTCGCCGACGAGCACCACCCCGCGGTCCCCGAGGTCCCACAACGCCGACGCGCCGATCGCGACCACCGTCACCAGCAGCAGCATCGGGAACTTGGGCAGGAAGTGACCACCGACCAGCAGGGCGGTGAGACTGAGCACGCCGATCAGCAGCGTCAGGGCATGGGTTCCGCCCACGAGGTTCACGGCGAACGACGCGTACTCCTGCAGGGCCGTATCGCCCTCGACAGCGACACCGGTGAAATCGTCGAGCTGCCCCGACACCAGGGTCAGGGCCAGCCCGGTGAGGAACCCCAGGAGCACCGCGGCCGAGAAGTAGTCCGAGATCCAGCCCAGGCGCAGCACCCGCGCCAGCAGGAACACCGCGGCGACGAGCAGCGCCAACATCGCGGCCAGCGCCGGGTAGTCAGCCGGATCCGAGGAGACCGAGGCCAGCGCCGGGGCCACCAGCAAGGCGGACGTCGCCGTCGGGCCAGTCATCAGTGACCGGGACGAGCCCAGCGCCGCGTACGCGACCAGGGGCAGCAGCAGCCCGTACAACCCGGCCACCACCGGCAGGCCCGCCGTCTGCGCATAGGCCATCCCCTGCGGGACGGCCAGCGCCGCCAGAGCCACCCCGGCGAGCACGTCGACACGCAGCAGCGACACCGAATATCCCCGCACCGATGCCACGAGCGGGATGAACCGCCACCGTGACGTCACGCGCGCCTTCGGCTGGAACGGTTGAGGCCGGCCCCCGTACTCAGCGCCGGCTCGTGCCCGGTCGTCGTCGGGCTGGTTCACCGGGTTGACCTCCTCTGCTGGTGCGGTACTTCTGGTTCCGCGTCGTTGGTGGCCGTCGGGGCAGTGTCCCATTCGAGGAACAGCACACAGGCCCCCGACTCCGCGGGTACCAGGCCGTGGCGGACTTCGGCGTCGTAGGTGAGTCCGGGTGCGGTCATACGCGGGTTGCCCAGCGTGAGGACGGCGTCGCCGGCGAGTTGGGCGTCGGGGTCCAGCAGCGCCAGCGTTCCCCGCACGCGACATGAGCCGGGGCGGGCCAGGCGACGTGCCCTGCGCGCCCAGAGGTCCAGGTAGGCCCCGGTCGGCAGGTAGCCGAGCCCGGAGGAGGGCGTCGCAGATGACCAGATGGTCGAGGGCGCCAGGTCCACCAGAGTGAGCGACCGCCCGTCGAACAGCAGGCCACGGGCCGTGTGCGCATAGACCTCACCCCGGATGAGCACCCTCATGCTCGAAGCACACCACCGGCAGGCATGCCCGGGCATCATCCGCCGAGGATGAGCCCGACGCCCGGCCCGGCCGAGGGCGCCGGACTATCATCACCGGGTGGTCGACGACGGCACCCCCAAGGTGACTAGGGGCGTCGGCGTGATCGAGCGCAAGGCACTTCTGGCACGTCTGCGGGACAACGCCGACATCCCCGTGGTGGTGGTCCACGCGGGCGCCGGGTTCGGCAAGTCCACGCTGGCATCGCAGTGGGCGCAACGCGACCCGCGGCCTCACC
>CAVQQP010000002.1:0-277722 GCA_963714995.1 uncultured Actinomycetes bacterium | reverse complement strand
GTCTCGGTGTGGTCGGGGTCACAGGTCCTTGTCCTCTTGATGGGAGTTCCGTTCAGCGGTCCGATGGACGGGGCCTTGCATCGGGAAGGGTGATGAGCGTCATGGCGAACTTGACCGATGGGGTGATGACGAACCTGCGCACCAGGTGCCGCCAGGCTTGGGGAGGGACCTGATGAGGGCGATCGAATGCCCCCGGTACGGACCGCCGGAAGTTCTTCGGCTCACGCGGGTGGACAAGCCCACCCCCAGGGCCGACGAGGTGCTGATCCGTGTGGTCGCGACGACGGTTCACGTGGGCGATGTGCGGATCCGTACGTTCGATGTGCCGCGCGGGCAACGGCTCATGGCGCGGTTGGTTCTCGGTGTCCGCAGACCCAAGCACCCGATCCTGGGAATGGAACTGGCCGGTGTGGTCGAGTCGGTGGGCAAGGAGGTGACGCTGTTCAGGAAGGGGGACGAGGTCCTCGGGTTCACCGGATGGCATTTCGGGGCGTATGCGGAGTACACGTGCCTGCGTGAGAAGCCGAGGAAGTCAGCCGAGAAGGAAGGGATGCTCGCCCTGAAGCCGGCCACCATGACGTTCGAGGAGGCCGCCGCCGGGCTGGCCACCGGGGGGATCGCGGCCTTGCGGCTCCTCAGAAGGGCCGATGTCCAGCCGGGGCAGCAGGTCCTGATCTACGGCGCTTCGGGGAGTGTGGGCACCTATGCGGTGCAGCTGGCCAAGTTCTTCGGGGCGACCGTCACCGGGGTGTGCAGCACCGCCAATACGGAGATGGTCCGGTCGCTAGGGGCCGACCGGGTGATCGACTACACCCACCAGGACTTCACGCAGGACCAGGAGACCTACGAAGTCATCCTCGACGTCGTGGACAAGCTGGACCCCTCGAAGGGCAAGCGGCGCCTGAATCCGAGAGGTGTCTACCTCAACATCGTCAAGGACTCCGGTTCTACAGGCGGTGTGAAGACCGAGGACCTGACCTTCCTCACCAGGCTTGTCGAGGAGGGAAGGATCAGGGCGGTGATCGACCGGCGCTACCCGCTGGAGCAGATCGTCGAGGCCCACCGGTACGTCGAACAAGGTCACAAGAAGGGCCACGTTGTCATCACCGTCGCACCACCGGGAAGCGGTGCGGGATGACCGCCCACGCGGGCCGTTGCGCGGGGTGGCCGGGGCGGGCAGGATCACAGCCGTGATCGACCGGACTTACCTCCTGGATCGGGCGGGCGCGGCCCCGGGCTGCGTCCTCGCCAGGCGCGTCCGCGTCAGGGTCGTCAGAACGGTGGGGGGCGCTACCCCGTGATGGCTCTCGTGCAGGACGAGTACGGGGGCCTGGAGGTGTTGAAGGTCGCGGAGGTTCCGGTCCCTCAACCAGGCCCCGGCGAGGTGCTCGTCAAGGTGCGTGCGGCCTCCATCAACGAGTGGGATCAGGGGCTGATGCGCGGCACCCCGATCGTGAACCGGACGAGCGGGCTGCGCCGACCGAGGCGTCGCACCTTGGGGTCCGACATCGCCGGTGTGGTGGAGGTGGTGGGTGGCTCGGTCACCCGGTTCCGTCCGGGGGATGCGGTGTTCGGTGACCTGTCCGGGTGCGGGTTCGGGGCGTTCGCGGAGTACGCCTGCGCGCCGGAGTCCGCGTTGACGGCGATGCCGGGGTTCCTGACCTTCGAGCAGGCGGCGGCCGTGCCCCAGGCCGGCGGGCTGGCTATGGCGGGGCTGGAGAAGGGCGGGCCGCTGCGCCCGGGCCAGCGGTTGCTGATGAACGGCGGCGGGGGCGGGGTGGGCACGTTTGCCATCCAGATCGCGAAGGCGTCCGGCGTCGAGGTGACCGGGGTCGACGGTCCGGGAAAGCTCGACGTGATGCGCGAGCTCGGCGCCGACCACGTGATCGACTTCACCGGCGAGGACTTCACGCGCAGCGGCGAGCAGTACGACCTGATACTGGACGTGGTGTGCCGCCGAACGGTCGCCGACTACCGGCGCGCGATGCGCCCGGGCGGCAGGTGTGGCGTCATTGGTGGGAGCACCCGGCGGCTGGTCGGGGCGGTCGCGCTGGGGCAGGTCCTGCGACTGTCCGCAGGCCGGCGCGTCGGCCTGGTGCTGTACCGGGCCAACCGACCCGACGTGATGGACAGGTTGGTCGGCCTGATGGGCGAGGGCTCGGTGAAACCGGTGATCGATCGGGCGTTCCCACTGGCCGAGGGCCGCGACGCCATGGCCCACTACCTCAGCGGATCGTTCGCCGGCAAGATCGTCATCACTATGTGAAGCGGACGCCGGACGTCCGGAACCGGTCGGTTGTGAGGGGTCTGGTTCCCAGCAGGGCCTGGCCGACCGCTGCCGGGCCGTGAAGGCTTCTGCTGCGTCACTGCGCCCCATTGCGGATTCAGGTCGGTCAGTAGTCGATCGTCCCGACGAAGGCCATGGCCAGCGGCCACGGCGGTGCTTCGGAAGTGATGGTGATCACGTGGTCCTGCCCAGCGGTCGCAGGAGCTCGGGGGGTCGGGTTCACATGGCGGGGTCGTGTGGCTGGGTGGTGTTGTCGAGGTATCGCTTCAGGCTGTCGAGGATCAGGGTGAGGCCGAAGTCGAAGTCGGCGTCCGGGTCGTACCCGCCTTCCTGGATGTAGTGGGTGATGACCTCGGTGAGGTGGGGGAACTGATCGGCGGGGATCTCGGAGAGCAGTTGCGCAGCGGTCTCGGGTGAGCCGGGCTCGCCGCTGGACAGGTTGGCCTGCTGGCGGGCGAATCCGTAGACGTAGCTGTCGAGTGCGGAGTAGGCGTGCAGGGCCACGTCGACGGTGAACCCGGCTCGCCGCAGCGTGCCGATCACCCAGTCGAGGTAGCGCAGCCGCTCGGGCCCGCTGCTGGTCCGCGTATCCAGCAGTTGGCTGGCCCAGGGGTGCTGGGCGAACACCTTCTGGGCGGAGCGCGCCCTGGTGCGCATCGCTTGCGACCAGTCGCTGTCATCGGGGGGCAGGTCGATCTCGCCCACGACCAGGTCGACGATCCCGTTGAGCAGGTCGTCCTTGTTGTCGACGTGGTTGTAGAGCGACATCGCGTCCACGCGCAGGTGCCGGCCGAGCTCTCGCATGCTCAGCGCGTCGATACCTCGTTCGTCGGCCAGGACCAGGGCGGCGCGCAGGACCCGTTCCCGGGTCAGCGTCTCTCGTTTCGGGCGGTTCGGATCCCGGCGTCTGGGCATCGGTCACGTCCGTTCCTGCCCGGTCCGGCGGTCGCGGGCCCAAGGCGTCAGGGGTTGACATTACCTACGGCGTAGGTACTACACTTACATCGTAGGTAATGGTACTGGTCCCGGGCCCGTCCGGCAAGGCGGGTGTGGTGCCACTCGGATCGGAGGAGAAGATGAACACGATCGGTCACACCGCCTCAATGCAGCAGCGGGCGGGTGGGGTCGCGGCCCTGTACCTGGGTGCCGCGTTCCTGCTGGCGATGCCGTTCTTCCTGGTGGTGGTCGACTACCCCGGTGCCACCGACGTGGCCGAGAAGGTCGCGCTGCTCGCGGCGAACCACGCCAGCATGCATGTCATGTACCTGATCACCTACGTGGTCTTCGGGGTCGTCCTGGCGGTCCTGGCCCTGGCCCTGCACGCCCGGTTGCGCCCCGCAGCACCCGCGCTGATGCAGGTGGCCACCGCCGTGGGCCTGATGTGGGCCGTCGTCCTGGTCGCCAGTGGCATGGTCTTCAACGCCGGCATGGCCGCCGTCGTCGAGACCTACCCCACGAACCCGGACCAGGCGCAGTCGATGTGGCAGGCGATCGAGCCCGTCGCCCAAGGACTGGGCAGCGGCTCGGGTGGGGAGTTCCTCGGTGGCCTGTGGATCCTGCTCGTCAGCATCGTGAGCCTGCAGAGCAGGTCACTTCCCCGGTCACTGAGCTGGCTGGGCCTTGCCGTGGGTGTGGCGGGCCTGCTCTCGATCATCCCGCCGTTGAGTGCCACCGCGTACGCGTTCGGACTGCTCTCGATCCTCTGGTTCGCCTGGCTCGGGATCGCCATGCTCAAGTCAGCTGCGGGTTCGCCGAGGCCGACCGCCACCGCACCGCAACCCGTGGCAGCGACGGCCAGCATCTAGCCACGCCGGCCACCCAGGCAGGATCGAACTCAACGACTCAAGAGGAACGCCCCGCCTAACCCGCGTCCATCCGCTGCTGTGGACGCGGCGTCAGGCCGGTTCGTCGACCGACCCGTAGTGCGGGCGCGCGCAGATCTGGCCGCCCGGCTCAGGTCCGGTGAGGGCTGATGGGGACCATCTCGGTGCCGGGGCCGGCATGGGCGACGCCGAGCCCCGTTGCGTCACCAGTCAGCGATCAGCCACACCTCGGGACGCTGGTGCGGCAGGGCAACCCGGGCCAGCGCCTCCGCAGAGCGGGTCTGCAGGGCGCGGGCCTCGTCGGTGCGGCCCTGGGCATGCAGGATGTCGGCGAGGTTCGACTCGACCACCGCGATCCGGTGGACGTCGGCCTCCTGCTCGGCCACGGTCCGGGCACGCTCGGCGGCCTCCTGCGCCTCGTCGATGCGGCCGAGCTGGTGCAGTGCCCGGGACTGGTTGTGCCACGCGGCGACGGTGACCTCCGCGGCATCCGTTCGTGCGGCCATCTCCACACTTCGCGAGCAGGCGGCCAGGCCCGAGTCCGGGTCGCCCTCGGCGAGGGCGACCATGCCGAGAACGTTCCAGGCGCGCGCCTGCTCGGCAGGGTCGGGTTCCTGGCGCGTGACCTCCTCGGCCAGTACGCGTGCCTGGGCCAGCTCGCCGAGTCGGTAGCTGGACAGTGCCTGGTCCGTGCGCAGCCGGGCCCACAACGGCCCGGTGGAGGTGCCCAGGGCCTCCTCGGCGGCGCGGAGGTGCTCCTGGGCGAGTGCCCACTCGCCCAGTCGGTCGTGCACGTCGGCGAGCCGGTGCAGCGTGGCGGCCGTGGCGCCGGGGTCCAGGTCGTCAGCCGTCAGGGCCGCCTCGAGGGCTGCGATGGCCTCGTCGTAACGGCCCAGGCGGATGAGCACCTCCCCGCGGGCGGCGTCGACCGCGGCGCTGTCACCGGCCAGAGCCAGGTGGGCCAACGCCTCGTCATGAGCCCGAAGGCCCATCGCACGGGCCGCCGCCCGCTCGTGCCACGGCGCCGCCGCCTCGGGCATGGCGGCGTCGCTGAAATGCCGAGCGATGACCCCCGGATGCACTCCGCGGGCTGTGGCGTGGGCGGCGAGGAACTGCGCGGCCCGCCGGTGGAGCAGGCCGCTCCTGGCCCGCGTGGTTCGCTCATCGACCAGGTCGCGCAGTGTGGCGTGGGGCAGGTCGTAGGCGGTCCCCACCTCGATCAGCAGGCTATGGGCCATCGCCTCCTCGATCGACTCGACGGTGCCCCGCTCGTCGCGTCCGGAGACCTCGCGCAGCAGGTCCGGCTCTGCCGGCCCACCCAGGACGGCGGCCGCAGCGAGCACCTGCAGGGCCTCGGGGCTCAGCCGATCCAGCCGGGCGGCGACCAGGGCGCGCAGGTCGTCGGCTGCGTCCCGGTCAGCGCTTGCGACACATTCGAGCACCAGCCGCGGCACCCCACGGGTCCGTTCCCAGAGATCCGCGGCACCCTCCCGGCCAGACAGCTGGGCAACGGCTTCGACACTGAGACCCGCCAGTCGGACCACCCGCGCCGACTCGAGCTCGCGCACCATCAGGGGCAGCCCTGCCCCGGCCCGCTCGGTGGGCCACGACACCAGGGCACACACACCCGTGGGCAGTCGGCGCAGGACGTAGCCGATCTCCTCGGCCGAGGAGGGGTCCAGCAGGTGCGCGTCGTCGATCACGATCAGCGTCGGTCCGGGCGAGCCTGTGGCCTCCAGCAGGGACACGATCGCTGCCAGTCGCCGCCGCTGGGCGCCGGGTCCCAGGGTGTCCGGCACTCCCAGCTCCCTGAGCCCGGCCAGGGCCTCGCGCACAACGGGGTCGGCCCCGGGCCCGATCGCCGGTGCCAGGAGGTCTGCCAGAGCGGCCAGGGCGAGGTGGCGCTCGGACTCCCGTCCGCGCACGCCGAGGACGAGCCCGCCCTCGTGGCCGGCACGTCTGCTGAGTTCCGAGAGCAGGGCAGTGCGGCCGATCCCGGCCTCGCCGGAGACACCGATCACGGACGCCGCCCGCGCCGACGACCGCCAGGCGTCAATCAGTTCGCCGAGCGAGTCATCACGGTCGAGCAGCACTGGCCCGCTGCCCAGGGTCTGCTTGGTCCCAGCCGCACCGCCGCCATCGCCCCGGGTGCCGGGGGCGTCGATCGATGCCGTGGCTGGGCGTGCGTTCGGGCTGCCGGGGCGGTCGGCCGGCACCGGCCAGGGTGGGGCCTCGCTGCGGCGGATCGCGGCCGCCACGTCCGCGGTCTCCGGCAGGGGCGGGACCCCGAGCTCGCGGTCGAGCAGGCGGATCAGGGACCGGTACTGGCGCAGGGCGCCCGGTCGGTCGCCGGCAAGCGCCAGCGCGCGCATCAGGTCACGGTGCGCCGGCTCGCTCAACGGATCCAGCGCCAGCCGGGCCCGGGCGTGCCCGAGTGCGGCACCGACATCACCCCGACCAGCCATCGCGACCGTCAACGCACCCAGCGCACCTGCGAGGCCGTCGCGAAGCCGGTCTGCGGTCATCGCCTGCCACTCGTCGAACTCCGGGCTGTCCCGCAGCGCGAACCCAGCGAGGAACGGTCCGCTGGCCAGCTCAACCGCCTGCTGAAGTTCGGTCACGCCACCGGCCGCGAGGGCCGCCTCGAAGGCGATCACGTCGCACGAGACGCCCTCGAGCCAGACCTCGGGACCCTCCATCCGAAGGACCGGCCCGACCGCTGCGGCCACCGAGAGGGTGCGACGCAGGGTGGCCCGAGCCCGGGTCGGGTCGGCCTCGGGCCACAGCAGGCCGGCCAGCGACTCCCGGCGGTGCCGGGTCCCCGTCACGGCCAGGTGGGCCAACAGGGCCACGGCCTTGCGGGTGTCGAACACCACCGGCTGCCCGTCCCGCAGGACGCGCGGGGATCCGAACAGCTGAACGCGCACGCTCATCGGTCACCTTCCCGACGCTCGTCCCAGCACGATGGTCGCCACCAGGGTCGAACCGTAACGCAATCGCGGGACCAAGCGTCACCGAAAGACACACTCACGTCGTTGCCGTAACGATTGGCCGACGCGAGGAGGTTAAGGATGGTATGAGCCAATCGGAAACCCTCACCGTAGATCGAGGACACGATGAGCCAGAGAAGATCAAGCCAGGGCGACCGTGCCAGCAGCAGCGGGCACCTGCACGTGATCCCGCAGGACCCAGCCGCCGTCGACAACGTTGAGAGCGGCGGCCCAACCGTCGCGATCCGGCTTGGAGTCGGCCGATGAGGCCGGGCCCGAGGCTCGCGGTCGGGATCGGCGCGCTGCTGGCCCTCCTGTGGATCCTCACCGTCGTCGACACCCGGGGCGCCGAGCTGTGGCCGATCCTCGTGTTCCTGGCCATCTCGGTCGCGGTCGGGACCGTGGTCGCCGCCCGGGTCCCCAGCAACCCGATCGGCTGGCTGCTGCTTGCCACTGCCGGCTTCTTCCTTGTGCAGTTCCCGGTTGCGGCGCTCGGAGAGCGACTGTTCGACTCCCGGCCGACTGCCGCGGCCTGGCTGCTGTGGTACGGCGCCGACCGGGAGGACACCTGGACGTGGTTCCCGCCGCTGTGGCTGCTGTTCACCCAGGTGCTCCTGCACTTCCCCGATGGGCGGTTGCCCTCGCCCGGGTGGCGGGCCTTCCGGTGGTTCACGTGGTTCACCCTGGGCTACGGCACGCTGGTCCTGGCCGCGATCCGGACCGAGGTCGCACCCGGGGTGCCCAGTCCGGCTGGGCTCGTCAGCAACGAGAGCCCGCTCGTCGGACTCGCCCTGCTGGCGCTGCTCGCCAGCGTCCTGGGCAGCGCGTGGTCCCTGGTGCGCCGCTACCGTCGATCGGCCGGGGAGGTCCGGGAGCAGATCCGCTGGGTGACGTTCGCCGTCGCCGTGGTGATCACGATCTACGCGCTTTCGCTGTCCTGGGCGGCCTTCGACTACGAGGCGCCGTGGTTCTGGAGCATCGTGGCGGCGTCGTACAGTCTGATCCCGCTGAGCATCGGGATCGCGGTGCTGAAGTACCGGTTATGGGACATCGACCGGATCGTGTCGCGGACGGTGGCCTACGGGCTGGTGACCGTCACGGTCCTGGGCGTCTACGCCCTGGTGGTGACCACAGCTGCCCGGCTGCTGCCGGCCTCGAACACGCTGGCCGTGGCGCTGGGCACCCTGGCTGCCGCAGCTGTGTCCCGGCCCCTGCTCGCCCGCGTCCAGCGTGCGGTTGATCGCCGCTTCGACCGAGCCCGTTTCGACGCAACCCGAGAGGCCGAGGCCTTCGCCGCCCGACTGTCCAGCACCCTTGACCCCGACCAGGTCGCCGCCGACCTGCATGCCGTTCTTGACCGCACCCTCGCCCCCCGAACCATGGGCGCGTGGGTCGCCCCCGATCGGATGTGAGAGTCGCTCAGTGACCCAGCCGGGCGAGCACGCGCCCGGCTGGGCCTGCAAGGCGGAACTCGTCGCCATACCGGGCGACCACCCGAGCCAGCGCCAGCCGGTTGGGGGTGCCCCCGTCACGATGAAGCGCGTCGATCTCGCGGAACATGTCCAGTGTGCGCCCAGCAGGCGTGACGATCCAACGCACCGTGCACACCGTGGCGCCTGGGTTCCACATCCGGTGGACCCTCCCGGCCGGCACGCTGAAACGCGTGCCTGACGCGCGCGGGCCGGATCGGCCTTCACGCTCCACCATCAACTCGCCGGACAGGACCTCGAAGTCCTCGACCTGAGCCGGGTGCAGGTGGCGCGGTGGGGGCCGGCCATGCGGGTCGTAGCGCACCTCGAGAACAAGCCGGGTCCCCTCGGCCTCCAGGACCTGGATCGTCTCGTGCGGGGTCAGCTGCAGCGAGATCACGTTCATGCAACGAGGCTCCGCCACCGCCCAGCACGAAAGCATTACGGAACGGGGACCTCTACCGGCGTCTTCCCGGATTCGCGTTACGGGCGCCCCGCTGCAGCGAACCCGGCAGGATGTCGCCACCAAGGTCGGACCGTAACGCATTTGCGGGGGCAAACGTCACCGAAGAGCGCTGGCCTGGCGCTTTCGTAACGGTTGGCCGACGCGAGGAGGTGCAGGATGGCTGATGTCACCGGGGATTCCATCCCGGTCCACGAGTCAGGAGTGGATGTGAGCACCACCCGCGTGATCCCGCAGGAGGCGACCAGCACCCCGGACTCCCCGCGCGTCGAGCCGGCAGGTGTTCCCGCAGCCGCTCTGGACCCCGAGGCTGAGAGGAGCCGAAGTGGGCGCCGCTGGCGGCGTGGGGGCGATCGGGCTGGCCGATCCACGTCCGTCCCGGCCGCCCCGGAGGTGAACACGGTCGAGGTCACCATCGACGACGGCGACCCGCTGCTGGAGGTGCTGCGCACGAGCGATGGCCCGGTCGACATCGACGACCTCCCCGAGTACTCCCCAGCGGTGCGGCGGATGCGCAGCGATGGCGTTCGGCTCGTCGTCCCGATGGTCGCCTCCGGCGCGCTGGTGGGGGTCCTGGCCCTGGGCGAGCGGCGCTCCGAGCGCGGCTACTCCCGTGACGACCGCAAGCTGCTGGAGAACCTGGCCCGACACGCCGCTCCCGCGCTGCGCGTGGGGCAGCTGGTGCGCCAGCAGGAGCAGGAGGCCCGCCACCTGCAGCGGATCGAGTCCGAGCTGCAGGTGGCCCAGCTGATCCAGCAGAACTTCCTTCCCTCGGAGCTGCCCAGCATGCACGGCTGGCAGGTGGACGCGTTCTACCTGCCCGCGCGGACGGTCGGCGGGGACTTCTACGACGTCATCGCCCTGGCCGACGGCCGGATCATGGTGGTCACAGGCGACGTCACCGACAAGGGCGTGCCGGCGGCACTGGTGATGGCCAGCACGCATGCCCTGCTGCGGGCAGCCGCCAACCGGCGTGACCCCCGGGATGGTGCTGGGCGAGGTCAACGACCTGCTGCACCCCCAGATCCCGACGCACATGTTCGTCACCTGCCTGGTTCTGATCTTCGATCCGCGCACCGGCGCGGCCACCTTCGCGAACGCCGGGCACAACCTGCCGTACCTGCGACGCGGCGCGCAGGTGACCCAGCTGCACGCCCGCGGCATGCCGCTGGGTCTGATGCCCGGCAGTGAGTACGAGGAGAACTCCGCCGTCATCGAGCCCGGCGACATCGTCCTGCTGTACAGCGACGGCATCACCGAGCAGCACGACACCACCGGGGAGATGTTCGACTTCGACCGGATGGCCGCGGTGGTCGCCGACGCGGCCACAGGCGCCGAAGTCGTTGACCTCTGCATGCAGGAGCTGACCACGTTCAGCGCCGGCTGCGAGCAGGAGGACGACATCACCCTCGTGGCGGTGAGCCGGCCGATGGCACCGGGGACCACCGAGATGCAGTTCACGGTGGCCTCCGAGATCGGCAACGAGCGCGAGGTGATGGACACGGTGGTCGACTTCGTCGGCGACGCACTCCCGCCCGACCGGCTCGCTGCCCTCGGCACAGCGGTGTCGGAGACTGCGATGAACGCGATCGAGCACGGAAACGGCGCCGACCCGGAACTCGCGGTCGAGGTGACGGTGGTGCTGGACCCCGACGTCGTGGTCGTCACGCTCCGGGACCAGGGCGCCGGTCGGCCTGAGCCGGCCGAGGTGCCCGACCTCGACGCGAAGCTGGCTGGGCTGCAGACCACCCGCGGCTGGGGGCTGTTCCTCGTCGAGCAGTTCGCCGACGAGGTGCTGGAGCACACCGGCGAGGCCGGTCACGAAGTCACGCTGCGGATGCACCGCAGCACCCCAGAGGAGGCACAGCCATGAGCCTGCAGTACGAGGTGTCCGCAGCCGACGACGTCGCGCTGGTGGTGCTGAGCGGCTCGATCGACCGGGATGCCGCGACCGCCCTCGACCAGGCCTATGGTGCCGCGGCTGGCACCGGGGCCACCGCGGTGGAGCTGGACTTCAGCGCGGTGCAGTACATCAACTCCACCGGGATCGCCCTGATCGTCGGCCTGCTCGGTCGCGCGCGGGCCGACTCCCGCTCGGTGCTGGCCGCAGGCCTCACGCAGCACTACCAGCACATCTTCGAGATCACCCGGCTCTCGGACTTCATCACCATCGTCGACCCCGCCCAGAGCAGGAGTGCACCATGAGCAACGCCAGGACCGCCACCATCACCGTGCGGCCGATCCCGCCGACCACCGCCGTCATCGTCATCGAGGGCGACATCACCTCCGCGTCCGAGGAGGCGCTCACCGCAGCCCACACCGAGGCCTCGGGCCTGGGCGCCACCCTCGTCGTCCTGGACTTCAGCGGCCTCGACTACATGAACTCCGGGGGCATCGGGATGCTCGTCACGCTGCTGGTGCGCACCCAGCGCCAGCGCCAGCACCTGGCCGCCGTCGGCCTGTCGGAGCACTACCGGCAGATCTTCTCCCTCACCCGCCTGGACGAGGCGATCACCCTGTACGACACCGAGCAGGCCGCGGTCGCGGCGAACGTCTAGGAGGACACCATGACCGAGCCAGCGTCCCGCAGCAAGGACAACTGGGCCGTCGCCACCGATCGGCTGCACGTGACAGCCGACCACAGCGACGTGGGCTACAACATCGAGGGCCGTCGCGTCGCCGGCCCGCATCTGGGGTTCGGGAAGCTCTGGAAGCGGGAGTACTGGGCCGACTTCGGCACCGGCGTCACCCCGGAGCGCGTCATCGTCGACTGGCGGGCCCACTTCGGGGACTACTGGCCCAAGGGCGGGCGCTTCCACGGGCAGCTGGCCGGGATCAACCCCGGTGACGTCGCCCCACTGGAGCTCGGCCCCGGACACGGACCGAAGCTGGCCACCGGCGTTGTGGTCATCTACGCCGACGAGGAGTCGTTCACGTTCATGACCCCGGAGGGGCACATGTTCGCCGGGCTCATCACGTTCTCCGCCGCCGACGTCCAAGGTCGCACCGAGGTGCGGATCAGCATCATGCTGCGATGCAGCGACCCGCTGTACGAGCTGGGCTGGCCGGTCATGAAGCGCGGCGAGGACCAGTTCTGGCCGGGAGTGCTGCGTAACCTGGCTGCCGGCTCGGGCGTCGGCCCCGTCGACGTGCAGGTCTCCACCACCTGCGTGGACCGCAAGCGGCTCTGGCGCAACTGGCGCAACGTCCGCCACAACGCCGGGATCCGGTCGGCCTGGCACACCGTCACCCGCCCGTTCACCTCGGCGAAGCGCTGACGGGCCGCAGCGACGATGGCACAGCAGGTGGTCAGGGACGGGCGTGCAGCTCCACAGCTGTGGCTGGCCGTCGCCCTGGGGGCCCTGACCGGGCTGCTGCTGATCACCTCCCTGGTGTTCATGGCGATCAACGCTGAGGTGATCGGCTGGAATCCAGCGGCGTTCGCCACCGGGGGACTTCCGCTGGTGCTGCCGTGTGTGGCCTTCGGGTCCGTCGGTCTCCTCGTGGCCACCAGGCGCCCGGCCAATGCGATCGGCTGGCTCTTCGTCGCGTCCGGGTTGTCGCTCTCGTTCGCCCTTGCCCTGGGGGGCTACGCCGTGTGGGCCACGGTGGTCAGGCCAGGGACCTTCGGGGGTGCGGCGGCGGAGTGGGTCGGCAACTGGATGTGGGTGCAGCTGTCCGTGATGCTCACGTTCCCGCTCCTCCTGTTCCCCGACGGTCACCTGCTGAGTCGTCGGTGGCGCCCCGTGGCCTGGGCCTCCGCCTTCCTCGCCGTCGCCTGGATGGTCGTCGCGTGGTTCTCGAGCGCCAACTACGAGGATGCCGCCTACGGACGGCCCAAGCCCAACCCCCTGACATCCGAAGCGTCCGACGCGGTAGTCGGGGTCGTCGAGCCCTTCGTGGAGCTCGGCGTCCTCGTGGCCATCGGGCTCTCCGTGCTGTCCCTTGTCGTGCGATTCCGGGGTGGCAGCGTCCGGGTGCGCGCCCAGATCAAGTGGCTTGGCCTGTCCGCGTTCCTGGCGGGCGTCCTCCTGTTCCAAGGGCTGGGCTCTGAGTGGACATCCAGCGACACACTCATCGTCGCCTTGGCGATATCGCTGATCCCGGTGTCGGTGGGGGTCGCGATCTTGCGCTATCGCTTGTACGACATCGACCGGATCGTGTCCCGGACGGTGTCGTACGCGGCGGTGACGGTGGTGGTCCTGGCGACGTACGCGCTGGTGGTGACCTCGGTGTCGCGACTGCTGCCGGCCTCGAGCACGTTGGCGGTGGCCGGGGCGACGCTCACGGCGGCGGCCGTGGCCCTGCCGGCGCTGCGCTGGGTCCGCGAACGGGTGGACCGCCGGTTCGACCGGGCCGGGTTCGACGCGCAGCAGCAGGTGGAGGCGTTCGCCGGCCGGATGGCCGCGTCCGTGGATGCCGACGATGTGGCCGCGGACCTGCAGGCGGTCGTGCAGCGAACGCTCGCGCCGTCGGCACTCGGGGTGTGGCACGGGGGCAGGCGATGAGCCGCCGCGAACCCACGGCCCCGGTTGTGTGGCTGGCCTTCTCGCTCGGGGCGCTCGACCTGGTGCTGATCATGATCTCCCTGCTGTTCATGTGGGTCAACGCCGGGGTTCTGGGTTGGTACGCGGTGGCGTGGGGTACCGGGGTCGTCGCGTTGACGCTCTCGAGTGTGGTCACCTGGCCCCTCGGCGTCGTGCTGGCCAGCAGACGCCCGGGCAATCCGATCGGTTGGATCATCCTGATCAGTGGGGTGTGGTCGTCGTTCTTCCTGGTCGTCAACGGCTATGCCGTATGGGCCGCGGCAGTCAGGCCAGGGGCCCCTGGGGGCGTTGCGGCGGAGTGGGCGTTCAACTGGTCGTGGGTGCAGCTGTCGGTGATTCTCACGTTCACGCTCCTGCTCTTCCCAGACGGTCACCTGCTGAGCCGTCGGTGGCTCCCCGTGGCCTGGGGCGCAGCCTTCCTCGCCGCCGCCTGGATGGTGGTCGCATGGTTCTCGAATGCGAGCTACTTCGACTCGGTGACTGGGCGACCCAAGCGCAACCCGCTCTCCTCTGAGGCCTCCGACGCTGTCATCGAGGTCGTCCAGCCCCTGGTGGACTTCGGCGTCCTGGTGGCCATCGGACTGTCGGTGTCCTCGCTCCTGGTGCGCTTCCGGCGGGGCAGCGTCCAGGTGCGCGCTCAGATCAAGTGGATTGGCCTATCCGGATTCCTGGCGGGGGCCTTCCTGGTCCAGGGGCTGGCCTCCGAGTGGACCAACGGCGACACGATCATCTCCGTGCTGGTGTTCTCGCTGATCCCCATTTCGATGGGGGTCGCGATCCTGCGCTATCGCTTGTACGACATCGACCGGATCGTGTCCCGGACGGTGTCGTACGCGGCGGTGACGGTGGTGGTCCTGGCGACGTACGCGCTGGTGGTGACCTCGGTGTCGCGACTGCTGCCGGCCTCGAGCACGTTGGCGGTGGCCGGGGCGACGCTCACGGCGGCGGCCGTGGCCCTGCCGGCGCTGCGCTGGGTCCGCGAACGGGTGGACCGCCGGTTCGACCGGGCCGGGTTCGACGCGCAGCAGCAGGTGGAGGCGTTCGCCGGCCGGATGGCCGCGTCCGTGGATGCCGACGATGTGGCCGCGGACCTGCAGGCGGTCGTGCGGGCAACACTCGCGCCGGGTGCGGCCGGTGTGTGGGTCGTCCGGAGCCGGACGTGAACGCTCGGGTCCGTGCCGGCAGCCAGGGCACGATTTCTCGCGCAGCCCGCGCGCGGCTGCTGGGGGGCTGCCACGATGGTGTGGTGCCCCACTCGAGGACGGTCTGATGCGTCCGGACGTTGACGCGGTCGTGGTCGGCTCGGGTCCCAATGGCCTGTTCGCCGCGGTGGCGCTGGCGGAGGCCGGGTGGCGGGTGCTGGTCCTGGAGGCCGCCGACACGCCTGGCGGTGGGCTGAGCACCGAGGAGGTGACCCTTCCCGGGTTCCGCCACGACATCTGCTCGACCGCGCACCCGATGGCGATGGCGTCCCCGGCCTTCCGGGCCGTCGACCTGGCTCGTGAAGGCCTGGCATTCGCCCATGCCCCGGCGCCGGTGGGGCATCCGCTGACCCTCCGCGAGTCGGTGGTCCTGCAGCGTGACGTGGCTGCCACCGCGGCCACCCTGGGCCGGGACGGGCCGCGGTGGTCGAGGGTGATGGGTGCACTGGCCGGTGACGCGGACCGCATGCTGGCCGGTGTCCTGGACCCGACCCACGTGCCCCCAAACGAGCCGCTGTGGACCCTGGCGTTCGGGGCGACCGGGGTGTGGCCGGCGAGCTGGGTGGACCGGGTCGCGCTCCGTGACCCGTCGGCGCGTGCCCTGCTGGCCGGGTCGGCCGCGCATTCGATGCTGGACTTGTCGTCTGTGCTGACCACCGGGGTCGGGGCGTTGCTCCTGGCCTTGGGGCATGCGCACGGGTGGCCGTTCGCGGTCGGTGGGTCCCAGTCCATCGCCGAGGCCCTGGTGGCCCGGATCACCGCGCTCGGCGGAGAGGTGCGCTGTGGGCACCGGGTGCGCTCGATGGCTGATGTGCCGGCCTGCCGGGCGGTGCTGTTCGACGTGACACCCCGCCAGCTTCTGGCGATCACCGGGGACCGGTTCTCGGGGCGCTACCGACGGCGCCTGGAGAGGTGGCGGTACGGGGCCGGCTCGTTCAAGGTCGACTGGGCCCTCGATGGACCGGTTCCCTGGGCGGATCCCGCGCTGGCTGAGGCGGGCATCGTGCACATCGGTGGACCCTCGCAGGAGGTCATGGCCGCGGAACGGACCGTCGCCCGCGGGAGGATCCCGGATCGTCCGTTCGTGCTGTTCGCCCAGGCAACCGTCGCCGACCCGAGCCGCGCCCCCGCGGGCAAGCACACCGGCTGGGGGTACTGCCATGTGCCGCACGGCAGCAACGTCGACATGACCGCCGCGATCGAGGCGCAGGTGGAGCGCTTCGCCCCGGGCTTTCGGGAGCGGATCATCGCCCGGCACTCCATGGGCCCTGCAGCTCTGGAGGCGCACAACGCCAACGAGGTCGGTGGGGACATCGGCGGCGGTGCCTCGGACTGGCGCCAACTCGCAGCGCGGCCCATCCTGTCGACCGCGCCGTGGGCCACCCCGGACCCACGGGTATTCCTGTGCTCGGCTTCGACCCTGCCCGGCGGCGGGGTGCACGGGATGTGCGGCTGGAACGCCGCCCGCACCGTGCTTCACCGATTGGCGTAAAAGGGCGACCCTGAGTCGGGCACGGCGATCCGTGCTCGGCACTCCGCTGCTCCCCTGGGCAATGGCAGGCAGAGGTGCGATCGGGTTGACCGGTGCGCCGCGCTGCCAAACAGCTGCTGCCACGTTCCTGGGGGGTGAGTCACATCGCCGCCTGTCGCGCGCTCTTGGTGATCAGAGCACGGCCGCGGCGTTCATGGCGGAATGTAGCAGCGCTGGGCCGAATAGGCTGTCGGTTCTGACGCGGACCCAGCCGGCGAGGATCCCGAACGCGATGGCCGCGATCACTTGGACCACAACGAACGCGGTCGGTACATAGCCCAGGTTCCCCAGGTGCCCCACACCGAAGCTGATGGCGGACACCGCCACAGCCCACCGCAGGGCCGCTGATTCTCCCAGCCACCGACGGAATCCTCCGATCAGGGTGACCAGGAGGAATCCTCGGAACAGGGCTTCTTCGCCCAGCGGGACAAGGACCAGTTCTCCCACGGACGGCTGGTAGGGCGTCGCGCCTGTGAGCCATCGGAAACTGGCCACGATGAGCACCACTGCAGCCAATGAACCAGCAATTAGGCGCAGGTGCTGGCCGGTGCTGCCCCATCGCCAACCGAATCTCTCGGGCGCCCACGCGGTGAGGGCCACCCCGAGGAGGAGGGCCCCAGCGCCCACGGGCAGGCTCACCTGCTCTGCGATCCGGCCGGTCAGCCGGGAGAACCCATAGGCCATCAGGCAACTGATCAGAGCAACGGCTGTGACCTTGAAACCAGCCCCTTCCCGGACCCGCTGCTGCGACCTGACACGCACCTCCGCTGCCACCGTGCACTCCTGTCCGCGATTGGCCATCAACGGTGCATCGCAGCCTCTCCCGGTACCAGAGTCGTTGGTCCCCGAATCGGCCACAACCGGCCGGGCCAGCGCCCTCTCCCGTCGGTGTTCCACTGGCCGGTTCTGGTTCGCGTCATGACCGCGCAGACCCGCGTCTAACCGGCCGCCTGTCGGCCCAGTACGACGCGGTGTTCAAACGAGTCTGTCTCGTCCGTCGCCGCCTTGATCGGCCCTCATGCCAGGCCGCTTGTGTAGGCCACGATCACGGCCTGTGTGCGGTCCCGGACCTGGAGCTTGGCTAGGACGTTGCTCACGTGGGTCTTGGCGGTGGCTTCGCTGACGACCAGTACCTGGGCGATCTCCGCGTTCGTCATCCCCTGGGCCAGTCGGACCAGGACCTCGCGCTCACGGTCTGTCAGCCGGGCGACTGCGTGGGCCGCCTCGGGATCGGGTTCACTGCGTCCGGCGACATGATCCATGAGCCCACGGGCGGCGCGCGGGGCAAGCACCGCGTCTCCTGCCGCGGCGCTGCGGATGCCGGCGAGCAGGTCGTCGGCGTCGCCGTCCTTGAGCAAGAATCCGGAAGCTCCGGCCCTGACCGCGGCCAGGACGTACTCGTCGAGGTCGAACGTGGTCAGGATTACGACCGCGGGCGGGTGGGGAAGTGCTCGTACCTGCCGTGTCGCCTCGACCCCGTCCATGACGGGCATCCGGATGTCCATCAAGACGACGTCGGGCGCCAGGCTCGTGGCCATCCGGACCGCCGCCGCCCCGTCGCCGGCGCTGCCCACGACCTCGATCTCATTGACCGAGGTAAGGAGAGCGACCAGGGCCTCGCGGATCAGGGGCTGGTCGTCGGTCACCAGGACACGGATCGTCACAGGGCCGCCGCCGGGAAGATCGCGGGGGTGATCGCGGGGGCGGGCAGCACGGCGCGGACCGCCCACCGATCGCCGTCCAACCCAGCAGTGAGTGTCCCGCCGAACAGTTGGGCCCGCTCGTCCATGCCGTGGATGCCGTGCCCCTGGTGTGCGGGGGGCTGACCCGCCCGGACCGGGTTGGTCACCTCGAGGTGCAACGTCGAGTCGCTCCACGCCAGCCGCAGGTGCGTCACCCCATGGCCACCGTGCCGTCGGGCGTTCGTCAGGGCCTCCTGCACGATCCGATAGGCAGCCAGCGATGCAGCCGGCGCAAGCGCGCGTTCCTGCCCGCTCTGCTCGAAGTCGACGCGGTGGCCAGAGGCGTCGGCGGTCTCGAGCAGGTGTGGGAGGTCGGCCAGGGATGCCTGCGGGTCGAGTGTGGCAGCGCCGTCCTCGGGCCTGAGCAGCCCGAGGAGTCGGCGCATGTCGGCCATGCTCTGCTGGGCGGTGACCTCGATGGTGCGCAACTGGTCGGGGGTGACCGACAGCCCTGCCTCGGCCTGGCGCCGGGCGACCTGCGACTGCAGCGACACCGCGGAGATCCGGTGCGCCACGATGTCGTGCAGCTCGCGGGCGATGTCGAGCCGCTCCTCAAGGATCGCATTGCGCACGGTCGTCTCACGGGCGGCCTCAGCCTCAGCGGCCCACAGCCGCGCTCGCTCGGCCTGCGACGTCAGGGTCTGCACGGACAGGCCAGCCAGCCACGGACCGAAGTACAGGATCGCGGGGAACACGACCTCGCTGACGCCGGATGCCGGGCTGCTGACGACCATGGCGACGTAGGCCAGCCCGATCGCGACGTTCCACGGCTGCCACCGGGGGGCCGCGTGCCGCCCGGCCAGGAAGGCCGACCAGATCAGCATCAGCAGGAACGGCGAGTCGCTGCGCCCATCCTCGGGCAACCCGCCGACGGTGTTCGCGACGATCAGGGCAGCGGTGGCGACCGCGGGGGCAAGCACGGGCCATCGGGGCCCGACCAGGAGCGAGCCCACGGCTGCGAGACCACAGGTGACCACCAGTGCCGGCTGCGTCGCCCCCGCCGAGGCCACGACCACCCAGATCAGCAGGGCGGCCAGGGCCGCAACGTGCGCGGCCGAGACGACTCGGGCGAGGCGAGGTGCGCTCATGTTCGTCAGGGTAGGGCCCCCAACAGGCTCGAGCCTCGCCCTTGCGATGGACGTTTCGCCGGGACCGTGTCGTCCGGAAGGAGCACGGGCCGGGTGCACGAACCCGTCGGCGGGGCGATGTGCCCCACCGGTGAGCTGGACCACGCTGGCTCCATGGAAACCACCGTCGCACCACTTCGTGCCTCCACCATCCAGTCCGCCGCTCCGATCGCGGCTGGGCTCGCTGCGATCACGATGGCCCTCACCCTCGTGCTCACCCCGGGGTCGCCCACCGCCGACTACGACACGGCCTCGGGCCTGGCCCACGAGGTGCTCACGCTGCTCTACCTGTCCCTGAGCATCGCCGCCGTGCTCGTGAGCCGGCGGCTCGGTGACCTTCCCGGGAGGGGGCCGCTGCTCGTGGCGGTCGGATACGGGCTGCTGGTGCTCGGCGTGGGGGCCGGTCTGGCGCTGCGCGAGGACCCCGAATGGTTCGCGATTCTGGGCCTGCCGGGCAACCTCCTGGCCAGCATCGGGTTCATCGTGGCGGCCCTCGCCGGTTGGCGCTCACGGCGCATCCCCGGGTGGGCCGCCCTGCTGCTCGGTGTGGGTGGCTTCATCGCCATCCTCGCCGCGGAGTTCGGCACTACTGTGCTCATCGGCTGCTACTGGCTCTGGTACGCCCGGTGGATGCAGCGTCAGTAATAACGACGAAGCTGGCTAGCAGATCGTTGAAAGTCAGCACTGACTCGGTGATTCCGGCCGCCTCGAGGCCGAAAGGCCTTGCGGTCAATGGGACATCTGCCTGGCCGGGTCTGACCAGCCGGCCACCGGAGCACGCTTCGTCACTTGACCTGAACGTCGAATTCTTCGAGCCAGGCCTCGCCCGAACCTCCGGAGACTTCGGTGATGAGTTCGACCCCTTGAACTCCGCTGGTGTCTTCGACCAGTCCCTTCGAGACCACGTCGCGAAGGACTAGTGCGAGATCGAAACGAAGGCTGCGGCTTTGTTCCGTCGCGATGTAGGTGATCATCTTCCAGGTCAAAGCTGACGCCCCCGAGTCATCTCCGTGGGCGTCCAGATGAAAGACCTCGAAGGTCCTACCGCCGAGCGTTGCCGAGCCATCGGGCACGCAACACCCGGGGATCTCCCCTGGATTTTCGAAGCGCACCATCACTTCGGCGACAATGTTCTCGGGATCTTTCGCGGCGAGTCCCTCGTCACTCGTCGTGAGCCACATCGTCGCGTTGAGGTTGTACGCCGGCTCCGCAGCGATATCGATCGCGAAGTCGAGCCACAGTTCGTTGATGGCCGAAATCCTTCGAGGCAGGTCAGGAGTCGGCGAGAGTCCTCCGTCCCACGGCTTACGACCGAAAACGACCTCAGGCGCGGCGAAGGATGTGGACGGGTCGAAGGGTGGCCACTCCCACGACCAACCATAGGTTGTTGTTTCTCCATCTTTGCGACGGAGCAAGCATTGTTCGAAAGGAGAACTCCCGGCGTGCTGCGCGTTCCACTGGTTGTTCACAAGGACGTGCGGCGTTCCCGGAATCGCGAATCGCTCCCAAGCGGTGCAGGTGAGCGTTTCGACCCCGTCGCCACCGCCGCCGCCCGAACGGCCCAGGGGTGAAGGCCCGCTCGCCGAGCCATCACAACCCCAAAGGGGCAGCAGCAACAGCGACGAGAACGCGAGCCCGGCGACGTTTCGGAGATTCAAAGAAGCACCCACTTTCGAGGCGAAGGTACGCCAGCTCGCGCCCTCGACTTCGGTCAGGTGTCGAAACCGCTGACGACGGACGTGAAGCTCTGCCCGCAGGTGGCCATGTGAAGGCCCGCTGCCGGCCGGGATTCTGCCCGCTACTGAGCTGACCGCCGCGACGATGCTGCTCCGTGCTGTCCTCACATGGCACCGGAGGCGCATCGGCGAGGTCGCCATGTGCGCCCACGGGGCCGGCCGCAACTAGACCCCGCCAACGTCCCGCCGCAGTCTGTCGAAGCTCACAAAGCGGCGTGTACCCCTCGCGGTGACACCGCGTCACATCGGCCGCGTGCGGACGTAGTCACTCCATGCGTCGGGCAGGGCACGTGCGCGCCGACCGCGCCCGACCGGTCACGGGACCGGCTGTGCTTCCATGGCGGCATGAGCGGTTCCAAGTCCAGTGAGTCGGGCACAGGCCGGTCGGTACTGGCGATCGTCGTCGCCGTGCTGGTTGGCGCAGCCGCGGCGGTCGCTGGCAGCGCCGGCGGCCTGCGGATCGGAGGCTGGCCGGTGTTCGCGCTCTGCGCCGCGGTGGCCTACGTCATCAACTGGGTGGCCTTCGTGCCAGCGTGGTTGCGGCGAACCGAGCGGTTCTACGACCTGACCGGCACGCTGACCTACCTGACGGTGGTCGTGATCGCCCTGGTCGCCGGGTCGCGTTCGTCGGTGGCGATAGTCCTCGGCATTCTGGTTGCGGTCTGGGCGCTGCGGCTGGGCAGCTTCCTGGTGCGGCGGATCCGCCGGGAGGGGACCGACCGGCGGTTCGACCGGATCAAGCAAGACCCGGCTCAGTTCCTGGTGACCTGGACGCTGCAGGCGCTCTGGGTGGTGCTGACCGCCGGCGCGGCACTGGCCGCGATGACCAGCGCTACCGAGTCCCGGTTCGGGCTGATCGGTGTCGTCGGCGTCGTGGTCTGGCTGGTCGGGTTCGGCATCGAGGCTGCCGCCGACGACCAGAAGCGCGCCTTCCGGGCGGACCCGGCGAACCGCGGACGTTTCATCACGACTGGCCTGTGGGCCTGGTCCCGGCACCCCAACTACTTCGGGGAGATCACGGTGTGGGTCGGCGTCGCGCTGGTCGCACTGCCGGCGCTGTCCGGGTGGCAGTACCTCACCCTGGTGTCTCCGCTGTTCGTGACGCTGCTGCTGACCCGCGTGAGCGGTGTCCCGCTGCTGGAGGTGCGCGGCCAGGCGACCTGGGGCGACGATCCCGAATACCACGACTACGTGGCTCGCACACCGGTCCTGGTGCCCCGCCCACCCCGACGGTGAGCAGCGGCGGGACGCTGCGACGCCAGGCGGTCAGCATCACCGGGCTGCTCGTCGCAGACGGCCTCGGGACGGTGTTGCCGGTGGTGTTGCTGCTCGTGCTGATGGGTACGGGGGTGACGTGGTCCGCCTCCAGGGCGAACTCGCCCGTTGGCCAGCACCGGCAGGTGAACGACGACCCTGACCAGCCAGGCCGCTGAATGACACCACTACGCCGACCGACCGATGCTCTCGCGCCCTCGTGAGGTCCCACATGTGGGCCCCAGAAGATACGGGGTTCGATTGAGCTGCTGATGTCCATGTCACTCGTGGCTCGACACTGCGTCGCTGGTGTGATTGTATGTGAGTACTCACTCACATGGAGGCGTTATGGGCGTGATCACCACTGAAGGGCTCACCCGAAGGTTCGGGCCCGTCACAGCGGTGGACCGGCTCACCCTTGACCTGCCAGCAGGTGGCGTGGTCGGTCTGGTGGGTCCGAATGGGTCGGGCAAGTCCACCCTGATCCGGATGCTGCTGGGACTGATCCGTGCCGGGGAGGGCACGGCGCACGTCTTCGACCAGCCGATCAGCCACCCCTCGGCCTATGACCATCGCGTCGGGGCCCTGGTGGAGAACCCGGCGTTCGTGCCGGGCCTGTCGGCACGGTCCAACCTGCTGTCGCTGGCACGCCTACGCGGCTTGCCGACCGCACGTGTCGATGAGGTGCTGGGCATTGTGGGGCTGGCGGGCCGGGACTCCGAGCCGGTGAAGCGCTTCTCGTTGGGCATGAAACAGCGGCTGGGGATCGCTGCGGCCCTGTTGTCTGACCCGGAGCTGCTCATCCTCGATGAGCCGACGAACGGTCTGGACCCGGCCGGCATCGTCGAGATCCGGGCGCTGCTCATGGACCTCGGTCGCAGCGGGCGCACCGTCGTGGTGTCCTCGCACCTGCTGGCCGAGATCGAGGCCGCGTGTGACTACATCGTGATCATCAGGTTCGGTCAGCTGATGTTCGCCGGGCCCACCGAGGAGTTGCTCGCGCAGACCAGTGCCCACATCGACCTGCGCCCCGAGCACCCCGGCGACCTGGGACCACTGCTCGATGCGCTCCTTGCGGAGGGGTGGCGTGGGGAGCGGATGGGCGACGTGCTGCGCATGCATGTCGAGCCCGGGCGCGCCGGTGACCTGAACCGCGCGGCCACCGCCGCGGGGTTCACCCTGGGGCACCTGGTGGTGGGGCAGGACAGCCTCGAGGACATCTTCCTGGAGATGACCGGGCACTCCGACGGCGAGCTCGCTGCAAGCCGGGCCGCCGCCGCGGGGACCCGCGTGACCGCTGAGGAGGTGGCGTGATGCTGCGATCGATGCGAAGCGAGCTGGTGCGGCTGCGCCGGCCGGGCATGCTTCTCGGGTGGTTCGGGCTGATGGCGCTGTTCGCGGTGATGGCGAACACGATCATGTTCAGCGTGGCCGCCGACAGTGTTGAGCTGCCGGCGGGTGCACCCGGCGTGGCCTTCCCTACCGTCACGGAGTTGGCCTCCGCCGACGGGCTGATGGCCGGGATGCCGGCCGCGTCAACGATGTTCGGCATCGTGACCCTGTCGTTCTGGGCGATTGCGGTCGCGACCGACTACTCGACCGGGCTGATCCGGTTGCTGGTCGCGGCGATGCCCAAGCGCTGGCCGCTGCTGGTCGGCAAGGTGGTAGCGCTCGCGCTGCTCACCGCGGTGGCCACGACCGTGGCCGCCCTCGTGACGGTCGGGATCGCCCCGGCGGGGGCGCGGGGGGCCGGGATCGACACGTCGGCCTGGGCCGACAGCGCCCTGGGCACCATCCTGGGCACCTGGGCAAGCACCTACCTCGCCCTGCTCGTGTGGGGGGTGATCGGCCTGGCGATCGCCTACCTGACACGCTCGTCGGCCATCGCCATCTCCGTCGGCGCCGGGTACGTGCTCGTCGTCGAGTCGATGATCAGCCAGCTGTTCGACACCACGCCGGACTGGCTGCTCAGCGGCACGCTCACCGCGGTGGCCCAGGGCGGCAGCGCGACCGTCTCCCAGGGAACCGCACTGGGCTGGGCCGCGCTGTACGTCGCCCTTGGTCTGGCTGCCGCCGCAGTGGTGCTCCTGCGCCGTGACGTCACCGACTAACCTCGCCACGGGGCGGCGGAAGGCGGTGACGACAGCGATGACGGATCCCAGCCCAGGTAAGCGCGGTTCGGCGACGCGTGCCCGCCTGCTGGCAGCCGCGCGAGACGTGGTCGCCGAGGTCGGCTACGCACACGCGACGACCAAGGCGATCGCCGCGGCGGCCGGAGTCGCCGAAGGCACGATCTACCGGCACTTCCCGGACAAGCACGCCCTTTTCCTCGCCGCCGTCGTCGACGCGAACCAACCGGTGATCACCTGGATGACCGACCTGCCCGAGCGCGCCGGGCAGGCCACCCTGGCCGCAAACCTCAGCGAGACCCTTACCCGGCTGTCCAGCCTGCGCCAGCACATGATGCCCCTCGAACTGGCCATGCTCACCGACCCCGAACTGGCCGCCCGCCGGCAAGCGGGAATCGCGGCAATGCACACCGGCGACCTGGCCGCGGCAGTCGCCGGCCTGCCCGAGCCCAACCCGCCCGCACTGCTCGCCCGGTACCTGACCGCCGAGCAGGCGCTCGGCCGGGTCCGCGCCGATGTCGACCCAACCCGGGCTGCCGTCACCATCCTGGCCACCCTCATGGGCCTGGCGATCATGCCCGCACAGGATCCGCCGCTCGGCCCTTCTGACGACCCCATCGCCGCCGCCCTGCTCGAGACCGCCGCCGACATCCTGGCCCATGGCCTGCTGTAGCGGCACCACCCCCGACGTTCGCCGTCCGCAGACGACACCTCCTTGGAGAATGAGTCATGGTGACCGAGGAGCCTGAGTGGGTTGAGTTCGACGCGGTCGTCGAGGCGGTGGTGTGGGGGCGCAGCGTCTGTCACCGTTCCGCCCTGCCTCACATGGCCGCCTTTGGCGCACGTTGGGGCAGTGCCCAGAAGGGCTGGGGCGATAGGGGGCTCGTGCGCCAGATGGAGTGCGTGGGCTGGTGCAGTACGGGCGCTCGCTCGCTCCTCGCCGTTGACGAACCCTCGGTCCCCCTCGCGGAGTGGCATTGCCGACGGCCGTGTCGCCCGGGCGGACCTCCACACGACGCCGGGTACCCTGCCACGTGTGGGCATCGACACTGGACGTGCGACCTGTGAACGCCGAGCCTGACACCTACGAGTGGCCCGAAGAGGCCGCGCCTGAGCCTGCCCAGCCCGGCGTCATCAAGCTCCTCGTGCTGTACTTGGCGCCCTTCCTCCTCCTGCTGCTGTTCCCTGCGATCGCCTGGATCGCGCTGCTGCCACTGGCGCCCTTGGTCAACCGGACCACGCATCCCGCACATCGACGGCGCGCAGTCGCCGTCTACCTGGTCACGGGGCTGATCTCGCTGGCCCCGTGGGTCACGATTCTGTTCGACTGATCTGCGGGCGCGCTGCGAGCAACCCCACGAGTCGGGACCCGTCCCGGGCCTCCCGAGGCCCGTTGATGTCGTCGGGACGCGGCACGCGGCAGCTGCAGCCACTGGATGCGCCCCGCTGCCTATGCCATCCGGCGTTGGGCCCTCATGGGGGGGACGGGAACGGCGTTCGGTGTCGGTACTGCAGGTACTGGGTCCGAACGCCGCCGTGGGGGCACCGCCGATCACGCTGGCGCACGATGCCGCGACGCCGTCCGACGTGGATCGCGTCCTGGCCGAGGCCAGGGCCGCGGGTGCCACGGTGGCGGCGGAGGGAGTCGAGCGGGACTGGGGTGGGTACTCCGGCTACTTCGCAGATCCTGACGGCTTCCGTTGGGAGATCGCCTACAACCCCGGCCCGATTGGCTCGTCGGTTCTCTGACGCCCTGGGCGCCGATCGTGGCCAACACTTCGAGCGGAGCTGGGGTGGGCATTGGCGGGGGCGGTCATCGCATGCCGGTGGCCCGGGCCACCAGCATGGCGCCGGCTGCGCACGTCTGCCTTGGCGAAGATGGACTTCAGGTGGTCCTGCACGGTGTGGTCGGACAGCACCATCAGGTGGGCGAGCTCGCGGGTGTCGGCTCCGGAGACCAGGTGCCCCAGCAGTTCGGACTCCCGTCGGGTGAGCCCGATGACACGGGCGAACAGCCGTGCCCGCTCAGCCGCGGACGTCGGCTCGATGCTGACCGCGATCCCGCTCGCCGAGGTGGGGGAGGTCCCGAACCGGGCGGCGGACAGGGTGATCCAGACACCGTCCCCCAGGTGGGCACGGGCGCGTGGGGGGTGATCGTCGATGCCCCGTTCCCGGGCCAGCAGCTGGGCGGCGACGTTGTACGCGGCGGCTGGGATGGGTTCCCGGCCGGCGCCGGTGGGCAGCAGGGCGCGCAGGTGCGCGTCGACCAGGGGTGTCTGGGCGATCGGGTGCAGGTCCGCGGAGAGGATCATCACCACCGGCTCGACGCCGCGGGCGGTCGCGTGGGCGTCGCCGGTGAACGCGGTGGCCAAGGCGCGGCGCAGCGCGGGCGTGACCAGCCGGTCGAGGCCGCTCAGCAGGGTCAGCTCGTCGGCGGTGAACGGCCCGTCGGCGCGCCACAGGTCGAGCCAGCCCCAGCAGCCGTGCTGGTCGGCGAGGACCAACGAGGCGATGTCGGTGATGCCGTAGCTGGCCAGCAGCTCGCGCCAGACCGGGCTGCGGGAAGGACCCCCACCGGTCGCGGCCAGCAGGCTGGTCGCAGACGCCGGGCCTCAGAGCTGTCCAGCGGTTGGTCGGGGTCTGGTACTTCAGCCGCACGAGGGTGGGCAGGTCGACCGGGGTGGGAACCTGCGCCAGCGGCGCGGTTCCCACGCACGTCTCCGGGTCGGTGAGCAGCCAGGCGTACGCGTCGAACGGCACCGCGCGGCGCACCTCGGCCAGGACCGCAGCCCGAAGGGCGCGCTCCCCGCTGGTCCCGGCGCAGATCCGCGCGATGCCCTCGAGGGCTGCCACGACGTGGATGCTACGCCGGATCGGATCCCAACAAGCTGGGATTCCCAGCCCGCCCGCCAGGTCCGTAGCGTGGCGGGCATGATCACCCTGCACATCGAGCACCCGATCACCGACTACCGCACCTGGCGCACGGCATTCGACCGCTTCGCCCCGGCCCGCACCGCCGGTCGGGTGCAGGCAGCCCGCGTCGCCCAGCCCATCGACGACGAGCACTTCATCGTCATCGACCTCGACTTCGACACCACCGAGGACGCCACGTCGTTCCTGGGCTTCCTGCAGGACACGGTGTGGGCCTCAACGTCCAGCGCCCCAGCCCTCGCCGGGGCGCCGCGCACGTCCATACTGCGCCCCGCAGACGATCGCTGAACCAGCCGCCGACCGGGTGCACCTTCAGTGCGCGGGCTCCGACCATCCCGCATGAAGATGTGCGGGGGGTGCCCCACATCGCCGCGGAGGACCCACGTGGCACAGAACAGCACGCGCGCCTCGGGAAGCGGGAGCCTCAGCGTGCCCTGCGCCGGTACTTCCTGACTGCGATGGCCATGGAGACCATCAGGATCACGACCGACCAGAGTGCTGACTGCCAGGGGAGGCCTCCGGCGGGGAGCCCGTTGGTCAGCGCGCGCACGGCGTCGATGGTGATCGTGACTGGTTGCACCCCGGCGACCGGCTGCAGCCACTGCGGGAAGGTTTCTACCGGTACGAAGGCCGAGCTGGCGAACAGCAGGAGGAACAGGGCGAGGGTGCCGGCGGCGTAGGCCGCTTCGGGGCTGCTCAGGGAGCTGCCGATCGCTGCGTACATCCACGTCAGCGCGTAGCCGAGCAGCACGAGCAGAGCGAGGGCGAGCACCACCTGCGCCGTGGTGCCCCGGAACTCGAAGCCGAGCGGCACGCTCAGCGCGACGATCGCCGCGAGCGACACCAGGTTCACGACTTGGTCGGCCGTCGTGCGTGCCGCCAGCACCGCCGACCGGGCGATCGGCAGCGTCCGGAAGCGGTCGATGATCCCGCTCTGCAGGTCTTGCGCGAGGCTGATCGCAGTGCCGCCGCTGGCGATGATCACCGCGGCGGTGAACAGCCCCGGCAACAGGTATTGCACGTAGACGCCCCCGGGCACGGCGATCGCGCCACCGAGCAGGTAGCGGAAGCCCAGCAGCAGCAGGATCGGCTGTCCCACGGTGAGCGCCAGCGTCTGCGGGTCGCGGCCGAGCCGCCGCCAGTTGCGCGTCGTGAGCGCTCGGATCTCGCTCATCGTCCGTCGTGGCGGGTGCCGCTGCGCGGGCAGCGTCGACGCTCCTTCCTCCCCCGAGTGTCTGACCAGCGCCGGACTTGCGCGCGCGGTGGGCCCGGCCCCGGACGGCTGCGCCGCGTCCGGCCCCGTGAGGGCCAGGAACACCTCCTCGAGGGTGGGCCGACGTGCCCCCAACTCGACGACGTCGACGTCCTGCTCCCGCAGTCTCGACAGCACCGCGGGCAGGCTGTCGACGTCATCGGCCGGCAGGGTCAGGCGGCGCTGCACCGGGTCGACCTGCGGCGCGCCGTGCCCGAGAGCCGCGAGCACGACAGCGGCTCGCTCGAGCCCGTTCCCGCCCACGGTCACGTCGAGTACGGTCGCGCCGACCAGGTCCTTGAGTTGGTCGGGCCTTCCCTCGGCGACCACTCTGCCCGCGTCGAGCAGTGCGATGCGGTCGGCCAGCTGGTCGGCCTCCTCGAGGTACTGCGAGGTGAGCAGAACGGTCGTGCCGGTGGCGGCTCGCTCGCGGATCATGTCCCACAGCGCGAGGCGGGTCCGGGGATCGAGCCCCGTGGTCGGCTCGTCGAGCACGACCACTGGCGTGCCGCCGATGAGTCCCGCGGCGATGTCCAGGCGGCGGCGCGTGCCGCCCGACAGCGTCCCCGCGCGACGATCGGCAGCCTCGGTCAGCGCCAGTTTCTCCAGCAGATCGCTTACGCGTTCCCGTCGCGTGGCGGGCGGCAGGTGGTACAGCCGAGCGATCAGGTCGAGGTTCTCAGCTGCGGTGAGCCGGGCGTCCACCGCGGCGTACTGGCCCGTGACGCCGATCAAGGTGCGCACCTGCCCGGCAGCCGTGACGACGTCTGCGCCGCCGACGCGCGCACGCCCCTCGTCCGGCACCGTCAGCGTGGTCAGGATGCGCACCAACGTGGTCTTGCCGGCGCCGTTCGCACCCAGCAGCGCCACGACCGACCCAGCAGGAACCACAAGGTCCACACCGGCCAGAGCAGTGAGCTCCCCGTACCGCTTGACGAGACCCTCGACCTGCACGTCGCCCGAGGTCACGGTGCCCCGTCAGACCATCGGCGGCCGCCGGATCGCCCCCAGCGGCCGCGCGTGCTCGCCACCGATAACCACGAGGACATTGTGGCGGGCGGGTCGGCCGGCGGCACCCTCGCACGGACGCGCCAAGGAGGGAGTCATGACATTGCCCCACATCGCCGCGAGTCGCGCTCGCTGGCAGGCCAGGCTTGAGGGTTTAGTTGCGTGCTGCATGCAACTATGTTCTCCTTGTCCCATGTCCAGAGATCCTTGGGTTCCTGAGTGCACCGAGGACGAGCTCCTGGTGGCGATCGTCGCGCTCAAGCGCGGCTTCGTGGCCAACTCGGTTGGCGTGGATCCGGGCGCGTTTCCCGTCCTGCATCACCTGGCGTCCTCGGGCCCGTCGCGGCAGACAGCCCTGGCAGAGGCGCTGGGCCTGGACGCGTCGACGGTCAGCAGGCACGTGAAGGCCCTGGCCGACGGAGGGCTCGTGGAGGTCTCCCGAGACCCTGATGACGGCCGGGCGACCCTGTTGCGGATCACCGACCCGGGAATGAGATTCCTCACCGAGCGGCTTCGCGGGCACCGCGAGAGGTTGCGGGCCGCGACGTCCGACTTCTCCCCGAGCGAGCGGACCGAGTTGGTCCGCCTGGTGCACAAGCTCGCCGCCGCCCTCGGCGAACAGAAGGAGAACGCATGAGCAACGAGACCGTCCCGCATCCCGATGCGCCGCCCGCGGCCGTCTCGGCAGCCGGCCCGGATGCCGCCCAGGAAGGCCCGTCCTACCTGACCCATCGCGAGATCATCCAGGTGATGACCGGCCTGATGGCCGGCATGTTCCTGGCCGCCCTGGACCAGAGCATCGTCGGCACTGCGCTGCCCACGATCGTGTCGGACCTCGGCGGTCTGGAGCACCTGTCGTGGGTGGTCACTGCCTATCTGCTGACCTCGACGGCGTCCACGCCGCTGTGGGGCAAGGTCTCGGACCTCTACGGCCGCCGGCCCATGTTCCAGGCGGCGATCATCATCTTCCTCCTCGGTTCGGTGATCGCCGGTGCCGCCACCTCGATGGGGATGCTCATCGGCGGTCGTGCCGTGCAGGGCCTGGGCGGTGGTGGCCTCATGGCGCTGTCGCTGGCCATCATCGGCGACATCATCCCGCCACGGGAGCGCGGCAAGTACCAGGGCCTGTTCGGGGCGGTCTTCGGGATCTCGAGCGTCGCCGGGCCGCTGCTCGGCGGGTTCTTCACCGACGGCCCGGGCTGGCGGTGGATCTTCTGGCTGAACATCCCGATCGGCCTGGCTGCGCTGTTCATCACCTCGCGCGCCCTGCACATGCCGCTGGTCCGCCGCGACCACCGCATCGACTACCTGGGCGCGGCGGTCATCGTCGGCTCCGTCACCTCGCTCCTGCTGTACACCTCCTGGGCCGGCCCGGACTACGGCTGGACCGACCCGCTCTCGCTGGTGCTGCTGATCGGTGGCCTGCTGCTGGCCGTGGCGTTCGTGTTCGTCGAGCTGCGCGCCGAGGAGCCGATCATCCCGATGCACCTGTTCCAGGGCCGCGTGTTCCGCTGGTCGGTCGTATTCGCCGCGATCATGGGCATGGCGATGTTCGGTGGGATCATCTACCTGCCGTTCTACCTGCAGGTGGTCAAGGGCTACTCACCGACCGAGTCCGGCCTGGCCCTGCTGCCGATGGTCATCGGCATCTTCATCACCTCCATCGGATCAGGCCTGCTGGTGACCAAGTACGGCCGCTACAAGATCTACCCGATCCTCGGCTCGGCGATCACGCTCGGGGCGATGGTGATGCTCACCCGACTGACGGTGGGCACGTCCTACGGGTCCTTCGCGGTGAGCATCTTCCTGCTCGGCGCCGGCCTGGGCTTCACGATGCAGACGGTGGTCACCGCGGTCCAGAACGATGTCGCCTTCCGCGACCTGGGCGTCGCGACGTCGTCGGTGACGTTCTTCCGCTCGATGGGTGGCGCGTTCGGCACCGCGATCTTCGGGGCCGTGCTCAGCACCCGCCTCGCCCATTACCTGTCGGAGGCGTTCGCGGGGGCTCCGGGTGGGGCCGCCGGCGTCGGAGGCTCGCTGGCCGATGTCCGGGCCATCCAGGCGCTGCCCCCGCAGGTGAAGGAGCCGGTCCTGGAGTCGTTCGTCCTGGCGCTGCACGACGTGTTCCTCACCGCGATCCCCTTCCTCGTGCTCGCGTTCCTCGTGGCATTCCTCATCCCCGAAGTACCGCTGCGCACCCGCCAGGAGGGCGAGGCCGAGGCCCTCGGCGAGCCCGCCCCCATGGCCGTCGAATAGGCGCCCGGGGGTCAGTGCGATGCTGCGGGGCTGCTCACGGCTGTGGGATGGGGGGTCACCGTCGAGGTGGATCCCGGGTCCGGGTTGTCGAAGGCGGCGACCACCCCGAGGACGGACCTGGCCAGCATCAGTGAGCCCACGATCCACACCCAGACCGGCAGTCGCTTCTTCGCCGGCTCCGGTGCGGGTGCTGGTGCGGGCAGGCTCGCGGCGGGCCGGCGGCGAGCTGTCCCGGTTTGCTGCGTGACCGGTCGTGGCGGTTTGTTGGAGTTCACCGGGTGACGCCTGGCCGTCCACGCGCGCCCGTTCCAGTACCGGTTGAACGCAGGGTCGTTGTGGTCTGGGTACCACCCCGGATCCCGAGATTCGCCCGCCATCTTCATCCCTTCCAGCCGAGTACTGATCCGCGCTCACCGTACTCCTGAAGCCCCGGCGGATGGTTCGGGGTGCCCAAGCACGGTGAGGAGCGTGCCAATGAGACCTGCCCCGCCGACGCCGTGGGTCGTCACCTCACAGACCGGCATAGCCGAGGCCCGACGCCCCGACTTGCATCCGCGCATCGAACGGCGTCATCCCGCCGCGTGCGGGTCGGGCCCGCGCAGCAGCCGGGTCGTGTGGCGTCAGTTCTGTGTCTGCGGATCCGGCAGGACCTCGCGCCACGAGTGCTGCGGCGCGTATCCGAGGAGTTCGCGGGCTTTGTCGATGGAGTTGAAGGACTCGTTGGGCCCCATCTGCCGTTTCAGCTCCACCCCTGTCGTAGAAGCGGACCCGGACCTCGTCGGTCGTCGCTGCGACGGACATGTCCGGGTTGGCAATGTTGAAGACCTCGTAGCCGAGCCCGTCGACCTCCAGGCAGCGTTGCACCACCTGGGCGAGGTCTCGAGTGTCGACGTAGGCGAAGATGCTTGCGCCGCCTCAGCGACGGGATCGGCGAGGAAGTCCGGGAACAGTTCGGCGTACTCGTGCGGCTCGACCACGCTGCTGATCCGTAGCCCGTAGACGTCGGCGCCGGTGCGGGCCTGGAAGGAGCGTGCCGTCACCTCATTGGCCACCTTGGACATCGCGTAGGAGTCCTCTGGCACGGTCGGGTGGTCCTCGTCCACCGGCACGTACTGCGGTCGCCGCTCGCCCTGGGCGAAGCAGATCCCGTAGGTCGCCTCCGAGGATGCGAACACGATCTTCCGGATACCGAGCCGTGTCGCGGCTTCGAGCACGTTGTACGTGCTGAGCACGTTCGTGGCGTAGGTCCTCGCATCGGAGGTCCGCAGGATCGCCGGCACAGCCGCGAAGTGCACGACGGCGTCGTAGCCGGGTTTCTTCACCGGCTCCAACTCCGCCATCCTCGCCAGCCCTGCCATCGCCGAGTAGGTCTCGCCGAGGTCGGTGAGGTCGACCCTCAGATCCGCCACGGCCGGGTTTCCCAAGGGGACGAGGTCGGCGTTGGTGACCTGATGACCGCGCCCGGCGAGGTGCGCCACGACGTGCCTGCCAGCCTTGCCGCTGCCCCCGGTGAAGAAGATGCGCATGGGATGATCAAACCACCGAGATCCTCCCGCGCAACTTCCAGAGTGGCCGTGGGTGGGGCGGCATCGAAGGATGGCACCACATGTTGTTCCGCGACCTGAACTGGGGCAGTTCGGCCCGCTCAGAGCCAGGAACCCGCACTCGCGAATCGCGGGACCTCACCGGTTGCCTACGCGGGCCAGATCTTGCGTCCGCCACCGGGGGGGACGAGGCGATCAACTGCCGCCTTCTCCTGTTCTGACAGCAGGGGCCTGAGCCCGGCGGCCGAGTTGGTTTCGGCCTGTCGGCGGTCCTTGGCACCGGGTATCACGGTGCTGACCGCTGGGTGGCTGCGGACGAACCGCAGGGCGAACTGCGCCATCGACTCGCCGTCGGGGACCACGCCGCGCAGCGTGTCCACGGTCTCCAGGTCGCGGAGGAACTGCTCATGCTGTGCCGGGTCGTCGATCCAGGCCCGACGGAAGTCACCCTCGGGGAAGGTGTCGGAGGCCGTGTACTTGCCCGTGAGCAACCCCATGGCGAGTGGACCCCGCACGATGACTCCGATCCCGTTCTCCTGGCAGTAGGGGAGCAGTTCGGCCTCTGCAGTGCGGTTGAGGATGGAGTAGTCGGTCTGCAGCACATCGCAGTCACCGTCGGCGTTGAACCGGCGCAGGTGGTCGGGATCACTGGTGCTGACCCCCCACGCCCGGACCGTTCCCGCCTCCTTGAGTCGCCGGAACCCCTCGATGAACACCGGCGTGTTCGGTTCCGGGTAGTCCACGTGGCACTGGATGACATCGATGCGGTCAGTTCCCAGGCGACCCAACGACCCCTGCACACCGGCCACCAGCTTGTCGACGCTGTCGTACTGCGAGCGGTTCGCCTGCCCGTCGAAGTCGATCCAGCCGATCTTGGTGGCCACGACGAACGCATCACGCCGCGTCCGGAGCGCGCGACCCAGCAACTCCTCCGAGTGACCGCCTCCGTAGACGTCGGCGGTGTCGAAGAAGTTGACGCCGGACTCCAGCGCCGCGTCGATCGCCTCGAGATTCTCCTCGTCCTGGACAGGGCCCCATTCGCTGCCCGAAACCGCCCAGAGCCCCAGCCCGACCTCGGACACCTCCAGCCCGCTTCGGGCACCGAGGGGCCTGCGATCCATGCGTTGCTGCGAGACGTGAGATGTCATGCAGCCAACCTAGCGGCGAGTGAATCCCCGCGGCATCGCGGACACCGGACCTGCATGCCCGACTCGGGGAGGTGGCGGGGTCGCGACAACAGATGGCCAGCGCAGGTAGGTTGCAGCATCCGAAGACGACGAAGGGATCCCGATGAGCGCGCGTGAACCGGCCGAGGCGAGCACCCTGTTCGAGCGGTACTTTGCCGACAGTGACCTGACGGGGCTCATGTCCCTCTACGAGGAGGATGCTGTCTTTCCGACGTCGCACGGCACGTCGACCGGTCATGACCAGATCCGCGTGACGCTCAAGGCATACCTCGACTCCGGTGCCAAGCTGGTGTTCGGAGAGTCCCTTGTCTTCCCGGCTGGGGACCTGGCGCTGATCCACACGCCGTGGACCATGCAGATGCCGGATGGATCGACCCCGACGGGAGCAACGGCCGAGGTCGTGCGTCGTCAGCCTGACGGCAGTTGGAAGTACATCATTGACAACCCCGATGGGACGGCACTGCTCAGTCACGAGTAGTGCGCCGCCAGTGCCGACCACCTACCAGCGGAGGCTGCCGAGTAGCAGCCCGCGTCCCCACCGCCGCTCCGCCTGACCCGCGTCTATCCGCCGCGAGTTGGGCGCATCCGGCAGGCATCGCAGCGCCCAGTGGACGCGAACGAGGGTGACGGCGCCGATCTGACCGAGGTCGTCAAGAGCTGACGGGCGGACGTGATGGCCAGGGCATCCTCGCCCCCGCAGCGGCACAATGCATCAGGTGAGTCACGAGGTCATCGGGGAGACGGTGCTGAGCGACGACCGTATTCGCGAGGGGATCGCTCGAGTCGCGGGGCGGCTGAACGCCGACTTCACCTCAGCAGTCGTGATCACGGTCGTGCCCGGTGGGATCCTGGCGACGGCGGACCTGGTCCGCCAGCTCACGTTCGACATCGAGATGGACTTCATCTCCTGCCCGCACACTCCCGGAGAACGGAACAACGCCTCGCCGATCGTGTACCACCAGAACATCCCCATCGCGGGCAGGGACGTGCTCGTCGTCGATGACGCGATCGAGTCCGGCGGCACGATGAAGCGGCTGGTGGCCCACCTCGCCACACACCAACCCGCGTCCGTGTCGGTGGCGACGCTCTTCGTCAAACCCGGACGCGTGGACATCCCCGTTCGCCAGTACTACGCCTACGAGATGGACAGTGACGAGATGCTCGTCGGATTTGGACTGCCCTGGCAGGGCCAGCTGCGCAACCTGCCCTACGTGGCCAAGCTCAAGGCGCGCGACTTGTAGACCCCAAGGCCACCGGGGCTGGGCGGCCCCCTCCCCCCGCCCTGTGGACGCACCTCGACGAGAGCAAGGAAGGCTTGGCTGGACTGGCTCTGATCCGGCTAAGTGGGCCGAGTTGCGCGGCCTTGGGCGTGGGTGATCACGCGCCGGGTGGGACCTGGGGACGTTGTCCCCTGCCGTGGGAGGGGTCCTCGTGCCACGCTCGAACGGAGGCGTGGGACGTGGTCGGGATGAGTCGGAGAGTGTCGCTGGCGTCGGGGCAGACCTGGCCAGAGACGTCGCCGCGAACGGCCCGTTCAAGACCGGTCAGGCTGGTCGCGTGTCGATCTGCTGGAGGTGGTGGCGATGAACGACCTTGATGTCCGTGAGGTTGCGCCCGGGATGTGGCATGCCCGAGCCAAGCACGTGGATGGGTGCTGGTGGTCGACGGCGACGAGGTGACCCTGGTCGACACCGGCTACCCGGGTGATCGGGATCGGGTGATCGCGTCGCTGGCACGGTTAGGCCGGTCGCCAGCGGATGTGGCTGCGGTCATCCTGACCCATGCCCACCCGGACCATCTGGGCAGCGCGGAGCTCTTCCGCACCGTCCACGGCAAGCGGGTGCTTGCCCACGCGCTGGAGGTACCCAACGCGACCGGTGAGCGCATCGAGCAGGTCTCGGTCAGGACGTTGCTTGCGATGGCCTGGCGACGCGACGTGATCGTCTGGGTCCGCGAGGCGATGTCGCTGGGTGTCACCAAGGTCGAACGGCTCGGCGCCGTGGAGACGTTCACCACCCAGGTGCTGGACATCCCGGGCCGGCCGATCCCTGTCTTTACCCCGGGCCATACCTCGGGGCACTGCGCGTTCCACCTGCCCGAGCGGGGTGCCCTGCTCGCCGGCGACGCGCTGATGACCGAGCATGCGCTCGCCCACCCGGCCGGCCCTACGCTGCTGCCGGCGTTCTTCAACCACGACAACGACCAGGCACGCGCCTCGCTGACAGCACTGTCGGGTCTGTCCGCGGACGTGGTCGTCCCCGGGCATGGCCCGGTCTTCACCGGCTCGCCGGCCGCTGCCGTCGCAGCCGCCAGAACCGGCGGATGAGGGTGGTCCCGTCGGCCAACACCGCCACACCGGCGGTCGCCACCCGGCGCCGGACCCAGTGACCGCGCTGCCAGGTCGCCCGGGCTGAACTGGTGCCTGCCCCCTTCCGCCGCGAGCTGGGCGCTTTCGTGGCGGGCATTGCAGCGCCCAGCAGGACGGGCCTGTAGCCGGCCGTTCACACCTCATCTCACCCAGCGTGACCAAGGCGGGAGCGCCCCAAACCCGAGCGGGATTGGGTTCGAAGGTGAGCGCGCCGGTGATCACAGCTGCAGACATGCGGGTCGTCATGCCCAGACGGGACGGCCTGACGTGGTCGGTGACCTCGATCGTCATGTCGAAGCGGCTCGCCTCGTGACTCGATCGTCGCCGACCATCGAGTCCCCTTGCCAACAGGCCCGGGCGTCTCCTGTTCGACCCGGGTCATGCGTGGGTTGTACGTCGGCTCGTTGCGCTCGTCGGCGACGAAGTCGAAGACGTCCTCAGCGGTCCGCGCGATGACTGTCGACCCTCTATCGTCACCATCCGGGCCTGCGCCCAACGCCTACCGCCCGGTCCCATGATCGCCACCGCGGGGCCGGCTCGGAAAGGGCCAGTGGTCCCGACGTGGAGGCGGCGGAACCCGACCTGGCGTCATCCGGCAACGGTAGAGCCCCACGAGGTAACCAGACGGCACTCCGGGTTGCCTGACGCCTTGCAGCACCGCCTCTCGGACCGCCCCGCCGGTCGCCCTACCGTGTTCAGGCCGGGCTGCGGCCCGGCGTTGATCGGGGGGTCAGCGGGAGGCGCGGTAGAGGTAGCGGGCATGCAGCCCGGCCTGGCATGCGCGCTGGATGCCCAACGCGTCCCCGAGCCGGTTCTCGGCGATGAACGCGTTGCCCTCGGCCACGAATTGGTCAGCGAATTCCCTGATCAGCCGTTCGCGGCGCCTGGCCAACTCGTAGTCGGCTTGCGTGAGGTCGACGACCAGGTCGGGGACCAGCCCCGCAGCTGCAAGGGCGACCGCAGCGGGGGTCCGCTCGGGCGCCAACGCAGCAGCATCGAACTGATGCCGAGGGACCCAGGGCTCCCAACTGTGGGAGTAGATGATGACCAGCCGCCCGCCGGGTCTCAACGCCCGGGCCCAGCCCGTGACCACGGCATCCTTGTCTGTGGCGAAGTACAGCGAGTCGATGGAGATGATGGCGTCGTATCGGCCCTCCGGCAGCTCCTGGGTGTTGATGTCCGCCTCAAAGAACTCGGCTGCCGGCTGGGCGTTGCCTGACCTGGCGAGGGTGATCGCAGCGGGGTTGAGGTCGCTGCCGTCAACCACGGCACCGGTCGCCTCAGCGAGGTGATCGGAGATTCGCCCGTCGCCGCAGCCGATGTCGATCGCCCGTTGGCCGGTGCTGAGGCCTGAGGCGTCAGCCACCAACGTGAGCTGAGCGAGGTCGGCGAACCCGTGCTGGCCCAGGTCGGCGCCGTACAGCCGCTTGGCGAACTCGGCGTGCGCCGGGCTGGTGGCGATCGCGGCGTAGAAGCGTGGGTAGAAGTCGAGCACTGCCCAGCCTCCTCTTCGATCAGCCCCTCGTGTGGAGCTCACCCGGGGGTCTCCTCCTGTTCGAGGCTGGCACCGCCGGCGGGTTCGACGCTACTGGTGTCGCCTCAATGACGCGCCTTCGGCCATGAGGACCGAACCCCCGGGCTCGCGGCACCCTTCCCAGTCCGGGCGATCGTCATGGCGGGCCTTGCGGCAGCTGCGGGTAGAGGGCATGCCTCGCCACCGACATCCGTAACGGTCCCCACGGCTCGAAATGTCCCAACCTGGAGCCATGCACGCAGCCACAGGAGCGCACCCGAGCGTGCGCTGAGGTGATGCACCGCCGGACCCAAGTCGTCGAGCTGACTCTGCCGGCCTGACCTACGATCAGATCGCCAGAACAGCTCGACTATGCGAACCGGTCAGGCGGTCAGGAGACCCACCAGCATGCGTTCAACGCGCAGCGGGTGGAGTGGGTAGCGGACAGTATGACCGTGGAGTCGGCATTGGCCGCGTACTGCCTCGTGGTGGGTGCGCTAATGGTCGCTTGGTGGGGCATCAGCATCGGCCAGGGGGCGCTCACGAGGCCCGATCGATCTCGGGCTGAAATCGGACTGCACCTGACCGCAGAGCTCGTCACGGCGGTCCTGCTCATCGCCGGGGGCGTCACCTTGTTGGCCCACGGAACGGTGGTTGTCGCCGCAACAGCACTTGGGATGCTGCTGTACACCGTGATCGCGAGCCCCGGGTACTTCCTGGCCCGACGCGAGTGGGCGGCGGCGATCATGTTCGCGTTCCTGACGGTGCTCACCCTGACGGCGCTCGTCGGAGTCTGGTCGTTGGCCTAGTCCGCCGACTACATCGGCTTCCCCCTACCCCTCAACGCCATCCGCACCATTCGAGAGGTCCCCGACCAGCCGACCACGTGACCGGACCGGCGTGCCCCACACCGCCGCCTGTCGCCGCCTGTCGACCGCCCCACTTGGAGTGCGGGAGGGCTCTGGGAGGGGTGCCTCAGGTCGCGCTGGTTTCGAGCAGTTGCTTGAGGGTTGGGAGGTCGCCCTTGAGGGCTCGCTTGCCCATGGGAATGATCAACGGTCGCAGTAGCCCGAGCAACCCGCGGAAGTCGCCTGCGTAGCCCATGGTCACCCGTGTGCCCTCCCTATGTGGCTCGACACCGCGCCAGAAGGTCAGGGGGAGGGGGCCGCGCACCGTCTTCCACGTCACCGTTCGGCCAGGGTCGTACGCGGTCACCTCGTAGACGGCCTCAGTTCGCCGGCCGAGGATCGTCGCGAAGAGGGAGGTTGTCGTGCCGACGCCGATCGGGCCTTCTGAGGTGCGCCTGGCGTCCACCCACTCGCGGCGCCACCGTGGATCGTTCTCAAGGTCGCAGAGGAATGCGAACACCTCGTCGTGTGGGCGATCGATCTCGATGGTCATCTGGAACGATTCCATGGACGCTCGCTCTCTGGTCGTGCCGGAAGCGTAGGGGGCCAGAGGGGCAGGACACCAGGGCGATGACGCATCGCACGCGACTGCGGCTCACGTCCCGCTGGCGGGTTGCGCTTCGAGAAGGGTCTTCAGCCTGCCGAGGTTCGCCGCGTACTGCCGGCGGACGAGACGAGCCATCACGGGCTCGAGAATCCCGACGATGCCACCCAGTTCGATCTCGTCGGTGAGGGTGACCCGGGTGCCATTGGCCTCGCTGTCGGAAGGTGTAGACGTTGTGGGTCTGAAGCGGCCCCGAGACAGGCCGGTAGGCGAACTTCGCGTCGGGCTCCAACTCGGTCACTTCGACGACGATTCCCAGGGGACGCCCGAACAGCCTGGCGCCGGCCCGGATCCGGGTCCCCACCCCGAACGGACCGTCAGTGAGTTGGACGGCCTCAGCGACGTCACCGCGCCACTCGGGCATGCACTCGACGGCAATGACATAGGCGAACACGTCCTCCACGGGACGGAGAATGATGACGCGCACCTCAACCTTCCTCACCCACGCCTCCTCAACGTTCCGGCCCTCGGCAGACGCGCCACTCATGAGCTGACCGCACCCACGAGCCGCACGAACCCGCGAGAAGGCTCTCGCCGTCGAGGCGCTGCCGTCAACGGTCGATCCGAACCACCAAGCGGCGCTCATCGCAACCTCGGTGGTCGCCAACCGCGCGCCAGCCGCGTCGAGCTCCGGCTCCGACCAGGAACCACCATCGACACCAGGCGCGTCCATTCGCCGCCAGTGCCGCATGGTCGGGCGGTGCCGATGAAGGCGGCGGGGGGACAGGCGCTCAAACGCTGCGACGGATCCTCTCCTCTCATCGCGGTGTGCGGGCGAGACTGCATGCGTCGTCGGCTCGCACGCGGTCGTCCACAGGTTGTCCACAGCCTGCCCTGACGTGGTCTCGGGCGGCGCCGGGCGGGCCAGAATGCTCTGGCGCAGCGGGTGGGGTGACCGGCTGGCTCTGGGGTGGTCGGTGGGAGGGGGCGTGGTGTCGGCGCGCAGGTTGAGTCCGCGGCAGGTGCAGGTGACCGAGCCCGAGCTGACCAAGCCCGGTGTGGGTTCGCCCGTACTGTCCGACGAGGACGAGGCCCCACCTGCGCGCGGCCGAACCCGCGCCCGAACCCCGTCACCGAAGCGGGACTCGGTTCGATCCACGGTGGTGCAGGCCACCCGTGCGGCGCTGCGCGCCGGCCGCCCGGACGAGCGGGGCATGCTCCACACGACTGCGGATGGGGTCGTCGCGGTGGCGGTGTCCCGCGCTCAGGTCACCCGCGCAGTCGCGCTGGTCGACCTGATCCTGCGGACCGCGGAACGACGCGCGATGTCGGTGGCCGTGGTTCCCGAGCCGGGTCAGCCGTGGGGTGTGTGGCGCAGAGTGGTGAGGATCGTCTGTCTGGACCTGGGTTTCGGGTTCGCCGTCAGTGAGTCGGCGACGCGAGCGGCCAACCCCCGGGCGGGCACGGCGTGGTCGCAGCGACGCTGGCTGTACACCGCGACCGGGCGGCTGCAGGTCCAGCTCGGCCACGAGTAGGCGCGCAGGGTGGTCACGCCGACGGTGGGGCCTTTCCAGGTCTCGCGTTCGATGTCGGTGCGTTGGGCGGCCAACCACTTGTCGGCGTGCTCTTCCTTGACGAACGTGGTGGGGGCGTTCACCCGGGCCCCGTCGGGGCTGATGTAGGAGGCCTGGTACCGGCCGCTGGGCAGCTTGCGGACCAACCGAACTTGCGTGCCATCCCCTCGTCCTCCCCGTCAGGTGTGCTGTCGGCTCACAGCACGTTCGCAGCACGACCCTCAACCAACGGTCGAGACTTCCGGCACCCAGAGAGCTCGGGAACCCCTGGGGGCACCCGTGGCGTGCTGCGAGCGTGCTGTCACAGCATGCCACTCGCAGCACGAAACGGTCACTATCGGACACTATCTGTGCATACATGAGAACAGCCCCCGACCCGCGTCGACGCAGGTCAGGGGCTGTTTTCCAGTGGAGCGGGTGACCGGGATCGAACCGGCATGGCCAGCTTGGAAGGCTGGGGCTCTACCATTGAGCTACACCCGCGTGCCCCGGAGGAGTTCAGCGACGAGCCGCAGTGGCCCTCAGGGACGGGGAACAGCGTACCCCCTGATGTGGACTAGACTGCAGCGGCAGTCACGGGGCGTAGCGTAGTGGCTAGCGCGCCTGCTTTGGGGGCAGGAGATCGGGAGTTCGAGTCTCCCCGCCCCGACCGATCATCCGTTCCATCCCTGCAACCTGCTAGGAGTGCGCCGCTGTGAAGAGCGACGTCGAGACCCTCTCGCCCACCCGAGTCAAGCTGACCGTCGACATGCCCTTCGATGAGCTGGCCCCGCAGCTGGACGCCGCCTACAAGCGCATCGCCGCCCAGGTGACGGTCCCCGGATTCCGCAAGGGCAAGGTCCCCTCCCGGGTGATCGACCAGCGGTTCGGCCGCGCCCTCGTGCTCGAGGAGGCCGTCAACGAAGCCGTCCCGGCCGCGTTCGAGAAGGCCGTGGCGGAGAACAACCTCAAGCCCCTGGGCACCCCTGAGTTCGACGTCCAGGAGCTCAACGACGGCGAGAACCTGGCGTTCACCGTCGAGGTGGACGTGCGTCCCGAGTTCGACCTGCCCGACCTGGACGCCTTCACCGTCGAGGTCGACGGTGCCGAGCCCACGGACGAGGAGGTCGCCGAGCAGGTCGACGCCCTGCGCGCCCGGTTCGCCACGCTGACCGACGTCGAGCGTCCTGCACAGGATGGCGACGTCCTGCTGGTCGACCTGTCCGGTTCCTGCGAGGGCGAGGAGGTCGAGGACCTCATGGCCTCGGCGCTGAGCTTCGAGGTCGGTGGCAAGGAGGAGCCCCTCCCGGGCTTCGACGACGCTGTCCGTGGAGCCGTGGCCGACGACGTCCGCTCGTTCTCGTTCCCGGCCGAGGCCGGTCAGTACGAGGGCAAGGACATCGACGTCACGGTGACGGTCACGACGGTGCGTGAGCGCGAGCTGCCCGCCGCCGACGACGACTTCGCCCTGATGGCCAGCGAGTTCGACACCATGGACGAGCTCACCGAGGACGTCCGCACGCGCCTGGTCCGGATGAAGCGCGTCGAGCAGGGCGTCCAGGCCCGCACCAAGCTGCACGAGCAGCTCGTCGACTCCGTGGACTTCCCGCTGCCCGAGTCGCTGATCGCCCGTGAGCTCGAGGAGCACTTCCACGACGGCCACGGCGACGACGACCACAAGGCCGAGTTCGAGTCCGAGGCCCGCGGGCGGATCAAGAGCGCGATCCTCCTCGACCGGATCGCCGAGGAGAACGAGCTGACGGTCGCGCAGGAGGAGCTGTCGGCCTGGCTCATGCAGCAGGCGCCGCGGTACGGGATGACCCCCGACCAGTTCGCCAACGAGCTGGTGGCTGCCGGCCAGGTCCAGATGGCCGTCACCGAGGTGCGCCGCGCCAAGGCGCTGGCCTTCGTGATGGAGAAGGCGACGATCGTCGACCCGTCCGGTGCCGAGGTGGACCTCGACGCGCTCAACGCCGACCTCGCCGCGGCGATGGCTGCCGGCGGCCTCGCGGGCCTCGGCGGCTGACGCGCCCCGGCGCTACCACGCGAACCACGCACGTACGGGCCCCCGCCCCGGTCTCCTGGCCGGTCGCGGGGGCTTGGTGCGTTGTTGCGGTGCGGCGCGGGGCCGCGGTCGCTGCGGTGCGCGTGCTGCCCACGCCCTGAGCGAACAACTGCGGCGCCGGGGAAGCCCGTGTCGGACCCCCGGGTTAGGGTCACTGCAGACGCGATCACCGGGCCGCTGGCCCGCATCAGGATCGCCCCAACCAGCGGAGGTCACCCGTGAACGGACTGCCGTACCCCACCTCGTCGCAGCCCGAGCTGCGCGCCCCGGCACCCACGGGTCCCGGCTTCGATGACTCCGTGTACCAGCGCCTGCTGCGCGAGCGGATCATCTTCCTCGGCTCGGTCGTGGAGGACCAGGTGGCCAACGCCATCTGCGCCCAGATGCTCCTGCTGGCCGCCGAGGACCCGGACAAGGACATCTACCTCTACATCAACTCACCGGGCGGCTCGGTGTCCGCGGGCATGGCGATCTACGACACCATGCAGTTCGTCAAGAACGACGTCGCGACCGTCGCGATGGGCCTGGCCGCCTCGATGGGTCAGTTCCTCCTGTGCGCCGGCGCCGAGGGCAAGCGGTACGCCACCCCGCACGCGCGGATCATGATGCACCAGCCCTCAGGCGGGATCGGCGGAACGGCCTCGGACATCAAGATCCAGGCCGAGCAGATGCTCTACACCAAGAAGAAGATGGCCGAGCTGATCGCCCAGCACACCGGACAGACGCTCGAGACGATCAGCAACGACTCCGACCGCGACCGCTGGTTCACCGCGGACGAGGCCAAGGAGTACGGCTTCGTCGACCACGTGGTGCGCAGTGCGCGCGACGTCTCCGGTGAGGGTGGCACCGCATGAGCCTGCTGAACCAGCCCGCCACCGACCCCCGAGCCCAGGAGCACCTCGTGACCCGTATCCAGCAGCCGGCGGCGCGCTACATCCTGCCGGAGTTCCGTGAGCGCACCGCCAACGGCGAGCGCATCATGAACCCCTACGCCAAGCTGTTCGAGGAGCGGATCATCTTCCTCGGCGTCCAGATCGACGACGCCTCAGCCGACGACGTCATGGCCCAGCTGCTCACGCTGGAGTCGATGGACCCGGACCGCGAGATCTCGATCTACATCAACTCGCCCGGTGGCTCGTACACGGCCATGACGGCCATCTACGACACGATGCAGTTCATCAAGCCGCAGGTCCAGACCGTGTGCCTGGGCCAGGCCGCCTCGGCCGCGGCGGTGCTGCTGGCGGCTGGTGCCCCCGGGAAGCGCTTCGCCCTGCCGCACGCCCGCGTCCTGATCCACCAGCCGTACACCGAGGGCGGTGGCCAGGGCTCGGACATCGAGATCCAGGCCAACGAGATCCTGCGGATGCGGGTGGAGATGGAGGGCATCCTCGCCAAGCACACCGGGCGCACCCCCGAGCAGGTCGCCAAGGACATCGAGCGCGACAAGATCCTCACCGCCGACGACGCCGTGGAGTACGGGGTCATCGACCAGGTCATCGCCTCGCGGAAGATGGCAACGGCGCTCTGAGGGTCGCCCGGTACGCGCTGGGCGTAACCCGAACGGCGGGATTATCCGGAGTGGGTCCTGTGCGACCCCGCATCCGGGAGGTACCTTCGGAGTCAGTCGAGGAGAGGAACGAACGTGGCCCGCATCGGTGACGGCGGCGACCTGCTCAAGTGCTCGTTCTGCGGGAAGAGCCAGAAGCAGGTCAAGAAGCTGATCGCAGGTCCCGGCGTGTACATCTGCGACGAGTGCATCGACCTCTGCAACGAGATCATCGAGGAGGAGCTGCACGAGTCCTCCGACGTCCAGTTCGACGAACTCCCCAAGCCCCGCGAGATCTGCCAGTTCCTCGACCAGTACGTGATCGGCCAGGACACCGCGAAGAAGAGCCTGTCCGTCGCGGTCTACAACCACTACAAGCGTGTCCAGGCCAGCGGCGGCACCGACCGCCAGCGCGACGAGCAGGTGGAGCTCGCGAAGTCCAACATCCTGCTGCTCGGCCCGACCGGCTCGGGCAAGACGCTGCTCGCCCAGACACTGGCCCGGATGCTGAACGTGCCGTTCGCCATCGCCGATGCCACGGCGCTCACTGAGGCCGGCTACGTCGGCGAGGATGTCGAGAACATCCTGCTCAAGCTGATCCAGGCTGCTGACTACGACGTCAAGAAGGCCGAGACCGGCATCGTCTACATCGACGAGATCGACAAGGTCGCCCGCAAGAGCGAGAACCCCTCGATCACCCGGGACGTGTCCGGCGAGGGGGTCCAGCAGGCGCTGCTGAAGATCCTGGAGGGCACGACAGCCTCCGTCCCGCCGCAGGGCGGGCGCAAGCACCCGCACCAGGAGTTCATCCAGATCGACACCACGAACGTCCTGTTCATCGTGGGCGGAGCCTTCCCGGGCCTGGACAAGATCATCGAGTCCCGGATCGGGCGCAAGTCCATCGGCTTCATGCCCGAGGAGCTCGATCCCCGCCTCGAGGGCCGGGGCACGTCGGCGTCGGAGATCTTCGCCAAGGTGATGCCCGAGGACCTGCTGAAGTTCGGGATGATCCCGGAGTTCGTGGGGCGTCTGCCGGTCTTCACCTCGGTGAACAGCCTGGACAAGGTCGCCCTCGTGCAGGTCCTCACCGAGCCGAAGAACGCGCTCGTGCGTCAGTACCAGCGGCTGTTCGAGCTCGATGGGGTCCAGCTCGAGTTCAGCGAGGACGCCCTCGACGCGATCGCCGAGCAGGCCACCCTGCGTGGCACCGGCGCCCGCGGGCTGCGTGCCATCCTCGAGGAGGTCCTGCTCAACGTGATGTACGACGTGCCGTCCCGCAAGGACGTCGGCCGCGTGGTCATCACCGGCGAGGTCGTCAAGGACAACGTCAACCCGACGCTCCTGCCCCGCGAGGCGCCGGCGGCACCCGCCCGGCGCAACCGCCAGGAGAAGACCGCCTGAGCCTCGGCGGCCGGGCCGGCTGGCCCGACGTCTACGCGGCTGGGGTTGCGCCGGTGATGGACGACCGGAGCTGGTTGGTCAGAGCCAGGGCGTCCTCCACCGACATCGCCACGGAGTAGGTCTGGCCGCGCTTGCCGCTGGCCGTCCAGACGCAGAACGAGCCGGGCTGCGCATCGGGGATGGCCTCGACCGCGGCACAGGTGATGCCCTCGTTCGCCCCGGTCCCCGCCACGGACGGCGCGACGGTGGCCCCGTTGTCTGCCGTCCAGGTCGCGATCTGGCCGACCGCCTCTGCGGGTGCGCCCACGGTGGTGGCCATCGCGGCCATCGCCAGCGGAGCGTCCGGCGTGGTTCCGTAGGCGCCGGTCACGGTCACGCCCGCAGGTCGCAGGCCGAACCCGAGGAGGGTCTGCAGCTCGGCGCCGATGGCGGGATCGGTGATGGCGACGAGGCCGCCGACCGTCGCGGGCATCGTCACCTCGGTGACGGGCACCACCGTGGGCTCATCCGAGGCCAGGACCTTGGGTGCGACCACCGCGGCGGCCCCCACCGCCGCCACGGCGATCACGGCGAGGGCCGCGGCCTTCATCGGGAACGATCGACGGGGCTTGGCTGGCGCACTGGCCTGGGTCCCCGGCGCGCCAGCAGCGGCGCGGAGCCGGGAACTGACCGGCGGCGATCATGTCGGCCCACCAGGAGAGCAGGGCCACATGCTCGGGGCTGAGCTCGGGCCGCTCCGGGGACTTCCACCCGGCGCTCGGCGCATCGGGGGCAGGGGACTCCACCAGGGTGGACTGGCCCGGGTCGTGGCTTCCCGCCGGCTCCGTGGCGGTGCGGGTGTCGGTGCCCGACGCGTAGGTGGCGGTTGCCAGGGCGCCGGCCCCCACGTGCTCGGCGGTCGGCGCGGTCAGCGTCGGCGCGCTGTACTGGGCAGCCGACATGGCGCCGAGCCCAGCCGTCGGGGCAGCCGGGTACCTCGACGGTTCCGGGTGGTGGCCGGACTCCGGCGGCCCGGACTGGGCGGGCCCAGCCGCGACACCGGCGCCGACGAAGGCGGCACCAGCCATGGCGAAGGCCGGCTCGCGCGACATCGCCGCGGCATCCACCGCGGCAGGGGCGGCGGGGCGCGGCAGGGACAGCCGTGCAGGGACAGCCGTGCCAGGGGCGGACGCCCAGGCCGGCTGTGGCGCCTGCGCGGGCTCGGGGGGAGCGTCAGCCGCCGACACCACGTCCTGCGCCGATGCGGCGCCAGAGTCCACCGCCCCGGTGGGGGAGTCGGCGATCAGCTCCGGTTCCGGCCACTGCGCAACCTCGTCGACGGGCTCTGCCCATGCGGGCAGCGACCGTCCCGGCAGGATGGTCATCCCGACCGTGTCGAAGGGCAGTGCAGCCCCCTGGGCGGGGGACGACTTCGATGACCTGCGACCCATGGCGGACTCTCCTCGGTGCTGGCGCCTTTGCTGGGTCATCGGACCTGCTGGGCGCCGGCTTGAGCCCCGGGGGCCTCCGCCGTGCGGCGGCGCGCGTCAGGCGGTGGTCTCCGCGAGGTCGATCCGGGTGCTCGGCTCGCCCTCAGCGATGCGCAGGTCCGCGATCCGCCCGGCCGCGCTGATGTCGGCGCGGGCCCCCGAGACCCGTGCTGCGGTGTCCGCCGGGCGCACGACCTCGGCGTGCGAGACCTCCGCACGCATCGAGACCTTGGCCTCGGACTTGGCCTTGCGGATGGCGCTGAGGACGTCGGCGACCTCGCTGACCAGGATCGGCTGCCCGTCCTGGGCGATCCGGGCGACCTCGGCCGTGGTCGGCCAGGTGGCGCGATGCACCGACCCCTCCTGCCACCACGCCCAGACCTCCTCGGTCACGAACGGCAGGAAGGGCGCGAAGAGCCGGAGCTGGACGCTCAGGGCCGTGGCCAGCGCAGCCCGCGCGGACGCCGCCGCGTCGGGTCCCTGGGCTCCGTAGGCCCGGTCCTTGACCAGCTCGAGGTAGTCATCGCAGAACGACCAGAAGTAGGTCTCAGCCACCTCGAGGGCGCGGGTGTAGTTGTAGTCCTCGAACGCCGCGGTCGCCTCGGTCACGACCTCGGCCAGCGCGGCCAGCTGGGCGCGGTCGAGCGGATGGGTGACGGCCTCGGGCTGGTCGGCGGCCGCGGCATCGACGCCCTGGCCGAGCACGAACCGGCTCGCGTTGAGGATCTTGATCGCCAGGCGACGGCCGATCTTCATCTGGCCCTCGTCGAAGGCGGTGTCGGTGCCCGGCCGCCCAGAGGCTGCCCAGTAGCGCAGCGCATCCGACCCGTGCTTCTCCAGCAGGTCCACCGGTGTCACGACGTTGCCCTTGGACTTCGCCATCTTCTTGCGGTCCGGGTCCAGGATCCAGCCGGAGATCGCTGCGTGCGCCCAGGGCAGCCGGTCGTCCTCCAGGTGCGAGCGGACGATCGAGGAGAACAACCAGGTGCGGATGATCTCGTGCGCCTGCGGGCGCAGGTCCATCGGCGAGACCGCGGCCCACAGCTCGGGGTCACGCTCCCAGCCGCCGCAGATCTGCGGGCTCAGGCTGGAGGTCGCCCAGGTGTCCATGACGTCGGGGTCGCCGATGAAGCCGCCGGGCTGGCCGCGCTGGGCCTCGTCGAACCCGGCGGGGGGCTCGGCCGACGGGTCCACCGGGAGTGCGGACTCCTCGGGGGTGATCACCTGGTGGTAGTCGGGGTTGCCGTGCGGGTCCACCCGGTACCACAGCGGGATCGGCACGCCGAAGAACCGCTGGCGGCTGATCAGCCAGTCGCCGGCCAGCCCGGAGACCCAGTTCTGGTACCGGATCGCCATGCTCTCCGGGTGCCACGCCAGCTGCTCGCCTCGCGCCAGCATCTGGGCGCGCAGGTCGGCGTCGCGCCCGCCGTTGCGGATGTACCACTGTCGCGTGGTGACGATCTCCAGGGGGCGCTCGCCCTTCTCGTAGAACTTCACCGGGTGGGTGATCGCCCGTGGCTCACCCTCCAGCCACCCGGCCTCGCCGAGGAGCTCGACCACCCGCTTCTTCGCCGAGAACGCCGTCATCCCCGCGATCGAGGCATAGGCCTCGCGGCCGGACTCCCGCGTGATCCAGTCGGGCGTCTCCGGCAGGATCCGGCCGTCCCACCCGATGATCGGCCGGGTCGCCAGGTCGAGCTCGCGCCACCACGTGACGTCCGTGGTGTCGCCGAACGTGCAGATCATCGCGATGCCGGACCCCTTCTCCGGGTCGGCGAGGTGATGGGCGACGACCGGAACCTCGACCCCGAACACCGGGGTGGTCACCGTGGTCCCGAAGTGCTTCTGGTAGCGCTCGTCGTCGGGGTGGGCGACCAGGGCCACGCACGCGGCGAGCAGCTCGGGTCGGGTGGTCTCGATGTGCACCGCTCCCGAGCCGTCCGAGTAGGGGAACGCGATCCGGTGGTACTCGCCGGGCATCTCACGGTCCTCGAGCTCGGCCTGGGCCACGGCCGTGCGGAAGGTGACGTCCCACAGCGTCGGCGCCTCAGCCTGGTACGCCTCGCCGCGGGCCAGGTTGCGCAGGAACGCCTTCTGGGACGCGGATCGGGCGCGCGCGTCGATGGTCTGGTAGGTCTGCGTCCAGTCCACGGACAGGCCCAGCTGCCGGAAGAGCGCCTCGAAGGCCTTCTCGTCCTCGAGGGTCAGCTGCTCGCAGAGCTCGATGAAGTTGCGCCGGCTGATCGCGACCTGCTTCTTCGGGTCGGGCTTCTCCGGCGGGGTGAAGTCCGGGTCGTGGTGCAGCGTCGGCTCGCAGCGCACGCCGTAGTAGTTCTGGACGCGGCGCTCGGTCGGCAGGCCGTTGTCGTCCCACCCCATCGGGTAGAAGATCTCGTAGCCCTGCATCCGCTTGTAGCGCGCGATGAGGTCGGTGTGCGTGTAGGAGAACACGTGACCGACGTGCAGGGAGCCCGAGACGGTCGGCGGCGGGGTGTCGATCGAGTAGACCTCGGCACGCGGCCGGGTGCGATCGAAGCGGTAGGTGCCCTCGGCCTCCCACCGTGCGGACCACACCGACTCGATCCCATCGATCGAGGGCTTCTCAGGGATGCGTGCGGCGGGGGCGTCCGGCGACTGGCTCATGGGGCGCGATTCTACTGGGGCCACGAGGACGGCCCCACACGTCGCGCAGGGCGCCCCAGGCGCGACGCAGCTCAGCCCAGGCGTCGCGCGTAGGTCAGGTCCAGGACCATCAGGCCCAGACCCTGGACGACCACCGCCAGCCCGTGTCCTCGCGCCGCATCCGCGGTGACGCGCCCGCCGAGAGTGGAACGGTGATGGGCGAGGTGGGCACCGGCAGCCACGTAGGCCACGTCCAGGCCGGCGTTGACGAGCAGCGTCCGGCGCAGCCCCGCTGCCTCGGCTCGGGCGAGTCCGTGAGCGCCAGGCGCCGAACCCTGCGATGGCCGTGTTGATCGCCCCCCAGGCCGCGGTCTGCTGGCCGAACGCGCGGCCGGTCGGGCTCGAGGACGTCAGGGCCATGAGCCCGCCGACCACCACGCTCGATGCCCCGAACACGGTCAGCGTCCTGGTCAGCGAGGCGGCCACGTCCGGTGCGGCGTCGGCGGGCTCAGCGTCGGGCTCGGTCGCACGGGGTTCCTCGAGGGCGGTGCTCATCCGGGTCCTCCCTCCGGTCGGGGAGCCCAACCTACGCCGCGCAGCGCCAGCCTGCCGGGCGGCAGCGCCCCACGGGGGATGCGACGATGGCCCCGTGACGACTGACCCCACCGACCCGCTGCACCGCTTCGGCCAGGTGCGCCGCGAGCTCGAGGCGCGCTGGCCCGAGTCGCAGATCTCCCCGACCCTGGACCGCATCCGGACGCTGACCCAGTTCCTCGGCGACCCGCAGCGCGCCTTCCCGGTGATCCACGTGACGGGGACGAACGGCAAGACCTCGACCGCCCGCATGATCGAGTCGCTGCTGCGTGCGTTCGGCCTGCACACCGGCCTGATCACCTCGCCGCACCTGTCCGACCTGCGCGAGCGGATCCGCCTCGATGGCGAGCCGATCAGCATCGATGCCTTCCTGGACATCCACGACGAGGTGGCCCCCGTGCTGGCGATGGCCGACGAGGCCAGTGAGCTCGAGGGCGGGCCGCGGCTGAGCTTCTTCGAGGTGATGACCGCTCTGGGCTTCGCGGCGTTCGCCGATGCTCCAGTCGATGTCGCGGTCGTCGAGGTCGGGATGGGCGGGACGTGGGATGCCACCAACGTCGCCGACGGGCAGGTGGCCGTCATCATGCCGATCGGGATGGACCACTCGGACTACCTCGGCGACACGTTGGCCGACATCGCGGGGGAGAAGGCGGGGATCATCAAGCCGACCTCGTCGGTCGTGCTCGCCGCCCAGGACGACGAGGCCATGGAGGTGCTGGCTGCCGCCGCTGCGCAGATGGAGGCTCCGACCGTGGTCGAGGGGATCCACTTCGGCGTGCTCGAGCGGCTGGTCGCCGTGGGCGGCCAGCAGGTCACCCTCCGCGGCCTGGGAGCCGACTACGAGGACGTCTTCCTCCCGCTGTTCGGCGCGCACCAGGCCCGCAACGCGGCAGCCGCGCTCGCGGCCGTCGAGTCGTTCTTCGGGATCACATCGAACGCCTCCCCAGCGGTCGGCGGCAGCGCCGGTTCGGGAGCGGGAGCTGTCGCCGTCGACATCCGGGACGGCGACCCGGCGGCGCACGTCGCGTCCGACATCCCCATCCCGACGCCCGGGCGCCGACTGGACCCGGCCGTCGTGCGCGCCGGCCTCGCGAGCGTCACGTCCCCCGGGCGGCTGGAGATCGTGCGTCGGGCGCCGACTGTGGTGGTCGACGCCGCGCACAACGTGCCTGGGGCGCTGGCGCTCGCCGCGGCTGTGGCCGACTCCTTCGCGTTCACGTCGTCGGTCGGGGTCGTGGGCATCCTCGCGGACAAGGACGCTGCCGGGATCATCGCGGCGCTTGACCCGGTCGTCGACATGGTGGTCATCACGAGGTCGAGCTCTCCCCGTGCGCTGCCGGTCGCCGAGCTCGCGGCGATCGCCGAGGAGGTGCTGGGCGCGGCGCGGGTCGAGGCGGTCGATCGTCTCGATGACGCCCTCGACCGGGCCATCGAGCTGGCGGAGGGGGCTTCCCCTGCAGGGGTCGGTGCCGGCGTGCTCGTCACCGGCTCGGTCACGATGGCCGGCGAGGCGCGCCTGCTGCTCGGTGCGGAGTCCGGCCATGAGTCCGGGGCCACCCGCTCGGAGCACGGTGCACCGCGCGGCCGGGCGCCGGAGGGCTGGGAATGAGGGTCCTGACCTCCAGCGTCCTGATCATGGAGGCGATCGTCCTGCTGCTGGCCATCCCGGTGGCGGTCGTGGCCGGTGGCCAGCCGGCGTGGGTCGGGTGGCTTTTCGCAGCCCTCGCGCTGGTCTGCGCCCTGCTGCCCGGGTTGTTCCGCCGCCCGTTCTTCGTGCCGGCCGGATGGGCCGTGCAGGCGCTCGTGGTGGCCAGTGGCCTGTTCATCGGCTGGATGATGATCGTGCTCGGGGTGGTGTTCACCGCCCTCTGGTGGACCGCCCTGCACCTGGGCCGCAAGGCCGAGGCCGCCCACGCGACCGGATAGTCCAGCACCTCCCGCCGTGAGCCCTGTGCCCCAGGCGGGCGTCCGGGGCACCCTCGGACGGCAGGTAGTCTTGGCCGCCTTGAGGGCGGAGGCTCCGCCCGCCTGCGCAGGAGGCACGCATGACTGAGCGGACCCTGGTCCTGATCAAGCCGGACGGCGTCGCCCGCAACCTGATCGGTGAGGTGCTGTCGCGCATCGAGCGCAAGGGCCTGCGGATCGTCGCCCTCGAGCTGCGGACGCTGGACCGGGCCACGGCTGAGGCGCACTACGGGGAGCACGCCGCCAAGCCGTTCTTCGCCGATCTCGTGGACTTCATCACCTCCGGCCCGCTGGTGGCCGCGGTCGTCGAGGGTCCTGACGCGATCGTCCAGTGGCGGGCGATGATGGGCGCGACCAACCCCGTGACCGCAGCCCCGGGCACGATCCGTGGCGACCTCGCCACGGTGATGCAGGAGAACGTCACGCACGGCTCGGACTCGCCGGAGTCAGCCGCCCGTGAGGTGGCACTGTTCTTCCCCGGCCTCGCTTGATGGCCACCGTGTGAACGGAATCGACCATCCGATCGTCGGAACCGTTCACACCGATGACCCTGATCCACGCACGAACGCAACGACCGAGGGGTGAGCGCGGTGGCCGACCCGACCCGGCGCCTCGCCGGCCGTGACCTCGCGATCGACCTCGGCACGGCCACGACACTGGTCTACGTCCGGGGCGCGGGGATCGCCCTGGCTGAGCCGTCGATCGTCGCGGTCTCGGCCGACACCGGTGCGCTGGTCGGGGTCGGCAACGACGCCAAGGCGATGCTGGGGCGCACCCCCGAGCACATCGTCACCGTGCGCCCGCTGCGCGATGGCGTCATCGCCGACTTCGACAACGCCGAACGGATGCTGCGCTACTTCGTCGGTCGGGTGCACAAGCGCAGCTTCTGGTTCCGGCCCCGGATCATCGTGGCCGTCCCCAGCGGGATCACCGGGGTCGAGCGCCGGGCCGTCCGCGACGCCTGCTACGCCGCGGGCGCCCGCGAGGTGCACCTGATGGAGGAGCCGATGGCCGCCGCGATCGGTGCCGGCCTGCCGGTGCACGAGGCGACCGGGTCCATGGTCGTCGACATCGGGGGCGGCACCACGGAGGTCGCCGTCCTGGCCCTCGGCGGCACCGTGACCTCGATGTCGGTCCGCGTCGGCGGTGACCGCCTCGACGAGGCGATCATCAACTACGCCAAGAAGGAGTACTCCCTGCTGATCGGGGAGCGCACCGCCGAGGACGTCAAGGTCGCCATCGGCTCGGCATTCCCGTCCGCTGACGAGCCGGGCTCGGCGCTGCGCGGTCGCGATCTCGTGACCGGCATGCCGCGGACCGTCGACGTGACCGCGGAGGAGATCCGCTGGGCGCTGGACGAGCCGGTCCAGGCGATCGTCGATGCGGTGGCCTCGACCCTCGACCGCACCCCCCCGGAGCTGTCCGGCGACGTCCTGTCCCGCGGGATCGTGCTCACCGGGGGCGGGGCGCTGCTCGCCGGGATCGACCGACGGCTGGCCAGCGAGACCGGCATGCCCGTGGTCGTCGCCGAGAACCCCACGCACGCGGTCGTGCTCGGCGCCGGTCGCGCGGTGGAGTCCTTCGACGCGCTGTCGCGTGTCCTGATCGCGGAGCCGCGGCACTGATGGCCTGGCGCAGCACGCGGGTGCTCGTCGGGGCCGCCGTCGCCGTGGCCCTGCTGCTGATCCTCCTCGACGTGCGTGGTGCAGGTGCGACCGACGCCCTGCGCGGGGTCGCCGGCGCAGTCGCGGGCCCGCCCGAGCGCGCCCTGGCCTGGGTCCGCACGCAGGCCGCTGAACGGCTCGGCGGCTCGGCGCCGGAGCGTGCCCGGATCGCCGAGCTGGAGCAGCAGCTGGCGCAGGCCCGGGCGCAGGCGGGTGCTGCGGCCGCCGGGACCCTCGCCGAGGCCGACGCGCGCGCCCTGGCCGCGCTCGCTCCCGCCGAGGGGTTCACCCCCGTCGCCGGGCGGGTCGTCTCGATCTCCGCGGTCCAGGACCCGGCCCGGTCAGCGGCCATCTCCACCGGATCCGGCGACGGCATCCGCTCGGGCCTGGCGGTGCTCGGTGACGGTGGGCTGGTCGGCCTCGTGGACGCGGTCTCGCCGCAGGTCTCCACCGTGCGCCTGGCCATCGACCCGGCCACGCAGATCGCCGCGCGGGTGGCGTCCTCCGGTGAGCTCGGGGTGTACCGCGGCACCGGCAGCGCGGGCAGCTTCGAGTTGCTCGACCCCCTCGGGCGCATGGCTCCCGGCGACCTGATCGTCACCCTGGGGACGCCCAGTGGTGACCTCCCCGCAGACCTGCCCCTGGGCAGGATCGCGGGGGTGACCGGATCGTCGACCGAGCTGACCAGGGCGGCCGAGGTCACCCCGGCGGTCGACGAGTCCACGATGGATCGGGTGGCGGTGCTGGTCCCCGGCCCGACGGACCCGGACTCATGAGCGCCCCTGGGTGGTCGCCCGGCGCGCTCGTGCTGCTCGCCGTGGGCCTCGTCGTCCTGGCGATCGTGCAGGTGAGCCTCGTCGCCTTCCTGCCGACCCCGTGGGCGGTCCCCGACCTGGTGGTCGTCGCCGTGATGGCGATGGCCGTCGCCCATGGACCGCTCGCCGGCGGCCTCGCCGGTGCCGGGGCCGGACTCGTCCTCGACCTGATCCCGCCCGCATCCGGGCCACTGGGCGGCTGGATGCTCGTCCTGGCGGTGGTTGGCGCCGTGCTGGGGCGGGTCGCCGAGACGTACCAGCCGGGGCCCTTCTCGGCGATGCTCCTGCTCGCGCTCGCGGCGGGGGCGGTGGTGCTGGGGCGCGCGGTCGTCCTGTGGTTCGCGGGATCATCGGCATCCGTGTCGACCCTCGGTGCGGCGGCGGCCAGTGCCGTCTGGGGGCTGGTGCTGGCGCCCCTCGCGCTTCTGCTCGCGACGCGCTCGACCAGGCCCGCACCCCCGGTCTCCCGGGTCTCCCCCCTCGGCGGCCCCGCCGGCCCCTCAGCGGGACTGGGGGCGCCATGACCGACCGCGTCCACGCCCGCCTGCTGATCCTGGCCGTCCTGGTGATGTCCCTGGTCGTGACCCTGGCCGCACGCGCCTTCAGCCTCCAGGTCGTCGACGCGGACCAGGCCCGGGCGGCGGCCGAGGACAATCGGGTCCGCGAGCTGGTGATCCCCGCCGCCCGGGGCATGGTCCTCGACCAGCAGGGCCGACCCCTGGCCGCCAACCGGATCAGCCTCGACGTGTCCGTCGACCGCCGGGAGCTGCGCCGGCTCGACGACGACGGGGCCGCCGTGCTCGACCGCCTGGCGTCCCTGGTGGGCATGGACGTCGCTGTCCTCGCCGCCCGCCTGCAGAACTGTGGGACGCCGGGTGCCCAGAAGCAGCCGAACTGCTGGAACGGGGCACCCGGGGCCAACCCGGTGGTGGTCCGCGACGTGGCCGTCGAGGTCGCCGGGGAGGTCATGGCCGACCCGGCCGGGTTCCCCGCGATCGCCATCGATCGGGTGCCCGTGCGCCACTACCCGGGGGAGTCCCTGGCGGCGCACGCACTGGGGCATGTCGGTGTCGTGACGGCTGAGGATCTCGCCGAGGACCCCGACCTCGAAGGAGCACCGGCGCGCGGCCAGGCCGGACTCGAGCTGGTCCACGACGATGCGCTGCGCGGCCAGCCGGGTCTCGAGCGCGTGACCGTCGACAGCGCGGGGCACCGGGCCTCGGCCGGGGTCGAGGTCCCGGCCGTGCCCGGCAAGACCCTGGTGACCACCATCGACGCCGCGCTGCAGGCCGTCGTCGAGGAGCAGCTCCAGGCGGCGATCATCCGGGCCCGGGGGCGGATCGACCCGATCTCCGAGACGCCCTACAAGGCCGACGGCGGGGCGGCTGTGGTGCTCGACGTGCGCACCGGCGCGGTGCTCGCGCTGGCCTCCGCGCCCGACTTCGACGCCAACATCTGGACCGGCGGGATCGCCGCCGACGACTACGCAGCGCTGACTGATCCGGCGGCGGGCCAGCCGCTGCTCAACCGTGCGGTGCAGACCGCCGTGGCACCGGCCTCGACGTTCAAGGTGGTCAGCGCAGCCGCTGCGCTGGAGTCCGGGTACTCGACGACCTCCGCCTATGACTGCCCCAGCAGCTACTCGGTGGGCGGTCGGGCCTTCAAGAACTACCGCTCACGGGCGTACGGGCCGATCTCCCTGGCCCGAGCGCTGGAGGTGTCGTGCGACACGATCTTCTACCGCGTGGCCCACGAGCAGTGGCGCGCGGACGGCGGCTCCACGCCCGTCGAGGACCCGGCGGACCTCATCGCCACGATCGCCTCCGACTTCGGCTTCGGTCGGGCCACCGGGATCGACCTGCCGGGCGAGACCGCGGGTCGGATCGCCTCGCGTGAGACCAAGGTCGCGCAGTGGGAGCAGCGTCGCGACGAGTGGTGCGCCCGGGCTGAGGACGGGTACCCGGAGGTCGAGGATGCCGAGCGCGCCCGCTTCCTGACCCGCCTGGCCAGGGAGAACTGCGCGGAGGGCATGCTCTGGCGGGTCGGTGACGCCCTCAACGCCTCGATCGGCCAGGGCGACACCGCGGCCACGGTGCTGCAGGTGGCCACGGCCTACGCCGCGATCGCCAACGGGGGCACCGTGCACCGACCGCAGGTGGCGCGCGCCCTGCTCAACGCCGACGGGTCGGTGGCCCAGGAGTTCGCCCCGCAGGTGGCCGGAACCGTGGACGTCCCCGCCGAGGACCTGGCGTTCCTGCGCCGGGCCCTGCGCGGGGTGATCGAGACCGGAACAGCCAGGCGGCCCTTCGCCGGCTTCCCGCTCGACGAGGTGCCGCTGGCGGGCAAGACCGGCACGGGCGAGGTGTACGGCCAGCAGGCGACCTCGTGGTTCGCGTCCTTCGCGCCGGCCGACGACCCCCGGTACGCCGTCGTGATCATGGTGTCCCAGGGCGGCACGGGTGCGGGCACGTCAGGTGCCAGCGTGAAGGGCATCTACGAGGCGCTGTTCGGGGTCCGCGACGGCACAGCCGATCCGGCCCGCAGCGTGCTCGTCGGTGGGGACGTGGCGCAGGGGCTGCCGACGATGGGCGCCGACGGGGTGCCCGCAGCCCCGAGCGCCGGATCGTCGGCGGTGGCGCCGGAAGGCTCGGCAGCGCCATGACCCTGCTGCGCACTGCCGTGCCCATGGGTGCCCGGACCAGCCCGCCGCGCCTGCGCCAGTGGGACTGGGTCCTGGTGCTCTCCGCGGTGTCGCTGTGCCTGCTCGGGGCCGCCCTGATCTGGTCGGCGACCTCCGCGCGGCTCCTCGCGGCCGGGCAGTGGTCGGGGACCTCCGCCGTGCGCCAGGTGATGAACCTCCTGCTCGGTCTGGGCCTGTGCTGGGTGGTGTCCCGCCTGGGCCATCGGGCGATCCGGCGGTACACGCCAATCCTGTATGCGGCCAGCCTCGCCGGCCTGCTGGTCGTGCTCTCCCCCCTGGGCAGCACGATCAACGGCGCCCAGGCATGGATCCGGCTGCCGGCCGGCTTCACGATCCAGCCCTCGGAGTTCGCCAAGGTGGCGATCATCGTCGGGGTCGCCCTGGTGCTCGCCGACCGGAATCCGTCGGACGCCCCGGACCTGCGCACGCTGGCGCGGGCCCTGGCGATCGCGGCCGTCCCGGTGGCGCTCATCCTGCTTCAGCCCGACCTGGGCACCGTGCTGGTGATCCTGTCCATCGTCATGGGGATGCTCGTGATCGCCGGGGTGCGGCTGGTGCACCTGATGGTCCTGGCGGCGCTGGGGGCGGCGGCGGTGGTCGCGGCGTTCGCCCTCGGCCTGGTCGACGACTACCAGGTGGACCGGCTCACAGCGTTCGCGCGTCCGGACGAGGGCGCACGGACGTTCGGCTACAACACGCAGCAGGCCCGGATCGCGATCGGCGCCGGCGGCCTGCTGGGCCGCGGGCTGGGCAACGGCACCCAGACCCAGGGCGGGTTCGTCCCCTTCAACCACACCGACTTCGTGTTCTCGGTGGCCGGCGAGGAGCTCGGCTTCGTCGGGGTGTGCATCCTCCTGGGCCTGCTGGCGGTGGTGCTCTGGCGTGGGCTGACGATCGCCCTGCGTGCCCGGGACCTGTTCGGCCGGCTCGTGGCCAGCGGGGTGGTCCTCTGGTTCGGCCTGCAGGCCTTCGAGAACATCGGCATGAACCTCGGGATCATGCCCGTGACCGGGGTGCCGCTGCCGTTCGTGTCCTACGGGGGGTCCTCGATGTTCGCCGCGTGGATCGGGATCGGGCTGCTGCTCAACATCCACGCCGGGGTGACGGCGCAGGACTGAGCGCGGCGGTCGCCCGGCGGCCCGCTCAGAACGCCACCTGCGGCGGGGCCTGGTGGGTGTCCGGGGCCTCGTAGAAGTCGCGCTTGTGCACCGCGGCCATGGGGGCGAGCACCATCCACGGCAGGGTCACGACCGCCGTGTTGAGCGAGGCGACCGCGTCGTTGTAGTACTGCCGGGCGAACGCGAGCTGGTCCTCGGTCTCGCCGAGCTCCTGCTGCAGGGCCACGAAGTTCGCCGACGCCTTGAGCTCCGGGTACGCCTCGGCGACGGCCAGGACGTTGACCAGCGACCTGTCCAGCGCGGCCTCGGCCGTCGCCCTGTCCGCAACGGAGCCAGACTTCGATGCCGCGGTGACGGCGGCCCGGGCGGCCGTCACCGCCTCGAGGACGCCGCTCTCGTGCGCTGCGTAGCCCTTGACCGTCGCCACCAGGTTGGGGATCAGGTCGGCCCGTCGCGTGAGCTGGACGTCGATCCCCCCGAGCGCCTCCTGGGCGCGCATGTCCAGGCGGCGCAGCTTGTTGAAGCCCACGACCATGATCCCCGCGAGTATCAGGATCACGACCAGGACGATCAGCCAACTCATCAGGACATCCACCTCTCATCGATCGTGCACCGGGTCACCACGAGCCCCCACCCCCACCGCCGCCCCCGCCACCGAACCCGCCGCCCCCGCCCCCGCTTGATGATGAGGAGGAGGACTGCGAGGCGGTGTAGGCCGAGATGGACTCGGACACCGCGGAGTCGAAGGAGTCGAACTGGGAGCTGGAGTAGAAGCTGCCGTACTGCGATCCAGCGTAGTAGGGGTACCACGCCGGGATCGGCGGCTCGGACTGGGTGGCGACGCGGTACTTCTCCGCCCATCTGTCGGCCACCCCGAAGGCGACCGCGTACGGCACGTAGGCGATGAACAGGTCGGTGCGGGCTGCGAAGTCGAACCGATCCTCGGCCGACGGGGTGGACAGCAGCCGCTGGAACCCGCCGGCCTTCGACCACACCACGCGTCCGGCAGCCGTGCGACGACGGCCGATCCCCGTGGCCAGCAGGGTCACCCCGCCGATCGCGAACGCGGCGAAGGGCAGGCCCCACATCGTCGGCCAGCCCAGGCCTGTGAACCCGAGCGCGGCGAGGAGCACGGCCACCACCCAGGCGACCCGCCCGAGGTACTCGTTGGGCGCCACATGCACCAGCCCGGCACTGCTGGCCCAGCGGTCCACCGCCGCCGGGAGCGCCTTCTGCGCCTCGCCCAGGGTCTTGCCGGCCCCGATCGATCCGTCGGCCGCGAAGCTCGCCCCGGGGGAGCGGATGCCCAGGGCGTCGCCCACCGCCTGGGCGCCCGGGTCCAGGACGCCCCACTGCGCGTCCTGAGCCCGACCGATGATCCGCCACGAGTCCACGGCCGGGTTCTCCAGCGACACGAACCCCCGGTCGGCCAGGTACAGGATCGTGGCCACCAGGGGTGCCGGCCCGTGCGATTCGGTGGCCATGTACGTGGTCTGGACCGGCCCCAGGCCCTCCGGCGGCGCGTACTGGACGGGGAACCCGGGGGACTCCTCCCGGCCGGAGCGCCCCCAGGCGATCCCAGCCACCAGCGCAGCGGCCGCCAGGGCGAGGACGGCGATGAGCGCGCCCACGGAGCGACCCAGGATCGGGTCCCATCGCACGGACCAGGGCACGCCCGGTCGGTCCGGCTCGGGCGGGCTCATCGTGGCACGCACGGTCATCCCGGTCCGCGGCGGCAGGTCCTCGGCGGTCAGGACCAGGTCCCTCGTGCCGGCGCCCGCGATCCCGCAGGGCCCGGGACCCGTCGCCGACCCCGCCGAGCACTGGACCTGGCCGCTGGGGCTGGGCAGCGAGATCGCGATGCGCGCCCTGCGGATGGCCATCTCCCACCCCTGCGCGACGACGTTCCAGTACAGGACCGAACCCGGGTCGCTGGCGACCTGGCCCTCGGTGGAGGCGAAGGTCCCGGCGGCCCCCGCCGCCGGGTCTGAGATGACGCCGTCGATCGCGTAGGCGATCGTGTAGGTGTGCTCGCCGGGGGACAGGTACACGTCCGGATCGCCGATCCTCGCGACCAGGATCCGTCCGTCCTCCCAGGACGTCTCGAACGGGGCCTCGGCGCCGTCCACCGTGATCTCCCGGATCGTCGGCACGTGCCGGGCGCTCGGGTCGCTCGGGTCCGCGACATCCCAGTAGCGGAAGATCCCGCGGCGACCGCTCGGGAAGTCGGCGGTGATCTGCTCGGTCACCGCCATGTGCCCGTCAGCGCTGACGGTGAAGGCGGAGCGCAGGGTGGTGATCACGACGGGGTCGTCGGCCGCTCCCGTGGTGGCCGGGATCAGCGACCCGGCCAGGGGCCACAGCAGTCCGATCATCGTGAGCAGGATCAGGACGGCCCGGCCCACGGTCGCCAGTGCCCGGGTGCTCACCGGACCAACCTATCGGCGGCGGGCCCCTCGGTGGACCACCTGCGGGAACCCGAACGGCCCATCCCGCGCCGGCCGTCCGCCCAGCTCAGAGCAGCGGGTACACCCGTCCGGTCTTCTCACCGGTCTCGTAGATGTGCGACGGTGCGCCGACGATGAGCGGGTCCGGGGTGCCGACGAGGTCGGTGTCCTTGTCCGGGTAGTTCACCTCGGAGAGCACCCAGCGGATGGCCTCGAGGCGTCCGCGCTTCTTGTCGTTGGAGCGCACGATCGTCCACGGGGCCCATTCGCTGTCCGTGTAGAACAGCATGGCCTCCTTGGCGTCGGTGTAGTCCTGCCACCGATCCAGGCTGGCCAGGTCCATGTCCGAGAGCTTCCACTGCCGCACCGGGTCGATCCGGCGGATCGTGAACCGCGACACCTGCTCCTTGCGGCTCACCGAGAACCAGAACTTGAACAGGATGATGCCGCTGCGCACGAGCATCCGCTCGAACTCGGGGGCCTGGCGCATGAACTCCTTGTACTCCTCGTCGGTGCAGAAGCCCATCACGCGCTCGACCCCGGCGCGGTTGTACCAGGACCGGTCGAACATCACGATCTCCCCGGCGCTGGGCAGGTGCTCGATGTAGCGCTGGAAGTACCACTGGGTCCGCTCCTCCTGGGAGGGCTTCTCCAGCGCGATGACCCGCGCGCCGCGGGGGTTCATGTGCTCCATGAAGCGCTTGATCGTGCCCCCCTTGCCCGCGGCATCCCGGCCCTCGAACACCATGACGATCCGCGCCCCGGAGGTCTTGACCCACGACTGCAGCTTCAGCAGCTCGATCTGCAGCAGCCGCTTGCTGGTCTCGTACTCGTGGCGGGTCATCCGCTCGTCGTACGGGTACCCCTCGCGCCAGGTGCCCACCGGGGTGCCGTCCGGACCGAGCAGGACCGGGTCGTCGACCTCGTCCCAGGTCTCGGTGGCGGTCAGCCCGAAGCGCAGGAGCCGGTCGTCCTCGGTGTCCTGCAGGGCGTCGATGATGTCGGCCAGGTCCATGATGGACTCGAGGTCGAACTCACGGACCTCGCGATGGTTGCTCATGGCACCCGATCATTGCCTGCGCAGGGTGGGGCGGGCGCGCTGGGGGTGCGGGCTGCCGATGAACTTCCGGTGATGCCCCGGGTCTCGGCCTGCTCGGGAGTGATCGCTGCACCTGCTTCGTGGCCCGGCGTTATCCTGAGCAGGTGCGCATGACTCTGGACCGCTGGACCCAGCTGCGCACCTACCTCTCCGAGGACTTCCTCGGCGGACCTCGCGCGCTGAAGCTGAACTGGGTCATCAACTTCCAGAAGGGCGGCACCCTGCCCTTCGTCCTGGGGCTCATGGTCCTGACCGACACCTGGACCGTCACCGCCTGGACCTACCTCGCCCTGCACGGGAGCTACGGCCTGATCTGGCTGCTCAAGGACGCCGTCATCCCCGACGCCCGGTGGCAGAGGCGAATCACGTTCGGTGGCGCGTTCATGAGCTTCGCGCTGGTCCTGGGGCCGTACTGGTTGGCGCCCATCCTGCTGGTCGCCGATGACACCGAGCAGCCGCCGTGGTTGTTGGCCTGCGCGACGATCGCCTACGCGCTGGGCGTGGTGCTGATGATGGCCAGCGATGGGCAGAAGCACTACACGCTGCAGCTGAGGAGAGGGCTGATCACGACGGGGTGGTTCGCCCGCGTGCGCCACCCGAACTACCTGGGCGAGATGGTGCTGTACGCCTCCTTCGCGGTGGTGGCCGGGCACTGGATCCCGTGGCTGGTCCTGGCCTGGGTCTGGCTGGCCCTCTTCCTGCCGAACATGCTCGGCAAGGAGGCCAGCATGAGCCGCTACCCGGAGTGGGCGGCCTACAAGGCCCGCACGGGCATGCTGCTGCCGCGTCTGCGCCGCCCGACCGCGCCCGCGGCCGACTCCGAATCTGCCCAGAACCCTCCTGCCCCGCTTCCAGTCGTCCACGTGGACGCCGAGGGCCAGGCTTCCGCGGCCAAGTAGCCCTTGCCGGCACGGCTCGCCCAACCTCGCGCCCCTTGCCGTCGAACGAGCGCCCGCGGGATGCGCGTGGGCAGCGGCTGAGCCAACCTCGCGCCCGCTTCCGTCGTTCCGGTCAGCTCGTGGGCTGGCGGATCGACGCGAGCGGGCGCGAGGTTGACCGTCGTGCCCCGGAACAGGGCCCAGTTCGACGCGAGCGGGCGCGAGGTTCCTGGGCCACTTAGCCCGGTGGCCGCAGCCGACGACCTGCCCCGGCCGGAATCTGCGACAGGGGCGGATCCGCTGATCCGGTCTACCCTTGGCGGATGCGTGAACCGTCAAGTCGTTCCAGCGCGCCCGTGTTCGACCAGCTCGAGCAGGTGCTGCCCCGGGTGAGCAAGCCGGTGCAGTACATCGGCGGTGAGTTGAACGCTGCGGCCAAGGACTGGGACGCCGCGCGGGTGCGGTGGGCGCTGATGTACCCGGATGCCTATGAGGTCGGGCTGCCCAACCAGGGCGTGCAGATCCTCTACGAGGTCCTCAATGAGGCCGAGGGAGTGCTGGCCCAGCGCACCTACTCGGTGTGGCCCGACCTCGAGACCCTGATGCGCGAGCGCGGCATCCCCGCCTTCACCGTCGACGGCCATCGCCCGCTCGGTGCCTTCGACCTGATCGGCGTCTCGTTCTCCACCGAGCTCGGCTACACGAACATGCTCACGAGCCTGGACCTCGCGGGCATCCCGCTGATGTCCCACGAGCGCGGTGACCACCACCCGTTGGTCGTGATGGGCGGGCATGCGGCGTTCAACCCCGAGCCGGTCGCGGACTTCGTCGACGTCGTCGTCCTCGGCGACGGCGAGGAGGCGGTGCTGGCGATCAGCGAGATCGTGCGGGCGTTCAAGACCGAGCACCCCGGCTTCGGTGAGGTGGCCAACGGGACGTCGCTGCGCCAGGCGCTGCTGGAGCGGCTGGCCGCGAGCGGGGTGGTCTACGTCCCGGCGTTCTACGACGTGGAGTACCTGGCTGACGGCCGGATCGGCCGCGTCGTGCCCACCAACCCTGCCGCGCCCTGGCGCGTGGCCAAGCACACCCTCATGGACCTCGACGAGTGGCCCTACCCGAAGAACCCGCTCGTCCCGCTGGCCGAGACGGTGCACGAGCGCCTCAGCGTGGAGATCTTCCGTGGCTGCACCCGTGGCTGCCGGTTCTGCCAGGCCGGGATGATCACCAGGCCCGTCCGCGAGCGCTCGACCGAGGTCCTCGGCGAGATGATCGAGAACGGCCTGCGCAAGACCGGCTTCGAGGAGGTCGGGATGCTCTCGCTGAGCAGCGCCGACCACTCCGAGATCGCCGAGCTGAGCAAGGGCCTGGCTGACCGGTACGAGTCCGAGCAGGTGGCGCTGTCGCTGCCGAGCACCCGGGTGGACGCGTTCAACATCGACCTTGCCAACGAGCTGTCGCGCAACGGCCGGCGCTCGGGGCTGACGTTCGCCCCCGAGGGTGGCAGCGAGCGGATGCGCCAGGTGATCAACAAGATGGTCACCGAGGAGGACCTGATCAGCACCGTCACCGCGGCCTACTCCGCGGGCTGGCGGCAGGTGAAGCTGTACTTCATGTGCGGCTTGCCGACGGAGACCGATGAGGACGTGCTGCAGATCGCCGAGCTGGCCAAGAACGTGATCAAGGCCGGACGTGAGGCCGCCGGCACCCGCGACATCCGGTGCACCGTGTCGATCGGTGGGTTCGTGCCGAAGCCGCACACCCCCTTCCAGTGGGCCGCCCAGCTCGACCACGAGAGCACCGACCGGCGCCTGCACGCCCTGCGCGACGAGATCCGCAACGACCGCAACTACGGCAAGGCGATCGGGTTCCGCTACCACGACGGCCGGCCCGGGATCGTGGAGGGCCTGCTGTCCCGGGGCGACCGGCGCGTGGGCCGGGTGATCCTCGAGGCCTGGCGGGACGGTGCCCGGTTCGACGGGTGGAGCGAGCACTTCTCCTTCGACCGCTGGATGTCGGCCGCCGAGCGAGCCCTGGCCGACTCGCCGGTGGACGTCGGCTGGTACACGACCCGGGAGCGCGAGCAGAACGAGGTCCTGCCCTGGGACCACCTCGACTCGGGGCTGGACCGCGACTGGCTCTGGCAGGACTGGGAGGAGGCGCTCGCCGGGGGCGAGGTCGAGGACTGCCGGTGGACCCCGTGCTTCGACTGCGGCGTCTGCGACCACCTCGGCACGCAGATCCAGGTCGGGCCCGGGGCGGCTGTGCTGCTGCCGCTGCCGGCCGTCCCCTCGAGGGTGGAGGCCTGATGGCCGCCAAGCGAACACCTGACCGCGAGATCGTCCCCGCGGTCCAGAAGCTGCGCATCCGCTACGCCAAGCGCGGACCGCTGCGCTTCTCCTCGCACCGGGACTTCCAGCGGGCCCTCGAGCGGGCACTGCGCCGCGCCCGGGTCCCGATGGCCTACTCGGCGGGGTTCTCGCCGCACCCGAAGGTCTCCTACGCCAACTCCGCCCCGACCGGCGCGGCCAGCGAGGCGGAGTACGTGGAGATCGGCGTGGTCCGGCGCTGCGACCCCGAGGCCCTGCGCGCCGAGCTCGACGACGCCCTGCCCCCGGGCCTGGACGTGATCGAGGTCGTCGAGGCCCGCACGCCCGACCTGGTCAACAGGCTGGAGGCGAGCAGGTGGCGCATCGAGGTCCCCGGAGCCGACTCCGGCGAGCTCGCCCAGGCGTGGCAGCGGGTCACGGACGCCGAGGCCGTGCCCGTGCAGAGGATGATGAAGCAGGGGATGCGGACCCTCGACCTGCGCCCGGCGCTGGTCACCGGTGTGGTCGGCGATGCCGGCCCGCTCGGTGCCGTGCTCGAGGTCACCGTGGCCAACGTGACGCCCACGGTGCGCCCCGAGGAGATCCTGGTCGCACTGCGTGAGGTCGGCGGCCTGGCCGCCTCGGATCCGGCCCGCTCGACCCGAGTGGCGCAGGGTCCGCTGACGGCTGACGGGCTGGTCGGCGATCCGCTGGCTGTCGATCGGGCGGCCGCGGCGGCAGCCTCGGCGTAGGGGCGACCCCGCGAGTTGCGCGCCGCGGGACACCCCCTGTGGCATAATTCGGCCCAGTCACCCCGTCCGTCGGAGTGACCCGTGTTCGATGCGTCGCACCGACCGAGGCCCTACGTGCCGCCGTGAGCTGGCACAGGGAGCGGTTTGGCCGCGACCGGCTGGAGGCGAATTCCGTCCCCAGCCGGGCCCGCTGACAGCGCGGAGCCCGAGGTCGACGCACGATCCACGTGCGCACCACGGGCGGTATCAGAGGCTTCGCCGGAGCGTGCGTGCATGCGTCGGCCATACGCAGGGAACTGCGTGGCGGTGATCGCTGCGTGGTACCCGTGAGGAGACCGCCATGGTCGACGATCAGGATCAGCAGCCCACCGACGAAGCCCAGGCCGACGTGCCGGTCACGTCAGCGCCGCGTCGCCGTCGACGGGCGGCCAGTCGGCCCGCGGGGCCGCCCGCGGTCGTCCCGGAGGGTGACCAGGCCGAGCTCTTCGCCGCGTCCGAGCAGGGCGACGGGGCGACGGCTGCCGGTGAGGCCGGGTCAGCCCCGGAGCTGGAGGCCGAGCCGGAGGTCGAGGGCGCGGCGTCGGAGGCTGTGGCCGAGGGTGAGTCGAACGCCGAGGGTGACTCCGAGCCCGAGGTCGAGCCGCAGGCTGAGCCGGTGGTCGAGGAGCCCGTGGCGGATCTCGTCGAGGCGACTGGACCTGCGGACTCCGAGGCCGGATCCCTGCGTCAGGGTGAGGGCACCGCGACGGCACGCCGCTCCCGGCGTGCGACCCGCGGCGTGACGACCGTGGCCTTCTCCGCGGAGCCGGAGCCCGAGTCGGTGCCGGTGGCCCCGCCCGTGGAGGCGCCCGTGGTGGCACTGTTCCAGCCGCCGGACGAGACCAAGGCCGTGCGTCGTCGCCGACGCCCCGCGATCGTCGCCGACGACTCCACCTCCGAGTCTCCCGAGCAGGGCAGCGACGCCGCAGCGCAGGCGCCCGACACCGACCGGTCGGAACCGCACCGTGGGCGAGCCGCGCGCGATCAGGACGCCGACACCGACGTTGACGTTGACGCCGAGGATCGCGAGGACGATCGCGAGGACGACGGCGAGGACGAGGGAGCGCCGCGTCGTCGCCGCCGCCGGGGTGGCCGTCGCCGCCGTCGTGGTGGTCCGGGCAGTGGCGAGGACGCCGGGTCCGCCGAGGACGACGACAGCCAGGACGCCGCCGACGTGCGCGCCGACTCCCGGCGGTCCAACCGCTCCGGCGACGTGTCCGATGCAGAGTCCGAGGAGCAGTCCGACCAGGACGGCGAGGATGAGGACGCCGAGGGCGGTGAGGCCTCGGAGTCCTCGAGCGCCCGTCGCCGTCGCCGTCGCCGTCGCCGGGCCGGGGTCGCCGAGGAGATGGAGGACCTGTCCTCCGAGGATCCGCCCAACACCGTGGTCAAGGTCCGCGAGGCCCGTCGGCCCAAGGACGAGATCACCTCGGTGCGCGGCAGCACGCGCATCGAGGCCAAGAAGCAGCGGCGCCGTGACGGTCGCGAGGCCGGCCGCCGGCGTGCCCCGATCCTGACCGAGGCGGAGTTCCTCGCCCGCCGCGAGGCTGTCAACCGCGTCATGTGCGTCCGCGAGCATGGCGACCGCACGCAGATCGCCGTCCTCGAGGACGGCATCCTCGTCGAGCACTACGTCAACCGCGCCGAGTCCTCCTCGATGGTGGGCAACGTGTACCTGGGCAAGGTCCAGAACGTGCTGCCCTCGATGGAGGCAGCGTTCGTCGACGTCGGCCGTGGCCGCAACGCCGTGCTGTACGCCGGTGAGGTGAACTGGGAGGCCGCCGGCCTCGAGGGGCAGCCCAAGCGGATCGAGCTGGCGCTGAAGTCCGGCGACCCGGTGCTCGTGCAGGTGACCAAGGACCCGATGGGCCACAAGGGCGCGCGGCTGACCAGCCAGATCTCGCTGCCGGGGCGGTTCCTGGTCTACGTGCCCGAGGGCTCGATGACCGGGATCTCGCGCAAGCTGCCCGACACCGAGCGCTCGCGGCTCAAGGGCATCCTCAAGGACATCGTCCCGGAGGGCGCCGGCGTGATCGTGCGCACCGCCGCCGAGGGCGCCACCGAGGAGCAGCTGACCGCCGACGTCACTCGTCTGGCCGCGCAGTGGGCCGACATCACCAAGAAGGCGAAGTCGGCGTCCCCGCCGTCGCTGCTGTACGGCGAGCCGGACCTGGCGATCAAGGTCGTCCGCGACATCTTCAACGAGGACTTCACCACGCTGCTGGTGCAGGGCGAGAGCACGTGGCAGACGCTCAGCGACTACATCGGATGGGTCGCCCCGGACCTCCTGCCCAAGCTGGAGAAGTGGGTCGAGCCGACCGACCTCTACGCCGCGCACCGGATCGACGAGCAGCTCGCCAAGGCCCTGGACCGCAAGGTGTGGCTGCCCTCGGGCGGTTCCCTGGTGATCGACCGCACCGAGGCGATGACCGTCGTCGACGTGAACACCGGCAAGTTCACCGGCCAGGGTGGCAACCTCGAGGAGACCGTCACCAAGAACAACCTCGAGGCGGCTGAGGAGATCGTGCGCCAGCTCCGGCTGCGCGACATCGGCGGCATCATCGTCGTGGACTTCATCGACATGGTCCTCGAGAGCAACCGTGACCTCGTCCTGCGCCGGCTCGTGGAGTGCCTCGGCCGCGATCGGACCAAGCACCAGGTGGCCGAGGTCACCTCGCTCGGGCTGGTGCAGATGACCCGCAAGCGGATCGGCCAGGGCCTGCTCGAGGTCTTCTCCACGCAGTGCGAGCACTGCGGGGGTCGTGGGCACGTGGTCCACGCCGAGCCGGTCGGGGTGGACCAACAGCCCGCCGAGGAGAACGGCAACCGCCGGGATCGCGGCGGGCGTCGCGCCGCCAAGCCGGTGGTACCGGCGGTGCTCGGCGGCAAGCAGACGGGCAAGACGCCGCCGCCGCCGAAGTTCGACGACCACGGCCACATCGACCACGACGAGCACGCCGTCGTGGACACCTCCGATGACCACGTGCAGGACCAGCACGCCGGGGACGAGTGCCCCGGAGTCGCCGAGCACGCTGGGGACGACCATGCTGGGGACGGTGCCCCGGAGTCCACCGAGCATGAGGAGTCCGCCGAGGACCACGGTCAGTCCGAGGACCACGGTCAGTCCGAGGACCACGGCTCCGAGCACCACGCCGAGTCCGAGCAGGCCGGCGATTCGGCCGGGTCGGACCAGTGGGACGGACACCAGGCCGACGACGTCCACGCTGCTCAGCACGCCCCCGAGCAGTCGTGGGACAACCCCGACGAGGCCGCGGGGCAGCACCCGGACGACGCCGACGACGCAGCGGAGCACGCGGAGCAGTCCGACCGCGCGGACGCGGTTTGACCGTATGCCAGTCGGCTCCGTACCCTAGAACCCTGGCGCGTGAGCGCCGCTCGCATGTGCGTGCCCGTGATCCGGGTGCGTCCAGCCCCGAACCGATCTCAGGAGTGCCACCCGTGTACGCCATTGTCCGCTCCGGCGGCCGCCAGGAGAAGGTCGCCGTCGGCGACGTCATCGAGACCGACCGCGTCTCCGCCGAGCCCGGCGACAACGTGGTCCTGCCCGCACTGCTGCTCGTGGACGGCGCCACCGTCACCTCGGATTCCGAGACCCTGGCCGGCGTGACCGTGTCCGCCGAGGTCGTGGCCCACACCAAGGGCCCGAAGATCGAGATCCTCAAGTACAAGAACAAGACCGGCTACCGCAAGCACCAGGGCCACCGTCAGGCCCTGACCCAGCTGCGCGTCACCGGCATCGAGAGCGGGAAGTGACCTCATGGCTCATAAGAAGGGTGCATCCAGCACGCGCAACGGGCGCGACTCGAACGCGCAGCGCCTCGGTGTGAAGCGCTTCGGCGGCCAGGTCGTCAAGGCCGGCGAGATCCTCATCCGCCAGCGTGGCACGCACTTCCACCCGGGTGAGAACGTCGGCCGCGGCGGCGACGACACCCTGTTCGCCCTCGCCCCGGGTGCCGTGCAGTTCGGCACCGCCCGCGGGCGTCGCGTCATCAACATCGTCGAGGTCCCGGCTGGCTGAGGCCGGACCACTTCAGCGGAGGCGGGCCCGGTTGGGCTCGCCTCTTCTGCTTTCCCCCGCACCCGTTCTTCCTCCCGCTCAGCCGGGACGGCCACCGCACGACCACGAGAGGAGATGGGCCCATGGCGACATTCGTCGACCAGGTGGTGATCCACGCCACCGCCGGCAATGGCGGGCATGGGTGCGCCTCCGTGCACTCGGAGAAGTTCAAGCCGCTCGGCGGCCCGGACGGTGGCAACGGCGGCCGCGGCGGGGACGTGATCCTGGTGGCCGATCCCGGGACCCCCAGCCTGCTGGAGTACCACCACTCCCCGCATCGCCGGGCCACGAACGGCGTGCCGGGTCAGGGCGGCCACCGCAACGGGGCCAACGGCTCGGACGTCGTGCTGCCCGTCCCCGTGGGAACGGTCATCAGCGTCGAGGGCGAGGTCCTGGCCGACCTGCCGGTGGCCGGCGCCTCCGTGGTCATCGCCCGTGGTGGCCGGGGTGGGCTGGGCAACGCCGCCCTGGCCTCCGCCCGGCGCAAGGCCCCGGGCTTCGCGCTCCTCGGCGAGCCCGGCGAGGAGGTCACGGTCGTCCTCGAGCTCAAGACCGTGGCCGACATCGGCCTGGTCGGGTTCCCGAGTGCCGGGAAGTCCTCGCTGATCGCCGCCATGTCCTCGGCGCGCCCCAAGATCGCCGACTACCCGTTCACGACGCTCGTGCCCAACCTCGGGGTCGTGACTGCCGGGTCGCAGGTGTTCACGGTCGCCGACGTGCCCGGGCTGATCCCGGGAGCCTCACAGGGCAAGGGCCTGGGCCTGGAGTTCCTGCGCCACGTCGAGCGCTGCGCTGCGCTGGTCCACGTCCTGGACTGTGCCACCCTCGAGCCCGGCCGGGACCCGCTCAGCGATCTCGACGTCCTCGAGGCCGAGCTCGCCGAGTACGGCGGGCTGGCCGATCGGCCGCGCCTGGTGGTGCTGAACAAGATCGACGTCCCCGAGGGCCGCGAGCTGGCCGAGATGGTGCGCGCCGACCTCGAGGCCCGCGGCCTGCCGGTGTTCCTGGTGTCCGCGGTCTCCCATGAGGGGCTGCGCGAGCTGTCGTTCGCGATGGGTCGCATCGTCTCCGAGCGGCGTGCGGCCACGGCCCGCCCGGTGGCCGAGCGGATCGTCATCCAGCCGAGGGCCGTCGACGACTCCGGCTACGAGGTCCTCCGCGAGGGTGAGGCGTTCCGGGTGCGCGGCTCGCGCCCCGAGCGCTGGATCCGCCAGACCGACTTCTCCAACGACGAGGCCGTGGGCTACCTGGCCGACCGCCTGGCCCGCCTGGGCGTCGAGGACGATCTCGTGCGCCTCGGTGCGAAGCCGGGCGACGAGGTCCGGATCGGCCCGCGAGGACAACGCCGTCGTGTTCGACTGGGAGCCGACCGTCCGTGGGTCCGGACCCGGCCCGCGCGGGCAGGACCAGCGGATCCTGGCGCCCGAGGCCCGCCAGCACGGCCGGACGCGGGCACAGCTGGAGGAGGGGGAGGACCCCGAGGCCGACTGGGCTCCGGACCCCGTGGACGAGAGCCCGGCGACGCATCGCCGGCGTGGCCCCGGGACGACCTCCGGTTCGCTGGCCCCAGTCGTGGCCAGTCCTGCGTCGACCGAGTCCGGGGAGGACGTGAGCTGATGGCCGTGGTCCCGGCTCGACCTGCCTCATCCCGTGAGGCGATCCGCGCTGCCAGGCGCGTGGTGGTCAAGGTCGGCTCGTCGTCGTTGACCCTGCGTACCGCCGGAGCGGGGACGGACGGTTTCGGCGGTTCGGGGGCGCCCGGCACGTCATCGCCGTTCCGCAGCCAGCGACGCGGCGGCCGGTGGCCGCGGCCCGCGTCCGGGCCCCGAGGTCGACGCCGGGCCCCGTGACGGCTCCTCGGTCCTCGCCGGGGTGTCGGCCGGGATCGATGTCACCCGCGTGAACGAGCTGGTGGATGCCCTGGGCGATGCCAGCCACCGCGGCGCCCAGCTGCTCCTGGTCTCCTCCGGGGCCATCGCCACCGGCATCGCACCGCTGGGACTGCGTCGGCGACCCCGGGACCTCGCCTCGGCCCAGGCCGCGGCCTCGGTCGGCCAGGGGATCCTCATGGCGCACTACCACGACGCCTTCGCGCGCCACGACCGCACAGTGGGCCAGGTGCTGCTCACCGCCGACGACCTGATCCGTCGCGCCCACTACCGCAACGCCCAGCGCACCCTGGAGCGGCTGCTCGAGCTCGACGTCGTGCCGATCGTCAACGAGAACGACACGGTGGCCACCGCGGAGATCCGCTTCGGTGACAACGACCGCCTCGCCGCACTCGTGGCCCACCTCGTGCGTGCCGACGCCCTGATCCTGCTCTCCGACGTCGACGGCCTCTACGACGGGCCCCCCGACAGGGGCGGCAGCCGGCTCATCAGCGAGGTGGCTTCGGCCGCTGACCTGGCGGACGTCGTCGTCGGCGGGAGCGGCGCTGCCGGGGTCGGGCTGGGAGGCATGAGCACCAAGGTCGACGCTGCGCGCATCGCGACCGAGGCAGGCATCCCGGTCGTGCTGACCTCCGCGGCCAACGCCGCTCGCGCGCTGGCCGGCGAGCCCGTCGGCACCTACTTCCACCCCACCGGGGACCGGTCCGCCTCGCGGATGCTGTGGCTGGCCCACGCCACCTCCAGCCTCGGCCAGATCCACCTCGACGCCGGCGCCGTGCGCGCGCTCCAGGACCGGGGCGCCTCTCTCCTGCCCGCCGGGATCACCCATGTGGTCGGCGGTTTCGTGGCCCGGGACCCTGTGGACCTGATCGGGCCGGACGGTCAGCTGGTGGCCCGTGGTCTGGTCGCCTACGACGCGGTCGAGCTCCCGGCCCTCCTGGGCCGCTCCACCAAGGAGCTGGCCGTCGCGCTCGGCCCGGAGTACGAGCGCGAGGTCGTCCACCGCGACGACATGGTCCTGCTGCGCTGACCCGCCGCCGGTGACGCGGTGCTCGTCTACCCTTGGGTCATGTCCACCATCCCCGCCGATCTCCCCACGGATGCCCTCGAGGCCGCAGCCGCCCCCGAGGTCGCAGCCCCTGCGCCCGCCGCCGCTGAGCGCGAGCTCGTCCTGGCCACGGCCCGGCGGGCCAAGGAGGCTGCGGTCACCCTGCGGCAGCTGACCCGTGCGCAGAAGGACGTCGCGCTGCGCGCCATGGCTGACGCCCTGCGCGGCTCGACCGAGCAGGTCCTCGCCGCCAACGCTGTCGACGTGCAGCGCGCGGTGGCCGCCGGGACCGCGCCGGGGATCGTCGACCGGCTGACGCTCACCGCGGCCCGACTGTCCGACATCGCCGCCGCACTGGAGCTGGTCGCGGACCTCCCCGACCCGGTCGGCGAGGTCGTGCGCGGCTGGACCCAGCCGAACGGCCTGGAGATCCGCCAGGTGCGGGTCCCCATGGGCGTCGTCGCGATGGTCTACGAGGCCCGCCCGAACGTCACCGTGGACGCCGCCGGCCTGAGCCTGAAGAGCGGCAACGCAGCACTGCTGCGCGGGTCGTCGTCGGCCTACGACTCGAACACGGCGCTGGTGGAGGTCATGCGCGCGGCCCTGGCGACCACCGATGTGCCGGTCGACGCGATCCAGCTCGTGCCCGGACGCAGCCACGAGGCCGTCATGGCCCTGATGACCGCCCGCGGGCTGGTCGACCTGCTCATCCCACGCGGGGGCGCCGGGCTGATCCGCAACGTGGTGGACAACTCGACGGTCCCCGTCATCGAGACCGGGGTCGGCAACTGCCACGTGTACATCGACGCGGCCGCGGACATCGACAAGGCCGTGGCGATCCTGGTCAACTCCAAGACCCAGCGCACCAGCGTGTGCAACACCGCCGAGACGTTCCTGGTGCACAGCGCCGTGGCCGAGGAGTTCCTGCCCGTCGCGCTGGCCGCGCTGGCGGACAAGGGCGTGACGATCCACGGCGACGAGCGGATGGCTGCGTACGCCGAGGCCGCGGGGATCGCCTTCGCCCCGGTCACCGACGAGGACTGGTCGTGCGAGTACTACTCGCTGGACATCGCCGCCGGGGTCGTGGACTCCGTGGACGAGGCGTGCGCGCACATCCGGCGCTGGTCGAGCGGGCACACCGAGGCGATCGTCACCGAGGACCTCGGTGCGTCGCGGCGGTTCATCGGGGGCGTCGACTCGGCCGCGGTGATGGTCAACGCGTCAACGCGGTTCACCGACGGGGGTGAGTTCGGCTTCGGGGCGGAGATCGGGATCTCCACGCAGAAGCTGCACGCCCGGGGGCCGATGGGACTGACCGAGCTGACCTCGACGACCTACCTCGTCCACGGCGACGGGCACATCCGCACCTGACTCGACCGATCACGTGGCGGCGGCCGTGGGCGGCAGCCGATCCGGTAGGCTCGCCGCGCTGGCCACTGGGAAGGGGATGTTCGATGGTGAACGCACTGGTTCGGCTCTCCGAGGGGGCGGCCGAGGAGCACTCGGGTGTGCCCGCATGGGTGTTCGGGGCCATCGCCCTCGTCCTGCTGCTGGTGCTGCTCTTCGCCGTGACCCGGTTCAATCCCGACCGGTGAGCCGCGCGCACTGATGACCGTGCGCCTGGGAGTCATGGGGGGCACCTTCGACCCGATCCACCATGGCCATCTCGTGGCCGCCAGCGAGGTCGCTCACCTGTACTCCCTGGACGAGGTCGTGTTCGTGCCCACCGGGCAGCCGTGGCAGAAGGCCGACAGGCCCGTCACGGAGGCGGAGACCCGCTACCTGATGACCGTGATCGCCACGGCTGACGACCCGAGGTTCACCGTCAGCCGGGTGGACATCGACCGTGAAGGGCCGACCTACACCGTGGACACGCTGCGCGACCTGCACACGCAGCGCCCGGACGCCGAGCTGTTCTTCATCACCGGTGCTGATGCCCTGGGGTCCATCCTGACGTGGCGTGATCCGCACGACGTCCTCGAGCTCGCGCATCTGGTGGGCGTGACGCGTCCCGGCCATGACGTGGACGCCGCGCACCTGCCGGTCGGCTCGGCCAGCATCGTGGAGATCCCGGCCCTGGCGATCTCCTCCACCGACTGCCGGGAGCGCGTGGCGCAGGGTGCTCCGATCAGCTACCTCGTGCCGGCCGGCGTGGATCGCTTCATCGCCAAGCTGGGCCTGTACCGGGCCGGTGCGCCGTGAGCCCCAAGCACGCCAAGCCCGAGCCGCCGGAGCAGGCCGGGGAAGGGTCGGGCCCGGAGGTCAGTCCGGCGACCCCAGGCCCTGCCCCAGCGCCTGCGCCCGCCCCTGCGCCCGCCCCTGCCCCGGCGTCTGCGCCCGCCCCTGCCCCGGCGCCCGCCCCCGCCCCGGCGTCTGCGCCCGCCCCGGCGTCTGGGCCCGCCCCCGCGCCGACCCCCGCCCCGGCGTCTGCACCGACCCCCGCGCCGACCCCCGCCCCCTCCCAGGCGTCCGCTGCACCGTCCATGGAGCCGGCCCCCGTCGCACCCGCCCCGGCCGTGGCTGCCCCGCCGCCCGCCGACCCGATGCCGGTGCCCGCGGAAGCCCCGGTCCCGATGGCCGGCGCAGGTCCTCCGTCAGGGCCACCTCCCGTCCACGTCGCCCCTGGGCCTGCCGCGCCCGCCTCCGGGCCGGCTGAGCCTGCGCCCGCCGAGCCCGCGCCCGCCGAGCCCGCGCCCGCCCAAGCCCTGCCCGCACCGGCCCCCACCCCCACCGGGGACCCACGTCCCACCCGCACGCCCACGCCCCGGCGACCACCGCCTCGGCGGCCGGGTGGTCGTCGGGTCCGCTCGCGCTGGATGTGGGCGTTCCTCGCCCTCCTCGGGATCTCCCTGGTGGCCTGGCTGGTCGTGACCATGCGGCCGGCCAACCCTGACGGGACACCACAGCCCACCCCCTCACCGACCGCCTTCGCCGAGCAGCGGACGCTGCTGATCCAGGTCCGCAACGACGCGGACCTGGGCGCGGACAACATGGTGGCCGGCGTCGGCGGCGGGCTCCCGGCCGCCCAGCTGCTGGTGCCCTCGCGGCTGATCGTGGACGTCCCCGGTGCCGGCCAGCAGACCCTGGGCCAGAGCGCCCGGCTGCTGGACCGCTCGGCCTCCCAGGACGCCCTGTCCGACCTGCTGGCGCTGCGCATCGACGGGACCCTGAGCCTGGCCCGGTTGGCCCTGGCGGGGATGGTCGACTTCGTGGGAGGCATCACCGTCGACGTGGACCAGCCCATCACGGTGACCGACGAGGAGACGCAGGTCGAGACGGTCGTGGTGCCTGCCGGCACCCAGACCCTCGACGGCAACCAGGCTGCCACGTACGCGCTGGCCTGGCTGCCCGACGAGCCCGAGGCCGCCCGCCTGGCCCGCTACTCCCAGGTGATGACGGCCACGATCTCGGGCCTGCCCGACGATGCCCTGCGCATCGAGCAGATGCTCACATCCCTGGGTGCATCGGCACGGACGACAACCACCACACAGGCGGTGGCGAGCTTCCTGCTGCAGATGCGCGGCAGCATCCTCGAGGGTGGCCAGCAGGTCCGGGTCCTGCCGACGACAGACATCGAGGCGGGGGAGACCCTGGCGGTGGTCCGCGTCGACCTGGTGGCGGCGGAGTCGGTGATCAGCTCCCTGCTGCCGCAGGCGATGCTCACGGGCGCCGACTCCAACCCGAGGGTCCTCGTGCAGAACGGCGTGGGCACCCCGGGGCTCGGGGCCAGCGCCCGCGATCGTCTCGTGGGTGCGGGGATGGTCTACATCAACGGCGGCAACGCGGAGCAGTTCGACCAGCCCACGACGCTGGTCATCGTCGAGGATGCGACGACCGAGTCGCTCTCCCTGGGGTCGACGATCGCCGAGGCCCTCGGGGTGCCCGCCACCTCGGTCCAGGTCGCCGAGGACGGCCAGAACGTGGCGGACGTCGTGGTGATCCTCGGGGCCGACTTCGAGCCCTGAGCGCAAGGGCCGGCCGGCCCCTCGCCGGGGAGGTAGGCTCGCCGCTGTGACTGCTGACTCCCATGCCGTGGCCCTGACGGTCGCCGCTGCCCACGCCGCGTCCGAGAAGCTGGCAGAGGACATCGTCGCCATCGACGTGAGCAACCACCTGGTCCTCACCGACGTCTTCCTGCTCTGCTCGGCGGCCAACGACCGCGCGGTGCGGGCCGTCGTGGACGGGATCGAGGAGGCGCTGCTGAAGCAGGGGGTCAAGCCGTTGCGGCGCGAGGGCGAGGCCGAGGGGCGCTGGGTCCTGCTGGACTACAACGAGATCGTGGTGCACGTGCAGCAGTCCGAGGAGCGGTTCCACTACGCCCTCGAGCGGCTGTGGCGGGACTGCCCGCTCATCGAGCTCCCCGAGGAGGTCAACCGGCCCCGCTCAGCGACCCCGTGAGCGGCGGCTGGAACGCCACTCCGCGGCGGCGGGTCATCTTCTGGCGGCACGGCCGGACGGCGTGGAACCTGGAGAACCGGTTCCAGGGCGCGACCGACGTGCCCCTCGACGAGGTCGGGCTGGCCCAGGCGGTCGCTGCGGCTCCAGCGCTGGCCCGGATGGGTCCGACGGCGATCGTCTCCAGTGATCTGGACCGCGCGGTGACCACGGCGCGCGTCCTTGCTGACCTGACCGGCCTCGACGTGGTCGAGGACTCCGCGCTCCGCGAGACCGACGGCGGCCGCTGGCAGGGCCTGACGCGCGACGAGATCATCGAGCAGGACCGTGACCTGTTCCTCGCGTGGGTCGCCGGGCATGATGTCCGCCCTCCCGGCGGCGAGGTGCGCAGCGAGGTCGTGACCCGCGTGGTCGGGGCGGTCGACCGGCAGGTGGCAGTGCTGCCGTCCGGCGGGACGCTCGTCGTGGTCAGCCACGGCGGATCGATCCGCGGTGCGATCGGTGGGCTCCTCGGACTCGCGCCGGAGCAGTGGACGGCGCTGGGCGTCATCAGCAACTGCGCGTGGAGCGTCCTGAGCCAGCTCACGCTGCCGGCCGAGCCGGGTGGCGAGCCGGTCACGCGCTGGCGGCTGGAGGAGTACAACGCCGCTGCGGCGCCGGAGCCGGCCCTCGGCGCCGACGACGCCTGACGTCCTTCACGGTGTGGAGCTGAGGGGATCCGTCGCGGCCCCGCCGGGGCTGCTCCTCCCGAGTCCCCGCTCCGCCGAAACCGCACAATGAGTGAGGCCCCCCGGAACACCGGGAGGCCTCACTCATTGTGGAGCTGAGGGGACTCGAACCCCTGACCCCCTGCATGCCATGCAGGTGCGCTACCAGCTGCGCCACAGCCCCGAATACCCGGCAAGGATAGCCGAGATCCGAGCCCGATCGGAAATCGCCTCGTTGGCCGATCCCGCCGAGATGCACCGCGCAGTCGGTGCCTCGCGGATGCCGGCATCGCCATCCGAGCATCGTCGGCGGCCGGACCGGGCCACGGGGCCCAACGACTACTCTTGTGCCCCATGAGCACAAGCCCGTCGGAGACCGCCGAGGCCCGTGAGGGCTACGACCCCACCGCCCTGCAGGACAAGTGGCTGGAGGTGTGGGACCGGCTCGCGCCGTTCCGCTCCGGCCGCCCGGACGACGACCGGCCGCGCAAGTACGTGCTCGACATGTTCCCGTACCCGTCGGGCGACCTGCACATGGGCCACGCCGAGGCGTACGCCCTGGGCGACGTCCTCGCCCGCTACTGGGTCCAGCAGGGCTACAACGTGATGCACCCGATCGGCTGGGACGCCTTCGGGCTGCCCGCGGAGAACGCCGCGATCAAGAACAGCGCCGACCCACGGGCGTGGACCTACGAGAACATCGCCACCCAGAAGGAGTCGATGCGCCGGTACGGGTGCTCGTTCGACTGGGACCGCGTGCTCAACACCTGCGACCCGGAGTTCTACCAGTGGAACCAGTGGTTCTTCCTGAAGATGTTCGAGCGCGGCCTGGCCTACCGCAAGGCCAGTGCGGTCAACTGGTGCCCGTCGCTGCCAGACGGTCCTGGCCAACGAGCAGGTCGTCGGCGGGCTGTGCGAGCGCTGCGACTCGGTGGTGACCAAGAAGAAGCTCACCCAGTGGTACCTGAAGATCACCGACTACGCCGACCGGCTGCTCGATGACATGTCCCTGCTGGAGGGGCAGTGGCCGGACAAGGTCCTGCACATGCAGCGCAACTGGATCGGGCGCTCCACGGGCGCGGAGGTCCAGTTCGCCATCGAGGGCCGCGACGAGCCCGTCACGGTCTACACGACCCGGCCGGACACCCTGTTCGGGGCCACCTTCTTCGTCGTGGCCGCGGACTCCGACCTGGCCGCCGAGCTGGCCGTCGGGACCCCCGCCGAGGCTGAGTTCGCCGAGTACCTGGTGGCCACCAAGCGGGAGACCGACATCGACCGCATGGCCAGCGATCGCCCCAAGACCGGCGTGTTCCTGAACCGGTACGCGATCAACCCGGTCAACGACGAGCGCCTGCCGATCTACGCCTCCGACTACGTCCTGGCCGACTACGGAACAGGCGCGATCATGGCGGTGCCCGCGCACGACCAGCGCGACCTGGACTTCGCGCGCACCTTCCACCTGCCGGTCCGGGTCGTGGTGGAGTCCGACACCGACCCGCTGGAGACCGGAGTGGCCACCGCCGACGACGGTGCACACGTCAACTCCGGGCCGTTGGACGGACTGGACAAGGACGCGGCGATCGCCCGGATGATCCAGTGGCTCGACGAGGAGGGCCGCGGGAGGGCCGCGGTCAACTACCGACTGCGCGACTGGCTGATCAGCCGGCAGCGGTTCTGGGGCACCCCGATCCCGATCATCCACTGCCCCGGCTGTGGCGAGGTGCCGGTCCCCGAGGATCAGCTGCCCGTGGAGCTGCCCAGCGCCGAGGGCCTGGACCTCAAGCCGAAGGGCGCCTCGCCGCTGGGCGCGCTCGATGAGTGGTCCATCGTCGACTGCCCGCGGTGCGGCGGACCGGGCCGCCGGGACCCCGACACGATGGACACGTTCGTCGACTCGTCGTGGTACTTCCTGCGCTTCCTCGACCCGGCCAAGGCCGACGGTCCGTTCGACCCGGCGGAGGCCAGTCGGTGGCTGCCGGTGGACCAGTACGTCGGCGGCGTGACCCACGCGATCCTGCACCTGCTGTACGCGCGGTTCTTCACCAAGGTGATCCACGACATGGGCATGCTCGACGCCGTCGAGCCGTTCACCCGCCTGCTCAACCAGGGCATGGTGCAGATGGACGGCTCGGCGATGAGCAAGTCGCGGGGGAACCTCGTGCGGCTCTCCGACGAGCTGGCCGTGCATGGGGTCGATGCCGTGCGCCTGACGATGGTGTTCGCCGGTCCGCCGGAGGACGACATCGACTGGGCCGACGTCTCGCCCGGCGGGTCCAAGAGGTTCCTGGCCCGGGCGTGGCGGCTGTCCGGCGACGTCACCAGCGCCCCCGGCACGGACCCCGCGGGAGGCGACCTGGCCCTGCGCCGGATCACCCACCGCTCGGTCCACGACGCGGCGCTCGCGGTCGAGACCTACCGGTTCAACGTGGCCGTGGCCAAGACGATGGAGCTGGTCAACGCGGTCCGCAAGGCGATCGACTCCGGTGTCGGTCCGGCTGACCCGGCCGTCCGTGAGGCGGCTGAGGCCGTGGCGATCATGCTCTCGCTGGTGGCGCCCTACACCGCTGAGGAGATGTGGGACCGCCTGGGCCACGAGCCCTGCGTCGCGCTGGCCGGATGGCCGGCAGTCGACCCGGAGCTGCTGGTCCAGGAGTCGGTGACGTGCGTGGTGCAGGTCGCCGGGAAGGTGCGCGAGCGCCTCGAGGTGGCCCCCGACATCGCGGAGGCGGACCTGCGCGCCCTCGCGCTGGCGACGCCGGCCGTGGTCGCCGCACTCGGTGATCGTGAGCCGCGCGCGGTCATCGTGCGCGCCCCGAAGCTGGTCAACGTCGTTCCCGGCTGATCAGCGCGTAGCCTGATCGCCCATGAACGTGGCGATCGTCTCCGACTCCACCGGCTACCTCACCGAGGAGCTGACCCCACCGGGGCTGACCATCGTCCCGGTGGCGATCATCCTCGAGGGGAAGTCCTACGACGAGGGCACCGAGATCAGCGTCACCGAGGTCGCCGATGCGCTGCGGCGCAAGGCCGCGGTCTCGACCTCGAGGCCGGCCCCCGCGCGGTTCGCCGAGGAGTACGCGCGACTGGCCGAGCAGGGCTACGACCACATCGTCAGCGTGCACCTGTCCGGGGACATGTCCGGCACCTACGACGCGGCGCGGATCGCCGCCCGCGAGGCGGGCGTGCCGGTGATGGTCGTGGACTCGCGCACCGTCGGGACCGCCCTGGGCTTCGCCGCACGGTCCGCAGCCCAGGTTGTCGCCGCGGGGGGAAGCGCTGAGGAGGCGGCCGCGGCGGCCACGAGACGGGCGGCGGCCTCGCGCACGTGGATCGTGGTCGACAGCCTCGACCAGCTGCGCCGCGGTGGGCGGATCGGGGCCGCCCAGGCACTGCTCGGCAACGCCCTGATGGTCAAGCCGATCCTGCAGATCACCGACGGGACCATCGCTCCGCTCGAGAAGCAGCGCACGATGGGCCGGGCGATCGCCCGCATGGCCGAGATCGCGTGTGAGTACGCAGGCTCGGGCGCGGCCGATGTCGTGGTCCAGCACTGCGCCGCAGCGGAGCGCGCCGACGACCTCGCCGGGGCGTTGCGCGACGCGCTGCCGGCGGCAGATGTCCACGTCGTCGAGGTCGGCGCGGTGATCAGTGCGCACGTGGGGTTGGGCACCGTCTCTGTTGCGGTGTGCCCCCGATGAGCGACGTGACCTGGCCCCACCTGGGGGACGTCGACTGGGCGGCTGTGGTGGCGGCGGGCGCGGCCAGCTACGCACTGGGATCTCTGAGCCCGGCAGCTGCAGCCGCACGCCTGCGCGGGGTCGATCTGCGTGGCAGCGGCTCGGGCAACCCCGGCGCCACCAACGCTGCTCGGGCCATGGGCGTGAAGGTGGGCGTCGTGGTGGGCGCCCTCGACGTGGCCAAGGGCTTCGCGCCGGTCATGTTCTTCAACCAGTACGGCGAGCCCTGTGGTGAGGTGGCGGGCATCGCCGCAGTGCTGGGCCATGTCAGCTCGCCGCTGCTCAAGGGCAAGGGCGGCAAGGGGGTGGCGACGTCGTTGGGCGCGATCCTTGCCATCGAGCCGCTCTGGGCCGTGCCCGTGCTGGTCGGCTTCGGTGCCACCGTGGGCCTGACCCGCCAGGTCGGCATCGGCTCGGTCGTGGGATCGCTCATGCTGGTCCCCACGTCGTTCGTCATCTGGCGCGGGTGGGCCGGGGTCGGCTTCGCCGCCGGGATGTCCGGGCTGGTCGTGCACCGCCACCGCAGGAACATCCGGTCGTTCGTGGCCTCGATCCGCGACTCCCGAGGCGCCGCACCCGAGGTCGTCCCCGCCTGACGCGGACGGGCGGCGGCCAGGCCCGCAGACGTGGGTGCCCCCCAGCGCGGCTTGGTGATCCATGCGGGTTGCGGTCTCTCTAGGCACCGCAACCCGCATGGATCACGTCGTGCGGGTCAGTATCGGCTGGCTGGCGTGTCCGTCGTGTGCGCCCAGAGCGAGGGGTCTGCGACCCCGGTGGTCCGCGGGCTGTCCACAGATTGCCGGCGACGGGTTCACGGGTGGGGCGCTGAGATCTAGCGTCGCGGACATGAGTCGCACCCAGGACCTCGTCCTCGCCCGCCTGCGTCTCATCGCGCTGCGCTGGCAGGGCGGGATGACCGACGTGGTGGGAGCTGCGGGCGGTGCGGAGTCGCCCGCAGCTGGTTCGACCGATCCCGGTGATCCGGGCGACCTGGGCGGTCCGGGCGACCTGGGCGGTCCGGGCGACGTGGGCGGTCCGGGCGACCTGGGCGGTCCGGGCGACGTGGGCGATGACCTGGAGGTGCCGGCTGATCCTGCGACGTGGCCGGTGCTGGGGCTGTGGGTCCGGCTCGTCGGGCTCCTGGTGGTCGTCGTCGCGATCGGCGTGGCCGCTGTGCTCGTCACCTCCTGGCCACGGGAGCAGCCCGCTGCGGGGCCGGTGTCCAGTGCCGTCCCGTCCGGGGACCCATTCGCCGATCCCTTCCTCACGGCAGCCCCATCGCCCTCGCCCTCGGTGACGGTTCATGTCGTCGGGGAGGTCCGTGATCCCGGTGTCGTGGCGCTGCCGTCCGGCTCGCGGGTCGTGGATGCGGTCCGGGCCGCCGGGGGGCTGCGCCGAGGAGGTGATCTGGGCGGCACCAACCTCGCCCGGGTGCTCGCCGACGGGGAGCGGATCGAGGTCGGCGGGCAGGAGGCCCTCGTTGGCGGAGGAGTGGGAGGCCCGGCCGGCGGCTCAGGGGGACCGCTCGACCTGAACACGGCCACCGCCGAGCAGCTCGACGCGTTGCCCGGCATCGGTCCGGTCACCGCGGCGAAGATCCTCGCCTGGCGGGCGACGCACAACCGGTTCAGCGTCATCGACGAGCTGACGGAGGTCCCGGGCATCGGCCCCAAGACCCTCGAGGACCTGCGCCCACTGGTCCGTGTCTGACGGGCTCGTGGTGGACGGCGCAGGGGCGCACCCGGGCCGCGGTCCCGCCGCCCCGGCCCGCGCCGACCCCGCCGTCCCCGCCGTCCCCGTCGTCCCCGTCGTCCCCGCCGTCCCCGCCGTCCCCGCCGAGCCGGCCAGTCCCACCGACCCCACCCGCCCAGACCTGCGGCTTGCCCCGTTCGTCGGCGCGCTCTGGATGGGGGAGGCGTGTGTCCTCCTGGCTCGCCCAGCGAGACCGGGTCCCTGGGCGGTCGGGGCGGTGCTGCTGATCGTCGCGGGCCTCACGGGCCTCGCGGGCGCGGCCGGGGCGGTCGCGCGCCGCACGCGCACTGACGGTGCGCACACCCGGCGACTGCCCCCCGGCATGGGGCTGACCGTCCGGGGAGCGCGCACGATCGCCGTGCTGGTCGCGGTCTGCGGCCTCGGACTGGGCATCGGTGTGGGTTCCGCCCACGTCGCCCGCCTGCACCCAGCTGTGCTCGAGCGCTCTGCCCAGCAGGGAGCGGTGCTCCGCGCCGAGGCCACCGTCACGGGCGACCCGCGGGTCAGCGTCCCCGCCGACGACGGGGGCCGGGTGATGGCGCCGAGCTGGTCGGTGGCTGCGAGGCTGAGCGGCATCGTCGTGCGGGGACGCACCTACTCGGTGCGGGCTCCCGTGCTCCTGCGCGGCGACGCGGTGCGCGACCTGCGCTACGGAGCACAGGTGGCCCTCTCCGGGCGGGCCCAGGAGTCGTGGTCGCCGGAAGCCCACTCGATGTCCCTGCGCGTGCTCGGACCCGTCCATGTCCGCTCCCCGCCGGGACCGGTGGCCCGCGCCACGACAGGGGTCCGGGATGCCTTCCGGGAGGCCTGCGCAGGACTCCCTGCGGATGCGGGGGCGCTCCTGCTCGGGCTGGCGGTCGGCGACGAGTCCACGCTGCCCCCGGACCTCGATGCGGCCATGGTCCGCGCGGGCCTGTCGCACCTCACGGCGGTCAGCGGCTCGAACACGTCGCTCGTGGTGGCGATCGCCATGGCGGCAGTGGTCGGTCTGGGCCTGGCCTGGCGCGCGCGTGTCGCCGCGTGCCTGGTGGTGCTGTCGGCGTACGTGATGCTGGTCCGGCCCCAGCCCAGCGTGCTTCGCGCCGCGGCCATGGGGGTGGTCGCACTCGTGGCCCTCTCGGCCGGCGGCCGCCGCCGAGGGCCTCCCGCGCTGCTCGCCTCGGCGCTGGTCCTGCTGCTGGTCCTGCCCCAGTTCGCGCTGTCCCTGGGGTTCGCGCTGTCGTTCGCCGCGACTGCCGGGCTGCTGGTGCTGGGTCCACCGATCGCCGATCGACTGGGCCGTTGGCCGGCCAGCTCATGGCTGCCGGAGCCGATCCGCGCCGCCCTGGCCGTCGCCGCCGCGGCGCACCTGGCGACACTCCCGCTGGCCATCCTGATGGGCAACGGTGCCAGTCTCGTCGCGCTGCCCGCGAACGTGCTCGTCACGCCACTGGTTCCGGTCGCCACGGTCCTGGGGCTGGCGGCCGCGTTGATCGCCCCGGTCGCCACGGCTCCGGCGAGCCTGGTCGCCACTGTCGCCTCGCCGGCGACGGCGACGATCGCCCGGGTCGCCCGGGTCTCGGCGGACCTTCCGTTCGGGGTGCTCGAGGTGCCCGCGGGACCGGCCGGCGCCATCGGCTCCTCGATCGTGCTGGCGCTCCTCCTGACTGCCGCGGCCCGCGGGTGGCGGCCCTGGCGCGACCGGCGGATCGTCGTGGGGCTGGCCGTCGCCCTGGCGCTTGCTGTCGTGCTCACCAACGCTCGCGACGCCCGTTGGCCACCACCGGACTGGGTGGTCCTGGCCTGTGACGTCGGCCAGGGGGACGGCCTGCTGATCCGCGCACCCGGGTCCGACGAGGCGCTCCTGGTCGATGCCGGACCCGACCCCGACCGGATCGCGGACTGCCTCGACGACGCCGGCGTCGAGCGGCTCGGGGTGCTCGTCACCCACTTCCACGCCGACCACATCGACGGGCTGTCCGCGGTCCTCGGGCGGTGGCCGGTGTCCGTCGTCCTGACCACCCCTGTCCCCGAGCCGGCCGAGGGCGCGTCCCAGGTGGTCGACCAGGCACGAGCAGCCGGGGTCCCCGTCCGCCTCGTCCGGGCTGACGACCGCCTCACCGTGGCGGGGGTGGCCCTGGACATCATGTGGCCTGCGCGCCCCATGGACCAGTCGCCGGCCAACAACGCCAGCGTCGTGGCCCTCGCGCAGGTGCCCACCGCCGCCGGGCCGATCCGCGCGCTGCTGACCGGCGACATCGAGCCCGAGGCCCAGTCCGTGGTGATGGCCCGACCATCGCCCGGGGCGCACGTCGTCAAGGTGCCCCACCACGGGTCGCGCTACCAGGTGCCCCAGTTCGCGCGGTGGTCCGGAGCCCGGATCGCGCTGTTCTCGGTCGGCCGGGACAACGACTACGGGCACCCCAGCGAGTCCACGCTGCTCCAGTACCGCGCCGTGGGGGCGCGGATCGGTCGCACGGACCAGCAGGGCGACCTCGCGGTGATCCCCGCCGCCGGGGGGTCAGCCCTGGTCGTGCGCCGGTGACGCGCCCCGGTGACCAGCCTGCGCCGGTGACGCGCCCCGGGTCCGCGACGGGTTGTCACCCCGACGTGGGATGCTGGCGCCGATGAACCCACCCGCACCCCCCTCCCCGGCGCCCGCCCCACCGGCCCCGCTGACATTGCTGACGGGATCCGAGCCGTTCCTGCTCAGTCGGGCGGTCGCGCGCGTGGTCGGTGCCGCCCGGGCGATCGATCCCGAGGTCGAGCGCCGCGAGGTCGACGCCATGGCACCCGGGGCGCAGGGCGATCTGCTCACCGCGCTGTCGCCCTCGCTGTTCGGGGGTGCCGCCGTGGTCGTGGTCTCCGGCCTGGCCGACGCCGCGGAGCCGGTGCTGGGTGCGCTGCGGGCCGGCGTCCTCGACCTCCCGGAGGACACCTGGGTGGTGGCCCTGCATTCGGGCGAGCGGAACAAGAAGGCGCTGGAGGAGCTCAGGTCCCTGCCCGTGCCCGGTGGGCTCGTCGAGGTCCCCTGCGGGAAGGTCAAGGCTGGGCGTCCCACGCGCGAGCTGCTCGAGCAGGAGGCGCGACGGGCCGGCCGGCGGATCACCACGGACGGGCTCGACGCCCTGGTCATGGCCCTCGGCTCCGACATCGCCCTTCTGGTGGGAGCCCTGGAGCAGCTGTTCGCGGACAGCGCCGAGGACCCGATCGACGCCGCGGAGGTGACCGCGACGTTCGCCGGGGTGGCCGAGGTGAGCGGCTTCCAGCTGGCCGACGCCGTCTGGGAGGGCCGGGCGCAGCTGGCCCTGCAGCGTCTGCGGTGGGGCCTGGTCAGCCAGACGGTCTCCGGCGCGGGTGCGGTGGGGTCGCTCGCGGCCGGGTTGCGGGCCATGGTCAAGGTCGGCGGCGCGCCACGGGGCATGTCCGAGGCAGACGTGGCCCGCCTGGCGGGGGTTCCCCCGTTCAAGGTCCGCGTCCTGCGCACGGCCGCGGCACGCTGGGAGCCGGCGCAGCTGGCCGAGGCGGTGAAGCTCCTGGCGGCCGTGGACGCCCAGATGAAGGGCGGCCTGCGCCCGGGGGAGAGCCTGGAGCCCGCACAGAAGGTCAGGGCCCTGGAAGCCTTCGTGATCGACACCGTCGGGCTCCACGAGCGCCCCGTGTCCCGTGGCCGCAGCGGTCCCGGATCCCCGTAGGCGCTGGATTTGGCCAGCAGAGGGGGTCGTCCGGTATCCTGAGTGCCTGCCCGCCGGCTCATGGCGGCCACAGACCGTGCGAGGGACCCCACCGGGGTCGATCGCGGCCCCCGGACCAGGAAGACGAAGGCTCACCACGTGGCGAACATCAAGTCGCAGCTCAAGCGGATCAAGACCAACGAGAAGGCACGCCAGCGCAACAAGGCCGTGACCTCCAGCCTGAAGACCTCGGTCCGCCGTTTCCGTGAGGCCGTCCAGGCCGGCGACGTCGAGAAGGCCCAGGAGTACGCGCGCACTGCGTCCCGCCAGCTCGACAAGGCCGCCAGCAAGGGCGTCATCCACAAGAACCAGGCCGCCAACCGCAAGTCGGCCATCCAGAAGCAGGCCGCGAGCCTCTAGCCGATCGGTCGGGCCCGTCCCGATCGGTCAGTCGAGCGCCATCCGCACCGCGGGTGGCGCTTCGCCATGTCCAGGGTCGGGAAGGCGCGTGAGCCATCCTGCGGCCCCTGCCCGAGCGGTGCTCGGCCCAGCGTCAGCACCACCGCGGGCGATAGTCTGGAAGGACACAAGCGCCCGGTCTGCACGCGGCGCACTCACGGAGGTGTGTCATGGATCTGAAGGCCGTCATCGACGCAGGCAGCGACAGCGCCACCTCGCTCATCGAGAAGGCAGCGCATGCCGCCGAGGACGCCAGCACCCGCGCCCTCGGGGCCGTCGCCGTGGCCAAGGAGCAGTCCGAGCAGGCAGTGGTGTCCGCTGAGCAGGCCGCCGCCGCGCTGCGTCGCTCGGCGCGCAAGCCCCTGATGATCAGTGCCGCAGTCCTCCTGGCCGCGGGCGGTGGATACCTGGTCTGGAGGCGCCGCCAGGCTGCGGCGGAGGCACACCTCTCCGGCGAGGGGGAGTGGGGCTCGGCCCCCGCTGCTCCGAGCACCGTGTCACCCTTCGTGGCCGGTGTGGCTGATGAGCAGAGCCCGGATGTGGTCGACGAGACCTTCGCCCACGAGATCGATGAGGCGGCCGACGAGATCGCGGCCGAGGTCGTCGACGCGATCGAGGTCCCCGGCGAGGCGGCTCACGAGCATGTCCACGACGCACCGGAGCCTGCTGAGCCGTTCGTGCCGGGCGTGGCCGACGAGCAGAGCCCGGATGCGGTCGACGAGACCTTCGCCCACGAGATCGACGAGGTCGCCGACGAGATCGCTGCCGAGGTCGTGGAGGGGATCGAGACCCCCGAGGGCGGGCACAGCTAGCCGGGAGCCCAGCCAACCTGTGGGACCATGTCCCTCGTGCCGCCCGCCCCCGGATCCACGGATGAGTCCATCATCCGCAACTTCTGCATCATCGCCCACATCGACCATGGCAAGTCGACGCTGGCCGACCGGATGCTGCAGATCACCGGCGTCGTCGACGGCCGGGACATGCGCGCCCAGTACCTGGACCGGATGGACATCGAGCGCGAGCGCGGCATCACGATCAAGAGCCAGGCGGTGCGACTGCCCTACGTCGCCTCCGACGGCATCGACTACGTCCTGAACCTGATCGACACCCCCGGCCACGTCGACTTCACCTACGAGGTCTCCCGCAGCCTCGCGGCCTGCGAGGGCGCGATCCTGCTCGTGGACGCCGCCCAGGGCATCGAGGCCCAGACGCTGGCCAACCTCTACCTGGCCCTCGAGAACGACCTGGCGATCATCCCGGTGCTCAACAAGATCGACCTGCCGGCTGCCCAGCCCGAGCGCTACGCCGCCGAGCTGGCCCACATCATCGGCTGTGACCCCGACGACGTCCTGCAGGTCAGCGCCAAGACCGGCGCGGGCGTCCACGAGCTGCTCGACGAGGTCGTGCGCCTGGTCCCGGCTCCGGCGGGCGACCCGAACGCCCCCGCCCGGGCGCTGATCTTCGACTCGGTCTACGACTCCTACCGCGGCGTGATCACCTACGTCCGCGTGATCGACGGCAAGCTCTCCACCCGCGAGCGCATCGTCATGATGTCCACCGGCGCCCAGCACGAGATGCTCGAGGTCGGGGTGATCTCCCCGGACCCGGTGCCGTCCGCAGCGATCGGCGCCGGCGAGGTCGGCTACCTGATCACCGGCGTGAAGGACGTGCGCCAGAGCCGCGTCGGCGACACCGTCACCGCCGCCAGCAAGGCGGGCGCGACCACCCCGCTGGGCGGCTACCGCGACCCCAAGCCGATGGTGTTCTCCGGCCTGTACCCGATCGACGGATCGGACTACCCGGAGCTGCGCGACGCCCTGGACAAGCTCAAGCTCAACGACGCCGCGCTGGTCTACGAGCCCGAGACCTCCGGCGCGCTCGGGTTCGGCTTCCGCTGCGGCTTCCTCGGGCTGCTGCACCTGGAGATCGTCCGCGAGCGCCTCGAGCGCGAGTTCAACCTGGACCTCATCTCCACCGCCCCGAACGTCATCTACCAGGTGACCCTCGACGACGGTCGCAGCATCGAGGTCACCAACCCGTCGGAGTACCCGAACGGCAAGGTGGCCGAGGTCCGCGAGCCGGTCGTGCGTGCCACGATCCTCAGCCCCACCGACTACGTCGGCGCCATCATGGAGCTCTGCCAGAACCGCCGCGGCAACCTGCTCGGGATGGACTACCTGTCCGACACCCGCGTCGAGCTGCGCTACACGCTGCCGCTGGCCGAGATCGTGTTCGACTTCTTCGACGCCCTGAAGTCGCGCACCCGCGGGTACGCCTCGCTGGACTACGAGACGACCGGCGAGCAGGCCGCCGACCTGGTGAAGGTCGACATCCTGCTGCACGGTGAGCCCGTGGATGCGTTCTCGGCGATCGTGCACCGCGACAAGTCCTACGCCTACGGCGTGGCGATGGCGGCCAAGCTCAAGACCCTGATCCCCCGCCAGCAGTTCGAGGTCCCGATCCAGGCGGCGATCGGCTCGCGGATCATCGCCCGGGAGAGCGTGCGCGCGATGCGCAAGGACGTCCTGGCCAAGTGCTACGGCGGCGACATCACCCGCAAGCGCAAGCTGCTCGAGAAGCAGAAGGAGGGCAAGAAGCGGATGAAGATGGTCGGTCGGGTCGAGATCCCGCAGGAGGCCTTCATCGCTGCCCTCAACACCGAGGGCGAGCAGGGCGCGAAGAAGTAGCGCCGACCCGCCGCATCGCCAGCCGCCGTGACGGTGCGAGGGCTCTCGAAGCTGCCCCTCGCTGGGGCGCGCCACCGGTTGCCTCCGCCATCCCGGCTGGGCAGAGTGGCTACAAGGTCGGCGTTCCCCCGCCCGCCCCTGACTCCCCACGGAGGTACCCATGCCCACGATCAGCGGCTCGCTCGACACCCCCCTCCCGCCCCACGCCGACACCGTCGCGCGCGCCATCCTCGATCGCGTGGCTGCGACGCCGGACCAGCTCGCCTTCGTCTCCCCGGGACCCAACGATGACTGGTCGGTGTCCTACACCTGGCGCCAGGCCGGCGACGAGATGGCCACGCTGGGAGCCGGCCTGATCGCCCTCGGCCTCAAGCCGGGCGACCGGGTGGCGATCGCCAGCAGCACGCGCAACGAGTGGATCTTCGCCGATGGCGCGGTGATGCTCGCGGGTGGGGCGAACACGACGATCTACCCGAGCACATCCGATGACGACTTCGGCTACATCATGGGCGACTCGGAGGCGCGGTTCCTGTTCGCCGAGGATGCCAAGCAGGCCGCCAAGGCGCTCTACCAGCGGGACCGGCTGCCGGCGCTGAGCCGCATCATCCTCATCGACGGGGAGGGCGACGGCGACTTCGTGCTGAGCTGGGACCAGGTCAAGAAGATGGGCCAGGAGAAGCTGGCCGAGAGCCCGAACGTGATCGAGGACCACGTCGCGCAGCTGACCAGCGAGTCGCTGGCGACCATGATCTACACCTCGGGCACGACGGGTCGGCCGAAGGGCGTGCAGCTGCCGAACCGGGTCTGGACCTTCGAGGGCGCCAGCATCGAGCAGATGCGGGTCATCACCCCGGAGGACGTCCTCTTCCTGTGGATGCCGCTGGCCCACTCGTTCGGCAAGGTCGTGATCGCAGCCGCCTACCAGATCGGGTTCCCGACCTACACCGACGGCCGGGTGCCCAGGATCGTGGAGAACCTGCCTGTGGTGAAGCCGACGGTGATGATCGGCGTCCCGCGGATCTACGAGAAGATCTACCAGGCCGCCAACTCAAAGGCCAAGGCTGGCGGCGGGGCCAAGGCCAAGATCTTCGACTGGGCGTTCAGCACGTCCGCGGACATCAAGGCCAAGCAGCGCGCCGGGCAGTCCGCCGGCATGCTCGCCGGCGCCAAGATGGCGGTCGCCGACAAGCTGGTGTTCTCCAAGATCCACGCGCTCACCGGCGGGCGGATCCGGCTGTTCGTCTCCGGCTCCGCGGCGCTCAACGGGGACGTCGCCCGCTGGTTCGACGCCGCCGGGCTGCCCATCCTCGAGGGCTACGGGCTGACGGAGAACGGCGCCGGCGCCTGCCTGGTCCGGCCCGATGACATCGTGTTCGGAAAGGTCGGTTCGCCCTTCCCGGGCACCCAGGTGAAGATCGCCGACGATGGCGAGGTCCTGCTGCGCGGCCCGCACGTCATGCAGGGCTACTGGAACCTGCCCGAGGAGAACGCCCAGGCCCTGCTGCCCGACGGCTGGCTGGCGACGGGCGACATCGGCGAGCTCGACGAGAAGGGGCACCTGAAGATCACCGACCGCAAGAAGGACCTGGTCAAGACCTCCGGCGGGAAGTACATCGCGCCGGGCGCGATCGCCGCACAGTTCAAGGTCATCTCGCCGCTGGCGTCGAACCTGGTCGTGCATGCCAACGATCGCAACTTCGCAACAGCCCTGGTGTCCCTGGACCCGGAGGCGCTGGAGAAGTACGCGGCCGAGAAGGGCCTGACCGGTGACTTCGAGACCCTGTCGCAGTCCCCGGAGGTCCGGGCCGCGATCCAGGCCGACATCGACACCCTGAACGCGCAGCTCAACCGGTGGGAGACCATCAAGAAGTTCACGATCCTGCCGCGGGACCTCTCCGAGGACCAGGGGGAGCTGACCGCCAGCCTGAAGGTCAAGCGCAAGGTCGTGGAGGAGCACTTCGCCGACAAGATCGAGGCGATGTACGCCAGCTGAGCGGATCCCTGCCCGATACTCGGGCCTGCGCGCGGCAGGGGCCCCAGCGGTCTCCCTCGCCGTCGCCGGAGGCCGTCCGGGGGAGGCGTCGCCCACCGGCGGAAGGGCCGGGATCCGCGGCGCAGCCGGCGATCCCGGCACGCTGACTTGACGGGGGTGGGCCGAGTCGGCAGAGTGTCTCAGGTCACATTAGGCTTTCCGCACTGTCCCCCCGTACCTGACCAGAGAGGTCGCCGCATGGCCCAGACCGCCGGATCCCTGAGCACGCCCCTCCCGCCCCACGCCGACAACCTCGGCCGGGCCATCCTCGACCGCGTCGCTGCGAGCCCGGACAAGCGTGCGTTCATGTCCCCCGGTCCCGCCGACGACTGGTCGGTGAGCTACACCTGGCGTGAGTCCGGTGACGAGATGATCAAGCTCGGTGCCGGCCTGCTCGCCCTCGGGCTGGAGCTGGAGGACCGGGTCGCCATCGCGAGCAGCACCCGGACCGAGTGGATCTTCGCGGACGGCGCCGTGATGCTCGCCGGTGGTGCCAACACCACGATCTACCCGAGCACCGCGGACGACGACTTCGGCTACATCATGGCCGACTCCGGCGCCCGGTTCCTCATCGCTGAGGACCAGAAGCAGGCCGACAAGGCGCTGCACCAGCGTGACACGCTCCCGGACCTCGTCACGATCATCCTCATCGACGGCGAGGGCGACGGCGACTTCGTGATCAGCTGGGACCAGCTGCGCCAGCGCGGCGTGGACCACCTGACGAAGAACCCCAAGGCGATCGAGGAGCGCGTGGCGCAGCTGACCGGCGACTCGCTGGCCACCATGATCTACACCTCGGGCACGACGGGCCGGCCGAAGGGCGTCGAGCTCCCGCACAGCAACTGGGTGTTCATGGGTGCCAGCATCCAGGCCCTGGACATCCTCCACGAGCCCGACCTGCACTTCCTGTGGCTGCCGCTGTCGCACGTGTTCGGCAAGGTCCTGCTCGCCGGCCAGTACCAGATCGGCTGGACGACGGCCACCGACGGACGCGTGCCGAAGATCTCGGAGAACCTGCTGAAGGTGCACCCGACGGCCATGGCCGGCGTCCCGCGCATCTTCGAGAAGATCTACCAGGGCGCGAACTCCCGTACGGAGGCCGCAGGCGGCGCCAAGCTCAAGATCTTCAAGTGGGCGTTCAACACGTCGATGGACGTCAAGGCCAAGCAGCGTGCCGGCCAGTCGGCCGGGCCCTTCGCCGGCATCCAGATGGCCATCGCCGACAAGCTGGTGTTCTCCAAGATCCGCGAGGCGACAGGCGGCAACATCAAGGTCCTGGTCTCCGGGTCCGCGGCGCTCAACGGGGAGGTCGCCCGCTGGTTCGACGCGGCGGGACTGCCGATCCTCGAGGGCTACGGCCTGACGGAGAACACCGCGGCAGCCTGCATCACCCGTCCCGACGACATCGTCTTCGGCACCATCGGACAGCCGTTCCCGGGCACCGAGGTCAAGATCGCCGACGACGGCGAGGTGCTCCTGCGCGGTCCGCACATCATGCGCGGCTACCGCAACCTGCCCGAGGTGAACGCCGAGACGCTGCTGGCTGATGGCTGGCTGGCCACCGGGGACATCGGCGAGCTCGACGATCACGGCCGGTTGAAGATCACCGACCGCAAGAAGGACCTGGTCAAGACCTCGGGAGGCAAGTACATCGCTCCCGGCCAGATCGCGGCGCAGTTCAAGGCGCTGTCGCCGATCGCCTCGAACCTCGTCGCGATCGCGAACAACCGCAACTTCGCGACGGCGTTGATCTCCCTGGATCCGGACGCCGTGCAGGCGTTCGCCACCGCCAACGGGCTCTCCGGGGACTTCGCGACGCTGTCGCAGTCACCGGAGGTGCGGGCGAACCTGCAGGCGTCGGTGGACCAGCTGAACTCGCAGCTCAACCGCTGGGAGACCATCAAGAAGTTCACCGTCCTGGACCGTGACCTGTCAGAGGATGCCGGCGAGCTCACCGCCAGCCTCAAGGTCAAGCGCAAGGTCGTCGAGGAGCACTTCGCCGACCAGATCGAGGCGATGTACGCCTCGTAGGCATCCGTGTCGACGGCCCCCGTGTGATTCCGCGGGGGCCGTCGCCGTGTCCGGGGAGTCCTGGACGGCTCGAGTGGTCACCCTTGACCCCGTGCCTGGTGCTCGGCACAGTGTCGCCCCAGATCCGGTAGCCCGACCCGACCCATGCGAGGTGACCCACCATGACCCAGATCGCCGGCTCGTTGGACACGGCCCTGCCCCGCCACGCGCCCACCCTCGCGCACTCGATCCAGGAACGGGTCGCCCGGACGCCGGATCGACGGGCCTATCAGTACCCCAGGTCGGATGGCACGTGGGCGGTCATGACCTGGCGCGACGTCGGTGCGGAGATGACCGCGATCGCTGCGGGGCTCCTCTCGCTGGGACTGGAGCCCGAGGATCGGGTCGCGATCGCCAGCAGCACGCGCATCCAGTGGGTCCTGGCCGATGGCGCGGTGATGCTCGCAGGTGGTGCGAACACCACCATCTACCCGAGCACCGGTGAGGATGACTTCGGCTACATCATGGCCGACTCGGGCGCCAGGTTCCTCGTCGCCGAGGACCGCGCGCAGGCGGAGAAGGCGCTCGCCCAGCGCGAGCGGCTCCCGGACCTGGTGGGCATCATCCAGATCGATGGCGAGGGCGACGGCGAGCTCGTGATGAGCTGGGCCCAGCTGCGCCAACGGGGAGCCGATGCGCTGGCCGCTGACCCGGGCATGGTCATGGACGCCATCGCGGCGATCAGGCCGGACTCCCTGGCGACGATCATCTACACGTCCGGCACGACCGGGCGCCCCAAGGGCGTGGAGCTGACGCACAGCAACTGGGCGTTCCAGGGCGCCAGCGTCGAGGCGTTGGACATCATGCACATCGACGACGTGCACTACATGTGGCTCCCGCTGGCGCACTCGTTCGGCAAGGTCCTGCTCGCAGCCCAGTACCAGATCGGGTTGGAGACGGCGATCGATGGCCGGATCGACCAGATCGTGGCCAACCTGCCCGTCGTCCGGCCGACGCTCATGGCGGGGGTCCCACGGATCTTCGAGAAGATCTACCAGGGGGCCAACGCGAAGGCCAGGGCCAGTGGTGGGGCGAAGGCGGCCATCTTCGACTGGGCGTTCAGCACCTCGGCGGGCATCAGGGCCACGCAGCGCTCGGGCCGGTCGGCCGGACCGCTGGCCGGCCTCCAGATGGCGGTCGCCGACAGGCTGGTCTTCTCCAAGATCCGGGCGCTCACCGGAGGGCGCATCCGGTTGTTCGTCTCGGGCTCAGCGGCCCTCAACGAGGACGTCGCCCGCTGGTTCGACGCGGCGGGCATGCCGATCATCGAGGGCTACGGCTTGACCGAGAACTCCGCTGCTGCCTGCATCGTGCGTCCCGACGACCTGGCGTTCGGCACGGTCGGTGAGCCGTTCCCCGGCACCCAGGTGATGATCGCCGACGACGGTGAGGTGCTGGTGCGCGGTCCGCACGTCATGCGCGGCTACCGCAACCTGCCGGAGGCGAACGCCGAGGCGCTGCTGCCCGAGGGGTGGCTGGCCACCGGTGACATCGGGGTGCTCGACGAGGATGGCCACCTGCGGATCACCGACCGGAAGAAGGACCTGGTCAAGACCTCCGGCGGCAAGTACATCGCCCCCGGGGCGATCGCAGCCCGGTTCAAGGTGATCTCCACGCTGGCCTCGAACCTCGTGGTCCACGCCAACAACCGCAACTACGCCACGGCGCTGGTGTCCCTGGACCCCGAGGCTCTGGAGAAGTTCGCTGCCGCGCACGGGCTCTCCGGTGACTTCGCGACCCTCTCGCAGACCCCGGAGGTCCGCGCCGACATCCAGGCGTCGATCGACACGCTGAACGCGCAGGTCAACCGCTGGGAGACGATCAAGAAGTTCACGATCCTCGACCGTGACCTGTCCGAGGAGGGCGGCGAGCTGACGGCCAGCCTGAAGGTCAAGCGCAAGGTCGTGGAGGAGCACTTCGCCGACCAGATCGAGGCGATGTACGCGTAGAGATGTCCGCGTAGAGGGTGCGACTACTCCACCGGTGTGGCGGTGTCTGAGGGCGAGGTCGTTCCCGACGGCGAGGTGGTCGGCGGCGAGACCGTCGGCGAGACCGGCTGTTCCGTGGTCGGCACCGCGGTTGCGGTCGGCGCTTGCCCGCCGATGCCCGGCGTCTCGGGGCTCCCCGTGGACCCCCGGACCGTGAGGACGACGTTCGGCCGGCCGTCGTCCTCACCGAGGACGACGTAGATGTTGTACGCGGGTGCCGCGAAGCTGTAGAGACCGGTGTTGGTCTCGGCCGCGCCCACATACTCGGCGATCGGCACGTAGTCGCGCTTGCGCAGGGCGGCGACGATGGGGTCGGCCAGGTCCAGGGCGGTGCCGCCGTCGGTGGTGAAGGTGGCGGTCCAGGTGCGCCGCGGCAGGGATCCGATCGCATACGCGGTGACCACCTCGGCGCCCCTCGGCAGCGGCACGTCGGGCCAGTCCGCGGGCAGGGGCTCGCCGGTGAGCTCCCACTCGCGGGCCAGCTCGAGCGCCCGGTCGAATGCTGCGGCGCTGGCCGTCGGCGTGGGTGTCGGGGATCCGATGGTCGGGCGGGCCTGGGGCGCGCCCGCACTGCAGCCGCCCAGGGCGAGCAGGCCGGCGCACAGTGACAGCAGCGCCCGGCGGGACGTGCTCGGCGTTCCCATGGGGCAACGCTAACCCGGGCGGGCCGATGCCCCGGTCACATGCGCGATGATGGCGGGCATGCCCAGCCAGCCGACCGGCGATGTCCCGCCCGCCGACGGATCCCTTCCGGGGGACTCGGCCCGGGCCTGGGGTGACCGGGACTTCGGCATCTACGTGCACGTGCCGTTCTGCGCCTCGCGCTGCGGGTACTGCGACTTCAACACCTACACCGCCCCCGAGCTGGCCGGGTCGAACGGAGTGGACCGGGCCACGTTCGCCGAGCACCTGGCCGCCGAGGTGGGATTCGCCCGGCAGGTCCTGGGCGACCGGGACGTGCCGGTGCGCACGGTGTTCGTCGGCGGGGGCACCCCGACCCTGCTCGCCCCGGACGCGCTGGGCTCGGTGCTCGACCGGATCGACGCCGAGTTCGGCCTGGCCCCCGGTGCCGAGGTGACGCTGGAGGCCAACCCCGACTCGGTGGACCCGGGGTCGCTTGCGCGCCTTCGGGAGGTGGGCTTCACGCGGATCTCGTTCGGGATGCAGAGCGCCGTCCCACACGTGCTGGCGGTCCTGGACCGCACGCACACCCCCGGCGGCGCCCTGCGCGCGGTCGCGTGGGCCCGGGCCGCAGGGTTCGAGCAGGTCAGCCTCGACCTGATCTACGGCACTCCGGGGGAGTCCCTGGCCGACTGGAGGTCCACCGTCGAGGCCGCGCTCTCGGCCCAGGTCGGGCACATCTCGGCCTACGCCCTGATCGTCGAGCCGGGGACCCGGCTGGCGGCCGCGGTCGCCCGGGGATCCATCCGGGCGCCCGATGACGACCTGATGGCCGACATGTACGACCTCGCCGACGACGCGTTCTCGGCGGCGGGCCTGCCCTGGTACGAGCTGTCCAACTGGGCGGAGCCGGGCCAGGAGTGCCGCCACAACGTCGCCTACTGGCGTGGGGACGACTGGTGGGGAGCCGGGCCCGGGGCGCACAGCCACGTGGCGGGCACCCGGTGGTGGAACGTCAAGCACCCGGCGGCGTACGTCGAGCGCCTGCGTGCCGGCCAGTCCCCGGCGGTCGGTCGGGAGGTGCTCGACGCCGACACGCGTGCGGTCGAGGAGATCCTGTTGGGCGTGCGGATGGCGCAGGGGCTCCGGGTGGCCGACCTCACCCCGGCGCAGCAGGGCGAGGTGGACGTCCTGGTGTCCGACGGGTTGGGGTCGGTGACGGGGGGTCGGTTCCGGCTCACCCGGTCGGGTCGCCTGCTGGCCGATGCGGTGGTCCGCCGGTTGGTGTCCTGACTGCGGGTCTGGTGCTCGGCGAGGCCGTGTGCCGCGCCTCCACCGCACGGCGAAGGGCCGGGGAGGTCCGGGCGCGTCCGTGACGGCCCCAGGCTCCCCGGCCCTTCGGCGGTGCGCCGGGTCAGGCGCTGAAGCCTCCGGTGAGGATCACCACGAGGATGTAGAGCACCTGCAGGACGAGGAACACTGAGGCCACGATCCCGAGGATCTTGCCCACGTTCGTCGTGCCGCGCCCGGAGGGGTCCATGACCCCGGCGTCCATCTCGGCGAGGTCGTTCTTGCCGAAGAGGTAGGCGACGATCCCGAGTGGGCCGCAGCACAGCAGGCCGACGATGCCCAGGCCGAGGACGAGGGTCGCACGGTGCGGCTTGAGGCCCGCCGCGGCGTATCCGGCGCCGGGGCCCGGCGGGAACGCCGGCGGGTATGCGCCGGCAGGAGGCGCCATCGGGTACCCACTCGGCCCGGCGGGGGGCGGCGGGGGCGGAGGTGGGTACGCACTCGGCCCGGCGGCGGGCGGCGGGGGCGGGTAGCTCCCGGCCGGTGGCGGGGGCGGGGGGATGTAGGCCGGCGGCGGCTCCGCAGCGGGCGGGGGCGGCTCGTACGCGGGCGGCGGTGGAGCTGCAGCCGCGGGCGGCTCGGATGCCGGTGGTGCCTCGGGCGGGGCATCCGGGGCCTCGAAGGCGGGGGCAGCAGGTTCCGGCGCCTCCTCCGGCGGCGGGGTCAGTGCTCCGCCGAGGGGCTCCTCAGGTGGGTCAACGGGGGGCTGGGTCATTCCGGGATGCTCCTTCCAGGGGATGTTCCGACTGGCAGGCTAGACCCCTCGAGTCCGCTGTGGCCGCAATTGCGGGCGTGGTCACCCACCTGGGCCCCTGCGCCGGAAGGTACCTCCCGGACTCAGTCCTGGGGTTCGGTCACCAGGTCGATCGCCTCCTCCACCCGCGCGAGCAGCGCGGGGTCGAGGTCCGCGTAGGTGCGCACCGATCCCAGGATCCGCCGCCAGGCGGCGGGTTCGTCGGCGGGCCATCCCAGGGCAGCGCACACCCCGGCCTTCCACGGCGTGCCTCGCGGGACGCTCGGCCACGCCTCGATGCCCACGGCCGACGGCCGGACGGCCTGCCAGACGTCGACGTACGGGTGCCCCAGCACGGCCACGTGCGGCGCCCACCGGCGGGTCACCTCGGCGCCGATGCGGGACTCCTTGGTCCCGGGGACCAGGTGGTCCACGAGCACGACGAGGCGCCGTTGCGGGCCGGGCTCGAATGCTGAGACGAGCGCGACGAGGTCGTCGATCCCGCCCATCGGCTCGACCACGATCCCGAGGTCGCGCAGGTCCGCACCCCAGACCTTCTCCACCAGTTCGGCGTCATGGGTTCCCTCGACCCAGATCCTCGAGGCCCGCGCGACCTTCGCCGCGCTGCGTGGTGCGGCGATCGAGCCGGAGGCCGTGCGGGCCGGGGCGCTCGGCGGGATGGGCGCTGCGCCCCGGGGTCGGGTGAGGGTCACCGTGCGTCCCTCGAGCAGGAACGCCGCCGGTTCGGCGGGGAACAGCCGACGGCTGCCGTGCCGGTCCTCGAGCACCACCGACCATCCGACGGTCGTCTTCTCCCACCCGACGATCGCCCCGCACCATCCGCTGGAGGCGCACTCGACGACGAGGTCGGTCTCGCCCACCACCTCGGCCACACGCGGTGCGCGCGGGTGCCGCCCCGCGGCCAGGACGTCGGAGCCATAGCGATCCTGCACGGCGGCGACCCTACCCCGAGGTGGCGCTGCGCCTGCTGCGCCCGACACGGACCTGCGCTGCGTCTCGGACGCCGGAACGTCGCACGTGCAACGCACCTGCACGCGACCGGGGGGACGGGCGCGTCGGGCTCACAGGGCGGCTCGGAACACCTCGGCCAGCTCCTCGGGGCTGAGCGTCACCGGGTTGCCCTGCATGCTGCTGGCTCGCGCGGCCTTGGCCACGACCTCATCGGTGTCGCGGTCGGTGAGTCCCCAGGCGGACAGCGGCGGGATCTCGAACAGGGCGCGCGTGTGCTCGATCCAGTGCAGCCCGTCCTCGGGCGTGGCGTCGGGCACCCCGGTCAGGCAGGCGCCGATCTGGGCGAAGCGCACAGCGAGCCGGGAGTCCGCGTGAGCGAGGTTGGCCTCGCACACCGGTCCGAGCAGGGCCGCGCAGATGGCTCCGTGCGGGGCGTCGGTCATCCCGCCGATCACCCCGGCGAAGCCGTGCACCGCTCCGAGCTTCGCGTTGGCCAGCGAGAGCCCGCCCATCAGGCTGCACAGGGACATGTCGGTGCGTGCTGAGAGGTCGCTGCCCTCGCAGTAGGCGGCGACCAGGCTGCGGCCGGCGGCCATCATGCCCATGCGCGCCCAGCTGTCGGTCATGGGGTTGGCGCGGTTCGACACATAGGGCTCGAGGCACTGGGTCAGGGCGTCCATCCCGGACGCCGCGGTCACGGGGGGAGGGCAGTCGAGGGTCAGCGCCGGGTCGACGAGCGCGTGCCGCGGGATCATCAACGGGTGGCGCAGGCTGGCCTTCACCCCGTGCTCGGGGACCGCGAGCACGGCGTTGGCCGTCACCTCGGCACCGGTCCCGGACGTCGTCGGGACGGCCACCAGCGGCAACGGCGCCCGGGTGATCGGCTGGCCGCGGCCGACGACCTCGATGTAGTCCATCGGGTCCCCGCCGTTGCCCAGGAGCATCGCGGCCGCCTTGGCCAGGTCGATCGCGCTGCCCCCGCCGATCGCGACCACCACATCGGCGCCCAACGACCGTCCGGCCGCGGCCGCAGCCCGGGCGTCGTCCACGGTCGGCTCGCCGGCGACGGTGACGACCTCCACGGCATCGGCCCCGGCGCGCAGCGGCGCGATGACGGCCTCCACCCGGGTCGGCGTGGCGCCGGTGAGGACCAGCACGCGCGGGCCGAGTCCCGCGACGATGCCCGGCAGGTCGGCTGCCCGGCCGGGGCCGAAGGAGATCCGCGGCGGCAGGGCCAGGTCGAAGGACGTGCTCACGGCGCCGGTGTCGCCCAGCGGCTGTCCTGGGTCGGGAACGCGGCGCTGAACCTCGTCGCCGAGCGGGGCACGGCCATCATCGGGGCGACGGTGTCGCGCCAGGTCGCGTAGTGGGCGGTCTCCTTGTGCGCGGCGGCGGCAGCATCGTCGACGTACACCTCCACCAGCACGACGTGCGTGGCGTCGGACAGGTCGGTGAGGACGTCGAAGCGCAGCACACCCGGCTCCTCGAGCGACGCCCTGGCATTCGCCTCGGTGGCGGTCAGGAACGCCGGAACCTGGTCGGGCACGACGTGCACATGCACGTGGACGATGAGCATCCTCCGATTGTGTCGGCCCGCCCCCACCGGACGCCCGGCGGCGACCCCCGCCCGTCGTGCAAACCCTCCGCGGGCGTTCAGACCCTCCGGACCGGACGGGAGGATCTGTGCCGATATGGAGGGTCTGGGCGGGGCTGGGGTCGCGGGCGGATCGGCGGGCGCGGCGTAGAATGGCACTCCGACCCCTCGAGTGCCAGCTCCGCACTCGCCGTCCCGCGAGGAGGTGCCCATGCTCGATGACCGCAAGCTCTCGGTGCTGCGCGCCATCGTCGAGGACTACGTCCGCACCCACGAGCCGGTGGGCTCGAAGGGGCTGGTGGATCGGCACTCGCTGGGTGTCTCCCCGGCCACGATCCGCAACGACATGGCCGTGCTGGAGGAGGAGGGCTTCATCGCCCAGCCGCACACCAGCGCCGGGCGGATCCCCACCGACAAGGGCTACCGACTGTTCGTCGACCGGCTCTCGCAGGTCAAGCCGCTGAGCCCCGCCGAGCGCCGCGCGATCGAGAACTTCCTCGCGGGTGCCGTGGACCTCGACGACGTGATGGGGCGCTCGGTGCGCCTCCTGGCCCAGATCACCCGCCAGGTGGCCCTCGTCCAGTACCCCTCGCTGACCAGCTCGGCGGTCCGCCACGTCGAGCTCGTGCCCCTGAGCGAGCATCGCCTCCTGCTGGTCCTGATCGCCGACACCGGCCGGATCGAGCAGCGCGTGGTCGAGGTGCCGGCGCCGCTCTCCGACGACGACCTGGCTGAGCTGCGCAGGCTGCTCAACGAGTCGGTCGGTGGCGGATCCTTCACGTCCGTGGCTGACCGCGTCGCCGACCTTCCCGAGCGCTTCGACGAGGCCAGTCGGCCGGCCGTGTCCGTGGTGCTCGCCTCCCTGCTCGAGACCGTCGTGGAGCGCCACGAGGAGCGCATCGTGATGGGCGGCACCGCGAACCTCGCCCGCTACGTCGACGGGTTCGACAGCCTGCAGCCGGTCCTCGAGGCGCTCGAGGAGCAGATGGTCCTGCTCCGCCTGCTCGGCGAGACGCGCGCGGAGGCCGTCACGGTCACGATCGGCCACGAGAACCTGGTCGCCGGCATGAGCAGCACCTCCGTGGTCAGCGCCGGCTACGGCCCGAACCACGGGACCGTCGCCCGGCTCGGGGTCGTCGGCCCCACCCATATGGACTACCCCAGCACGATGGCCTCGGTCCGGGCGGTCGCCCGGTACCTCGGGCAGCTGCTGCGAAACGAATAGGACACCCGTGGCCAACGACTACTACGCCACCCTCGGCGTTGCCCGAGACGCCAGCGCGGACGAGATCAAGCGCTCGTACCGCCGGCTCGCCCGTGAGCTGCACCCGGATGTGAACCCCGACCCGGACACCCAGGAGCGCTTCAAGGAGGTGACGGCAGCCTACGAGGTCCTCTCCGACCCGGAGAAGCGCCAGATGTACGACCTCGGTGCCGACCCGCGCAGCCCCGGCGGCGGCAGCCCGTTCGGTCCGGGGACCGCCGGGTTCGGGTTCGGCGACATCATGGACGCCTTCTTCGGCGGGCAGCAGGCGCGCGGGCCCAAGCCCCGGGTGCGCCGCGGCCAGGACGCCCTGATCAAGGTGACGATCGACCTGCCCGAGGCCGCGTTCGGCGTGGTCAAGGAGATCCAGGTCGACACCGCGCTGGTGTGCCCGACCTGCACGGGCACAGGAGCAGCGGCCGACCACCAGCCGACCGAGTGCTCGATGTGCCGCGGCCGGGGCGAGATCCAGTCCGTGCAGCGCTCGTTCCTCGGCCAGGTGATGACCTCCCGACCCTGCCCGCAGTGCCAGGGCTACGGCACCGTGATCACCCACCCGTGCGCGGAGTGCAACGGGGAGGGTCGGGTGCGCACGCGGCGCACCCTCAAGGTCAAGATCCCGGCCGGCATCGACGACGGCACCCGGATCCAGCTGTCCGGCGAGGGCGAGGTCGGCCCCGGCGGGGGACCTGCCGGCGACCTGTACGTCGAGGTCTCGACCCGGCCGCACCCGGTGTTCCAGCGCAGTGGTGATGACCTGCACTGCTCGATCGCCCTGCCGATGACGGTGGCGGCGCTGGGCACGGTCCTGAAGCTCGAGACCCTCGATGGCACCGAGGATGTCGAGATCCGGGCCGGAACCCAGCCCGGCCACGTGGTCACGCTCAAGGCGCGCGGGGTGCCGCACCTGCGCAGCTCCGGCCGCGGGGACCTGCTCGTCCACATCGACGTCCAGACGCCGACCCGGCTGGATCCGCGGCAGGAGGAGCTCCTGCGCGAGTTCGCCGCCATCCGCGGCGAGGAGCAGGTGAGCACCACCTTCACCCGCCCCGAGAAGGAGGGCCTCTTCAGCCGCCTCAAGGACGCGTTCTCGGCCCGATGACCGCCGCGCTGTTCCACCTCGAGCCCGCCGTCGCGGCCGGGGCCGGGGTCGGCGACGTCGTCGAGCTCGGCGGACCCGAGGGCCGGCACGCAGTCACGGTGAAGCGCGTGGAGGTCGGCGAGCACATCGACCTCGGCGACGGCGCGGGGACGGTCCTGAATGCAGTGGTGGAGGCCCTGCACGGCCGCGATTCCCTCACCGCCAGGGTCCTCGTGCGCTCCGAGCTCCCGGCGCCGCAGCCGCGGATCGTCGTCGTGCAGGCCCTGCCCAAGGGGGAGCGCGGCGAGACGGCCGTGGAGACCCTGACCGAGGTGGGCGTCGACGTCATCGTCCCGTGGCAGGCCGAGCGCTGCGTGGCCCGCTGGACCGGGGACAAGGTCCAGCGGGGCCAGTCCAAGTGGGCGGCGACCGCCCGTGCAGCCGGCAAGCAGGCGCGACGGGCGTGGCTGCCCGAGGTGGCCCCGCTGGCCCGGACTGCCGACGTCGAGGGTCTGGTGGCCTCGGCTGCGTGCGCGATCGTGCTGCACGAGGGGGCCGCGCGGCCCGCTGCGCGCCATCGGCCTGCCGGCCGACGGAGACGTCGTGCTCATCGTCGGACCGGAGGGCGGCGTGAGCCAGGCCGAGCTCGACCGGTTCACCGCCGCCGGCGCCCACCTCGCCCTGCTCGGCCCAACGGTGATGCGCACCTCGACGGCCGGGACAGTCGCCGCCGCAGTGGTCCTCGCCGCGACCCCCCGCTGGTCCTGAGCCACCGACCGCACGCCGTTCGCCCGGACTCACGCGGTGGCAGGATGGGCCCATGAGCGATTCCTGCCTGTTCTGCCGGATCGTCGCCGGGGAGATCCCGGCCACGATCGTCGACGAGACCGACACCACGCTGGCGTTCCGCGACATCTCGCCGGTGTCCCCGACGCATGTGCTGATCATCCCCAAGGCGCATGTCGCCACCCTCGACGAGGCGGTGGCGGTCGACCCGGCGATCGCCGCCGACGTGATCGCCCGGTGCGTCCACGTGGCGCAGCTCGAGGGGCTCGCCGGCGGGTACCGGGTGGTCATCAACAACGGCCCCCTGGGCGGCCAGCAGGTCGGTCATCTGCACGCCCACGTCCTCGGCGGCCGGGCGCACTCGTGGCCGCCGGGCTGAACGGGCCCTACCCTTGAGTGGTCATGACTGAATCAACGCTGCGCCCCGAGCGCATCCAGCACACCGTCATCGTCCCTGCGAGCCTCGACATGGTCGCCGTCGTCGGGGTCGGTGACGAGGTCCTGCGCGCCATCGAGGCCGAGTTCCCGACCATGGACATCCACGTCCGCGGCAACCAGATCACGCTCACCGGCGGGTCGGCCGAGCTGCACCTGGTCGAGCGGCTCTTCGACGAGATCGTCTCGATCGTGCGCACCGGCCAGGGCATGAGCCCCGATGCCGCGCGTCGGGCGCTGTCGATGCTGCGCGCCCAGCCCGAGAGCCGGCCCGTCGACGTGCTGACCGCCAACATCCTGTCCAACCGCGGGCGCACGATCCGGCCCAAGACGCTGAACCAGAAGCGCTACGTCGATGCGATCGACCAGCACACGATCGTGTTCGGGATCGGTCCGGCGGGCACCGGCAAGACGTACCTCGCGGTGGCCAAGGCAGTGCAGGCGCTGCAGGCCAAGAAGGTCAACCGCATCGTGCTGACCCGTCCGGCGGTCGAGGCCGGCGAGCGCCTGGGCTACCTGCCCGGCACGCTCTCGGAGAAGATCGACCCCTACCTGCGCCCGCTGTACGACGCCCTGCGCGACATGCTCGACCCGGACTCGATCCCGCGGCTGCTGACCTCGGGCGTCATCGAGGTCGCCCCGCTGGCCTACATGCGGGGGCGCACGCTCAACGACGCCTTCGTGATCCTCGACGAGGCGCAGAACACCTCGCCGGACCAGATGAAGATGTTCCTGACCCGCCTCGGGTTCGGCTCCACCATGGTCGTCACCGGCGACGTCACCCAGGTGGACCTCCCCGGCGGCACCGACTCCGGGCTCAAGGTCGTCCAGGGGATCCTCGACGGCGTGCGCGACGTGTCGTTCTGCCACCTCAATGCCCACGACGTGGTCCGGCACAGCCTGGTGACCGACATCGTGCAGGCCTACGGTCGCTACGACGAGGAGCAGGCCCGCACGGAGCGCCCGGACCGGCCGGTCCGCCCGGTCAGGCGGCGCTGATGGCCGAGGTCGAGGTCGACAACCGCAGCAGCATCCCCGTCGACCCCGAGCCGCTGCTCGCCCAAGCGGGCTTCATGCTCGACCGCCTGCGCCTGCACCCCGAGGTGGAGCTGTCGATCTCGCTGGTGGACCCCGAGGAGATCGCCGACCTGCACGTGCGCTGGATGGACCTGCCGGGGCCGACCGACGTGCTGAGCTTCCCGATGGACGAGCTGCGCGTCCCCGGACCGGGGGAGTCCGCCGAGCCGGGGATGCTCGGCGATGTGGTGATCTGCCCCCAGGTGGCCGCCGAGCAGGGGGAGTCTGCCGGCCACGGCCTGCCCGGCGAGCTCGAGCTGCTGCTCACCCATGGGATCCTGCACCTGCTCGGCCACGACCATGCCGAGCCCGAGGAGCACGCGGTGATGTTCGCCCTGCAGGACGAGCTGCTCGCCGCATGGCGGGGACGGGGCTGAGGACATGGCGGACTCCGACTGGGTGATGCTGGCCCTGGCGATCCTGTTCGTCGTGACGGCCGCGTTCCTCGTGGCTGCGGAGACGGCGATCGGACGGGTCTCGCGCTCGCGGGTCGACGAGATGGCCCGCGAGAAGCCGGGCAAGGCCACCGATCGGCTGCGCCTGATCGTCGAGGACCGCGCACGCTACGTGAACGTCATGCTGTTCCTGCACACAGCGTTCTCGGTTGCGGCCACCGCGCTGGTGACCTACCTCTGTGTCGAGACGGGCACGTGGGGTCCGCTGGTGGGGCTGTTCCTGGCGCTGCTGATCATGACCGGCGTGATGTTCATCGCCCTCGGCGTCGCGCCGCGCACGCTGGGCCGCCAGCACGCCGACCGGATCGCCCTGCGCTGGGGCAAGTTCGCGCGCGGAGCGGCCGCGGCGCTCGGTCCGTTCGTCTCGCTGCTGATCCTGATCGGCAACGCGCTCACCCCGGGCCGGGGATACCGGGAGGGCCCGTTCGCCAGCCAGGCCGAGCTGCGTGAGCTCGTCGACCAGGCCGAGGCCGACCGGGTGATCGAGGACGACGAGGCGGCGATGCTGCACTCGGTCTTCGAGCTCGGCGACACGATCGTGCGCGAGGTGATGGTCCCACGCACCGAGATGGTCTGGATCGAGCGGCACAAGACCCTGCGTCAGGCGCTGTCGCTGGCGCTGCGCTCGGGCTACTCCCGCATCCCGGTGATCGGCGACGGCCCCGACGACGTCGTGGGCGTCTTCTACCTCAAGGACGTCGTCAACCGGGTGTTCGAGCACCGTGAGTCCGAGGCCACGGAGCGGATCGACTCACGCATGCGCGCGGCCGTGTTCGTGCCGGACTCCAAGCTGGTCGACGACCTGCTGCGCGACCTGCAGTCCCAGCGGGTGCACATGGCGATCGCCGTCGACGAGTACGGCGGCACCGCGGGCCTGGTCACGATCGAGGATGTCCTGGAGGAGATCGTCGGCGAGATCACCGACGAGTACGACCACGAGCCCCCGGAGATCGAGAAGCTCGCCGGCGGTGGCTACCGCCTCAGCGCCCGGCTGCACGTGGAGGACGCCGGGGAGCTCCTGGGCTTCGACATCGACTCCGACTCCGAGGGCGTGGACACCGTCGCCGGGCTGATCGCCAAGCGCCTGGGCAAGGTCGCGCTGCCGGGGTCGTCGATCACGATCGAGGGCTGGGTGCTGACCGCGGAGCAGGCCGCCGGCCGGCGCAACCGGATCACCACGGTGCTGGCCGAGCAGGTCGGGGAGCCGGCCGCCGAGGGCGGCTCGGAGCCGTCGGCGACGAGGGCCGGCGAGGCCGCCAACGCCTCGGCCGGGGCCACTGACGGCCGGGCGGAGGCGTCCCGATGAGCGAGCACCGCAGCGGCTTCGTGGCCATCGTCGGGCGGCCGAACGCCGGCAAGTCCACGCTCACCAACGCCCTGGTCGGCCAGAAGGTGGCCATCACCTCGAGCAAGCCGCAGACCACTCGGCGCGTGATCCGCGGGATGATCCACCGGCCCGAGGCCCAGATCGTGCTGGTCGACACCCCCGGGATCCACCGACCGCGCAACGCCCTCGGCGAGCGGCTCAACGCCCTCGTCGAGCAGCAGTGGGCCGAGGTGGATGCGATCGCCCTGTGCCTGCCCGCCGACGAGGAGATCGGTCCCGGGGACCGCCGCATCGCCCACCGGCTGGCCGGAGCCACCCGCGGCGGCACGCGCACGCCGGTGATCGCGCTGGTCACCAAGACCGACCGGATCTCGCGGCCCAACCTGGCGCCCAAGCTGATCGCGGTCGGCGAGCTGGGCACGGCCGCGAGCCTCGAATGGGCGGCGGTGGTCCCCGTCTCGGCGAAGGCCGGCGACCAGCTCGACGACGTGATCGCCGAGTTCATCGCCGCGCTGCCTGTCGGCCCGCCGCTCTACCCCGACGGGGAGCTCACCGACGAGCCGGAGATCATCATGGTCGCCGAGCTGATCCGCGAGGCCGCCCTGGAGGGGGTCAGCGACGAGCTGCCGCACTCGATCGCCGTGGTCGTCGAGGAGATGGCGATGCGCGCCGACCGGCACCCGGATCGCCCCCTGCTGGACATCCACGCCAACCTGTTCGTCGAGCGGCCCTCGCAGAAGGCCATCGTGATCGGGGCCAAGGGTGCGCGGCTGCGCGAGGTCGGCACCCGGTCCCGGGCGGCGATCGAGGCGATGATGGGCACGCCGGTGTACCTCGACCTGCACGTGAAGGTCGCCAAGGAGTGGCAGCGCGACCCCAAGCAGCTGCGCCGCCTCGGGTTCTGAGCCGACGGGGCCCCGGTGCGGGCGCCGCTCCCGGCGGGTGACGCGTGCGGGGCGCACAATGGGCCGGTGCCGACCTACCGCGACTCCGGGGTGGTCCTGCGCACGCACAAGCTCGGTGAGGCCGACCGGATCATCACGCTGCTCACGCGCAGCCATGGGCGGGTGCGGGCCGTGGCCCGCGGGGTGCGGCGGACCAGCTCGAAGTTCGGTGCCCGCCTCGAGCCGATGGGGCTGGTCGACGCGCAGTTCCACATCGGCCGGTCGCTGGACTCCGTGACCCAGGTCGAGTCGCTGTTCTCCTTCGGCGCCGACCTGGCCGGGGACTACCCGCGCTGGACCGCCGCCCAGGCCATCTGTGAGACCGCCGAGCGGCTGACCCCGGAGGAGCGCGAGCCGGCCCCGGCGCAGTTCCAGCTGCTGGTCGGCGGCCTGCGTGCCCTGGCCCAGCGCGAGCACCCGCCGGGTCTGGTCCTCGACGCGTACCTGGTCCGCTCCCTGGCGATCGCCGGCTGGGCGGCGTCGTTCGATGCCTGCGCGCGTTGCGGTGAGGCCGGGCCGCACCGGGCCTTCAGCCTGCCCGGCGGGGGGGCGCTGTGCGCGGACTGCCGGATCCCCGGATCAGCCACGCCCCGACCCGGCGACCTTGGAGCTGCTGGGTGCGCTGCTCTCCGGCGACTGGGCTGGTGGCTGAGGCGTCCGAGGAGCGCGCCCGCCGCGAGGCCTCCGGGTTGGTCTCGGCATACCTGCAGTGGCACCTCGAGCGGCAGCTGAAGTCGCTGCCCCTGGTCGAGCGGACCTGAACCTCGGGTCAGAAGGGGACGAGCACCCCGAAGACCACGAGCGTCACTGCCAGGCCGAGGTTCAGCATCAGGGCGGCGAGGGGCGGCCCATCGGCACCGCGCCGGAGGGCGGCCACAGCCAGCCCGGCGCCGAGCCAGAGCGGAAGGGCGAGCACCACCATGAAGGCCAGGTTGGCGGTCCACCCGAGCAGGCCCACGCTGGTCAGGTACTGGCCCGTTCCGGGCTCGACCCCGAAGAGGTCGTAGATGACCAGGGCCAGCGCATGCATCACCGGCAGCCAGAGCACGTAGGTGAGCACGATGAGATGGGCGGCCCATGTCAGGGTCCGTGGGGTCGCGTGCCTGACCGTGGTGCGAGCACGGATCACGCTGTAGTGAGGGATCGCATTGGCTGACATCGTCGTCACCCTCCCGGCTCCCACGGTACGCAGCGGGACGGGCCCCTTCCAGAGGCCGGAGGTCCTGAGGTCGGGATCCGGCGCTCAGTGCCGTCCGTCTCAGTGCCGTCGGTGCTGCCACCCGCCGGACTTGCCGCGCGCGGCGCGCAGCGACTCGAAGGCCGCCGTGCGCTCCGCCTCGGTGGCGCCGGTGCGGTTCAGATGCCAGTCCAGCGCGTGCTCGGCGTAGGAGGCCTTGGCCTCCGGCCGGGCCTGCGTGATCATCAGCAGCGCCTCGCCCGGCTCGTAGCCCTGATCGAGCAGGACCGCGTAGGCCATCGACGGACCCCGGGCCTGCCCCAGGGCGCAGTGCGTGAGCAGGACGGTCCCGGGGATCTTCAGCGCCTCGCGTGCGAAGCTCACGCCGCTGTCGAACCAGCCCTCGGCCGTCCCGGCGGCCTCGTCCTCGGTCCCGGCCTGGTGGTACTCGACGTCCGGGGCCAGCCGGGCGACGAGCTTCTCGTCGGAGGTCTCCGTGCGGCAGTCGAGGATGTGGGTCAGCCCGTGGCCCTGCAACTCGTTGAGCACCGTGCCCGGATCGGCGTCGCCACTGCGCAGGGACCCACCCACGTACAGGAAGGGGGTCACCCGGTGCGCATTGGCCCAGACCGGATGGCCCCGGTCGTCGCGAGGTGCCCCACCGTCAGGCGCCGGGTCCACATGTGCGTCATCCATGCCCCCAGCATCCCGCGCAGGGCCATCACGCGCGCGCCGGCGCCGGCCACTGCGCGCGTCGCAGCCGGCAACCGGCCCCCCGTCGGCGGGAGGATGGCCTCCATGGCGGAGAGCTCCGGATCCTGGTGGCGGCGCGGGCGTGCGGGCCCGGACGCGCCCGACGCCGCATCGCGGCCGCTGCTGGCCCCAACGCCGCACGTGTCGGGAGCCCGGCCGCCGAACATCCCACGCGAGCTGATCCCGAAGCACGTGGCGATCGTCATGGACGGCAACGGTCGGTGGGCCAAGGAGCGCGGCCTGCCCCGGACCGCCGGGCATGAGGCCGGCGAGGGATCGCTCCTGGACGTCGTCGAGGGCGCCCTCGAACTCGGCATCGAGTACCTGTCTGCCTACGCGTTCTCGACGGAGAACTGGAAGCGCTCGCCGGATGAGGTCCGGTTCCTGATGGGGTTCAACCGGGATGTGATCCGCCGCCGCCGCGACCAGCTCCACGAGATGGGCGTGCGGATCCGCTGGGTGGGTCGCCGGCCGAGGCTGTGGGGCAGCGTCATCGCCGAGCTGGAGCGCGCCGAGGAGCTGACCGCCTCGAACTCCGTGATGACCCTGGCGATGTGCGTGAACTACGGCGGTCGGGCCGAGATCGCCGACGCCGCGGCGGCGCTGGCGGTGGACGTCCGAGCCGGGTTGGTGCGCCCGGAGGACGTGGACGAGGCGATGCTGGTGCGCTACCTCGACGAGCCGGACATGCCCGACGTGGACCTGTTCGTGCGCTCGTCCGGGGAGCAGCGGACGTCGAACTTCCTGCTGTGGCAGTCGGCCTACGCCGAGATGGTGTTCCTCGACACGCTGTGGCCGGACTTCGACCGGCTGGACCTCTGGCACGCCTGCGAGATCTACGCCGACCGCGACCGCCGCTACGGGGGAGCGGTGCCCAACGAGGCCCCGGTGCCCCGCCAGGACCTGCCCGACGACGAGGCTGGGAGCCGACTAGGTCAGAGCCGACCCAGGAGCTTCAGGACGCCGAGGCCGAGCACGGCCACGTCGACGGCCAGGCGCAGGAAGCGGCTGCCGGGGCTGATCGCGGGCCACGACACGGCGGTCAGCCAGGACAGGAACACGGCGATGACGATCAGCAGGACGCCCGACCACGCCGCGCTGAGGGCCAGGCCGAGGAACAGCAGGATCCCGAGGGTGACGGGGATCAGGAAGGCCGGCAGCATCTGCATGCGCCCCAGCATCGGGCGGCTGGCGTCCTCGAAGCGGGTGCGCAGGCTCCTCGGGGATCCCGCGGACGCCCTGGGGGTGGCGCTCGAGGCCTTGGGGCGCGACTGCGGGATGGGTCGGGACCCGTCTGGGCGGTGCACGCGCTTCTTGGCCATGTCCCTGATTCTCGCTGATCCGCTCGCGCTGGTGCAGGTAGGGTTGGGTGCCAGACGCCCGGTGCACCCGCTGCGCGGAGAGCGCCGACATGGACACGAACTTCGAGGACCCTGGAGATCCGATGGCCAAGCCGACCAAGCCCGACGCCCGCGTGGAATCCGTGGTGAACCTGAGCAAGCGCCGTGGGTTCGTCTACCCCTGCTCGGAGATCTACGGCGGGACCCGCTCCGCCTGGGACTATGGCCCGCTGGGCGTGGAGCTCAAGGAGAACATCCGCCGGGCGTGGTGGCAGTCGGTCGTCCGCGGCCGCGACGACGTCGTGGGCCTGGACTCCTCGGTGATCCTCGCCCCGCAGGTGTGGGAGGCCTCCGGGCACGTCAACGCCTTCGTCGACCCGCTCACCGAGTGCAAGCAGTGCCACAAGCGCTGGCGGGCGGACACCCTGCTCGAGGCGTTCGAGGAGCGGCACGGCCGTCCGGCCACCGGGCTCGAGGAGATCGTGTGCACCGCCTGCGGGACCCGTGGGCAGTTCACCGAGCCGCGTGACTTCAACGGGATGCTGCGCACGACCGTCGGCCCGGTCGAGGACGCCGGCTCCCTGCACTACCTGCGCCCGGAGACCGCGCAGGGCATCTTCGTGAACTACCTCAACGTCGCCAACACGTCGCGCAAGAAGCCGCCGTTCGGGATCGGCCAGACCGGCAAGAGCTTCCGCAACGAGATCACCCCGGGCAACTTCATCTTCCGCACGCGCGAGTTCGAGCAGATGGAGATGGAGTTCTTCGTCAAGCCCGGTACGGACGAGGAGTGGCACGAGTACTGGCTGAAGGCCCGCTGGGACTGGTACATCGACCTGGGCCTGAAGCCCGAGAACCTGCGCTTCTTCGAGCACCCGCAGGAGAAGCTCTCGCACTACTCCAAGCGCACGGTCGACATCGAGTACCGGTTCACGTTCGCCGGCTCGGAGTTCGCCGAGCTCGAGGGCATCGCCAACCGCACCGACTTCGACCTGCGCACCCACTCGGAGAAGTCCGGGGTGGACCTGTCCTTCTTCGACCAGGAGTCCGGGGAGCGCTGGGTGCCCTACGTCATCGAGCCGGCAGCCGGGCTCACCCGCTGCGTCCTGGCCTTCCTGCTCGACGCCTACGACGAGGACGAGGCCCCGAACGCCAAGGGTGGGGTCGACAAGCGCACGGTGCTGCGCCTGGACCCGCGCCTGGCGCCGGTGAAGGTCGCGGTGCTCCCGCTGTCGCGCAACGCCGACCTCTCGCCGGTGGCCCGTGACCTGGCCGCCGAGCTGCGCCGGACCTGGAACGTCGACTTCGACGATGCCGGCGCGATCGGCCGGCGCTACCGGCGCCAGGACGAGATCGGGACGCCGTTCTGCGTCACGGTCGACTTCGACACCCTGGAGGACCAGGCCGTCACGGTCCGCGAGCGCGACTCGATGGCCCAGGAGCGCATCCCGCTGACGGGCCTGCGCGCCTGGCTGTCGGAGCGCCTGCCCGCGTACTAGGCGTTGTGGTGAGGTCCGCAGGGCTGGCGCTGGCCGTGGTGCTGGTGGCCTTTGGTGCCCCCAGCCCGGCGACTGCGGTGGCCGAGGCGCCCACCGGGCTCATCGCTGCGGCTGCCGGTGCGTGCCAGCAGGAGGTGACGGTGGGCAGGTCGCGGGAGGGGCGGCGGATCGTCGCCTGCCAGGTGCAGGGCTCGACGGACAGACGCTGCGAGCACCCTGCTGGTGGTCGGGTCCATGCACGGCAACGAGAAGGGTGGGCTCAAGGTCACCTCACGGTTGCGTGCGACGGACCTCAGCGGTCAGGGCCTGGACATCTGGACCATCGACACGATCAACCCGGACGGGCATGTGCGCAGCCGTCGCGGGAACCTGCGCCGGATCGACCTGAACGGCAACTTCCCGACCACGGGCTGGAAGCAGCGCTTCCGGGGCCAGGACACCTACGGCGGGCCACGGGCGGCCAGCGAGCCCGAGACCCGGGCCATGATGAAGGCGATGCGCACGATCCGGCCCGAGCAGGTCGTGGTCTTCCACCAGAGGATCAACGCGATCGACTGCCCGCCCTATCGCTCGCGCGCGATGACCACGCGCCTGCGCGAGCTGACCGGCTACCGGATCAGGTGCCTTCCGGTCAACCACGGCAACTTCACCGCCTGGGCGAACTCCCGCTACGACTGGACCACGACGGTCACGTTCGAGCTCGAGGCCCGCCCGCCCGCCGCTCGGTTGGATCGCGTGGCGGCGGGACTGGTGGCGCTGGCCCGCGGCTGATCCGCCGGTGGAGTGCGCCTGGGCCCGGAACCGGACAGGCCCCTGCGCCCGGAGGGGTCGCAGGCGCCCGGCTGCTCGCCCTCCTCGGCTGGGGGACAATTGCCCCCATGTCCCCTGCCCTGCCGCTGATCGGTGGCCGACCGGTCGACCCCCCGGTCGTGCTCGCGCCGATGGCGGGGATCACCAACCGGGCGTTCCGGCGGCTGTGCCGCGAGTCGGGCGCGGGCATCTACGTCTCGGAGATGATCACCTCGCGCGCCCTGCTCGAGCGCACCGACGAGACGATGGACCTGATCCGCTTCGACGCCGATGAGGCGCCGCGCTCGTTGCAGCTGTACGGGGTCGACCCCGTGATCATCGCCGCGGCCGTGCGGATGGTGGTCACCGAGGACCTCGCCGACCACATCGACCTCAACTTCGGCTGTCCCGTGCCCAAGGTGACGCGCAAGGGGGGCGGCTCGGCGCTGCCGTGGAAGCGTGACCTGTTCCGCGAGGTGGTCGCCGGTGCCGTGGCCGCCGCGGACGGCCGGGTGCCGGTGACGGTCAAGATGCGCAAGGGCATCGACGACGAGCACCTGACCTACCTCGAGGCGGGGCGGGCCGCGGCGCAGGAGGGCGTGGCGTGGGTCGCGCTGCACGGGCGCACCGCCGAGCAGATGTACGGCGGCCAGGCCGACTGGTCGGCGATCGCCCGGCTGGTCGACGAGCTGGCCCCGCTCGGGGTGCCGGTCCTGGGCAACGGTGACATCTGGACCGCTGACGACGCGCTGCGCATGGTCCAGCAGACCGGTTGCGCGGGTGTCGTCGTCGGGCGCGGGTGCCTGGGCCGGCCGTGGCTGTTCGGCCAACTGGCCGCGGGGTTCGCCGGAGCGCCTCCGCCCCCGGAGCCGAGGTCGGGCGAGGTGCTGGCCGTCCTGCGCCGGCACGCCGAGCTCCTGGCCGCCATGCACGACGACGAGCTCAAGGGGTGCCGCGACATCCGCAAGCACATGGCGTGGTACCTCAAGGGGTTCCGGGTCGCGCAGCCGATCCGTGCCGCGCTGGGCACGGTCGGCACGCTCGCCGAGCTCGACGACCTGCTCTCCGGGATCGACCCCGCGCAGCCCTACCCGAGCATGATCGCGGCCGGTCCCCGTGGGCGGACCTCGGGCCAGCGTCGGGTCGCCCTGCCCGAGGGGTGGCTGGATTCGTGCGAGCTGGCCAGCGGCGCGGACCTGTCGACCGCCGAGATCGGCGTCAGTGGCGGGTAGCCGACTGCACCTTCCATGCCACGTTGTGGCGCAGCCGGTGCTCGACGTGTTCCGTCAGGTCGAAGCCGAGGAGGCGTGATCCGCGGGGCTACGCTGGTGGGCGGAGTGTCCTTCAGGCGAAAGGCCCCACGATGAACCAGCCCGTCATCCAGGCGTCGGGACTCGTGAAGAAGTACGGCAGGCTCACGGCTGTCGACCAGCTGGACCTGACGGTGGCCCCGGGCGAGGTCTACGGCCTGCTCGGGCCCAACGGCGCCGGCAAGTCCACGACCATGCGCACGATCCTGGGCTACCTGCACCCCACCGCCGGGACGGCGACGGTGCACGGGGGCAGCGCCCGCGACCCACACATCCGGCGTCGGATCGGCTACCTGCCCGGCGACCTGCGCCTCGAGGGGAGGCTGAAGGTGCGCCAGATCCTGGCCTTCTACGCCGACCTGCGCGGTGGCGTCCCCCAGGAGCGCATCGACACCCTGTGCGAGCAGATGCAGCTCGACGTCACCCGCCCGTTCGGGCAGCTGTCGAAGGGCAACCGGCAGAAGGTGGGCGTGGTCCAGGCGGTGATGCACGACCCCGACGTCCTGATCCTCGACGAGCCGACCTCCGGCCTCGACCCGCTCATGCAGCGCGAGGTGCTCAACCTCGTGCGCGAGCGCCGGGACGCCGGGGCCGCGGTGCTGTTCAGCTCGCACATCATCTTCGAGGTCGAGGAGGTCGCCGACCGCGTCGGGATCCTGCGTGAGGGCCGCAAGGTCGTCGAGGACAGCGTGGCTGGGCTGCAGTCGATCACCGCGCGGCAGTCGCTGCACCTGCGGTTCTCCGAGCCTGTGGAGGCTGAGGCCCTGGCGGGCGTGGCGGGCGTGGAGTCCGTCGAGGTCGAGCGCATGCGGGTCTCGGTGGTCGTCCAGGGCAGCATCGGCCCGCTGGTCAGGGCCCTGGCCGGGATGCCGATCGAGCACATCGCGGCCGATCCGCTGCTTCTCGACGACATCTTCTACGGGGTCTATGACGCTGCCCCTGGCGACGGTCCCCTCGGGGCAGCGGACGCCGGGTCCGGGGAGGTGGCGTGATGGCCACCCTGCGGATCGCTGGGCAGATGCTGCGCGAGCGTCGTCGGTCGCTCCTCGCGTGGATCGTCGGCGTGGGCCTGCTGATGGTGCTCATGGCGGCGGTGTACCCGTCGGTGCGGGATTCCGGCGACGTGTTCGAGGAGTACATGGAGCAGCTCCCCGAGTCCTTCGCCGAGGCGTTCGGGCTGGCCGGTGCCAGCATCACCTCCCCGGAGGGCTACCTGGTCAGCCAGCTCTACTCGAACATCTACGTGATCATCCTGCTGGTGCTCGGCTTCGGGATGGCGGCGTGGGCGATCGCCGGCTCCGAGGCCGAGGGGACCCTGGAGATGGCGCTGGCCAACCCGGTGCGTCGGGTCTCCGTGGCGCTCGGCCGGGTCCTGGCGATGGCGGTCGCGCTGATCGCCGTGAACGCGGTGGGGCACGTCGTCCTGGCTGCCTACGCCCCGGTCGTGGGGCTCGACGAGGGACTGCCCGCATGGGCGTTCGCCGCCGCCTTCGCCGTGTCGATGGCGTTCGTGGCCGTCCACGTGGCACTCACCTTCGCCGTCGGGGCGGCCACGGGGCGCAAGGGATGGGCCATCGGGGCGGGAGCGGGGCTGGCCCTCGTCGGATTCCTGGTGAATGCCATGGCGGGAGTCGCCGAGGTGTTCGAGGCCGCCCGCGACTTCTCGCCCTGGTACTGGATGCTGCGCGAGAACCTGCTGACCTCCGCACCCGGGCTGCTGAGCCTCGGGCTTCCCCTGGCGCTCAGCGTGGTCCTGGTCGCGGTCGGCACGTGGGTGTTCAACCGGCGCGACCTCGCCGGCTGAGCAACCCGGGTGGATCCCGCGGGCCAGCCCGTCCCGCGGGCCAGCCCGTCCCGCGGGTCAGCGCCGCGGGTCGATCACGTCCGCCACGAGCTGGACCAGCGCCCCGAGCCGTGCCTGGACGCCCGGCGACTCGGGCCGTGCGATCCACGCCGCGGAGATCGCGGGGAGCTGGCCCGCGACCACCGGCTCCGAGGCCAGCAGCAGCTCGCCGTCGGGCAGGTCGATCGCGGCGCCGGAGAGGTTCACGATCACGCGCACGGTCCGGTCGCCGCCGACCATGTCGAAGGCGATGAGGTCGGCGGCCTCGTCCGGCGAGGAGACCCAGCGCAGCTCGCCACGGCCCAGGGCCGGGCTCGTGCGCCGCAGCGCCAACGCGGAGCGGTAGAGGCTGAGCATCGAGTCGCCGCTGGCCCGCTGCGATGCCACGGACAGCGTGGCCCAGTCCTTGGGGATCGGCAGCCACGGCGTGGCTCGCGACCGGGTGAACCCCAGGTTGGCACCCGTCGTCCACGGCATCGGGACCCGGCACCCGTCGCGGCCGCGGACCGTGCGGCCGCTGCGCTCCCAGATCGGGTCCTGCAGGACGTCGTCGGGGAGGTCGTCGACGTTGGGCAGGCCCAGCTCCTGGCCGTTGTAGATGTAGGCCGCGCCGGGCAGTGCCAGCAGGACGAGCGCGAGGGCCCGCGCCCGGCGGGTGCCGAGCTCGAGGTCGACCTCCTGGAACACGCCGGAGGCCATCGTCCCCGGGACGTAGGCGCCGGTGAGCACGGCGTTCTGGCCGAGTCGGGACACCGACCGCGGGGTGTCGTGGTTGTCGGTCACCCAGGTGGTCGGCGCCCCGACGCCGGCATTGGCGGCCAGGGACGAGTCGATCGCCGAGCGCAGCCCCGGGCCGTCGAAGCCGGCGTGCACGAACCGGAAGTTGAAGGCCAGGTGCATCTCGTCCGGGCGGATGAACAGGGCGACGATGTCGTCCTCGGCGCCGGTCTCGATGACCGCCATCCGGTCGCCGGGGTAGGCGTCCATCGCGCGGCGGAACTGCCGGTACACGTCGTGGACGGGGCTGTCGTCACCCTTGGGGATGATCGGGTCGCCCGTGGCCGTGTCGGGGAAGGTGTCGTCCTTGATCAGCGCGTCGGAGACGTCGATCCGGAACCCGTCGGCGCCCCGGTCCATCCAGAACCGCAGGATGCTGACGAACTCCTCGACCACCTCGGGGTTGCGCCAGTTGAGGTCCGGCTGCTCGGCGGCGAACAGGTGGTAGTACCACTGCCCCGGTGATCCGTCCGGCTCCTCGACCCGGGTCCACGACGGGCCGCCGAACACGGACTTCCAGTTGTTGGGCGGCTCGCCGCCGCCCGGCCCGCGACCGTCGCGGAAGAGGTAGCGGTCGCGCTCCGGCGAGCCCCGCCCGGCCGACACTGCGGCCTGGAACCACGCGTGCTGGTCGGAGGTGTGGTTGGGCACGAAGTCCAGCGTCACCTTGATGCCGTAGTCGTGGGCGGTGGCGATCAGCTCGTCCATGTCGGCCAGGGTTCCGAACAGCGGGTCGATGTCGCGGTAGTCGCTGATGTCGTAGCCGTGATCGACCTGGGGGCTGGCGAAGCAGGGGCTCAGCCAGAGGGCATCGACGCCCAGCTCGGCGAGGTAGCCCATCCGCGCCGTGATGCCGGCCAGGTCGCCCATCCCGTCGCCGTCGCCGTCGGCGAACGAGCGGGGGTAGATCTGGTAGATCACGGCATCGCGCCACCACTGCGTCATGGTCCCGAGGCTAGGGCAGGGCGTGCGCCTGCCGCGCGTCGTCGCCTCGGCCGGCTGCCGGCCTCAGCGGAGGTGCCGCCGTGCTCACCGGACGGTCGCGTCCTGCCCGGGGGTAGGCTTGCGCGCGTTCTGCATTCCCGGTCCCAGGAGGGTTCGAAACACACATGGTGCGTTACGTCTACGACTTCGCCGAAGGCGACAAGGATAAGAAGGACCTGCTCGGTGGCAAGGGTGCCAACCTCTCCGAGATGATCAAGATCGGCCTCAACGTCCCCCCGGGCTTCACGGTCACCACCGACGCCTGCCGGGCCTACCTGCACGGTGGTGCGGTTCCCGTGGAGATGGCCGACCAGGTCACCGAGCAGCTGGCCATCCTCGAGGCCAAGATCGGGCGCACGCTGGGTGATCCCGCGAACCCGCTGCTGGTCTCCGTGCGCTCCGGCGCCAAGTTCTCGATGCCCGGCATGATGGAGACGGTGCTCAACATCGGCATGAGCGACGCGTCCGTCGCCGGCCTCACGGCGTTCTCCGACGACGAGCGGTTCGCGTGGGACTCCTACCGCCGCCTGATCCAGATGTTCGGCAAGACGGTGCTCGGCATCGAGGGCCACTTCTTCGAGCAGGCCATCGACCAGGCCAAGACCGACGCCGGCGTGGCCACGGACGTCGAGCTGGGCGTTCCCGAGCTGCAGGCGCTGGTCGCCACCTACAAGGGCATCGTCAAGGATCACGCGGGCATCGACTTCCCGCAGGATCCCCGCGAGCAGCTCGACCGTGCGATCAAGGCCGTGTTCGACTCGTGGAACACCGACCGCGCCAAGCTGTACCGCCGCCAGGAGCGCATCCCCGCCGACCTGGGCACCGCGGTCAACGTGCAGGCGATGGTGTTCGGCAACGTCGGTGACGACTCCGGAACCGGTGTGGCGTTCACCCGCGACCCCGCCACCGGCGCCACCGGCCACTACGGCGACTACCTGCCCGACGCGCAGGGCGAGGACGTCGTCTCCGGCGTCCGCAACACCCTGACCCTCGACGACATGGGCCGTCTCGACCCTGAGGCGCACGCCCAGCTGCTGGCCAACATGGACGCCCTCGAGGCGCACTACAAGGACCTCTGCGACATCGAGTTCACCGTCGAGCGCGGGCAGCTCTACATGCTGCAGACCCGCGTCGGGAAGCGCACCGCCGGTGCGGCCTTCCGGATCGCGACCCAGCTCGCCGACGAGGGCGTCATCGACATGGACGAGGCCGTGCGCCGCGTGTCGGGCGCCCAGCTCGTGCAGCTGATGTTCCCGCACTTCGACCACTCCGGTGACCGCAAGATCGTGGCCAAGGGCATCGCAGCCTCGCCGGGTGCCGCCGTCGGCACGGTCGTGTTCGACTCCGAGACCGCGGTGGCCAAGGCCGCCGAGGGCATCGACACCATCCTGATCCGTCGGGAGACCACCCCCGACGACCTCGCAGGCATGGTGGCAGCGGCCGGCATCCTGACCAGCCGCGGTGGCAAGACGTCGCACGCTGCGGTCGTCGCGCGCGGCATGGGCAAGACCGCGGTCTGCGGCACCGAGGAGCTCACGGTCGACACCCACGGCAAGACCGCCACCGCCCCCGGCGGCGTGGTCATCCGCGAGGGTGACGCCGTGTCCATCGACGGCGCCACCGGCGAGGTCTTCCTCGGCCGCGTGCCGGTCATCCCCTCGCCGGTCGTGCAGTACTTCGAGGGTGAGCTGTCCCCGGAGGACGGCGACGACCTGGTCAAGGCCGTGCACCGCATCGTGACCCGCGCCGACGACGTGCGCCGCCTGAAGGTGCGCACCAACGCCGACACCCCGGAGGACGCCGCGCGCGCCCGCCGGATGGGCGCCCAGGGCATCGGCCTGTGCCGCACCGAGCACATGTTCCTCGGCGACCGCAAGCAGTACGTCGAGCGGCTGATCCTGGCCGAGTCCGATGACGAGAAGGAGGCCTCGCTGGCCGCCCTCCTCCCGCTGCAGCGCGGTGACTTCGAGGAGATCCTCGAGGCCATGGACGGGCTGCCGGTGACCATCCGCCTGCTCGACCCGCCGCTGCACGAGTTCCTCCCCGACCTGACCACCCTCGCGGTGGCTGTGGCCCGGGCCGAGGACGCCGGGTCGGTCACGGAGAACGACCTGCGGATGCTGGCCGCTGTCGAGCGCCTGCACGAGTCCAACCCGATGCTGGGCCTGCGCGGCGTGCGCCTGGGCCTGGTGATCCCGGGGCTGTTCGCCCTCCAGGTGCGGGCCATCGCCGAGGCGGCGGCGGCGCGCAAGAAGGCGGGCGGCGACCCGCGCGCCGAGATCATGATCCCGCTCGTCGGGGCCGTGCAGGAGCTCGAGCTCATCAAGGACGAGGCCGAGCACGTCATCGCGGCCGTGGCCGCGGAGACCGGCAGCGAGCTGGACTTCCAGATCGGCACCATGATCGAGCTGCCGCGTGCGGCGATGACCGCCGACCAGATCGCTGAGGCCGCGGAGTTCTTCTCCTTCGGCACCAACGACCTGACCCAGACGACGTGGGGCTTCAGCCGCGACGACGTCGAGGGCGCGTTCTTCACCACGTACCTGGAGAAGGGCGTGTTCGGCGTCTCGCCGTTCGAGTCGATCGACCGCGACGGTGTCGGCGCCCTGGTCCGCGTGGCCGTGGAGAAGGGCCGCGCCACCCGCCCGGGCATCAAGCTCGGCGTCTGCGGCGAGCACGGCGGCGACCCGGAGTCGGTGCACTTCTTCGACGAGGTCGGCCTGGACTACGTGTCCTGCTCCCCGTTCCGCGTCCCGATCGCCCGGCTCGAGGCCGGTCGCGCGTCGCTCATGCGCAGTGGTGGCGGCAGCGACAGCCGCTGAGGTTCGCGCTCGTCCCGGTGGCGCCGGACCCCGTCGGGGGTCCGGCGCCACCGGCGTGTCGGGGTCACGACCTCCCGGAACCTCGCGCCCGCTTCGGTCGATGCGACTGAGCGGGTCGTCCCGCACCTCGCGCCCGTTCACGTCGAAAGGCACCTGAGCACGCGCCTTTCGACGAACGAGCGCGAGGTTGCGTGCCCGCCTGATCCGGGGCGATCCCGGCTTCGACGACAACGCCGCGAGGTTGGGCGCCGCTGCGGCAGTGGCGCTTGTGGCAGGCGAGCAGGGAGATGTCGGTGAGACTGGCCACCTGGTCGACCACCACCCGCAGCCGGGCGCCGTCGCTGGGGGCGTGCTCCCAGGTGGGGCGGAAGTGGGGCTCCAGGCTGACCGGGGCTGACGGCGTGAGGGCGGCCACGAGCTCGGCGATCATCGTGCGCTGCCGGGCATACGAGCGGGTGGAGCCGCTGCGCTGCATCACGAACAGGTTGGCGATGCCCTTCAGGACGCCCACCTCGTGGCGGATCTCGGCGGGGACCTCGAGCGACCCGGCGTACCGGGTGAGCTGGGCCTGGGGGTGCGCCGCGCGGGTGGCGGCCTCGGCGGCGGCGGTGAACCGGCCGATGAGTTGGCTCGTGAGGTCCTTGAGCGCGGCCAGGTCGCGCAGGCTGCCGGTGTAGCGCGAGTAGCCGGCGGGCCAGGCGGGGGAGCCGACGAGCCGGTCGAGGGCGGCGGCGAGGTCGGCAGGGTCGGTGCCCGGGAGGTAGGTCTCGGCGACCAACCGGCAGATCGTCGCCGAGGTGTCGGGGTCCTGCAGGGCGGTGAGGTCGATCAGTCCCGCGTGGATTCCGTCCTCGACGTCGTGGACGCTGTAGGCCACGTCGTCGGCCCAGTCCATGACCTGCGCCTCGAACGACCGGCTCCCGTCCGGCGCACCGGCCCGCATCCACTCGAACACCGGCAGGTCGTCGGCGTAGACGCCGAACTTGCGGCTGCCCGGGGTGCTCGGCCACGGGTACTTGGTGGCGGCGTCCAGGGCGGCGCGGGTCAGGTTGAGCCCGACGGATCGCTCCGATCCGAGGCCCTCCGGATCACCGAACGCCTTGGCCTCGAGCCGGGTGAGGATCCGCAGCGTCTGGGCGTTGCCCTCGAACCCCCCGATGTCCGCGCACAGGTCATGCAGGGCGTCCTCGCCGTTGTGGCCGAACGGGGGATGTCCGAGGTCGTGGGCCAGGCAGGCGGCCTCCACGAGGTCGGCGTCGCAGCCCAGGGCGGCCCCGAGCTCCCGGCCCACCTGGGCGACCTCCAGCGAGTGGGTCATCCGGGTCCGCGGGAAGTCGCCCTCGCCGGCGATCATCACCTGGGTCTTGGCGGCCAGCCGTCGCCAGGCCGCACAGTGCAGGACCCGGGCCCGGTCGCGGGCGAAAGCCGAGCGGGTGGGGCGCTTGGGTGGCTCGTCAGCCCAGCGCGCCTCGTCGGCGGCGGAGTATCCGGGCACGGGCACGACCCCACCGTAGGAGTCGCGGAGGGGTGTCGCCAACGCGGGGATGCCGATGCGGTCGGGGGTGTGGCCACCGCTGCGGTCCGCAGCCAGTGGGCCGGTCCCGGCTAGCGGTCGAACCAGACCGTGATCAGTCCGGCAGTCTCGCGCAGCAGGTACTCGCTGGTGACCGCGCTCCCGGGGCCCTCGGCGGTCGCCGAGACGTGGGCGTCGAGCCCGTAGTGCGCGGCCAGCGCCCGGGTGCGGGCGGAGTGCGCCGGGTCGGTCACGAGTGTCACGGATCCGAGGCCCTCGGACTTCACGATGGCGGCAACGGCCTTCATCGACTCGTCGGTGTTGTCGCCGAAGGGGAGGGCGATCACCTGGGCGCGACGCATGCCGTCGGCGACGAGCTCCTCCTTGCCGGTCTGGGCCTCGGAGGTGATGTCGCCGGGCTGGAAGCCGCCGACGGTGATCACGCGATCGCTGACCCCGGCGATGACCAGGTCGTGGGCGTGCGCAAGCCGGTTGGCCAGGACCGGTGACGGAGCGCCCTGGTACTGGGCGGCTCCGAGGACCACGATGGCGTCGGTGGGGGTGCGGTCGTCGACGCCAGCCCAGCGCAGGACGTCGGCGACGGCCCCGGCGGGCACGGCGACGGTCACTGCCGCAACGGCCATGACCAGGGCGACGAAGCGGCGGCGGGCTCGCCGGCGGGGGGAGCGGTCAGGCCGGCCGGGGCTCCACTCGAGGAGCAGTACGGCGGGCGCGGTCATGGCTGAATCCTCCCATGGGCTGGACGCTGCACAGCCCTGCGACGCGTTCGCGCTGGGGTGAATCGCGGGCTCGGGGCCGTGCGCGCGGCGGGCACGTTGGGCAGTGTCGGCGGGCGTCCCTAGGATGCGGACCATGGCCGGTCGCGTGCGCACGGAGGACGTCGCGCTGGTGCGTGAGCGGGTGCGGGTCGACGCGGTGATCGGCGAGGTCGTGACACTGCGGTCGGCGGGCGCGGGTTCGCTCAAGGGGCTGTGTCCCTTCCACGACGAGCGCTCGCCCAGCTTCCACGTGACCCCTGCGCGGGGCCTGTACTACTGCTTCGGCTGCGGCGAGGGCGGCGACGTCGTCGACTTCCTGATGAAGCACGACCACCTGACGTTCACCGAGGCCATCGAGAAGCTCGCCGATCGCGCGGGGGTGACGCTGCGCTACGAGGACGGTGCCGGGCCCCAGCGCACGGGGCCCAACCGCCAGCGACTGGCGCAGGCCAACAAGATCGCGGCCGCCCACTACGTGCGTGCGCTGGCCTCGCCCGAGGCGGCGATCGGCCGGCAGTTCCTCACCGAGCGGGGCTTCGACTCCGCGGCGTGCGAGCACTTCGGCGTCGGATTCGCGCCGAAGTCCTGGGACGGGCTGCTGGGACACCTGCGCTCGGCCGGCTTCACCGACGCCGAGATCCTGGCCGCCGGCCTTGCCTCGCAGGGCCAGCGGGGCACCTACGACCGCTTCCGGGGACGGCTCGTGTGGCCGATCCGGGATGCCGCGGGAGATGTCCTGGGCTTCGGGGCCCGCAAGCTGTTCGACGACGATGAGGGCCCGAAGTACCTGAACACGCCCGAGACCGTGCTCTACAAGAAGTCCCATGTGCTCTACGGCATCGACCTCGCCCGCCGCGACATCGGCAAGCTCAAGCAGGTGGTCGTCGTCGAGGGCTACACGGACGTGATGGCCGCGCACCTGGCGGGGGTGACGACAGCCGTGGCCACCTGTGGGACGGCATTCGGCTCCGACCACGCATCGCTGCTGCGCCGCTACCTGATGGATGACGACACGTTCGGCGGCGAGGTCATCTTCACCTTCGACGGCGATGCGGCTGGCCAGAAGGCCGCACTGCGGGCGTTCGAGGGCGACCAGCGGTTCGTCGCCCAGACGTTCATCGCGATCTCCCCGGACAACATGGACCCCTGCGAGCTGCGGCTGGCCAGTGGCGATGCCGCCGTGCGCGAGCTGGTGGCATCGCGGACGCCCCTGTTCGCGTTCGCGATCCGCTCGGCCGTTGCCGGGTTCGACCTCACCACCGCGGAGGGCCGGGTGGCGGCCGTGCGCAAGGCTGCCCCGTTGGTCGCCCGGATCCGCGATGCAGCCCTGCGCCCGGAGTACGCGCGGCTGCTGTCCGGGTGGGTCGGGGTGCCCGAGCGCGACGTGCGGGCGGCCGTGACGGCAGCGGGGCGTGCCGGGGCTGCCGCGCGTGCGGGCGGCTCGACGGGGCCCCGCGGCGGCGACCGCGGTGGCGGTGAGCAGGCGGGTGGCGAGCGGCCTGGGTCGGGCCGGGGTGGACCCGGGGACGAGGGTCGGGGTGGCACTGGCCCGGGGAGCCCTGGGGCGACGCCCGACCAGCAGGCGCCCACCGCCGGTGCCGGCCACCCCGCCGCCGATGCCGCCCCGGAGCGCGCGCCCCGACCGAATCCGCGCGACCCGGGACTGTTCGTGGAGCGCGAGTCGCTCAAGTGCGTGCTGCAGGTGCCGGACCTGGTCGGTGACTGGTTCGACTCGGTCCAGCCCGGCTCCTTCCGGCACCCGCGCTACGCCGAGGTCCAGCAGGCGCTGGCCGCCGCCGGGGGACCGCGCGGGCGCACGGGCGGCCAGGAGTGGATGGATGCCGTCATGACGGCCTGCCCCGACGACACCGTCCGCGACCTGGTCCGCGAGCTCGCCGTCGAGCCCCTGGTGACCTCCGGCGAGCCCACGGCGCGCTACGCCACCTCGATCGTCGCCCGTCTCCTCTCCGACGAGGCCGGCCGGCGGCTGGCCGACCTGAAGCGCGAGCTCGGGCAGCTCGACCAGATCGGCCAGGCCGACCAGGCGGCCGCGGTGTTCGCCGACGTGATGGCCCTGGAGGCCTATCGCCGGGAGCTCGGCCAGGTCGGGCAGGCGGAGGACTGATGCGCTGGCGGCGTGAGGTCGACCCGCGGGTGGCCGAGGTCCTGTCGGGAACGTCGGGGGAGCGGCTGCTCGCGTGGGGCGAGCTCGTACGACGGGCAGGTCGTGGTCTGCACGGACCTCGCGATCCACATGCCCGAGCATGGTCGCGTCCCGTGGGACCTCGTCGTGCGGGGCGCGTGGTCCGAGGAGTTCCTCGACCTCGTGGTGCAGCCGGCGCCGGGGGCGCCCAGCCGTCAGCTGCGGCTGCGGTTCGAGGAGCCCGGGCAGGTTCCCTCCGTCGTCAAGGAGCGGGTGCAGTGGAGCGTCGTCGGCTCGCATCCCGCGGAGCTCGTCCATCCCGATGGCCGCACCGGGTGGGCGATGCTCAACGCCCGCCGGTCCCCGGAGACCGGCGCGGTCCGGTGGGCGGTGGTGTTCGACCCGGCCCTCGACCCGACCGATCCCGGCTGGCGCGCGGCCGCCGACGCGGCGCTGGTGGAGCTGCGCGCGCAGCTGGGGGTCTGAGGAGCTCGCCGCAGGCCGCGGGCCGAGCCGCGGGGCCGGGCTGCGGTTTGGGCGCCAGCGGCGGTGGTTGGTATCCTTCTGGCGTTCGATCCCCCATAGCTCAATTGGCAGAGCGTTCGGCTGTTAACCGATAGGTTTCTGGTTCGAGTCCAGATGGGGGAGCCACTGAGCACGATGAGCCGTCTCCCGGACCAAGTGGGAGCACGGCGGCGAGCGCTGTAGGCGTCGATCCCGGCGAGTCTGAGCACGACGGGGCGGCGGGCCATCGCGACCCCGTCATCCGGACAACCCTGCCCCTGTGGCCCCTCGCACATCCCCGCAGGTTGAATCCCTGGAGTTCGATGCCGCCGGGGATCCCCGTCAACGTCGGGCGGTACCGGCTCTCGCTCGGGTGCGGGCGCTCAGGATCGGTGCGCACCATGCCGATCTGAGTGCCATGACGATGGAGTGGCACGCCCGCGAGGCCGACAGTCAGGACTACTTCCGGGCGCGACTCGCGCAGGAGGTCGACGAGTCCTGCCGGTCGTCGCCCGTTTCTGGGACCTCGGCCTCTGGTCCGGCCGCCCGCGGTGAGGTCGCAATACCGTGGTGGGGATCGGCGGGCCGCGCCTGACGGCGTCAGTCGGGAGCGCGATAGGTGTCGGTCTTCATCCCCCCGTGTTCCCAGACGTCCCCAACTTCCCACCCCATGTTGGGCGCTGCGGTGCCGTGCCGTGGCGCCCTGGTGTAGTCGTACCACGCGCCGAAGAGGAGCGGGATTCCCAGGACGGCCACCCCATTCCAGATCGGGAGCACGACCACCGCCAGGCAGAGCACCGCGACGATCGCACCGAACCGGAGCGCGTTCGCCTTGCGACGACGCTCTTCCAAAGTGCTCTCCACGTCAGCCACGAGCGCCTCCTTTGGTAAGGCTCAATTTACTCGCGACGCGGCACCCGTCAAGGGGCTGAGCGTCAGGATCTGCGCGGCATGGCCAGTCGAGGAGAACGAGCGGCAGGTCTCGCGGGTCGGAGCCTCAGCAGCGAACGCCCAGGAATGCGGAGAGCTCCGCACGGGTGGCGATCGATGCGGCATCCGCGCCGGCGCTGTAGGCCGCCCAGGCCGCGGCCGGGTCCGCGCTGAACTGCGCGCAGGCTGCCCCGCGTTGCGAGGGGGGCGTCAGCTCCCAGGCCAGCGCGAGCAGCCCAGCGCCCGCGGACACAGCCGGGTCAGCCTGCACCGCGACGGAGTTGGCCGTGGTGCTGGTCGTGCCGGGCGTCGGCGAGGCGCCCGCGGTGGCCTGCCAGGCGATGGTCAGGCCGAGGGTGACCACGGCCACGAGTGCGACGGCCACCAGCCATGCCCGGTGCGGGACGCGGTGATGGGGGGCACCTGATTCGACTGAGGGGGTGGCGTCGGTCTGTGTGGAGTCGATAATGGACGAACTCATTGCTTTTCCTCTGATGGGGGGTTTCCAGGTGACACCATGCCGGACCGCGAACCCGGTCAAAACGCCCAAAGGTCCCGATGTCTGAGGGCCGTCCGGCGCGCAGGATCCGGACCTTCCACCCGCGGCGCAGCCGGACGACTCCCTCAGCCGCATCGGCCCTGATCCGGCTCCTGCCGGGATGGGGCATCGACGTCCACGCCGCTCCGGACGACCTGGCCCAGGTGTTCCACCCGCCGCGGCCGGTGGTCCTCGAGATCGGGTCGGGCATGGGGGAGACGACCCTGGCCATGGCCCAGGCCGACCCTGAGCGCGGGATCGTCGCCGTCGATGTGCACACCCCCGGAATCGGGGCGCTGCTGGCAGGCGCGGAGCGGGCGGCCCTGGGCAACGTGCGGGTCTGCCTCGGGGATGCCGTGGAGCTGATGGATCGCCTTGCCCCCGGTTCACTCGCGGGGATCCGGGCCTACTTCCCCGACCCGTGGCCCAAGGTCCGCCATCACAAGCGTCGGCTCGTCCAACCGGCGTTCGTCCATCGGGCCGCGATCCTTCTGGAACCCGGTGGGGCACTGCACCTGGCCACCGACGTCGCCCACTACGCCGACCAGATGCTGGCCGTGTGCTCCGCCGAGCCGTTGCTGGATGTGGGGCAGGGCCTGGTCGCTCGCCCCGACTGGCGTCCGATCACCGCCTACGAGCGGCGGGGGATGGCCGCCGGACGCCCGAGCGCCGACCTCATCGCGACACGCCTGTGAGGCGCTGACCGTCGGTCTCCTACCGCACGATCCGCAGGTTGAACATCGGGCCGCCCACGGCGCCCATCACCCGCAGCCACAGCGGCAGCCACATCTCCGGTCCCCGAGCGGTGGTGATGTCGCCGAGGTCCAGGATGTCGGTCCAGCCGAACTCCCGGAGCAGTCCCGAGGCAACGGCCTTGGCCTGTGGGTCGTTGCCGGACAGGAAGACCGCCGTGGGCTCGGGGAGCAGTCCGGGGCGGGTCATGAGCGTCGCGTTCATCGTGTTCAGCGTCTTGACCACCCGGGCCTCAGGGAAGGTGCGCTGCACCTGCTCGCCGAGGGAGTCGGTGTCCTTGACGGTCAGGGTCGGCGGGAAGCCCTTCGAGAAGTCCAGCGGGTTGGCGATGTCGAGCAGGACCTTGCCGGCGAGGTTGGTTGCCCCAGCCTCGGTCAGGGCCTCGATGGTTCCCGCGCCGTTCGTGGCGTTCACCACGACCTCCGCGGCTGCCGCGACCGACGCCAGGTCGGCCAGCGCAACCGAGGGGTTCTCCGCGAGCCACTCGGCCATGGACCCGGGTGTCCCCACGAGCGGGCGGACCATCGTCGCATCGACGTCACGCGTGCCCAGGGACACATCGTGACCGGTGCGGACGAATCCCTCCGCCAGCGCGCGGCCCACCATCCCCGTGCCCAGGATCCCGATCTGCATGTGGTCCTCCTCGCTTCACCTCAGCCAGCGTCGGCGCCGGACCAGGGCGCACTGCGGCTCGGGGCCGGCAGCCCGCGGTGGCGCCTGGCTGGTGCAACCTCGCACCAGTTGCGGTTGTTCCCGGGCATCGGGCCGACCGGCGTCGGGGACCGTGCGCCTGTTCCGGTGGAACCCGCCCCTTCCGACGAGCCTGGAACCACCGGAAGTGGCGCAAGGCCTTCTCGCCGGGGCCCCGCCTTCCCCGTATTCCACCGGAACCAGTGCGAGGTCTTCGTCACGCGTGGTGCGGCCTGACCGCGCCGGAGGGAATGGCGCCGTGGCTCGTGGGGACGCGCGCGCTCGTGGGGACGCCTAACGAGAGAACGCTCTCTGCGCTGTGTATCCTGCTCACCACAACCTCGCCACCGTGCATCCCCCGTCGCTGTGGCGAGGTTGCTCCATGCCTATCGCGTGGGACGTGCCCGTCAGCCGTGGTGCGGCATGATCGCGCCCTCGGGGATGACCCCGAGCCGGCCGCGCTGGTAGTCCTCGATCGCCTGGATGACCTCGGCCTTGGTGTTCATCACGAACGGGCCGTAGGCGAACACCGGCTCGCGCAGGGGGACCCCGCCGAGCAGCAGGACATCGAGTGCCGGGCTGGCCACGGACTGGCTGGGCGCCGCCTCGAGCGTGATGTGGTCGCCGGATCCGAGGACTGCGAGCTGGCCGGAGTTGATCGGCTGGCCGTAGGCGCCCACGCTGCCGCGCCCGGACAGGGCGTAGACCAGGGCGTTGAAGTCGGCCCGCCACGGCAGCTCGAGGCGTGCTCCGGGGGCGAGGGTCGCGTGCACGATCGAGATCGGCGACTGGCTGCGCCCGGGGCCGGTGTGCCCCGCGACGGTCCCGGCGAGCACGCGCACCAGGGCGCCGCCGTCGGCGCTCGACGCGAGGGCGATGTCGGTGCTCTCGAGGCCCTGGTATGCCGGGGCCAGCCACTTCTTGGCGGCCGGCAGGTTGATCCAGAGCTGGATCCCGTGGAAGAGCCCGCCCGAGCGCACCAGGGACTCCGGCGGGGTCTCGATGTGCAGGATGCCCGCGCCCGCGGTCATGTACTGGGTGCCACCGTTCTCGATCACGCCACCGCCGCCGTGGGAGTCCTGGTGGATGAACGTCCCGTCCATCAGGTAGGTGAACGTCTCGAAGCCGCGGTGCGGGTGCCAGTCGGTGCCCCGGGGCTCGCCGACGCCGTACTCCACCTCGCCCATCTGGTCCATGTGCACGAACGGGTCCAGGTCGGCCTTGTCCACGCCCGCGAACGCCCGGCGCACCGGGAAGCCCTCACCCTCGAAGCCGCGCGGGGCGGTGGTGACGGTCCGGACCGGGCGGGACCGCCCGTTGGGATCGGGCGCGTCGACCCGCGGCAGGGTCATGGTGTCGGCGGTCACGGCGGGCATGAGGTCCTCCTGGATAGTCTGTACAAGATTCAACTATATGGAGGGCGCCAACATTCCGCCAGTCCCTGCCGCGCGGGCATTCCGCCGGTCACGGTGGGGAGGGCCGTCAGCCCAGGGCAGCCCGCCGGCCGCCTCGGCGCCGGGTCGTCAGCCCACGTAGGAGTACGGGGTGGGCGTGGTCGGCAGGGTGAGGGCCCTGGCTGCCCTCTTGAGCATCTTGCGGTTGACCGTCATGATCCCCGCGGCGACGGCGATCCCGGCCGGCGACCTCGTGTCCTTGCGTCGGGCGAGCGGTCCGAGGATCGCGTCCGAGCCCGTCACGATGGCTCCGGCCGCGGCCCCGATCGCGATCTGGCTGGTGACGACCCGACCGGCCTCCATGAGCGGTCCGGTGCGCGCGCTGTGGGTGATCGCCCTCTGGGCGACGACTGCGGCGGCCATCGTGGCGGCATTGCCCGCAAGGAGGAAGCGGCGATGCCGGGCGACCTGCTCGGGGGTCGTCGGCTTCCCGCCGAGGGACCGGTCCGCCGCCTGCTCGATGGCCAGCTCGGGCACGCCCGTCATCGCGACGTAGAACGACGAGATGGCTCCGGCGAGGGCGAGGTTGCCGAAGGGGATCTTGTCCAGCCGCCGCCCGACGCCCGACTGGTAGGGGCCGCTTGCCGCCACGAGGATGGACGACCGTCGCGCGATTCCGAGCCCGGGCTTCTGCTGCATCAGGGCGTTGAGCCGATCGTTCATGGGGGATCCTCCTGGGGCGGTCGATGCCCTGAGTATCGCGCGCGGCGGCCCCCGCGTGCAGCGCCGAGGGCCCGGGCAGACAATGTGGCCCATGCCGACGGTGGGTGACGGGGCCAGGGCCGGATCGGCTCAGGTCCCCGCGGGGGTGCCCCGCGGCGTCACAGAGGTCGTCGGCGACTGGTTCGACGTGCACCGCCGCGACCTGCCCTGGCGAGCGCCGGACCGGACCCCCTGGGGGGTGCTGGTCAGTGAGGTGATGCTGCAGCAGACGCCGGTCGTGCGGGTGGTGCCGGCGTGGACCGCGTGGATGCAGCGCTGGCCGCGGCCCGCCGACCTCGCGGCGGACTCGCCGGGTGAGGCAGTCCGGCAGTGGGATCGGCTGGGCTACCCGCGGCGCGCCCTGAACCTGCACGCGGCGGCAGTGGCCATGGTGGAGCGGCACGAGGGGCGGGTCCCCGAGAGTGAGGCGGACCTGCGGGCGCTGCCGGGGGTCGGGGAGTACACCGCCGCCGCCGTGCGGGCGTTCGCGTTCGGGCGGCGCTCGGTCGTGCTGGACACGAACGTCCGCCGGGTGCTCGCGCGGCTGCTGGGCGGTGACGAGCACCCGCCCCCGAGCCTGACGGCCGCCGAGCGCGCGAGGGCCGACGCCGTCGTCCCGGAGGACGACGCGGCGGCGGCCCACTGGTCGGCGGCCGTGATGGAGCTGGGGGCGCTCGTGTGCACGGCGACCTCGCCGCGCTGCTCGAGCTGCCCGGTCGGGGCGAGGTGCGCCTGGCTGCAGGCGGGCCGACCGGCCTACGACGGGCCGCCGCGCAGGGTCCAGCGGTTCGCGGGCACCGACCGGCAGGTCCGCGGTCGGATCATGGCGGTGCTGCGGGAGTCCGGGGGCTCCGTGGGTCGGTCGCAGATCGAGGCGGCGTGGGACGGGGCCATCCAGCGGGAGCGGGCCCTCGACGGGCTGGTGGCAGACGGCCTCGTCGCGCTGGTGGGCGAGGACCGGTTCGGGCTGCCCACGTAGATCGCCGTGGCCCGGACGGCTGGCGCCCGGCCCTGACCGGCCGACCTCGCGCCCGGCCCTCACGCCCCGACGAGCGGGATCCCGGGGTTGGGGCGCAGGGTGGCCTTGATGCAGCCGGCGCGCGGTCCGGCCGAGGCGGCCTCGAGCCCGTCCTTCCACCCGTCGAGGTCGAACGTGTGCGTGACGATCCCGTCCACGCGGTAGCGCGGGTCGGCGAACCACTCGACGACCTGCGCCATGGTGTTCCGGCCTCCGAGGGAGGGCTCGGGCCCGAAGTTGATCGTCCCCTGCACCGTGATCTGCCGGTTCCAGACCAGTGACCAGTCCACCGACTGCTTGCCTGCGCCGCCGACGAGGACCAGCATCCCGGTGGGCCGCAGCAGGTGCAGGGCCAGGTCGATGGTGTCCGTGAGGCCGACGCAGTCGAAGACCGCGTCCACCCCCTGCTCGAGGATCGGGGTCCGGGTCAGACGTGGCCGCAGCACCCGCCCGCCGTCGGATGCCGCCAGGGCCTCCACGGCACCGGGGCCGGAGGGCAGGGTCCGGGTGGCGCCGGCGGCCATCGCCGCCTCGGAGCCGAACGCTCCCGGGCTGACCACGATGATGTCGAGGTCGGGGTGCAGCATCCGCAGGGCCGCCGTCACGAGCAGGCCGATCGTGCCGGGCCCGATCACCACGACGCGTTCGCCGCGGCGCTGCCACTGCAGGGCCGCGTGCAGGGCGATCGAGGCCGGCTCGCCGAGGACCGCGCGCGTCGAGGGGATCCCTGCCGCCCGGTGCAGCTGTGACTGGTGGGCCACGACCTGCTCCCCCCAACCGCCGCCCAGGGCCGCATCGAAGCCCAGCGTCGGTGCGGCGCAGCCGGTGGCACCCGGCTGGTCGAACCGCTCGCACACGTTCGGGAAGCCCTCACGGCACGACCGGCACGGTTCGAAGCCACGATGCGCGCACGAGAGCACCGGGTCGATGACCACGCGCTCGCCCTCGGCGATCGTGGCGCCGCGGCCCGCCTCCTCGACGACCGCGACCATCTCGTGGCCCAGGATCTGCCGCGGCGCGCTGTAGAAGGCCGACAGCACGAACGAGGACTTGGCGTGGGCGACGCCGACGTCGCTGCCGCAGATCCCGGACAGCTCGGGGCGCAGCCGGACCCAGCCGTCCGCCCTCGGCAGCGGGGGCGTGGGCGCATCGGGCACGAGCGCGAGGATCCCGCCCGGCCCCCACCCGGCGCGCTTCCCGGCACCCCGGGGGAGCCTCTGCGCTGCAGCGGTCAGCAGGTAGCGCTGCGTGGTCAGGTCGGCGACGACGGCCCGCATGTCGGTTTCGTCCTTCCTCGCGCCTACCGCAGGCCCGCCAGCGGGGCGGTCACCCGGCTGAGCAGGGAGGGATTGGGCCGGCGCGCCCGAGCCTCCTTCATGGCGCGGATGTAGCGCCAGTAGTCGACCTGCATGGTGTGCCGGTCCGAGCGCAGGTAGCGCGCGGCCATGGACCGCTGGTCCCGGGCGATCCACGCGCGCATCTCGTCCGGGGAGGGGAGCGCAGCCTCACCGGTCAGGACGTCGCCGATCCACTGCGACTGGTACTCGTACAGCGGGATCCCGGCCCCGACGGTCTGGATGAAGCCGATGAAGAACAGCCCCGGCCTGTCCGGGGAGACGACGCGCTGGTACAGCGGCATCGCGTTGTGCGCGGGGTCGAAGACCTCGGGTGCGAGGAACGGCAACGAGACCCGGTAGCCGGTGGCCAGGACGAGGACGTCGGCGTGCACGACGCTGTCGTCACCGAATCGGACCTGATCGCCCTCGAGTCGTTCGATGCCGGGCTTCATCGTGATGTCACCGTGTCCGACCCGGTCGTAGAGCTCGGCGGACACCGTCGGGTGGGCGTGCAGCAGGCGGTGGTCGGGCTTGGGCAGCCCCCGGTCCTCGGGCCGGCCCTGGCTGATCCGCAGGATGGCCTCGTACAGGGTCCGTTCGACCGGGAACGGGAGGTAGGCCATCAGCGGGGTGCCCAACTGGTCGACGGGCCTGCCGAAGACGTACTTGGGGATCACGTGCACCCCGTGCCGGGTCACGAGGTACACGCGTCGGGCCACCTTGGCCGCATCGCAGGCGATGTCCATGCCGGAGTTGCCGACACCGACCACCACGACGTCCTTGTCGGTGAAGACCACGGGATCGCGGTAGTCGTGGGAGTGGAAGGTCTCGCCCGTGAACTCCCCGGGGAAGTCGGGGACACTGGGCGTGCCGTGGTGGCCGTTGGCGACCATGACAGCCCTGTAGGTCCTCCGCTGGCCGCCGGTGACCGTGACGGCCCAGCCGTGGGCTGCCCGGGGACCCGTCCCCGGGCAGCGGCTCGACGCCGGTCACCTCGGTGCGGAAGGTGATCCGCTCCAGCAGGTGGTTGTCCTCGGCGAAGCCCTGGAAGTAGGCAGCGATCTGCTCGTGGCGTGGGTAGTCCGGCCAGTCCTCGGGCATCGGGTACGAGGGGAACTGGGTCAGCGGGCGCGAGCTGTTCAGGTGCAGCGTCTTGTACGCGGCCACGCAGCCGTTGTCGTTGTCGATGCGCCAGAGCCCCCCGACCATGGACCCCTTCTCGAACCAGTCGAAGGCGATGCCGCGGTCGGCCAGCGCCCTGCCGGCGGCCAGGCCCGCGGCACCCGCGCCGATCAGGCACACGTCGGCGTCGAACCCGCGGTTCGCGGCACCGACCACGGCGTTCACGGTCTCCGTCACTGTCGGGTCCTCTCTGCTGCCGGGTCAGACGCTCGCGCGGGGCTGGGGGGCGCCGTCGGTGAAGGCGTTGAGCAGAAGGGTGAGCAGGAAGGTCGCTGCCTGGGGGTCCACGCCCTCGGTGTCGCCGCTGGCGCCGTACACCGCAGCACTGCGCGGCTGTGGGCTGTCCGGATGCTTCGCGTACTCGATCGCGGCTGCCAGGTCGGTGGCGAACGCCTCGACGACGCCGGGCTGCAGCTGCGGGCCGGTCACCGCCATGTGCAGCGCGTCGGGCAGCTGCTGGCCGTTGAACCGCCAGCCGCGGGCGACCATGGCGTCGTTGAGGTGGTAGATGTTGAACTCATCCGAGGTGAACGAGAAGCAGAAGGTGGGCTTGCCCATGAGCCGCAGCTCGGGGTGGCTGGTGACCACGTCCTGCATCTCGAACGCGGTGTCGAAGATCCGCCTCGCGCGGTCGCGGTAGCCCTGCTTGCCGTAGTTGACCATCGCCGCCCACGTGGCCGCGATCAGGCCACCGGAGCGGCTGCCCGCCAGGCCGGGGGAGCCGTAGGCCCCACCCTTCCACCCGGGCTGGAGGAAGTAGTGGTGCTGGCGCAGCCACGAGTCCCGCCAGGCCAGGACCGAGGTGCCCTTGAGCCCGTAGCCGTACTTGTGGGTGTCCGCCGAGATGGAGCTGACGCCGGGGAGCCGGAAGTCGAACAGCGGGATGTTCGGGTACCCCAGCTCCTGGCCCCACGGCAGGATGAAGCCGCCCAGGCACGCGTCGACGTGCAGGTAGGTCCCGTGCTCGACGGCGAGGTCGGACAGCTCGGCGATCGGGTCGATCGTCCCGTACGCGTAGTTGCCGGCCGTCCCGATCAGCATGGCGGTCTCCGGGCTGATGTGGTCGCGGACGAAGTCGATGTCGACCATCGTCGTGACCGGGTCGACCGGTGCCACGATCACGTCGAGCCCGAACAGGTGGGCTCCCTTCGTGAAGGCCGGATGGGCGGTCTCCGGCCAGATCATCTGCGGGCGCGCGACGCCCCGCGCCTGGGCGATGTTCCGATAGGCCAGCACCGAGTTCAGGATGCTCTCGGTCCCGCCGAACCCGAGCGTCCCGCAGGGCGTCAGGCCCGGATCCCGCTGGGTCACGGCATCGGCGTTGAGCATGTCCAGGGTCATGGCGATGATCTCGGACTCGAACCGGCTCATGGACGGGCACATGTCGCGCTGGAGCGCGTTGGTGTGGTTGAAGTAGCCGAAGCACTCGTTGAGGAAGTCGTAGTGCTCGTGCTCGCCGTGGTAGATGCTGCCCGAGACCTTCCCGCCCTCCCACTTGGCATCCTCCTCGGCCGACATCTCCCGGAGCTGGGCGAGGATCGCCTCGCGGTCCATCCCCTCCTCGGGGAACCCGCGGATCACCCCGTACCGCTCGGCGTAGGGGTACATGGCGCGGTGGATCGCGTCGAGGTCCATCGTCGTTCCTTCCTGGACGTCTGTCCGGTGGTGTGGCTGTCAGCCGCGCAGGGCAGCGAGGGCCTGGGCATGCAGGTCGGGGTTGGCCGCCGCGATGACGGTGCCGCCGTTCATCGGCACCCGCCCCTCGAGGTCGGTCACCACCCCACCGGCGAGCTCGATGATCGGGATGAGCGGCACGATGTCGTAGGGCATGAGGCAGCCGTCCACGACGAGGTCGATCGTGCCCATCGCCACCAGCGCGAAGGCGTAGCAGTCCCCGCCCCACCGCTGCAGCCGTACCTGGGCGCTGAGCGCCTGGAACCGGTCGAGGACCCCGGCCCACTCGAGCATGGTGGGATGCGTGCTGTAGAGGATCGCGTCGTCGAGGGTGGCGCTCGTCCGGGTGCGCAGCTGTCGCTCGGTGCCCGCGCGCAGGAACCGCGATCCGCGGGCAGGGTCGGCGGCGAACGTCTCGTCGGTGAAGGGCTGGTGCATCACCCCGGCCACCGGCTGGCCGTCGACGACCAGCCCGAGCAGCGTGCCCCACGTCGGCATCCCGCTGATGAACGCACGCGTCCCGTCGATCGGGTCGATGATCCAGCTGATCGGCCCGGCGCCCGTCGTGCCGCTCTCCTCGCCGATCACCTGGTGGTCGGGGAAGCGCGCGGTGAGGGCGGCGCGCACATGGGTCTCGACACCCTTGTCGGCCTCCGTCACCGGGTCGTACGCGATGCCGGCGAGCTTGTTGTCCACCGTCATGTCCGTGCGGAAGTAGTCCAGCGCGATCGACCCGGCGTCGCGCACGGCGGCGATCCCCACGTCGAGCACGGCAGCGACCTCGTCGTGATCCATCACGTGCCTGCCCCCTGGTTGGCGTTGAGTGCGCGGTAGATCGGCTTGGTCGCCTTGAAGGCCTTCACGAACTGCTCGTGGAGGGCGTCGTACGTGGCGGTGTTGCGCGGGTCCGGGTCGAACACACGGCGGGTGCGCACCTGGCCGCTGATGTCGTCGAAGCTCATGTCGCCCAGCCGCTCGAACGCCAGGAGTCCGGCGCCGACGGACACGGTGTAGTCGCAGTTGTCCAGCTGGTGCACGGGCGATCCCAGGACATCGGCCATGATCTGGCACCACAGGTCCGAGCGGGCCCCGCCGCCGTAGATCGAGAAGTGGCTGAACGTGCGCTTGGCGAACTTCTCCACGGGTCCGCGCACCCACCGCAGGTTCTGCGAGACGCCCTCGAGGACAGCGCGGGCCATGTCCCCGCGGGTCGTCCTCGTGCTGATGTTCAGGAAGCCGCCGCGCATCTGGCCGTCCTCGGAGGGCGCCATCGACCCCGACAGCCAGGGCAGGAACAGCAGCCCGTCGCTTCCCGCCGGGATCGTCCCCGGCGACGCGCTGCAGGGCCTCGTAGCGGTCATGGACCGCGGCCTCGCTGAAGTGGTCGCTGCCGTAGACGATGTTGGTCAGGAAGCGCTCCAGCGCGGCGCCGGCCATGCCGTTCTCGGCCATCACGAAGTAGGTGTCGGGCACCGGGCTGGGCATGCTCACGATGCCGTTGAACACGTGGGTGCGCTTGAAGTCGACGTGCGTGATCATGACGCTGGTCGACCCCACGGACACCGCGGCGTGCGTGCCGGTGAAGGCGCCCGCGCCCACGCCGCCGGCCTGGGTGTCGTTGAGCCCGGCGATGACCTGGGTGCTCGGCAGGAGCCCGAGCTCGTCGGCGACGTCCGGCAGGAGGGTCCCGACGATGGAGTCCATCGGGACCAGCTCGGGCAGCTTCTCCCGGTCGATGAGGGAGGCGGCCACAAGCCGCGGCTCGTAGTCGGTGATGTCCAGGCGCCGGTTGTCGGTCATGAGGTACATGAAGGCCGACGCCTGGTTCGCGGTCGCCCGGCCGGTCAGGCGCATCGTCACGTAGTCCATCGGCTCCAGGAGCCATGCCGTGCGCGCGTACACGTCCGGGCGCGAGAACTTCAGGTGCCGCATGTGGGCCAGTGACAGGCTGTCGACGATCGGCGGAATGCCGTGCACCCGCAGCCAGCGCAGCAGGTCCACGGGGTTGTCGGCGTGCTTCGGGAACCCAGCCACGCCCTGCAGGTCCTTCTTCGTTCCGCGGTGGTCCTGCCAGAGGACCATGTTGCTCGTCGGCTCGCCGTCGCGGTCCACCGGGACGATCGAGGAGTACTGGCTCGTGCAGATGACCGCCACGATGTCCTCGCTGCCCACGCCGGAGGCGGCCAGTGCCCGGACCGCGGCGGACTTCACCGCGTCCCAGACCTGCCGGGCGTCCTGCTCGGCGATGCCCCCGGGCTGGGTGAGCGTGTCCACGGAGGCCCGGGCCGTTCCGGGTGTGCGGCCCGTGACGTCGACGACTGCGGCCTTCGGCCCGCTCGTGCCCAGGTCGATGGCCAGGACGTGGCGCTGCCGCTGCACGGGCACTCCCTCCCTGGGTCGCGGCCAGCATACGAGCACACCCAGCACCAAGACGCGGCATGTGGCCTCGCCCTCATAGGATCGACCCCGGGGGTCGGAGGTGGTCCGGAGGAGGGCCCATGCAGCGGATACCTGCCCGAAGCTGGTGGGCCCTGGTGCTCGTGGGGCTCGCCGGGCAGGTCGCCTGGACCATCGAGAACCTCTACCTCAACCTGTTCATCTACGACACGATCACCGACTCGCCGGGCGCGATCGCCGCGACCGTCGCGGCCAGTGCCGTTGCTGCGACGCTGGCGGCGTTCCTCGTCGGGGCGTGGAGCGACCGCGTCGGCCGGCGACGGGTCTTCATCTCGCTCGGCTACATCCTCTGGGGCCTGTCGACGATGGCGTTCGGACTGGTGAACCCGGAGAACGTCGGCCGACTCGTGCCGTTCGCCGGCGCGGTCGCGGCCGCCGTCGTGGCGATCGTCGTCGTCGACGCCGTGATGAGCTTCTTCGGAGCAGGCGCCAACGACGCCGCCTTCAACGCCTGGGTCACCGACATCACCGACGTGGACAACCGGGGCCGGGTCGAGGGAGTGCTCCAGGTGATGCCGTTGGTGTCGATGCTCCTGGTCTTCGGTGCGCTCGACCCGATGACCCAGGCCGGGCAGTGGTCGGCGTTCTTCATCCTGGTCGGTTCGGTCATGGTGGGCACCGGGGTGCTGGCGTGGCTCCTCGTGGTCGACGCCCCAGGCCACGTTCGGTCCGAGGGCTCCTCCCTGCGGGCCGTGGCGGCGTCCCTGCGCCCGGCCGAGGTGCGCCGGAACCCGGGCCTGATGCTCACGTTGTGCACGCTGGGCGTGGTCGGGATCTCCTCCCAGGTGTTCCTGCCCTTCCTGCTGATCTACATCCAGTACGGCCTGCGCATCGAGGCCTATGCGCTGGTGCTCGCTGTCGTGCTGACCGGATCGGCCGTCGCCGGGGTGCTCGGCGGCCGGGTGATCGACCGTGTGGGCAAGGTGCGGGCGATGATCCCGGCCCTGGGCATCTACGTGGCGGGTCTCCTGCTGATGACGGTGGTGCGTGACCTCCTGCCGCTGATCGGAGCGGGGCTGGTGCTCATGAGCGGGTTCATCCTCGTGTCGGCCACGGTGAACGCCACGGTGCGCGACCACACGCCCACCGACCGCGTGGGTGCCGTCCAGGGCCTGCGGATGGTGTTCTTCGTGCTGATCCCGATGGTCATCGGGCCCTCGATCGGGGCGGCGGTGATCCGCGGTGCCGACCAGTACTACGAGGACCTCGGCCAGCTCAAGCAGGTCCCGACGGCCGGGATCTTCGTGGCCGCCGCGGTGGTCGCGGTGCTGGCGGTGATCCCGGCGCTGGCGCTGCGCCGGGCGGATGCGGCCGCCCTCGCCGTGCCCGTGGCCGACGGCGAGATCGGCGCATGACGCACGGGTCGCTGGCTGCGGGCCTGCTGACGCCCTGGGGCGAGGCCCTGGACCCCGACCACCCGCTGCCGGAGTACCCGCGCCCCCAGCTGGTGCGCTCCAGCCACCTGAACCTCAACGGTCGCTGGCAGTACGCGATCACGGCCACCGAGGACGCGCCGGAGGCGTTCGACGGCACCATCGTCGTGCCGTTCTCCCCGGAGACCCTGCTCTCGGGGGTGGGGCGGCTGGTGAGCCCGGACGACGTCCTGCACTACCAGCGCACGGTGGTCCTGCCGTCGGGTTTCCTGCCATCGCCCGACGCCCGGGTGCTGCTGCACTTCGGCGCGGTCGACCAGTGGTGCCGCGTGTCGGTCAACGACCAGCGTGTCGGCGAGCACCTCGGCGGCTACCTGCCGTTCACGTGCGACGTGACCGACGCCCTGCACGACGGTGGCAACGAGCTGCGCGTCGTCGTGCGCGACCCGTCGGACACCGGGCAGCTCTCGCGCGGGAAGCAGCGCCTGGCCCGCGGCGGCATCTGGTACACGCCGCAGTCAGGGATCTGGCAGACCGTGTGGATGGAGGCCGTGCCCGCGCGCTGGATCGAGCGGCTGGAGATCATCCCCGAGCTGGGACCGGCGCCCGCGATCCCGGGGTCCGAGAGCCTGCGGGTCGTCGTGCACGTGGCGGAACCCGGGGAGGGGCCGCGGGGTGCCGCACCGGCCGACGGGGACGGGAGGGCGATGACCGCCGAGGTCGTCGTGCGCGCCGGGGGGATCGAGCTGGCGCGTGCGGCCGGCGCAGTGGGGGAGCCGCTCGTGCTGGCGCTGCCCGGCGCCCGCCGGTGGTCGCCGGAGGACCCGTTCCTGCACGACCTCGAGGTGCGCGCGGGCGCCGACGTCGTGCGCAGCTACGCCGGGCTCCGGTCGTTCGGGCTCGGTCCGGACGCCGAGGGGACCCCGCGCCTGCTGCTCAATGGGACGCCGTACTTCCATGCCGGTGTCCTGGACCAGGGCTACTGGTCCGACGGCGGGTACACAGCACCCTCCGACGAGGCGCTGGTCCACGACATCGCCACGATGAAGCGGCTCGGGTTCACGATGCTGCGCAAGCACATCAAGGTCGAGCCGCTGCGCTGGTACCACCACTGCGACCGCCTGGGCATGCTCGTCTGGCAGGACATGGTCAACGGGGGCGGGAGGTACAACCCGGCGGTGATCAGCGTCCCGGCAGTGGCGTCCCGGGTGCGGGTGGACGACCGGCGGTACCGGACGTTCGCCCGTGGCGATGAGGCCGGTCGCGCGCACTGGCTGGCCGAGATGGAGGCGACGATCGCGCTGCTGGGCAATGTCGTGTCGCTGGCGATGTGGGTCCCGTTCAACGAGGGCTGGGGACAGTTCGACGCCGCGGAGGTGTGCGACCGGGTGCGGGCGCTGGACCCGACCCGGACCGTCGATCACGCCAGCGGGTGGCACGACCAGGGCGCCGGCGACCTGACCAGCCTGCACGTCTACTTCCGCGCCTTCCGCGTGCCGCGTCCGCGCAGGGGGACAGCCCACCGCGCCCTGGCGCTCACCGAGTACGGGGGGTACTCGCTGCGCCTGCCCGAGCACTCGACCACCACGCGGGAGTTCGGCTACCGTCGCTACCCGGACGCGGCCGCACTGGCCCGGGCATTCACCCGCCTGCACACCCGGCAGATCATCCCGGCCATCGGCGCTGGCCTGTCCGCGAGCGTGTACACGCAGCTGTCCGACGTCGAGGACGAGACGAACGGCCTGCTCACCTACGACCGCAGGGTCGTGAAGATCGACGAGGACATGGTGCGTGCGGTGGTCTCGCAGCTGCGCCTGGGCGCGGGTTGACGGCTTCTCGCCAGCCGGTCAGCCCGCACTCGTCGGCAGATCCGGGGTCGCGAGCCCGACGTGCTCGCGGCCGCGGGTCCAGTGCGCGGCGTTGCGCCCGTTCGCGTACAGCCGGATCCCGGCCGGGGTGTCGCGCACGTCCACGGCGTACACGTGGGTCGCTGCCCAACCGGACCCCATCGGCGCCAGGATCGGCTCCCCGGTCACCTCCCAGTCCAGGCCGTCGGCGCTGGTGAGCACCCGCACGGCCGAGCTCGAGGTGCGGGTCCCGGCGTCCCACCCGATCGCGTTCTGGAACGCGACCCACCCGTCCCGGACCGCCAGCACCTCCACCGCGCCGGCCCCGAGGTTCGCCCACCGGTCGGCGGGCTCCGGGCCGAGGACGGGCTCGGGCCGCACCTCGAACGGCCCGTCCGGCCCGGGCCCGTCGGCCACGCCCACCGATGCAGGCTCGTTGAACCCGCAGTCCGGGACGTGCACCAGGCCGGCGCTGAAGTACAGCCGCCAGCGGGCGTCGGGCAGCGGCACCAGGCACGGGTTGGAGACCGCCTCCCCCTGCTTCGCGTCACGGTGCCAGGGCAGGGTCGGGCGCAGCAGCACGACCGGGGCCGACCACCGCTGCAGGTCGTCGGAGGACCGCGACTCGATCCACGACCGCCACGGAACCCCGAACGGGATGAACGCGCGGGTCCGCTCGTAGAGCAGCCGGTAGCGCGGGGTGGCGCCTGCCCCGAGGTCCACGACCTGGGCCCGCAGGGCGTTGCGCGCGACGGTCCCCTGGCGATGCCAGGTGATGCCGTCGTCGGAGGTGTGGTGGTGGATCCCGAGCAGCGAGTGCGCCCACAGGTGCCAGCGACCGTCAGGGGTGCTGTCGGGGGCCAGGAACGTGGGATCGGCCAGGACCGGCGACGGGAACGGTGGTCCGATCAGGGGGGAACGCGGATCCCACGACCACGTCAGCGCGGCCACCTCGCCGCGGGACAGTTCAGCCAGGTGCACCCGACCATTGTCCGACGGCTGCGCGGCGGACCTGCGCTGGGGCCACCGGCTAGCCTCGGGACATGCCACTGCCGGTCGGGACCAGGATCGTCATCGGGGCCTTCACCGTGAGCGGCGTGGTGCACCTGGTGCGCCCGGCGGTGTTCGCGCCCCTCATCCCGGCCCCGCTGGGCGACCCTGGGCCCTGGGTCCTGGGCAGCGGGGTCGCCGAGCTGGTGTGCGCCGCGGGGTTGGCGACCCGTCAGCCCTGGGCTCCCGCGGTGACGACTGCCACGTTGGCCGTGGTCTGGATCGGGAACCTGCAGATGGCCCTCGACCTGCAGCGCAGCAGGCGTCCGGCCTGGCAGAAGGCTGCGGCGTGGGCCCGGCTCCCGGTCCAGCTGCCGTTGATGCGGGCGGCGTGGGAGTCGCCCCGGAGCTAGCCCTGAACCCGTCCGGCCGCGGCCGAGGCCATCTGCGCCAGCAGGTTCCCGCCCAGCACCGTCGTGGCGGTCAGGACCCCGCCGAACATGGCTCCGGCCACGCCACAGCTGACGATGTCCTGGCCTGTCAGGTACAGCCCCGGGATCGGGGTCGCGGGCTGCAGGAAGTCCTGGTCGAACCGCTGCGGGGTGTGGTCGATCCCGTAGAGCTCACCGCGGCGGTATCCCGCGAAGTGCGCGGTCGTCAGCGGCGTCGAGATCTCGAAGAACGCGACCTTGCCGCGCAACTGGGGCATCTGCTCGAACAGCGCCTCCATCATCCGCTCGGCCAGCCGATCCTTGAACGCGTCGTACTCGGCGCCGCGGCGCTTCCACCTGCTGCCCTCCCACTGCTCGAACCACGCATAGGGCGCGGCGGTGATCACGTCCACCGTCGAGCGTCCCGGGTGGCGGCGTTCGAAGTCCGGGTCCTTGGCGGCCGGGAACGAGACGTAGACCATCGGCAGGGGGGCCTCGGGGTCCGTCGCTGCTGTCCTTGATGGTCTGCTCGTAGTCCTCGTTCGGATAGATCCAGAGGTTGTGCCTGGGCATGTCCAGGGCCTCGGCGGTCTCCTCGAAGCCGAGGTACAGGCACAGGTGCGCCATGGACGGGGCTCACCCGGGTCAGGTCCGTCAGCAGTCCGGCGCCCTCGGCCACGTCACGGGGAAGGAGCTCGCCGAAGGTGTTGAGCACCCCGGCGTCGCTGATGACGATCGGAGCCCGGATGACGCGCCCATCAGCGGCCATCCGCACGCCCACGGCGCGGCCCTCCTCAACCACCACCTCGGCGACCTCGGCGTTGATCAGCACCAGGCCGCCTGCCCGCGTGATGACCGGGATGATCGACTCCGCGATGACGCCGGAGCCGCCGACCGGGTAGTAGCCGCCGCGGAAGTAGTGGTGGACGAGCAGGGCGTGCATGGCGAAGCTGGACTGCGCAGGGGGCAGCCCGTAGTCGCCGAACTGGGCGGTCAGGACGGCGATCAGGCGCTGGTCGGCAGTGAGCTCCTCGAGCACCTCGCGGGTGGTGCGCTGCGCCCAGCGCGTGAAGGTGCGTCGCATCATCGGCCCGGACTGCGCCTGGATCGGGGCGGGCAGGGTCTTGGCGACCTGGAACGGGAGGGAGGAGGACGCGGCCTCCTTCACGGCCTCGAAGTAGCCGTCGATGGCCGCCTCCTCGGCGGGGAACCGCGACACGAGCATGTCCCGCAGGTTGCGCCGTCCCTTGGGCAGGTCGTAGACGTCTCCGCCGATGATGACCCGGTCGTAGACCTCGCCCATGTCGGCCCACTCGATGCGGCCGTCGCTGATGTCGTCGAACATCCTGCGCACCGCCGACCCGGGCGCGACGTCGCCGATGTAGTGCACCCCGACGTCCCAGTCGTACCCGGGACGGTGGAACACGTGCGTGTAGCCGCCGGGGGTGTAGTGCCGCTCCAGGACGAGCACGCGCTTCCCGCCGTGCTTGGCCAGCATCGCGGCGGCGGCCAGCCCACCGATCCCCGACCCGATGACGATGGCGTCGTAGTCCTCGGTGACCGGATGGCGCTTGTAGGACTGGGCCAGCTGCCTGCTCATCGCGTCCTCGATGTCCTGGCAGCCGGTGCTGCCTCAGGGGTGAAGTAGACCGCTGCCATGGGAGGGACGACGATCGTGGCGCTGGCCGGGAAGCCGTCGTGCGGGTCGGCGGTGGCGGTGATCGGCCCCGGGTTGGTGAAGGTGCCGGTCCCGTCGTACAGCGCGCTGTCGGAGTTGAAGATCTCCACCCACGGCCCGGTCCCGGGCAGTCCGATCCGGTGGCTGGTCCAGGGCTGTGGTGAGAAGTTGATGACACAGGCGATCTGCTGACCCTCACCGTCGGAACGCAGCCAGGAGAACGTGTTGGCCCCGGCGTCGTGGTTGTTGATCCACTGGAAGCCCTGCGGGTCGCTGTCGAGCCTCCACAGGGCCGGATGCGCCCGGTACAGCGCGTTGAGGTCGCGGACCATCTGCTGCAGGCCGCGATGGCCCCACACGTCGGTGACCCACCACTCGAGGCTGGCCTCCTCGTTCCACTCGCTCCGCTGCCCGAAGTCGCACCCCATGAACAGGATCTTCTTGCCCGGGAACGCCCACATGAAGGAGTAGTAGGCGCGGAGGCTGGCGAACTGCCGCCAGGGGTCCTGGGGGATCTTGTTGGGCATCGAGCCCTTGCCGTGGACGACCTCGTCGTGGCTGATCGGCAGGATGTAGTGCTCGGTGTACTGGTAGAGCATCGCGAAGGTCATGTCGTGGTGGTCGTACTGGCGGTGGATCGGGTCGAGCGCCAGGTAGCGCAGCGTGTCGTTCATCCAGCCCATGTTCCACTTGAAGCCGAAGCCCAGGCCGCCCTCGGACAGGGGCCGGGTGACGCCATGGAAGGCGGTCGACTCCTCGGCGATCATCATCGCGCCGGGAACCCGGTCGTACACCTGGTGGTTCAGCTGCTTGAGGAAGTCGATCGCCTCGAGGTACTCATTGCCGCCGTGGACGTTCGGGACCCATTCACCCGGATGGCGGCCGTAGTCGAGGTACACCATCGAGGCCACCGCATCGACCCGCAGGCCGTCGAAGTGGAACTCGGTGGCCCAGTACAGCGCGCTGGAGACCAGGAACGACCGCACCTCGTTGCGGGCGAAGTTGAAGACGTAGGTGCCCCACTCCTTGTGCTCACCCAGACGGTGGTCGGGGTGCTCGTACAGGGCCGTGCCGTCGAACCGGCCCAACGCCCAGTCGTCCTTCGGGAAGTGCCCCGGGACCCAGTCGAGGATCACGCCGATGCCGGCCTGGTGCAGCCGGTCGATGAGGTACCGCAACTCGTCGGGCTGGCCGAGTCGGGACTGCGGCGCGAAGAACCCGGTGACCTGGTACCCCCACGAGGCCACCAGCGGATGCTCGGTGACGGGCATGAACTCGACATGGGTGTAGCCCATGGACGCCACGTACTCGACCAGCTCCTCGGCCAGGTCCACGTAGGACAGCCCCGCGCGCCACGAGCCCAGATGCACCTCGTAGATCGCCAGGGGGGACTCCTGGGCGGCGAAGGCGGGTCGCGCGGCGATCCACTGGTCATCTCCCCAGGTGTAGCTGCTCTCATGGACGATGGACGCGTTCGACGGGGCCGTCTCGGCGAAACGGGCCATCGGGTCGGCCTTCTCCCGCCACACCCCGTCGGCGCCCAGGACGTCGTACCGGTACCGGGCGCCCGCGCCGACGCCCGCCACGAACGCCGCCCACACCCCGGCGCCCGGGACCAGGGTCATCCCCTCCCCGGACCAGGAGTTGAAGTCGCCCTTGACCCGGACCGCCTGCGCGTTCGGCGCCCAGACCGCGAAGCGGGTTCCCCGGACCTCGCCGCGCTCATCATCAGGCACGGTGACGACATGCGAGCCCAGGGACCGCCAGCAGTCCGTGTCCGAGCCGCGGTGGAACCCCGCAAGATCCGGACCGGTCAATCCACCCAACGGATCGTGCATGGACGTCCCCTCCCTCGGAGCACTCGCCGGGGCGGGTCGCCCGGCAGACCACCGCGGAACCCGGGTCCCATCCAGATCAGGCGACGCCCCCGGGCACAGCCTGCCAGTCGTCCACCTGGGCGGTGCGGGCCGCCCCCATCCACGCGCCCGCCCGCAGGTGACGCCGACGCGATGTCGAGCGGCACCCCCTGTGTTGCATCGAGGGGTGCCCCGGTACTGGACTAGGGCTCAGGAGGTGCGAGTGACCAGTCCGTCGTCGGCGCACCGAGGAGGCAGCACCGGGCAGGTGCGCGTCCTGCAGTGGGGGTTGGGGGCGATGGGCTCGGGGATGGCGCGCCTGGTCCTGGACAAGCCGGGCCTGCAGCTCGTGGCGGCGGTCGACTCCCGGCCCGACCTGATCGGCCGGGACCTCGGCGAGGTGCTCGGACTGGGCCGTGAGCTCGGCGTGGTCGTCACCGGCGATCCCGCGTCGGTCCTGGACCCCGCCACGGTGGACGTGGTGATGATCGCGACGACGTCCTGGGCCCGTGACCAGCTCCGCGACCTCCGCAGCATCCTGCAGGCCGGGATCAACGTCGTGTCGATCGCCGAGGAGCTGGCCGACGTCGCGGCCCAGAGCCCGGACATCGCCGACGAGCTCGATGCGCTGGCAGTCGCCCACGGCGTCTCGGTCGTGGGCGTCGGCGTCAACCCCGGACTGGTGCTGGACCTGCTGGTCGTGACGCTCACCGCCGGAAGCCACTCGGTCGAGCGCATCGAGGCATCCCGCGTCAACGACCTCAGCCCGTACGGCCCGACGGTCATGCGCAGCCAGGGTGTGGGAACCAGCCCGGAGGCCTTCCGGGCCGGACTCGCCGACGGCACGATCGTCGGTCACGTCGGGTTCCCGGAGTCGATGCACCTGATCAGCGAGGCGCTCGGGCTCGGCGTGGACCGCATCGAGCAGACCCGGGAGCCGATCATCAGCACGGTGCGCCGGCAGACGCCCTTCGTCACCGTCGAGCCGGGCATGGTGGCCGGGTGCGCCCACACCGGGATCGGGTACCGCGGCGACACGGAGGTGATCCGGCTCATCCATCCGCAGCAGGTGCACCCGCACCTCGAGCAGCAGGCGACCGGCGACTACATCCACATCCACGGCGTCCCGGAGGTGCACATGGCGATCCAGCCGGAGGTTCCCGGCGGCCTGGCCACGATCGGGATGGCCGTCAACATGGTGCCCCGCATCCTGGCCGCCACCCCGGGGCTCAAGCGTGTCATCGACCTGCCCGCGCCCTCGGCGCTGATGGGCCCGAGCGCCTACGACCGACGACCATGAGCGCTGTCGCGGCAGGCACGTGGGTCGAGCTGGAGCGGATCGTGCTGGAGGTCGGGGAGCGGGCCCCCGGCCTTCCCGCCGACACCGCTGCGGTCCCGCTGGTCATGCGCGTGTCCGGGTTCCTGCTGGAGGCGGCGGAGATCGGCGGGCCGGCGCGGGTGCGGACGCTCATCGGGCGTGAGCAGGGCGGGCGCCTGCGCACCGTCAACCCGAGCTACTCCCACAGCTTCGGCGACACCGTGACCGAGCTGCTCACCATCGGGACGCAGGCGGAGCGATGAGCACGGTGGCGGCGGGCATGTCCTACACCGAGGTGCTGGGGCGCCGGAACGAGATCATGAAGGCGTCGCTCGGGATCGACTACGACGCGTTCACCACCAGCCCGATCGCCTTCGACTACGACGCGTTGATGGGGCAGACCGGGTACAGCCTGGAGGACATCGCCCGCATCCAGCGCGAGACGAAGGTCGGGCGCACCCCGCTGTACGAGCTGACGAACCTGACGGAGGCGGTCCGCAGGACCTGCGAGCCCGGCAGGGGAGCGCGGATCCTGCTCAAGGACGAGGCCGCCAACGCCTCGGGCAGCTTCAAGGCCCGGCGTGCCTCGATCAGCGCGTACGAGGCCCAGCGCCGGGGCTACCCCGGGATGGTCGTGGCCACGAGCGGGAACTACGGGGCCGCAGCCGCCTCCCAGGCCGCGCAGCGCGGACTGGCCTGCATCGTCGTGCAGGAGGTCTACGACAGCCAGGGAGTCGGCCAGCCGGAGATCGTGGAGAAGGGCCGCGCCTGCGAGGCGTACGGCGCGGAGGTGCTCAAGCTCACCGTGGGCCCCGAGCTGTTCTACGTGCTGCTGACCACGCTGGAGCAGACCGGCTTCTTCAACGCCAGCCTGTACACCCCGTTCGGGATCCGTGGCATCGAGACCCTGGGCCAGGAGGTCGGTGCGGAGGTCTCGGCGCGCTTCGGGCGGCAGCCCGACGTCGTGGTCGTCACGCACGCCGGTGGCGGGAACCTGACGGGGACCGCGCGCGGGCTGGCGGCGGCCGGCTGCACGGGCACCCGCGTCGTCGCGTGCTCGGTGGACCTGTCGGGCCTGCACATGGCCTCCGACCACGACTTCAACCGCAAGTCGTTCACCACCGGGCACACCGGGTTCGGCGTGCCGTTCGCGACGTGGCCGGACCGGGTCGACGTCCCGCGCAACGCCGCCCGGCCGCTGCGCTACATGGACGGCTACGAGCTGGTCACCCAGGGCGAGGTGTTCTACGTGACCGAGCTGCTGGCGAAGCTGGAGGGCATCGAGCGGGGACCGGCGGGCAACACCAGCCTGACCGCTGCCGTCAGCCTGGCCCGCCAGCTCGACGAGGACCAGGTCGTCGTGGTCCAGGAGACCGAGTACACCGGCGCGGGCAAGCACCACAACAGCCAGCTCGCGTTCGCCCGGAAGCGGGGGATCGAGGTCCGCCGCGGCGACCCGCGGGACAACGTGCCCGGCCGGGCCATCGTGATCCCCGAACGGCTGGACCAGGTGCGCACGAGTCCCCAGGACCTCGACCTGCTGCGCCACTCCTACCTGCGCAACGCCGCGGCCCGCCACCCCGTGGATGCGTGGACCGACACCGATGTCGCCTTCCTCGCCGCCGATCTCGCGGTCACGCCGGGGTGGGTCCGGTCCCACCTCCCCGGCGCAGAGGAGGTGGCCCGATGACCGACGAGGCGCGTCAGGCCCGCTTGGAGCAGAGGCTGCAGGAGCTGGACCAGCTGCCGGACGAGGAGCTCCGGGCGCGGTTCTGGTCGCTGTGCGAGCAGGTCGTGGAGCCGATGGTGGACCTCGCGCGCACGCACACGTCGCCGTCCATCGAGCGCTCGGTGCTGCTGCGGATGGGCATCGACAGCGTGTCCAGCCAGGGCGTGGTCACGCGCATCCTCGAGGCAGGGCTGCTGGGCAAGGGCGCCGGCCACGTGCTCCTGCGCCTGGCCCAGCGCCAGGGCACCGACGTCCGTGCTGCGGCCGCATCCGTTCTGGCTGACCCGACGGTGCTGGACGGGCTGTTCGCGGACGGGACCCGTGGGGGCGGGCTTCCGGCGGCCACCCCGCACGGCGAGGAGCAGGGCCGTGGCTGAGCACCCGCCGCTGGACCCCCAGGTCAAGCTCGACATCGACGCCATCCTGACCGACCTGGCGACCTACCGGCCCGCCCGGCGCGGGTGGGTCTGGCGGGAGGTGCCCGAGGGCGGGGTCCGGATGGGCCCGTTCACCTACCGCGACATGTCGGCCCCGCTCACCCGGAGCATCGGCCTGCCCGCCTCGCAGTACTTCGAGCACGTGGACCCGCAGCCGAGCTGCGTGGTGACGACCGAGATCGCGTCCGGCCGGTTCGAGGACGACCTGCGCCGGATGCGCATGGCCGCCTGGCACGGTGCGGACCACATCATGGTCATCCGCACCACCGGCCAGAGCCACATCGACGGGCTGCTCGAGGGCACCCCCGAGGGCACCGGCGGCGTGCCGATCACCCGCAAGCAGATCCGGGCCAGCCGCAAGGCGCTGGACCTCATCGAGGCCGAGGTCGGCCGCCCGATCAACTTCCACAGCTACGTCTCCGGCGTGGCCGGCCCGGAGGTGGCGGTCCTCTTCGCCGAGGAGGGCGTCAACGGCGCGCACCAGGACCCGCAGTACAACGTGCTGTACCGCAACATCAACATGCACCGGTCGTTCGTGGACGCCGCCGAGGCCAAGCGCGTCATGGTCGGGGCCGGGATCCTGCAGATCGACGGGGCGCACAACGCCAACGCCACCGCGAGGGCCGGCTGGCTGGTCATGCCCGAGCTCCTGGTGCAGCACGGGATCAACTGCGCCTTCTCGCTGGCCTGCGGGATGCCCACGGAGCTCATCGGCCTGTCCACCGTGCCGCCGAACGCGCCGCCCGCCCCGAAGCTCTGGTACGACCTGCCGTACGCGGTGGCGCTGCGCGACTTCTTCCCCGGCTTCCGGATCCGCGCCCAGCAGAACACCCGCTACATCGAGTCCGATGTCGAGGAGGCCGTGCGCACGCACACCATCGACACGCTGATCTCGATCCTGACCGGCGCCGACATCCAGAGCACCATCACCCCCGACGAGGGCCGCAACGTCCCCTGGCACTACAACAACATCCGCGCGGTGCAGACCGTCAAGCAGACGTGGGCGGCGCTGGACGGCATCGGCGAGCTCGTCTCGCTCAACCGCGCCGGGCCGCTCGGGACGATGGTGCGCGACATCCAGCAGCGGGCGGTCGTGTTCCTCGAGGAGATCCTGGAGGTCGGCGGCTACTTCGCCGCGGTCGAGGGCGGCTTCTTCGTCGACTCGGCCCAGTACCCCGAGCGCACCGGCGACGGGATCGCCCGGGAGGGCCATGGCGGAGTCGCCGCGGACACCATCGTGCCGCGCGATCCCGACTACCTGGCCCCCGTCTGCGACCACTTCGGCGACAACGCCCTGCCGGGGGGATCGGCCCGGGCCTGCGACCCGATCGGCGGCTGCACGCTGTGCGACCCGTCGAAGATCGTCTACATCGACGAGCTGGACCCGCGAGGACAGTGTCGAGCGCCGGCTGGCCCAGACCGTGGCCTTCCGCACCGGGGAGCTGATCCGGCCCGAGGCGGAGTGGGCCGGCGACGGTGTGGTCCTGCTGCAGCTGATGATCCCTGACGACGAGGACCACGCCCGGGCGGCGGCCCTGGAGACGGCCCGGCGGCTGGGGCTGGCGAACCCCGAGGTGGTCAACCTCGGGGTCCTGCACCCCGCCGAGGGATGCTTCGTCGAGGTCAGGGGCACGGTGACCACCGACATCCGGCGCGCCGATCTGGTGATCCCACCGAGGGTGGTCCTGCTCTCCGAGGACGAGCTGCGCGCGGCGGTCAGGGCCATCGGACTCACCGTCGTCGCCGGCACCGTCGGCGAGGACGAGCACAGCGTCGGGATGCGCGAGATCCTCGACATCAAGCACGGCGGGATCGAGAAGTACGGGGTCAGGTACCACTACCTGGGCACGTCGGTGCCGCTGGGCAAGCTGGTCGATGCCGCGCTGGAGACCGGGGCGCACGCCATCCTGATGTCCACGATCATCAGCCACAACGACGTGCACCGCACGATGATGCGCAGGCTCGCCGAGCTGTGCCAGGAGCGGGGGGTCCGCGACCGGCTGGTCCTCATCGCCGGGGGGACCCAGGTCAGCCCCGACATGGCCGCCGAGACGGGCCTCGACGCGACCTTCGGCCGCGGCACGAAGGGGATCCACGTGGTGGACGCCCTCGTGAAGGCCCTGCGCGCACGCGGCCTGGACGCCGGGGCCGGGATCGGGACCGGATGACGATCGACGCACTCGTCCTGGAGGTGGGCTCCACCATCACCAAGGCCAACGGCTTCCGCAGGAGCTCCGACGGGTGGTTCGACCACGTGGCCCAGGGCGTCGCCCCGACGACGGTCGCCGCGGGGGACGTCGGGGTCGGGGTGGATCAGGCGGTTGCGCAGTTGCAGGAGAGCAGTGGGCTGTCGACTGCGGGCGCCGAGGTCCTCGTCACCAGCTCGGCGGCCGGGGGCCTGCGGATGACCGTCCACGGCCTCACGATGGGCATGACGGCACGGGCAGCCCGGGAGGCGGCCCTCGGCGCCGGCGCGATCGTCACGCTGGTCACCGCCGGCCCCCTGGGTGCGGACGACCTCGACCAGATCCGGGCGATCGACCCGAGCATGGTCCTGCTGGCCGGGGGGGTCGACCACGGTGACCAGGAGGTCGTCCTGGCCAACGCCCGGGCCCTGGCCGCCTCGGGGGTGCGCGGGCCGGTCCTGTACGCGGGGAACGTCGCCGTCCAGCGGGCGGTCGGCCGCATCTTCGAGGGCTCCGGCATCGAGCTGGTCGTCACCGACAACGTCTTCCCGGACATCGACGAGCTGGCCGTCGAGCCGGTCCGCGCGCTCGTCCACGAGGAGTTCAACCGGCACATCGTGCACGCGCCGGGGATGGCCCGGCTGGCAGATCCCTGTCCCGCGTGGCGGATCCTGCCCACGCCCGGGGCGGTCCTGCTCGGTGCGGAGCTGTTCGCCGACGAGGTCGGGGACTGCCTGGTGGTCGACGTCGGGGGGGCCACGACCGACGTCCACAGCGTCACCGACGGCAGCCCGGAGTGGACGGCCAGGGCGATCGACCCGGAGCCGCGCGCCAAGCGGACCGTGGAGGGCGATCTCGGCGTGTTCGTCAACGCGCACACCATCGCCGAGCGTGCCTGGGGAGCCGACGGGGCCGCCCGGCTGGCGGACCTGGCCGCCATGCCCAGCACCGAGCGCCAGCGCCAGCTCACCCGCGAGCTGTGCGCGTTCGCCGTCACCACCGCGGCCCAGCGCCATGCCGGCGTGGTGATCGACCGGTACACCCCCACGGGCAGGAGGCAGGTCGTCCGTGGCCGGGACCTGACGGCCGTGCAGTGGGTGGTCGGCACCGGCGGCGCCCTGACCCGCGTGCCCGGCGGCCGGGAGATCCTGCGCTCGATCTGCCGGGGACCAGGCACGCACCTGCTGCCGCCGCCGGGGGCCAGGATCCTCATCGACCGCGACTACCTCTTCTCAGCCCTCGGCACCCTCGCCCAAGCCCATCCGGACGAGGTCCGGGCCACCTTCCGACGGTGGGTGCAGGCTGCCTCCCAGCCGCCGGATGACCCGACCCCGACCTGACCAGGAAGCGAGCCAGCCATGTTCATCCGCACGCCGCGACTGGAGATCCACGTCGACCGGATCGAGACCAACGCCCGCTGCATCATCGAGCTGTGCCGCGCGCATGGGGTCCAGGTGGCCTGCGTCACCAAGGTGATGGGCTCGCACCCGGCCCTGCTGCACGCCCTGGAGAACGCGGGAGCAGACATGATCGGCGACTCCCGCGTGTCGAACCTCGAGTCGATCAGCAACACCGGGCTCGCCGTGCCGACGATGATGCTCCGCCCGCCGGCCCCCAGCCATGTCGCCGACGTGGTCCGGTGTGCCGACTACTCGCTGAACTCCTCGGCCTACACCGTGGAGCTGCTCAGCGAGGCGGCGCGACTGACCGGCCGCGACCACAAGGTCGTCATCATGGTCGACGTCGGGGACCTGCGGGAGGGGATCTGGCCGGACCGCGTGGTGTCGGTGGTCCGGGCGGTGGCCCACCTGCCGCGCATCGAGGTCGTCGGGCTCGGGACGAACCTCGCCTGCTTCGGCGGGGTGATCCCGGACACCGAGCACATGCAGCAGCTGATCGACCTCCGCGACGAGTGTCGCGAGGCGACCGACCTGCCCCTGGACCTGCTCTCGGGGGGCAACAGCGCGAACCTGCCCCTGCTCGTCAGCGGCGGCATGCCCCGGGAGATCAACCACCTGCGGATCGGTGAGTCCATCACGCTGGGCCGCAACGTCATCGACCGGACGCCGTGGCCCGGGACGCGGCAGGACACCTTCCTGGTCGTGGCCGAGGTCATCGAGGTGGAGCGCAAGCCGTCGATCCCGATCGGCACGCGCAGCCAGGACGCCTTCGGCGGTCACACCGACTTCGTGGACCGCGGGATCCGCACGCGCGCGATCTGCAACATCGGCCGTCAGGACGTCGTCGTCGACGGTGTCACGCCCGTGGATCCCGGGATGATCGTGCTCGGCGGCAGCAGCGATCACCTCATCGTCGACGTGGAGCAGGCCGCGCAGGAGGTGCGGACCGGGTCGGAGATCGCGTTCATCCCCAGCTACGGGTCCCTGCTGGCGGCCACGACCTCGCCGTACGTGCAGAAGGTCGTGCTGCGGGGGTGAGCCTGCCGAGGCAGGCGCAGGTCAGGCCGGGCCGGCCTTCTTGGCCTTCTTCTCCTTCTTCTTGGCCTTCTTCGCCTCTGACGGCTCCGCCTTCTCGGCTTCGTGCCGGAAGAAGACCGCTCCCAGCGGCGGGATCACGACCGTGGCGCTGGCGGGGAAGCCGTGGTACTCCTCGGCGTGCGCGGTGATCCGGCCGCCGTTGTCGTGGACCCCGGTGCCGTCGTAGGCGGCGAGGTCGGAGTTGAAGATCTCGGTCCACGTGCCGGGCTCGGTCAGGCCGATGCGGTGCTGGGTCCACGGCTCGGAGGAGAAGTTGACCACGACCGCGATCTGCTGGCCCGCGCCGTCCGAGCGCAGCCAGGAGAACGTGTTGCCGCCGGCGTCGTCGGCGTCGATCCACCGGAATCCCTCATGGCTGGAGTCGAGCTTCCACAGGGCGGGGTGCGTCCGGTAGACCTCGTTGAGGTCGGTGAACATCGCCTGCAGGCCGCGGTGGCCCTCCAGGTCGCTGACCCACCACTCCAGGCTGTCGTCCTCGTTCCACTCGGGTCGCTGCCCGAACTCGCACCCCATGAAGACCAGCTGCTTGCCGGGGAAGGACCACATGAAGGAGTAGAACGCGCGCAGGGTCGCGAACTGGCGCCAGGCGTCCTGGGGCACCTTGTTGAGCATCGAGCCCTTGCCGTGGACGACCTCGTCATGGCTGATCGGGAGGATGAAGTTCTCCGTGTACTGGTAGATCATCGCGAAGGTCATCTCGCTGTGGTGGTACTGGCGGTGGATCGGCTCCAGCGCCAGGTAGCCCAGGGAGTCGTTCATCCAGCCCATGTTCCACTTGAAGCCGAACCCCAGCCCGCCGTGGTCGACCGGCTGGGTGACGCCGGTGAAGGCCGTGGACTCCTCGGCGATCATGACGACGCCCGGCACCCGCTCGTACAGGTGCCGGTTCACGTAGCGCAGGAAGTCGATGGCCTCCAGGTTGTGGTTGCCGCCGAACTCGTTGGGGATCCACTGGCCGTCCTCGCGGCCGTAGTCGAGGTACACCATGGACGCGACGGCGTCGACGCGCAGCGCATCGAAGTGGAACTGCTGGATCCAGTACAGCGCGTTGGAGACCAGGAACGACTTCACCTCGGAGCGCCCGTAGTTGAAGATGTAGGTGCCCCACTCCTTGTGCTCGCCCTGGCGGGGGTCCGCATGCTCGTAGAGGGCCGTGCCGTCGAAGCGGCCCAGCGCCCAGCCGTCCTTGGGGAAGTGGCCGGGCACCCAGTCGAGGATCACGCCGATGCCTGCCTGGTGCAGGCGGTCGACCAGGTGACGCAGCTCATCCGGGCGGCCCAGCCGCGACATCGGGGCGAAGTAGTTGGTCACCTGGTATCCCCACGACGCCTCGAGGGGGTGCTCGGAGACCGGCATGAGCTCGACATGGGTGAAGCCCATCCGGGTCACGTACTCCACGAGCTCGTCGGCCAGGTCCAGGTAGGTGCGTCCCTTGCGCCACGAGCCCAGGTGGAGCTCGTAGATCGACATGGGGGACTCGTGTGGCACGCGTGCGGCGCGCTCGGCCAGCCACTGGTCATCGCCCCAGACGTACCGGCTCTCGTAGACGATCGAGGCGTTGGCCGGGGCGCGTTCGGCGAACTGCGCCATCGGGTCGACCTTCTCCTGCCACACGTCGTCGGCGCCGAGGATGTTGAACTTGTAGAGCGTGCCCTCCCCGACGCCCTCGACGAACAGCGCCCACACGCCGGACCCGGGCACCAGGGACATGGCGTCCCCAGTCCACCCGTTGAAGTCCGCGTTCACCCGGACCGCCTTGGCGTTCGGCGCCCACACCGCGAACCGGGTGCCCCGGATCTCGCCCCGCTCGTCGTCGGTCACCGTGACCACGTGCGAGCCGAGCCGTCGCCAGCACTCGGTGTCGCCACCGTTGTGGAACCCCTCGAGATCCCAACCGGTCAGTCCACCTGCGATGTCGTGCGCCATGGGTGCGTCCTCTCTGGCTCAGCCGAGCGTTTCCAGGCAGGGCGGCTTCGCTGCGCCCGGCCGCTCACCCCCGATTGTTCACCCCAGGGCCCGTACTGTGCGCCCTGGGCACCCCGATGCCGCATCGAGGATCGAGGCTGTTGCCCCATCGAGGTCGATCGGCAGGTCATCTACCCGAGCAGCTCGAAGGTCGCGGCGCTGCCGCCGCCGGCGTGGGGGGCGATCCGGACCGTGACGGTCCCCGGGTCAGTGCACGGCAGTCCGGACGCGTCGCGGTATGCCTACTGTCAAGCCCATGCGTGCTGAAGGGCTGCATGCGCTCCCGTGAGATCAGCGCGCAGCCACGCCGGGCCGCGAGACGAGCCGCCTGAGGACGGTCCTAGACGTCGATCGCAGCGTCGCTGCCCCGGCCCTCGCCGCGGAGGTGCCGCATCGCATTCACGGCAGGGTCCTGCACCTCGATGAGAGGGAGGTCGGCACTGCGGAGCCAGGGACGCCGAGGCCTATCAGGTCGCAGCGACGCTGCGGTTCAGTCCTGGCGTGACGGGTCCACGTGGGCGTGCGGGCTGGGCAGGTAGCGCTGCAGGCCGGTGAGCAGGATGTCCAGGCCCCGTTCGAGTTCGGCGGCGCCGTCGTAGTTGGCCAGGTCGGGGGCGAGGCTGCGTAGCAGCGGGAACTCATGGAGGGGGAGTCGGTGCAGGCCGAGGCGCAGCAGATCGTCGGTCTCCTCGGGGTTCTCCACCAGCTCCTGGAGCTCGTTGAGCACATGGCCGTGCAGGAACCCGAAGAGGGATCTGTAGATGTGCAGGGCGTCGATGGTGCTGAATCCGGCTCGGGTCAACAGCTCCAGGATGGATTCCAGGGGGCGCAGGGTTCCCAGGGGGCGCAGCGCCAGAGGCGTGGCGAGGGGACGGGTGACCAGCAGGGGCACCACCTCGGGGTGGGCCAGGGCCAGGTCCCGGTAGGTGCGGGCCACCGTGCGCAGCTGGGACTCCCAGTCGTCGGCTGTGGTGTCGACGTCGAGCTGCTCGAGGACCAACTCGGCGACGCCGTCGAGCAGGGCCGCCTTGTTCGCCGCGTAGCGGTACAGGGTCATCGGGTCACGGTCCAGCGCGCCACCAAGTCGGCGCATCGACAGACCGGCCACGCCGTCGCGATCGACGATCTCCAGGGCGGCCTCCAGGACCAGCGCGCGGCTCAGCGGGGTGGCGGGCGGGTTGCCCATCGAGCCTGGATCGACCACGATGCTCACGGCCCCTCCTCGATGCTTGTCGGTCACTGACAGACAGCCTACTGCTACATCGTCGATAGACAGCGTACGCCTACACCTTGAATCTTCCGGGGTGCGGGCGTTCACTGAAAGTAGACCCATCGACGGGTTCAAGGACCGGGCTGAGGGCGTCGTCGACGCGGTCAAGGACAAGGCCGAGGACGTGGCCGACAAGGCCAAGGACATGCTCCCCGGCACGTGAGGCCCCGCGCTGGACTGGCCCGTCACATCGGTCCAGCACTCGAGCGTGACCCCTCCCGCATGCCGTCGACTCGTCCTAGGATCCGCGGTGGGGGCCGGGTGACGAGGAGGATGCTCATGGCGGACGACGGGTTCAGCGACGAGGAGCGCGCCGCGATGAAGGCGCGCGCGGAGGAGCTCAAGTCCTCCACGCGACGCGGCGCCGGCGCGAAGAAGGCCGCGGCGGACGCCCAGGACGTGCTCGACCGGATCGCGGAGATGACCGGTGCCGACCGAGCCGTCGCCGAGGCGCTGCACGCCATCGTCGCCGAGCATGCCCCCGAGCTGGCGCCGAAGACCTGGTACGGGATGCCGGCCTATGCCAGGGACGGCAAGGTGGTGGTCTTCTTCAAGCCGGCCGCGAAGTTCAAGGTCCGCTACGGCGAGGTCGGCTTCAACGAGTGGGCGCAGCTCGACGACGGCGTCATGTGGCCCACGGTGTTCGCGGTCACTGCGATGAACGGGGAGGTCGAGCAGGCCCTCACCGAACTCGTTCGCAAGGCTGTCAGCTGAAGGGGTGGCCGCCGGCCGGGCCGGCGTCGCCGCGTCAGCGCGCGGCAGAAGTTCTCGCCGCTGCCTTCATCTGCTGCTTGAACTCCCGCACCCGCTGCAAGGAGTCGGCGTCCACCACGTCGGCCACCGACCTGTACCCAGCCAGGGCGTAGTCGCCGGCGGCCGCCTCCCAGCCCTCGGGCCGGACGTCGAGCTGCTTGGCGAGCAGGGCCACGAAGATCTGGGCCTTCTGCTTCCCGAAGCCCGGCAGTGCCTGGACCCGTGCCAGCAGGTCCTTGCCGGTGGTCGGCTCCGTCCACAGCCGGGAGGTGTCGCCCCCGTACGTGGTTGCGACCAGCGCTGCGAGCTCCTGCAGGCGTGTGGCCATCGCCTTGGGGAACCGGTGGATCGCCGGGGGTTGGCTGCACAGCGTGGCGAACTCCTCGGGATCGGCCGCGGCAATCGCCTCGGGGTCGAGCGTGCCGAACCGGTCGAGGACCTTCCACCCGCCCCGGAACGCGTGCTCCATCCCGTACTGCTGGTCGAGCATCATGCCCATGAGGACCGCGAACGGGTGCTCATCGAGGACCCGGTCGGCCTCGGCGATCCCGGTGATCTGGAAACCCATCACCGGATCGTGCCACGAGGGAGGGGCGCAGCACACCCCCGCGCACCCGACGTGACCGGATCAGATGGTCCGCAGGTGGACGGTCACGGTGTCTCCTGCCTCGATCGCGTTGGCCAGGCGAACCGCGCGCTTGACCGGCAGGACGAAGCACCCCGACGCGGAGTCCGGGAAGACGGATGTGCGCCACGTGGTGCTGCCCACGCGCACGCTGACCTTCACCGATCCGAACCCGGCACGGGGACCGCGGGCATCCGACTCGTCCTCGAGCGCGGCGGTGACCTCCGGAGGAACCGTGACGAACGTCCACGTGTCCGTCTTGCGCGCGTCCCACAGCCACAGCTCCGCAGTGAAGGTGTGCTCGTCGTCGCCGGCATCTGAGCCCGATGGCTGCGGTCGCCCTCCGGCGGGCGGTGTGCGGCTCATGCGCCCCTCGTCACCCTGAGGAGTGGCTCGCCAGCCGCGACCTGCTCTGCTGCCAGGACCTCCACCGATGCGAACGTCGCGGCATTCGTGACCACCACGGGCGTGGCGTTCTCGTAGCCGGCGGAGGTGAGCGCGTCGAGGTCCACGAGCATCAACGGGCTGCCGACCGCCACGGGCTGGCCCCGGGTCACGAGTCCCTCGAAGTGCCGACCGCCCAGGTGGACGGTGTCGATCCCGACGTGGATCAGGACCTCGACGCCCTCGGCCGAGGTGATCCCGACCGCGTGCCCAGCGCGCGCCAGGGACGTGACGGTGCCCACGACGGGGGAGCGGACCACCCCGTTGGTCGGTCGGATGGCCACTCCCGGCCCCATGAGACCCCGGGCGAACACCGGGTCCGGCACGGCCGACAGGGGCAGGACAGCTCCGGTGAGGGGCGCGCTGACGAGGAGGGTCGCCGGCTCGGCTGCCCCCGTGGGGACCTCCGGCGTGACGGGAGTCGTGACGGACTCCGCGGAACCGGTCGCGGTCTGTCCCGGCACCGGCTGGGTGCCGGCTCCCCCCTGGGGCTCGTGGTCCGGGGCCGCAGCGGGACCGGCGGTCTCGGCGGGGGCGGTGGCCGGCACGTCCTGGAAGCCGGCCACCATCGTCAGGACGAAGGTGATCGCCACGGCCGTGGCGGTACCGACCAGCTGGAGGGTGAAGTTGCCCACGTGCATGTACGCCGGCAGGGTGATCAGGCCCGGGAAGATGAAGCTGTTCGCGGCCGACCCGCCGGCCGCGGCGATCCCGCCCCCGACCATGCCGCCGATGCAGGCGTAGATGAACGGCTTGCGCAGTCGCAGGGTCACGCCATAGATGGCGGGCTCGGTGACCCCGGCCACGAAGGCACTGACCGAGGCAGCCCCGGCCAGGGTTCGCATCTCCTGGTTGCGGGTGCGGAACATCACCGCGAGCGACGCAGCACCCTGGGCCAGGACTGCGGCGACCAGCGGACCGGTCAGCAGCGAGTAGCCCTGGACGGACAGGTCGTTGACGATGACGGGGACGAATCCCCAGTGCACGCCGAAGATCACGAACACCTGCCACAGCCCGCCCATGATCGCCCCGGCGACCATCGGACTGAGCTGCCACAGCCAGCCGATCGCTGCGGACAGGGCCTCGCTGACATAGGTGCCGACGGGCCCGAACAGGATCGCGGTGGCCGGGACGAGGACCGCCAGGCAGATGGTCGGGATCAGGATCAGGTGCAGGCTGCGGGGCAGCCATCCACGCAGCGCCCGCTCCATGATCGAGAGCAGGATCGCGGCGATCAGCGCGGGGAAGACGGACTGGCCGTAGTCGATCACGACGACGGGAAGGCCCAGGAAGGTCGCCTCCGTGCCCACCGGCCCGATCTCCGTGAACTCGGCATGCAGCAGGGCCGCGGCGATCGCGCCTCCCACGTAGGGGTTGGCCCCCAGCTTCAGCGAGGCGGTGATCCCGACCAGCACCGGAAGGAAGTAGAAGGCGGCGTTGCCGGCGGCGGCCCAGATCGCGTAGGTCGTGCTCGTGGTGCTGATCCATCCCAGTTCGACGGCCAGGGCCAGGAAGGTCTTGATCATGCTCGACCCGACCAGCGCCCAGAGCAGCGGGTGGAAGGTCCCGGTGAGCAGGTCGAACGCCCGGTCCACCGGGGAGAGGTCCAGGGGTGCCTCGTCGACTGGGGCGCCGTCGCGCGCGGCCGAGACCAGCGACCGGACCTGGGTGTCCACCAGGCCGACGTGCTGCCCGACGACCACCTGGAACTGCCCGCCCCGCTCCACGGTGCTCATGACCCCCGGCAGGGCGCGCACGGACTCCCGGTCGGCCGCCGTGCGGTCGCTGAGCACCAGGCGCAGCCGCGTCGTGCAGTGGCCCACCGACCGGATGTTCGTCGGCCCACCGACGCCGGCGACGATGCCCGCGGCCAGATCGTCGACGTCCATCACTGCGCCGGGACGTCGCGGTGGCGCAGCCGGTTGACGTGCACCATGAGGTAGAGCAGCTCCTCCTCGGGCAGGTCGCGCTCGTAGCGGGTGCGCACGTACGCAGCGATCGCACGCGCCACGTCGTGAGCCTGCGGGTCCTTCTCGCGCACCATGTCGTAGAGCGTCAGGTCGGTGCCGACCAGCAGCTGGCCGTCCTCAATGCGCCGGACGGCGAACTTCACGTGGGTCAGGAACCGTGCGTAGGCCACCGAGTCGGGCTCCAGGGGCACGCCGAGCTGGTCGCGCACGAGGGCCACGATGTCCTGGACGGCCGTGGTCGTGCTCAGGGTGGTGGACATGTCACCGTTGAGGTCGGCGTTGACCAGGTGCATCGTGAGGAACGCGGCCTCGTCCACGGGCATCACCACGCCGGTGGAGGCGTGGATCATCTCCAGGATCTCGAGTGCGGCGGTGAACTCCCGGCGGTAGGTGCTCTTGAGCTCCCAGAGCATCGCGTGCTCCAGGCGCTGCCCGCTGGCCAGGCGCTGCATCGCGAACTGGATGTGGTCGGCGATCGCCAGCTGCATGGCGCTGGTCAGGGTCAGGTCCAGCGTCGCCTTGAGGTGGTCGGCGATCTGGTTGGACAGCGCCAGGATCTCGTAGGGGATCTCGGCGATGACGTTGGTGAACCCCTCCGCGGACCTGTCGTCGTCGAGGACGAAGCGCCGCTCGACCTTCGTTGGGTCGTAGGTCCCGCCGGGATGCTGCTGGTAGCCCAGCCCGCGACCGGTGAGGATCACCTCGCGGTCGTCCTCGAGGACGCTGATGACGTTGTTGTTGATCACCCGGTTCACCCGGAGCATCGTCATCACCTCCTCGCCCGTGCGCGCATCGCCGTGTCCCAGGGTCCTCAGATCAGACCGTACTTGGTGAAGCTGGTGAGGATCCCGTCCTCGTCGGGGCTGCCGGTGATGTCGTCGGCGATGTCCTTGACCTTCTGGTGGGCGTTGCCCATGGCCACGCCCACGTTGACGTAGGCCAGCATCTCGAGGTCGTTGTGGCCGTCGCCGTAGGCCATCGTGTCCTCGACGGGGATCCCGAGGTGCTCCAGCAGCGTCTCGATCGCGCCGGCCTTGTGGATGCCGGCGAGCGCCAGCTCGCCGCTGTTGGGCTCGAACTGGGGGACGGTCGCCGGGATCACGTCGAACGTGTCGGCGAACTCGGCCCTGATCACCTCGAACGGCACGTCGGAGCCGAGGAACGAGATCTTGTTGATGTCGTCGCGCAGCGGGTCCTGGCCGACGACGACATGCTCGATGAACGGGCCGAATCCACGCTCCAGCTCGGCGAGGACGTCCTCGTCGGTGACGCCTCCGTAGAGCACCTCGCGCATCTGGGACTTGATCGTGGCGCTTCCGTAGAGCCCGGAGTTTGCCTCGAGGAAGTAGTTGATCCCGTGGGAGTCGAAGAAGTCGACGACCCGGCGGACCTGGTCGACCGGGACGTTGTGGTGCGTCAGGACCTGCCCGTCGACCTCGACGTATCCGCCGGCGGCGGCGATCACGCCATCGAAGCCGATGTCCATGACCTCCGGCCACAGCTCGGCCAGCGACCGACCCGTGCACAGGAACACGAGGTGTCCGTTCCCCCGGGCCTGCTGGACGGCTGTCCGGGCGCTCGCGGGCACCAGTCCGGACTCGTTGAGCAGGGTCCCATCGACATCGAGGAAGACGGCCTTGCGGGTCATCGTGGGGTCCTTCCGTGGGCTGTTGGCTGGATCGATCGGGTCGGGGTCAGGCCCGCCTGGCCGGTGATCCATGCAGGTTCGAGGGCCTCTTGGCCACACAACCCACACGGATCACCGTCTGGGGCATCAGCGGGACGGGCCCACCAGGCTGGCGCCGTTGGTGGCGATGACCTGGGCGTACCAGTCGAAGGACTTCTTCTTGTAGCGCTCGAGCGTCCCGCTGCCGTCGTCGTTGCGGTCGACGTAGATGAAGCCGTACCGCTTGCTCAGCTGGGCGGTGCTCGCGGCCACGAGGTCGATCGGGCCCCACGTGGTGTAGCCCCAGAGCTCGACCCCGTCGGCGAGGGCCTCGCCGACCTGGACGAGGTGGTCGTTGAGGTAGGCGATGCGGTAGTCGTCGAGCACGGTCTTGACGCCGTCGACCTCGACGAGCTCGTCCTTGGCGCCCGAGCCCGTTCTCCACGATGAACAGGGGCTTCTGCCAGCGGTCCCAGAACTGGTTGAGCACGAGGCGCAGGCCGATCGGGTCGATCTGCCAGCCCCACTCGCGGGCCGGGAGCGTCGGGTTCGGCACGCCGCCCATGATGTTGCCCTCGCCCTTGACCTTCTTGGCCGGGTCGGCGGTCTCGCAGATGCTCATGTAGTAGCTGAACGACACGAAGTCGACCGTGTTGGTCAGGATCTCGCGGTCCTCGTCGGTGATGTCCAGCTCGATGCCGTTCTCCCGGAAGTAGCGCAGGGCGTAGCCGGGGTAGTACCCGCGGGTGTGCACGTCGCCGAACATCAGGTTGGCGTGGTCGGCGTGCATGACGGCGAGCACGTCGGCGGGGTCCGGGGTCAGCGGGTAGATCGGCATCGAGATCACCATGCAGCCGACCTTCGCGTCGGGCATCATCTCGTGGGCGATCTTGGTGGCCAGGGCGGAGGCGACCAGCTCGTGGTGGGCGGCCTGGTACAGGTCGGACTTGGAGAGCTGGTCCTTCGGGGTGTTGATCCCGCCGCTGCCGAAGGGGATGTGCAGCACGGAGTTGATCTCGTTGAAGGTCAGCCAGTACTTCACCTTGGATCCGTAGCGGTCGAACAGGACGCGCACGTAGCGCTCGTAGAACCCGATCAGCTCGCGGCTGACCCAGCCGTCGTAGGCCTCGGACAGGTGCAGCGGGGTCTCGTAGTGGCTGATCGTGACCAGCGGCTCGATGCCGTGCTTGGCGCACTCGTCGAAGACCCGGTCGTAGAACGCCAGGCCCTCCTCGTTGGGCTCGAGCTCGTCACCGTTCGGGAAGATCCGGCTCCAGGCGATCGACAGGCGGAACACGCCGAACCCCATCTCGGCGAACAGGGCGATGTCCTCGGCGTACCGGTTGTAGAAGTCGATGCCCGCGAGCTTGAGGTTGTCCGGCGTCGGACCGGCGGTGCGGGGGGACATGAGCCCCTTCGGCGTCACGTCCTGGATGGACAGGCCCTTGCCGCCCTCGTCGTAGGCGCCCTCGAGCTGGTTGGCGGCGGTGGCCCCGCCCCAGAGGAAGCCCTTCGGGAACGGGGTGGGTGTGGCGTTCATCGGTGGTTCTCGCTCTCTGTCGTGTGCTGGGGGTTCGAGTCCGGTACGGGTGGTGGGGGTGGGCTGGCCGGGACTCATCCGGCGGCCAGCCCACCCCCGGTCTGGGTCAGCTGACGACGTCGAGCACGAGCTCGCGTGCGGCGACCTGGCCCTCGGCGATCGGCACGACCGCGTTGTAGTCGGCCGAGTTGGTGACGACCATGATCACCATCGGGTTGTAGCCGGCGGCCTTGATCGCGTCGATGTCGAACTCGGCGAGCAGGGCGCCGTCCTCGACCCGCTGGCCCTTGGTGACCTTCGGGCTGAAGTGCTTGCCGGCGAGCTTGACGGTGTCGATCCCGATGTGGATCAGGACCTCCATGCCGTTGTCGGCGGTGATGCCGTAGGCGTGCGGCATCTGCGCGGTGACGGTGCCGGCGACCGGGGAGTAGACCTTGCCCTCGGTGGGCAGCACGGCCAGGCCGTTGCCCATCGCCCCGGAGGAGAACACCGGGTCCGGGACCGCGGCCAGCGGCACGACCGTGCCGGCGACCGGGGCGGTGATCGCGGCGGCCTCGGAGGCCACGACACCCTCGTCCGCGGCTGCCTCGGGTCCGGCGACGTGCTTGGTCTCGGGCAGGTCCTTGAAGCCGAGGACCATGGTCAGGACGAACGCGATCGCGATGGCCACGACGGTGCCGATCAGCGAACATTGTGAAGTTGCCGGGTCCGTCGAGTGCAGCGGTCACGGTGATCGCACCGGGAAGGACGAAGCCCACCGGGGCAGACCCGCTCGCACCGGCGATTGCTCCACCGACCGCACCACCGATGCAGGCGTAGATGAACGGCTTCTTGAGGCGAAGGGTGACGCCGTAGATCGCGGGCTCGGTGATACCGGCCAGGAACGCCGAGATGGTGGCGGGGCCGGCGATCTCCTTGAGCTCCTTGTTGCGGGTCTTGAGGTAGACAGCGGCAGCAGCGCCGGACTGGGCCAGCACGGCGGCGAACAGCGGGGCCGACGATCACGGAGTAGCCGGTCTCGGACAGGTCCTGCACGATGATCGGGACGAAGCCCCAGTGGATGCCGAAGATGACGAACACCTGCCAGAACGCGCCCATGATTGCGCCACCGAGGATCGGAGAGAGGTTCCACACCCAGTCAACCGCGCCGGAGATGGTCGAGCCCAGCCAGTCGGAGATCGGGCCGATCACGATGAACGTCAAGGGCACGATGATCGCCACGGTCAGCATCGGGACCACGAAGTTGCGGAAGGTCTCGGGGATGCCCCGGTTGAGCACCTTCTCCAGCTTGGACTGCGCGTAGACCGCCAGGATGGTCGGGATGACCCCGGACAGGTAGCTGATCATCAGCACGGGGATGCCGAAGAAGGTCAGCTCACCGCCACTGGCCGCGTAGCCGCTCAGCGTGGTGGTGGCCCCGTCGGCCCCCGGCATGACAGCGATCGTGGACGAGTAGATCAACGCCCCGGCGATCGCCACGGAGGTGTAGAGGTTCGCGCCGAACTTCTTGGCCGAGGTGATCGCCAGCAGGATCGGCAGGAACTGGAAGGTCGCGTCCGCAGCGGAGAACAGGATCGCGTAGCTGGATGTGCTCGCGAACTCGGGGAACGCCTTGGCGGCCAGCGCCAACAGGGCCTTGAGCAGGCCGGTTCCGGCCAGCACCCAGAGGAACGGGGTGAAGATGGACGTGATCAGGTCGATCGCCTTGGCCAGGAAGCCCCCCTGGGTGCCGCCCTCGCCGGGCTGGATCGAGGTCTGGGCCACGATCGACTCGTACACGTTGTTGACGGTGTTGCCGATCACGACCTGGAACTGGCCGCCGGCCTCGACCACCGTGATGACACCCTTGGTGTTCTCCACGGCGGCCTTGTCGACCTTGTCGCGGTCCTTGATCTGGAAGCGCAGCCGGGTCGCGCAGTGCGTCACCGCCGCCACATTGTGCTCGCCACCGACACCCCGCAGGATCTCCTCGGCCAGCAAGTCGTACTTCGTCGCTGTTGCCACGATTTACTCCTTCGAACTCGGAAGTTGGGCGGGCCGAGGGCGATTTTGGGCAACAAAAAAACCTGAACATTGACGCGTTGCGTTCCGAAGAACGACAACTCATCAAAGTTCAGGTTTTGCCTGCTGCTGCAGTAACAACCCTAGACTTCGCGGGTCGCTGAGCGACCTGATGAAGAAGGTAGACCCACGATCACGTCCGGTGTCAAGACCAGACCCTGCCCGGTGGCATCGGACCCCTCCTGGTGCCAGAGTCGGAGCCATGGACGAGTCCACCCTCACCGTTGCCACGTCGGACGACATCGAGCTCCAGACCTTCCGGTGGGCTCCGGACGGAGCGCCGCGGGCCGTGGTCCAGGTGCAGCACGGGCTCGCGGAGCACGCTGCCCGGTACCGCCGCTTCGGGGAGGCGCTGACCGCTGCGGGCTACCTCGTGTACGCCCCCGATGGCCGCGGGTCGGGGCGGACCGCCGCAGGGCGATACGGCGAGTGGGGGCCGGACGGCTGGCCCGGTTGGGTCGAGGACCTCGCACGGCTCAACGCCCGCATCCGTCAGGACAACCCGGGGCTGAGGGTCGCCCTGTTCGGGCACAGCATGGGCTCCTTCGCCAGCCAGCAGTACGTGCTCGAGCACTCGGTGGACGTCGACGCCCTCGTCCTGTCCGGGACGACCGAGGTGTCCGGCCTCGCCGCGATGCTGGACTCCGACGAGCCGGCGGACCTCAGCGCCTTCAATGCGCCCTTCGAGAACCGGACCGGCTACGAGTGGTTGTCCCGCGACGAGGCCGAGGTCGACAAGTACGTCGCCGACGAGGCGTGCGGGTTCGTCGCCCCGAAGCTGGCGGGGATCGCGACGCTGGCTCAGGCCGCGGACCCCGGGCGCCTGGCCGCGGTCCGGTCGGACCTGCCGATCCTGCTGGTCTCCGGCACGGACGACCCGTTGGCCGGTGGGGGAGCCGCCGTGGAGCTCGTCGCCCAGCGCTATCGCGACGCCGGGGTGCGCGACGTGCAGGCGAAGCTCTATCCGGGCGCCCGCCACGAGCTGCTCAACGAGACCAACCGTGACGAGGTCACCGCCGACATCATCGCGTTCCTCGACCGGACGGTGGGCACCTGATCCGTGCGTGTGGTGCCCGCGGGGGACGGTCCCGCTCAGCTGCCGACGTAGGTCGCGAGGTGCTCGCCCGTGAGGGTTGACCGCGCGGCGACGAGCTCGGCGGGCGTCCCCTCGAAGACGACCCGGCCGCCGTCGTGCCCGGCGCCCGGGCCCAGGTCGATGATCCAGTCCGCGTGCGCCATCACTGCCTGGTGGTGCTCGATGACGATGACTGACTTGCCGGAGTCGACGAGCCGGTCGAGCAGGCCGAGCAGCTGTGCGACATCGGCGAGGTGCAGGCCGCTGGTCGGCTCGTCGAGCACGTAGACGCTGCCCCTGTCCGCCATCTGGGCGGCGAGCTTGAGCCGCTGCCGCTCGCCCCCGGACAGGGTCGTGAGCGGCTGGCCGAGACTGAGGTAGCCGAGCCCGACGTCCACGAGCCGCTGCAGGATGGCGTGGGCGGCCGGGATCCGCGCCTCGCCGGTGCCGAGGAAGTCCTCGGCCTCCGTCACCGACATCGCCAGGACCTCGCTGATGTCCCGACCGCCGAGGTGGTACCCGAGCACCGAGGCGTCGAACCGCCTGCCCTCGCACTCCTCGCAGGTGCTCTCGAAGGTGGCCATGAAGCCGAGGTCGGTGTAGATGATGCCCGCGCCGTTGCAGGCCGGGCACGCACCCTCGGAGTTGGCGCTGAACAGTGCCGGCTTGACGCCGTTGGCCTTGGCGAACGCCTTGCGGATGGGGTCGAGCAGGCCGGTGTAGGTCGCGGGGTTGCTGCGACGCGAGCCGCGGATCGCGCCCTGGTCGACCGTCACCACGCCCTCGCGACCGGCCACCGAGCCATGGATGAGCGAGCTCTTGCCGGACCCGGCCACGCCGGTGACGACCACGAGCACTCCGAGCGGGATGTCGATGTCGACGTCGCGCAGGTTGTGCGTGCTCGCGCCGCGCACCGCCAGCACCCCCGACGAGGTGCGCACCGAGGCCCTGAGCGTGGCCCGGTCGTCCAGGTGCCGGCCGGTGAGGGTGCCGCTGCCACGCAGGTCGGCGACGGACCCCTCGAAGACCACCTCACCACCGGCGGCCCCGGCGCCTGGGCCGAGGTCGACGACGTGGTCGGCGATCGCGATCGCCTCGGGCTTGTGCTCCACGACGAGCACCGTGTTGCCCTTGTCCCGCAGCGCCAGCAGGAGGCCGTTCATCCGCGCGATGTCATGCGGGTGCAGGCCGATCGTCGGCTCGTCGAACACGTAGGTGACGTCGGTGAGCGAGGACCCGAGGTGACGGATCATCTTGGTGCGCTGCGCCTCTCCGCCCGAGAGCGTCCCGGACGGCCGGTCCAGGGAGAGGTAGCCGAGTCCGATCTCGACGAACGAGTCGAGCAGGTGGCTCAGCCCGCGCAGCAGCGGGGCCACCGACGGCTCGTCCAGGTCGCGAACCCACGCCGCCAGGTCGGTGATCTGCATCGCGCACGCATCCGCGATGGAGGCCCCGCGGATCTTCGAGGACCGCGCCCCCTCGGCCAGCCGGGTGCCGGCGCACTCGGGGCACGTCTGGAACGTCACCGCCCGCTCCACGAAGGCTCGGATGTGCGGCTGCATCGCCTCGACATCCTTGGACAGCATCGACTTCGTGACCTTGGGCACCAGGCCCTCGTAGGTCATGTTGATGTTCTCGAGCTTGACCTTGCGCGGCTCGCCGTAGAGGAACTCCTGGCGCTGCCGGCGTGGTGAACGTCGCGATCGGCACGTCGGTGGGCACCACCGCGCCGAAGATGCGCACGTACCAGCCGTCCGCGGTGTAGCCGGGAACCGTGATCGCACCCTCGTCGAGCGACTTGGACTCGTCGACCAGCTGGGCCAGGTCGATGTCGGACACCGAGCCCATGCCCTCGCACCGCGGACACATGCCGCCCGTGATCGAGTACGAGCGCTTCTGCGCTGTCGTGGCCGCACCCTTGTCGACCTTGATCTGGCCGACCCCGCTGGCGGAGGGGACGTTGAAGGAGTACGCCTGCGGTGAGCCGATGTGCGGCTGCCCGAGCCGGCTGAACAGGATGCGCAGGAGCGCGTTGGCGTCCGTGACGGTGCCCACGGTGGACCGGGCGTTCGCGCCCATCCGCTCCTGGTCGACGAGGATGGCGGTGGTCAGCCCCTCGAGCACGTCGACGTCCGGCCGCGCCAGGGTCGGCATGAAGCCCTGCAGGAAGGCGCTGTAGGTCTCGTTGATCATCCGCTGCGACTCGGCGGCGATCGTGTCGAACACCAGTGAGCTCTTGCCCGAGCCCGACACCCCGGTGAACACGGTCAGCCGGCGCTTGGGGATCTCGACGCTGACGTCCTTGAGGTTGTTCTCCCGGGCCCCGTGGACGCGGATCAGGTCGTGGCTGTCGGCCGGGTGCGCTCCGGTCGGGTGCGCGTCTGCGGTCCTCGCCGCGTCCATCGGACCTCCATCATGCGGGCTGGTTCGTGGTCGCCCGGCCGCGACCATCTGCGCGATGGTGTCATGTCGACCGGCCGGAAGTGCGGCTGCCCACGATCCCGACTTGATCCAAGTTCCAGGCTGAACTCGCGCCTGAGACTTGGAGCGAATCGCTTGAGGCGCTCGAGACTTGGAGCAAGTCGTGATCTTCGGCGCCGCCTCCGGCAAGCCGTGCGAGACTTGTTCCCCATCGCCAAGGAGTGCTCGTGAGTGGTAACACCGTCTACCGGTTCAACAATGCAGCGATCCTGTCGGTTGTTGCCGTGGATGCTCCCGAGGTCGTCACCTCGGAGTACTTCGACGAGCGCCTGGCGCCGACCCTGCAACGGCTGGGCGTCCGCCCGGGCATGCTGCAGCAGCTGGCCGGGATCGAGGAGCGTCGCTGGTGGCCGCCGGAGGTCTCGTTCTCCGATGCTGCCGCCCAGGCAGGTGCGCGTGCGCTGGTCGAGGCAGGCATCGCCCCGGAGCAGATCGGGCTGCTGATCGACACGTCGGTGTGCCGCGCGCGCCTGGAGCCCTCCGCAGCCGTGGCGGTCCACAACGAGCTGGGCCTGCCGTCGTCCTGCCTGAACTTCGACCTCTCGAACGCCTGCCTCGGCTTCGTCAACGGGATGCAGCTGGCCGCGATGATGATCGACTCCGGTCAGATCGAGTACGCGCTGATCGTCGACGGCGAGGGCAGCCGGACGGTGCAGGAGCGCACGTTGGATCGGCTGCTGTCGCAGGACACCACAGCGGCGGACCTGTTCTCCGACTTCGCCACGCTCACCCTCGGGTCCGGCGCGGCGGGCATGGTCCTGGGCCCTGCCGATCGGCATCCGGAGGGGCACGTGTTCGTCGGCGGCGTGGGCCGGGCCGCCACCGAGCACAACGAGCTGTGCCAGGGCGACATGGAGCGGATGGTCACCGACAGCAAGGGCCTGCTGCTCGCCGGGCTGGACGTGGCCGAGGCCACCTGGAAGGACGCCGGAGCCGACTTCGACTGGACCGACGTGCAGCACTACGTCATGCACCAGGTGTCCACGGTGCACTGCGGGGCGATGATCCAGCGCCTCGGCCTGGACGCCGACCTCGTCCCGTTGACGTTCCCCACCCGGGGCAACATCGGGCCGGCCGCGATCCCGATCACCCTGGCCATGCACCAGGACAAGATCGAGCCCGGTGACCGTGTGGTCCTGCTGGGCATGGGCTCGGGGATCAACGCCGCCGCCGCCGAGATCCGCTGGTGAGCCTGCCACCTCCTGGGCTGAGCGGGCTCGATGCCCGGTGGTCGCGTGAGGTGACAGCGGTGGACTCGAGCGGTGTCCCGCGCACATGGCACGTGCTCGACTCGCACGCAGGGCTGCCCGAGGGCACGCCCGAGCCGGTCGGGACGTTGCTGTGCGTCCACGGGAACCCGAGCTGGTCCTACCTGTGGCGCCGGGTCGTGGCCAGCCCGCCCGAGGGCTGGCGGGTCATCGCCATCGACCACCTGGACATGGGGTTCTCGGAGCGCACCGGCACCGTGCGACCGCTGGCGCAGCGGGTCGACGACCTCGACGCGCTCACCGACGCCCTCGGCCTCACCGGGCCGGGCATCGCTGGCCGAGTCATCACGGTGGCCCATGACTGGGGCGGACCCATCTCGCTGGGGTGGGCGCTGCGCCACGTCGACCAGCTCGCCGGCGTCGTGCTGTCCAACACCGCGGTCCACCAGCCGGCCCACGCCAGCGCGCCGAGCCTCATCCGCGCCACCCGCCTGCCCGGCATGCTGCCGGCGATCACCTCGCGCACGAGGACCTTCATCCGCGGCGGGTTGTTCCTCTCCCGCCCGGTCCCGCCGCCGGAGGTTCGGGCCGGCTACTACGCGCCCTACACCGAGACGCGCCGGCGGGGCGCGATCGAGGACTTCGTCGCGGACATCCCGCTGGATCCCGACGACGTCAGCGCTGGGCCCCTGGACGCCATCGCCGAGGGGCTCGGCGCCCTGGCCGATGTCCCGGTGCTGCTGCTGTGGGGCCCGCGCGACCCGGTGTTCTCCGATCTCTACCTGCGTGACCTCATCCGGCGGCTCCCGCACGCCGACGTCCACCGCTACGAGGGCTCCAGCCACTTCGTCCCCGAGGACGCACCGACGTTCGCCGCGGATGTCGCGACCTGGGTGCTGGCCCGCAGCCTGCCGGCAGACCCGGAGCCCCGTCCTGCGGTGGGGGAGCGCGCGCGCCCGGTGCCCGACTCCGGACGGCCGCTGTGGGCCGGGATCACCGAGCGTGCCGCCGATCCCGCCACCAGCGGCAGCCCGGCGGTCACCGAGCTCGGACCGACTGGGGTCACCGCCCGCATCACCTTCGCCGACCTGGACGCCAGGGTCAGGAACGTCGCGGCAGGGCTCGCCGCCGTCGGGGTGGGACGTGGTGAGCGCGTCGCCCTGCTGGTTCCGCCCGGCACCGACCTGACGGCCGTCCTCTACGGACTCTGGCGTGCCGGGGTCATGGCCGTGGTGGTGGACGCGGGCCTCGGGATCCGGGGGATGCGGGTCGCCCTGCGCAGTGCCGGGCCCGCGTATGTGATCGGCACGGCGAAGGGTCTCGCTGCGGCCAGGCTCATGGGCACCGGAGCCCAGATGATCTCCGTCGGGGAGGTCCCCGCCCCAGCCCGGCGCGGGCTCGGGGTGCGGTGGCGGCTGGAGGACATCGAGGCGCGCGGCGCGGGGGTCGAGCCGCCCGAGGCACCGGGCGCCGGCGATCCGGCCGTGATCGCGTTCACGTCCGGCGCCACCGGCCCGGCCAAGGGGGTGCTGTACCTGCACGGTCAGCTGCAGGCGCAGCGCGACCAGCTCGCGTCCCTGTACTCCATCGGGGCCTCCGATCGGCTGGTTGCCGCCTTCGGCCCGTTCGCCCTGTTCGGGCGCCGCCCTGGGGATCCCGTCGGCGGTCCCCGACATGGACCTCACGGCGCCGCGCACCCTGACGGCCCGAGCGATGGCCGATGCTGCCGCGGCGATCGACGCGACGATGGTGTTCGCCTCTCCGGCGGCCCTGGCGAACGTCGTGTCGACCGCCGGCGCCGTCGACGCCGCCGGGGCTGCGGCCCTGGCCCGCGTCCGGATCCTGCTGTCCACGGGCGCCCCGGTGCCGGCCGAGACCCTGCACGCGATGCGCCGGCTGCTGCCCGCGGCCGAGGCGCACGCCCCCTACGGCATGACCGAGGTGCTGCCGGTCGCGGACATCGACCTCGCCGGGCTGGACGACGCGGGCCTCGGCAACGGCGTGTGCGTGGGTCGCCCGGTGCCCGGTGTGGTGGTCGAGATCGCCCCGCTCGGCCCCGACGGGGTCCCCAGCCAGGAGCGGACCACCGACCCGGAGGTCACCGGCGAGGTGGTCGTCCGGGCGGACCACATCAAGGAGCGCTACGACCGGCTCTGGGTGACCGACCGGGCCGCGACACCGAGCCCGGGGTGGCACCGCACGGGCGACGTCGGGCACTTCGACGCCGCCGGGCGCCTGTGGATCGAGGGCCGGCTGGTCCATGTGATCGTCACGGCGGGAGGCCCGGTCACGCCGGTCGGGATCGAGCGTCGGGTGGAGGCCCGGGCGGGAGTGCGCCGGGCGGCCGCGGTCGGCGTCGGGCCGCGCGGTGCGGCGCAGGCGGTGGTCGTGGTCGAGCGTCCCGAGGTCCGTCGGCCGGGCCTGGCCCCCGCGCCGCTGCGGGATGCGGTGCGCAGCGCGGCCGCAGAGCGCCCGGGCGGAGGGCCCGGGGATCGCGGCCGTCCTCCAGGTGCGCCACCTGCCGGTGGACATCCGGCACAACTCCAAGATCGACCGGGTCGCCGTCGGTCAGTGGGCCCAGCGGGTGCTCGACGGGCGTCGGCCCGGAACGCCATGAGGGTGCCATGAGGGTCCTGCTCACCGGCAGCAGCAGCCTCCTCGGCGCCGGGGTCGTGCGTGCCCTGCACGGACGCGGCGACGAGGTCGTCGTGCTGCAGCGGCACCCGTCGGCTGTGGCCCGCGAGCTCGGGCTCAGTGAGCACCTCGCGGACCTCGCCGATGCGCCCGCGCTCGGTCGGGCGATGTCGGGTGTCCAGGCGGTCATCCACCTGGCGGCGCGGGTGGGCGTCGTGGGCAGCAGGGCGCAGTTCCACGAGACCAACGTCATCGGTACCAGGAACGTGCTCGACGCCGCGCGGGCGAACGGCGTCTCCCGGTTCGTCTTCATCTCCTCGCCGTCGGTGGCGCACTCCGGATCGGCGCTCGCCGGCACCGGTGCGGACCCCGCCGACCCGCGTCACGCCAAGGGCCACTACTCCCGGAGCAAGGCCCAGGCAGAGCTCGACGTCCTGGCCGCGGACGCCCCCGGGTTCGCGACGATCGCGCTGCGTCCGCACCTGATCTGGGGTCCGGGCGACACGCAGCTGGTCGGGCGGATCGTCGACCGTGCCCGATCCGGGCGGCTGGCGCTCGTGGGCGGTGGTCGGGCGCTGATCGACACCACGTACATCGACAACGCGGTGGACGCCGTGGTCGCGGCCCTCGACCACGCGCAGGTCGGGCACGGGCAGGCCCTCGTGGTGTCCAACGGGGAGCCGCGCACCGTGGCCGAGCTGGTCGAGCGGATCTGTGCCGCGCACGGGGTCGAGGCGCCCACCCGGTCCGTCCCCCGGTCGGTCGCCTGGACCGGTGGGGCCGTGGCTGAGGGACTGTGGTGGCTGGGCCGTCGCCATGATGATCCGCCCATGACCCGGTTCCTGGCCGGGCAGCTGGCGACCGCGCACTGGTTCGACCAGCGGCGCACGCGTCAGGTGCTCGACTGGTCACCGCGGATCAGCCTCGACGAGGGGTTCGCCCGCCTGGCCGCGGCCCACCCCGGGGCGCCGGACAGGACGTAGCCGTCAGGCGTCGACCTCGGCGAGCATCGTCCCGCTGGGGTGCTCCGATCCCCCGGGGGGCTCCATCGTGATCATGAACTTGTCCACGCCGGCAGCGCCGCCCTCGAGGACCACGGCGATGTGTCCGTCGGCGTCCGGCGTGAAGGCCCCGGCCGAGACCATCTGGCCGTCGTCGGTCACGGTCCACACCTGGTAGCACATGCCCTTCGCCGGAGTGGGCAGCCCGGAGGCCAGGAACACCGACTTGTCCATCTCCCCGCTCGTCACGACCCGCGAGGTGGTGCCCATGATGTCCACGGGCATCACGTGGGCGTCGGCGGCCGAGGCGACCGCGACGATGGCGGCCATGTCGTCCGAGACGCCCGACGCCGCCTGGGTGGGTGACTGCTGGCGTCCGAGGCCGAACCCGCCGGCGAAGAGCACGGCGCCGGCCGCCGCTGCAGCCATCCAGGGCGCCGCACGGCGCCACGCCGAGCGGGCAGGGATGGGAGGCTCGCCGAGTGGCGTCGCGACCGGTCCCTCGCGTCCTCGCGGGGGAGCCGCCCTCGGATCGGGCGCGGCCCATCACCGCATCCTCCAGCGAGCTCGGCGGGTGCACCGGGTGCGCATCGGCCAGGGCAGCGAGGACCTCGCGGAAGTCCGCCGCCTCATCGCGGCACTGGTCGCAGTCGGCGAGGTGCTCCTCGAAGCCGGGCTCGCTCCTGGGGGTCGAGGGCGTCGGTGCAGTAGGCGCCGAGGAGGTCGTGGATGTCGTTCACAGGTCGTCCTCCAACTCTGTGCGCAGGGAACGCAGGGCATCACGGATCCGGGTCTTGGCCGTGCCCAGCGGGATGTCCAGACGGTCGGCCACCTCGGTGTGCGTCAGGCCGGCAAGGAACGCCAGCTCCAGGGACTCGCGCTGCAGCCGGGTGAGGCCGTCCATCGCCTGGCGGACGCGCCGGTGCTCGGCGCGCAGCTCGACGACCTCGGCCACCGAGTCGTGGTCGCGCTCCCGGGTGGAGGCCGTCCAGTCCGAGACCCGGTCGCGGTCGCCCTGCTCGCGGCGGACCCGGTCGACGGCCCGTCGATGCGTGAGCATCGTGACCCAGGACCGCACCGAGGAGGTCTGCGGGTCGAAGCGCCCTGCGTGCGCCCACAGGTCGGCGAAGGCCTCCTGCAGGACGTCCTGGGCCATGTGCTCGTCACGGGTGACCCGAAGCGCGAGGCCGTAGGCCGCAGGCGAGCAGGCCCGGTAGAGCATCCGGAAGGCGTCCTCGTCGCCCGCAGCGACACGCGCGACCAGCTCGCTGGGTGAGGGGTCGGCGGGGTCCAGGCTCACGAGGTGCATGGTCGCATCACCCGATGAACTGCGAGTCGAGGTTCCAGGGGGCGAACGGGGCGTTGACCACGAGCCAGGTCTCGATGGCCCGCATCCAGCCGGTGGCGACCAGCACCCCGACGACGATGAACACGATGCCCAGGGTGCGCCGGAACCACCCATGGGAGTCGGCGGCCCAGCCGAAGCGCGCCACGACCCGCTGCCCGGCCAGCGCGATCACCAGCAGCGTGGCGCAGAGCCCGACGATGTACACCGCCAGCAGGACCAGGCCCCGGACCGGCTCGGCCGGCAGCACCGTGACGATCACGTACCCGTACAACGGCGAGCACGAGGTGAACACCGGCCCCAGGGCTGCGCCGGTGAGGATCTCCCCGGACAGCCCGTCACGGCGCCGCGCCGCCCCCAGCCGCTGCGCTGACCGGCTCTGCAGCCCGAGCCGGGCGGACAGCCGCTCCCAGAGCGAGGGGAACGCGCCCACGATGCCCAGGGCGATGAGCACCCCGCCCGAGACCCACTGCCAGGCCTGGGGTGGGATGCCGATCAGCGCGGTCGTGGCCTTGAGCGCGAGGGTGAAGACCAGGATCGACAGTCCGAGCGAGACCGTGATCACCAGGGCCCGGCTCACCGCCGAGCGGGTCCGGACCGCCTCCTGCGTCGTGATCCCAGCCGCGACCGATCCGGTCGCCGACTCCGCCCGCTCCTCGGCCAGCGCCCCGGCCATCGAGCCCCCGACGATGATCGGCAGCAGGGGCAGCACGCAGGGCGCCAGGGTGGTCAGCACCCCGGCGATCAGTGCCCCGAACAGCTCGATCATGGCGTCGTCCTCGTCCTCGTCCTCGTCCCGTCCCGTCCCGGGTCAGACCGTCTGCTCGGCGATGGCCTCGCCGGACGTCGAGCCGGTGAACTTCGCCAGCTCCGCGCCGGCCTCATCGACCTGCACGAAGGTGTGCTGGACGGTCACGCCGTACTGCTTCCTCAGGTCGGTGGCCGAGTCGTAGTCGACGCTCACCACCGTGAGGCCGGCCGGCACGCCGTCGGCGTCCAGGCTCTGGACGGTCGACTGGCAGGTCGGGCACCAGGAGGCGTTGAAGAACAGCACGACGTCACCAGACTCGTGGAATGCCGCAGCGTCCGCGTCGTAGGCCGCTTGGTCGACCCAGGCGCCCTCCGTGGTCATGGCCGCGTCCTCCTCGGCCATCGCCGACTCGCTCGGGTCACTCTCCATGGCCGAGGCGCTGGGCTCGGACGCAGCCGCGGACTCCGACGCGGCCGCGGGCTCTGTGGTGGTGGTGTCGTCGGAGGCGCATCCGGAGAGGGTGAGGCCCAGCAGGAGGGCCAGTGCGGCGGGAACGGTGCGATTCATGGGGGTACCTCTCGTCGGTGGTCCGTCAGCGGCGGGGATCATCGGGTGTTCGCAGCCCCGCCGCGCCCGGATTGGTGGGGTCCGGACCCGTCTCAGCCGAGGAGGAGCGAGGCGGCGAGCGTGCCGGCCAGCAGCATCCAGATCGGGGGTCGTGCCCATCGGGCAGTGGCGAAGAGCGCGGCTGCCAGGAGGGCGGTCCGCCAGTCGATGACCGTCTCGGTGAGCAGGGGGTGCACCAGGGTGGCCGCCAGCAGGCCGACGACGGCAGCACTGGCCCCGGCCACGGCTCCGCCTGCCGCCGGGGCGTGGCGGACGGCAGCCCAGAACGGGAGCGTTCCCAGGGCCAGCAGCAGGCCGGGCAGGAAGATCGCGAACGTGGCCAGGAGGGCGACGGCGGGCCCGCCGACCAGGTGGCCGAGGTAGGTGGAGAACGTGAACAACGGCCCGGGCATCGCCTGGGCCATGCCGTATCCGGCCAGGAAGGCCTCGGGATCCACGAGGGGCCCGACCGAGGCCTCGAGCAGCGGCAGGACCACATGGCCACCACCGATCACCAGCGATCCTGCGTTGAACATTGCCGAGGCGAGGTATCCCCACGAGTCATCACGCAAGGACCACAGCGCTGCGCCGATGATCGGCACGGCCAGCAGCATCGCCGCACCGGCGCGCCGTGATGGCGTCCGGGTGAATCCGACGAGGGAACCCGAGGCCTGCCGCCGCATCACGAGGGCGCCGATGCCCGCGCTCAGCGCGATCCCGGCCACCGGCGCGTAGGTCGAGAGTCCGGCCAGCGTCAGGGCGAAGACCCCCGCCCCGAGTCCGATCGCGGTCGGACCGGTCCAGAATGCCCGGCCCATGTCGATCACCGCGTTGGCGACGATGGCCACGGCCAGGCACATCAGGGCGCGCACGGCGTTGGAGTCGGCAAGTCCGGCGCTGGCCCCGAAGGCTGCCAGCGCCGCCATGGCCAGCGCGCTGGGGGCGGTGAACCCGACCCAGCTGGCCAGCGCGCCGGACAGGCCGGCCCGCTGGTAGCCGATCACCACCCCGAGCTGGGACGACGACGGCCCGGGCAGCAGCTGGCAGAGTGCCATCGTCTCGGCGAACTCCGCCTCACCGATCCAGCCACGGGACGTGACGTACTCGCGACGGAAGTAGGCGGGGTGCGCCGTGGGCCCGCCGAACGAGGTCAGGCCCAGTCGCCCGGCGACGACCGCGACCTCAGCCGCCTGACGCCATGCCGGACGGCGGCCGCCCGGGGCAGGTCGGGCAGCCGGCTCCTCGTGCGCCGTCACCGCCGAAGTATCGCCCCTGGGTGGCGATGCAGCCGCGCAGGGCGTGTCCCAGCCTGTCAGTGCGGGCGCGCCCGGGGCGCCAGGCGTCGGGCGGTCGGCTCGTCGATGATGAGGTCCGTCACGGCTCCGGCCCGCATGGCCGCGAGCAGCGGGCGCAGCTTCGCCTGGCCCGCCACCACGCAGAGCCGCCGCGGAATGCGGGCGAGCTCCGCCGGTGTGGGACCGGTGGCCCGCCTGTTGATCGCGATGTCCCGATAGCTGCCGTCCGCCCGCAGGAACACGGTGCACACGTCGCCGACCACCCCGGCGGAGTACAGCGCCCCGAGGTCGCTCTCGTCGAGGTAGCCCGTGGAGTAGACGTGCGAGGGGACCTGGCCCCCGAGCGCGCCGACGCCGAACAGCGCGATGTCGGTCCGGCGCTGGACGGCCAGCACGCGCTGGACGCTGCGCTCGCGCCACATCGCCTCGCGGGTCTCGGCGAAGTCGAAGAACGCGGGCACGGGGAAGTGGCGGACCTCGGCGTCGAACGCCGCCCCGAAGGCCGTGATGATCGTGCTCGCGTAGTCCACCCCGCTGGTCACCGTGTTCGCCGCCCCGTTGAGCTGGACCACCGTGCCCCCCCGCGTGGGCTTGCGGCCCAGGGCCCGGGCAACGGCACTGACCGTCGTCCCCCAGGCCACGCCGAGCACCATCTCGTCCTCGAAGAGGTCCATCAGGAGCCGCGCGGCCACGTTGGCCACCTGGTCGAGGCGCTCGACATCAGTGGCCCCGACGCGCACGGGCACGACGTGGGCGCGCACGCCGTAGGCCTGCCTGAGCTGCCCGGCCAGTCCGGTGGTGACATCCTGCTCGGACCGAACGGCGATCTGCACCAGCCCGGTCTCGCGCGCCGCCTTGAGCAGTCGGGAGACCGTGGACCGCGACGTCCCGAGGCGCCGCGCGATGGCGTCCATCGGCTCGTCCTGCAGGTAGTACATGGTGGCAGCAACCCGCATGGACTCCTCACGTTCGACCACTGGCCACCTCCGCCACATGCACGTCTGTGCATCAGTCTTGCACAATCGCACCCGCCGTCGGCTATGGTGCGCGTGTGACAGTCGTGTGGTGACCGGGCTCACATGGGCCCGCGGATCCACAAGTCACGACCACGTCCTGGACGGGCCGTGGAGGGACCAGGAAAGGAACATCCGGATGCGAATCCGTCATGGGGTCGTGGCAGCCGTTGGGCTGTCCCTAGCCCTGAGCGCGTGCTCCAGCACCACGAGTGATAGTCCGAGCGAGGAAAGCGGGTCTGCCTCGGCGTCGGCCCCCGCGGGCGAGACCGTCGACCTCCGGTGGCGGACGCGACCCGACAACCAGGCCGAGGCAGATGTCTACCAGGCCATCTCCGACGAGATCACGGCCAAGAACATCGGCCTGAACCTGACCTACGAGGCGGGCAACTCCGAGGGCTCGCCCTACCAGGACAAGCTCAAGACCGAGCTGTCCGCCGGCACGGCTCCCGATGTCTTCTGGATCCCGGGCACCGACGTCGCGGACTTCGCGAAGGCCGGCCTGATCCTGAACGCGAGCGAGGTGGCGACAGCGGCGGGCTTCAACGCGGCCGACTTCTACGCGGGGCCGATGGACCAGCTCCTCGTCGACCCGGCCACCGGGCAGAAGGGTGACGGCTTCGTGTGGGGCGTCCCGCGCGACGTCTCGACCTTCGCGCTGTACCTCAACCTCGACCTCATCGACCAGGCGGGCGTCGACGATCCCCGTGAGCTCGCCGCCAACGGCGAGTGGACGTGGGACGCCTTCGAGGAGACCGCCAAGGCGATCACCGACCTCGGCGGCGGGGTGAAGGGCTTCGGTGCCAACAGCTGGTGGGCCAACTGGGGCTACTTCGTGAACTCCGCGGGCGGCTCGTTCTTCAACGAGGACCGCACGGCCTGCAACCTCGACTCAGCTGAGTCGATCGCCGGCATCGACTACCTCAAGAACCTGTACGCCGACGACCTCGGCGTCGCGTTCGGCGAGGACGCCGAGCCGGTCTACAAGAGCGGCAAGCTCGGCATGTTCATCAATGGTCGCTGGGCCACGCCCGGCAGCCGCGAGATCACGGACTTCAACTGGGACGTCGCGCCGCTTCCGACCGGTGCTGCCCCCGGCAACAACTGGCAGTTCTGGGGCGCCTACGTGATCAACGCCGACACCGCCGATCCCGCCGCGGCCTGGAAGCTCGTCACCGAGCTCACCAGCATCGAGGTGCAGGACAAGATCGCCTCGCTCGGTGCGAACATCCCGTCGCGCGTGTCGCAGGAGGCCGTCGACAAGTTCCTCACCTACACCCCGCCGGCCAACAACCAGGCCTTCGTGGACGGCATCCAGAACGACGCCGTTGCCGAGGGTCCCCTGTGGAAGGGCAACTGGCCGGCGTTCGACAAGGCGGCCGGTGACGAGGTCACCGCGCTGATGAACGGCTCGATCACGATCGACGAGTACGAGAAGTCGATCTGCGAGGTCACCGCGTCCGCGTTCGAGTAGCGGCTGCGCGCACCACACACCGGAGGGGTCCCGGGTTCCAGACGGGACCCGGGACCCCTTCCCTGTGACATGCAGTGCCCGGGGAGTTGAGGAGGATGCGGACGTGACTGCTGTGGTCATGGAGACCGAGGGCCGACAGCCGAGCCCACTGTGGGATGACGACGAGGGGTTCGCCCGGCTCCTGCGAGGAGTCCAGGCGTGGCACCTCTTCCTCGCGGGTGCCTCGACATGGGTGCTGGTGAACATCGCCGCGGGGATCTGGGAGCTCGAGTCCCTTCCTCGGACGGGCCTGGGGATCGCCGGTGCGATCGGGCTGGGCGTCAACCTGCTCGTCGCGGTCCTCCTGGGACGGCGCGCTCGCGTGGGGCGCACGCTGTCGTTCCTGGTGAGCCTCCTGGTCGCCCTGGGTGCCTTCGTGGTGCTGTTCGGCCAGCTGCAGATCGCCGAGGGGCTCGACGTCTTCGCCGGCGCATTCGAGCGGGCGTTCCCCGCCATGATCCTGATCTCCGTCGGGGTGATCTGGTGGGTGATCGCCCGACGCATCCACAAGCGGCTCCTGCCCCCCGGAGCGCTCATCACCGACGAGTTCGTGAACGCTCGCGCTGTTCGGTGGGCCCAGTGGCTGATGTGGGCCGGCCTGGCCATCGTCGCCGTGGGTGGCCTCTGGTGGCTGTACCTGATGCGCGCGCAACGGGCGCTGACGTTCTTCTGGGATGCCATCGGGACGGACCCCGTCCGGTTCCTCGTGGCGCTCATCATCTTCGGCCTCGCGGCGTGGGCGCTGCGCACGATCATCTCCGAGCGTTCCGCGCGCTTCTTCCTGGTGGAGAACGCGCAGGCCGAGGCCCTGACCGGGTGGCTCTACCTGTCGCCGAACCTCCTGGGCTTCCTGGCCTTCTTCGCCGGTCCGCTCGTCTTCTCGATGGTCATCTCGTTCTACGACTGGGACGGGGTCTCCGAGGCGGTCTACGTCGGCCTCGAGAACTACATCAACACCCTCTCCGTGAGCGTGGCCGCGTCCGCAGCGGAGCTGCCGCGGGTTACACGGAGGTCTTCGGCCTGCCCTTCAGCGACGCCGTCGTCGGCGGGACCGACCCGCTGTTCTGGAAGGCCATCGCCAACATCTTCCTCTTCCTTGTCGTCGCGGTCCCGGCGGCGGTGCTGTCCGCCCTGTTCCTCGCCGTCATGATCAACACCGGCTACCGAGGCACCAAGCCGTTCCGCATCGTCTTCTTCGTTCCCGCCGTCGCCGGGGTCATCGGGGTGACCCTCATCTGGAAGCAGATGTTCAACGCCACGGTCGGGTTCATCAACTGGGGGATCACGACCGCCGGGCAGCTGATCAACGCGGTCCTTCCCGGTGACCCGTTCTCCGACCGCATCGAGATCGGATGGCTGTCGGACCCGAATGTCGCCCTGCTCGCCGTGGGGATCGTCTTCGTGTGGTCCCAGTTCGGGTTCAACACGGTCCTGTTCACCGCCGGGCTGCAGGGAATCGGTCGGGACCTCTATGAGGCGGCCGAGCTCGACGGCTGCAACGCCTGGCAGCAGTTCCGCCACGTCACGGTGCCGCAGCTCAAGGAGACCACGTTCTTCGTGACGGTGACGACCGTCATCCTGGCCCTCCAGCTGTTCGACATCGTCTACGCGCTGAACCAGCCCAATCCCGTCGGATCACCGGACAACGCCACGTTGACCCCGGTGGTCTACATCTACCAGCTCGGGTTCCAGCAGGACGCCTTCGGCCAGGCCAGCGCCGTGGCATGGGTGCTCTTCGTGATCATCTTCATCTTCACCCTGGCCCAGTTCCGAGCCCAGCGCGCCGATGCGGAGGTCAAGTGATGTCCAGGTCAGGTCGTCCCGTTCGAGGCTGGCGGGCACAGTCCGCGCGCATCTTCGTCTACGCCACACTCACCGTGGCGGGCCTGGTTGTCCTCATCCCGTTCCTGTTCGCCCTCTCCGGCTCGTTCAAGACCGCCGAGGACGTCTTCACCTACCCGCCCCGGATCCTTCCGCACGTCCCGGCAACCGCGACCGTGAACGGCGAGGAGTTCCCGGTGTTCACCGTGCCGCTGGCGGGAGGCGGCACAGCGGACCTGGCACGGCTCGAGAACGGCACGAGCCTGCGCGAGTTCCGCCAGGTCGACGATCCCGAGTTCATCCTGGTCGCCCCGAGGGATTCCCTCGAGCCGGCAGGGAGCACCGTCTTGGTGGACGGCGAGGAGAAGGACGTCTACCTCGTCGTCATCGACGGCCAGCAGGTCGAGGTCTATGACAACCGGTCCCGGATCGGCGGCACCTATGTGGATCCCGCCAACCCGAACGCGCCCCCGGTGTTCGCTGTCCCGGCTGACGTGACAGCGGTGGAGGAGGTCTCGTTCCAGACGGGCAACTACAGCAAGGTGCTGAACCTGAACTCGTTCGCCCGGGCCCTCACGAACACGGTGCTCGTCACGATCCTCGTGGTCGCGGGGCAGGTGCTGACCAGCATCCTCGGTGGTTACGCCTTCGCCCGCCTGCGGTTCCGGGGCCGCGACAAGCTGTTCCTGCTCTATCTCGGGTCGATCATGATCCCGTTCGTCGTCATGATCATCCCCCTGTACCGCCTGATGGTCGAGATCGGGTGGGTCAACGACCTGGTGTCCCTGGTGATCCCGTTCGTGTTCACGGCGTACGGGACCTTCCTGATGCGGCAGTTCTTCGTGACGATCCCCAAGGAGCTCGAGGAGGCCGCGATCCTCGACGGCGCCTCGCGGTGGACCATCCTCTGGAAGGTGATGGTGCCCCTGTCGATCCCGGCGATCGCCACGCTGACGACGTTCTCGTTCCTGTACGCGTGGAACTCCTTCGTCTGGCCGCTGATCGTCATCGACTCGGGCAACCAGGAGAACAGCGTCCTCGCGCTCACCCTGGCAACCCTGGGCGGTCGCGCTGCCGACGCACCCAACCTGGTGCTCGCGGGCGTCATGATCGCGATGATCCCGCCGGTCACGGTGTTCCTCCTGGCCCAGCGCTACTTCGTCGAGAACGTCGCCAGCAGCGGCATCAAGGGCTGAGGCGCGTGCTCGTCGGCGCAGACCCCGAGGCAGGGCCATGACCAGCACGACACGCGTGGTGCACCTGCGCCGCGGTGGCACCAGCGTCGTGCTGCGTTGCGACTCCGACCAGCTCCCGTGCGTCCTGCACTGGGGCCCCGACCTGGGGGAGCTGTCGCCGTCGGAGTTGGATCAGGTCCTGGTCGCCCTCGCGATGCCCTACCTGGACAGCCCCCTGTCCGCGCTGGAGTCCGTGGCCGTGCTTCCGCAGCACTCCGCGGGATGGTTGGGCAGGCCGGGCCTGATGGGCAGCCGGGACGGGCGCGCCTGGTCGGTCGCGTTCGACGAGGTGAGCCCACGCGGTCCAGGAAGCGGGTGACCCACGCTGGCCCGACGGTCCCGAGGGAGCCGTGCGGATCCTGTCCGTGGGTGCTGACGCTGCCTGCGCGCTCGAGGTGCGAGGTCGAGCTGGAGGTGCTGGCCGGCGGCCTGGTCCGGGTGCGCGCCACCGTGCGCAACCGGGGATCCGAGGCCTACGAGGTGCGCCACCTGGAGCCGGCCCTGCCGGTCCCGCCGAGGCCGGTGAGCTGCTGGACATGACCGGTCGGCACACCCACGAGCGCACCCCGCAACGGCGGCCGTTCGACATGGGCCAGTGGGTGCGCGAGTCGTGGGGAGGGCGCCCGGGGCATGATTCGGCGACCCTGCTGTGCGCGGGACGGCCCGGGTTCGGGTTCCGGTCCGGTCGGGTCTGGGGCGTCCACCTGGCCCACAGCGGCAACCAGGTGCTGTCCGCGGAGCACTCGCCGACCGGCTGGCGGCTGCTGCGCGGTGGTGAGCTGCTCCTGCCCGGCGAGGTCCGGCTGGATCCCGGCGCGGAGTACCGCTCGCCCTGGCTGCTGGGTTCCTGGGGCGAGGGCCTCGACGCGCTCTCGCACCGGTTCCACGAGACCCTGCGTGCTCGCTCCACCCATCCGACGCGTCCCCGACCCGTCCTGCTCAACGTGTGGGAGGCCGTCTACTTCGCCCACGATCCCGACAAGCTGGTCGCCCTGGCCGAGGCCGCCGCGGAGGTGGGCATCGAGCGCTTCGTGCTCGACGACGGATGGTTCCTGGGCAGGCGCCACGACTGGGCGGGCCTCGGGGACTGGTACGTCGACGAGTCCGTCTGGCCCGGCGGCCTGCACCGGTTGGTCGACCGTGTGCACGACCTGGGCATGGAGTTCGGCCTCTGGTTCGAGCCGGAGATGGTGAACCTGGACTCCAACCTGGCCCGTGAGCACCCCGACTGGCTGCTGGGGACCGAGCATGGCCCCGGGCCGGCCTCGCGCCACCAGCACGTCCTCGACCTGGCGAACCCGCACGCCTATGCCCACGTGCTGGAGCGGATGTCGAGTCTCATCGCTGAGTACCGGATCGCCTACCTGAAGTGGGACCACAACCGGCCGCTCCTGGACGCCGGGCACGCACCTGAGGGAACCCCAGGGGTGCACGCCCAGACCGAGGCGACCTATCGGCTCATGGCCGAGCTCAAGGCCCGGCACCCCGGTCTGGAGATCGAGTCCTGCGCCGCCGGCGGGGCCCGCCTGGACCTCGGCATCATGGAGCACGCGGACCGGGTCTGGGTCTCGGACTGCATCGACGCCCATGAGCGCCAGCGCATGGTGCGCTGGACCGGCCTGACCCTGCCGCCCGAGCTGATGGGGACGCACGTGGGGTCCGGGGCGGACCACACCACGGCGCGCGTGCACGACCTGTCCTTCCGGGCCGGGACCGCCCTGTGGGGCCACATGGGGGTGGAGTGGGACCTCACTGCGGCCACGCCCGGCCAGCGGGCGGCGCTGGCCCAGTGGATCGCGCTGCACAAGCGGCTGCGCGGCCTGCTTCACGCCGGTCGGGTCGTCCACGCGGACCTGGCCAACCCCGCGCTGCTGCTCGACGGGGTGGTCGCCCAGGACGGGTCCCAGGCGCTCTACAAGCTGGTCGCCGTGGAGCACACCCTCACCTGGCCGCCGGGTCGGGTCACCCTCCCCGGACTGGATCCGGACCGCGACTATCGGGTCGCAGCCCTGACGCCCGCGAACGCCGACCAGCTGCTGGGACACCCCGCCCGATTCGACGACTGGTGGGCCGGCGCCGGGTGCGGCGGTCGGGGCGGCCGCGCGTGACCACCGTCCCGGCTGGGTGCGCTCGGACCTCACGCTGCCCGGCCGGGTCCTGGCCGAGGTCGGGATCCACGCGCCCCTGCTGGGGGTCGACCAGCTCGTGCTGATCCATGCGGCGCAGGTCCCGGCGCGGACGGCGGGCGTGGCGGATGGACCCGTACGGGCAGTGCAGGATGACGAGGAGAAGCGATGACACGACCGTTGACCGCATGGTCCGACGCCGAGGGGGCTGACCGGGCTGGCGCGCTGTTCCGGGGCGCGTTCGGGGTGGACCCGGACGGGGTCTGGGCCTCGCCGGGTCGGGTGAACCTGATCGGTGAGCACGTCGACTACAACGGTGGCCTGTGCCTGCCCATGGCCCTGCCGCACCGCACCTTCGCCGCCGTGCGTCGCCGGGACGACCAGGTCGTGCGCCTCGTGTCCTCCCTGGCACCCGACGACGTCTGGACGGGGGACCTGGCGGGGATCGCCCCCGGGCTGGTCAGCTCCTGGGTGGCCTACGCCGGCGGACCGGCATGGTCCCTGACCCAGGACGGCCACGCCCTCGGCGGGTTCGACGCCGCCATCGACTCCTGCGTGCCGCTCGGCGCCGGGCTCTCGTCCTCGGCGGCGATCGAGTGCGCGGTCGCCCTGGCCCTCGATGAGCTCTTCGACCTGGGCCTGGCGGCCTCGGGTGACGCGGGCCGGGCCCAGTTGGCCGCGATCTGCGTGCGCGCCGAGAACGAGGTTGCCGGCGCTCCCACCGGCGGCATGGACCAGGCGGCATCACTGCGCGCCACGGCCGGGCATGCCCTGCTCCTGGACACCCTCGACCACAGCGTCGCGCAGGTGCCCTTCGGCCTCGCGGAGGCCGGCCTCGAGCTGCTGGTCATCGACACCCGGGCCGAGCACGCCCTCGTCGACGGCCAGTACGCGGCCCGTCGCGCCGCATGCCACGCCGCGGCTGACCGGCTGGGGGTCGGCACCCTGCGGGAGGTCACCGACCTCGACGCCGCCCTGGCTGCGCTGCCGGACCCCGTCGAGGCGATGCGCGTGCGGCACGTCGTCACCGAGATCGCCCGCGTCGAGGCGTTCGCCGACCTCGTGCGCGACGACCGGGTCCGGGATGTGGGCCCCCTGATGGACGCGTCGCACGAGTCCCTGCGGGTCGACTACGAGGTCAGCTGCGACGAGCTGGACGTCGCCGTCGCGGCTGCCCGCGCAGCCGGAGCACTCGGAGCGCGGATGACCGGCGGTGGCTTCGGGGGGTCGGCCATCGCCCTGATCGAGGCCGATGCCGCCACTGCTGTCGCCCAGTCCGTCGCGGACGCGTTCCGGGACCGGGGCTGGCGCGAGCCCGGCTTCCTCATCGCCGTGCCTGGGCCTGCGGGCGGGCGGGTGCAGTGATGCCGCGCCCCACGATGATCGACCGTTCCCACGACCTCGGGGCCATGCTCCGCCACGTCGGCTGAACCGAACCAGAAACAGGAGATCCCATGGACCCGAAGCACTTCTCCCTCTACGGCAACACCATCACGCCGGACCAGGACCGCAAGGCGCTGGCATGGCAGAAGATGTTCGTCGACAAGTTCAACTACGACCCCAATGAGGTCTACGAGCTCAGCGTCCACGACAACCCCCATCTCGGCGACGTGCTCGGGATCCGGGACATCCGTCGCGACACCGAGGGTGATCCGATCGACCCCGAGACCGGCATCGTGATCTCGACGATCCGGATGGGCTTCGGGCACTACCGGATCGCGATGGCCGGGGCCTCGGCCGCGCGGGCGATGGGCCGCACGCCCTACTGGCTGGACCTGCTGGCGATCCCCGGCATCACCCAGGACGCGATCAACTGGTGGAACACCAACTACAGCAAGTACTCGCGGGTGTCCCAGCGCAGTTCGGCCTTCGACAAGTACGTCTGGGAGTCGGTCACCTCCGGCGACAAGACGCTGCCGGGCCTGAACTGGCTGCTCAACAACCAGGCGATGGGGTGGCCGTGGCGGTTCCTCAAGGCGAACGCGCGCGACTACCGCAAGAGCGAGCTGTTCGCCAACCTGCACCATGCCCTGCCCTCGGACATGCCGATCCTCACCGCCCACATGTGGAACTGCATGGGTGCTGTGGCCGGGGGGATGACCAACGTCGTGGACATGATGTTCGACAACTGGCCGATGGCGTTCCAGCTGACCGAGGGCGCGACCCACGCCGTGCAGTCACCGTCGGGGTACTACGGGTTCCGGATCATGAACCAGTTCGACGAGGACGACAAGATCCTCAACCCCACGCCCTCCGACGCGATCCAGTACGTGGGCCATCACGTGGACCATGAGCTGGTCGAGAACATCGAGGTCGACTGCGAGGCGCGCCTGACCCGCATGCGCAACGGCGAGCCCCGCCGGTTCATCCTCACGATGGGTGGGGCGGGTGCCCAGCGGGAGCTGTTCAAGGCGATCATCGACCACTGCCGCCCGATGATCGAGCGCGACGAGCTGACCCTGTTCGTCAACCTCGGTGACCACGCCGACAACTGGGAGTGGCTGCGGGGCGAGCTCGGCCCGGCCGCTGCCTCGGTGACGCTGCACCGCACGTGGGACGACGCCAAGGGCTTCGCCGATGAGATCCGCGAGGGTGAGGCGCACGGCCTGCACGTGTTCCTGTTCGACAACACGTTCCATGGCGTGTACGCGACCAACTACCTGATGCGGGTCAGCGACGTGCTGATCACCAAGCCGTCGGAGCTGGCGTTCTACCCGATCCCGAAGATCTTCAACGCCCGCGTCGGCGCCCACGAGGCGTGGGGTGCGATCCGCAGCGCCGAGCTCGGCGACGGCACGATCGAGACCCGCACCATCCCGCGGACGCTGCAGGCGATCGACCTGATCGCCGGCGAGAACGACCTGCTCGAGATGTTCTGCGACTGCATCGTCAAGAACAAGCGGATCGGGATCTACGACGGCGCCTACAAGTGCGTGGCCCTGGCGACCGGCACCACCTGGGAGCGCAGGCTGGACGGCACGGTCGACCGCGGCTGAGCGACGCTGCCCTCAGGGGGCGGCGACGGGCTGCAGCGGGGCGACGTCCGGGATGCGCAGGCGCACGGTCTCCGCGGAGGCGTCGTCGGGCTCGCGCTCGGCGTCCGCCTCCGCCCGGGCCCGCTGCGTGTAGCTCTCGATCTCCGCGGCCATGCGCTGCTCGTCCCAGCCCAGGGTCTCGCCGACGAGGGCGGCGATCTCGGGCAGCGCGGCCAGGCCGCGGTCGCGCATCTCGTAGTTCAGGCGGGTCCGATGCAGCATGACGTCCTCGAGGTGCAGGACGCCCTCATGGGTGGCGGCGTAGACGATCTCGGCCCGCAGGTAGGCAGGGGCGTGCTCGAGCGGGCGGGCCAGGTCCGGCCGGGCTGCGATCGCGTCCACCAGGTCCCCGAGCAGCGAGCCGTAGCGGTGCAGGAGGTGGTCGACCATCTGGCCGCTCCACCCGTAGGTGCGGGCCACCACGGTCGCCCGTCGACCGAGGGCCTCGAGGCCGACCGCGCCCACGAGCGGGATCCGCTCGGTGATCGAGGGCATGTCCTTGGCCCGGTCGCCGAGGGCGAAGTCGACCGCGTCCGTGGCCATGACCCGGTAGGTGGTGAGCTTGCCGCCGGCGATCACGGTGAGGCCCGGGACGGGCGAGGCCGTCGTGTGCTCACGGGAGATCTTGGCCGACGACGTGCCGGCCTTCGTCCCGGGCTGCAGGAGCGGACGCAGGCCGGCCCATGTGCCGATGATGTCGTCGCGGGTCAGGGGCCGGGCGAGGACGGTGTTCGCGTGCTCGAGGACGTACTCGATGTCGGCCGAGGTCGCCACGGGGTGCTGCAGCTCCTGGGTCCAGGGGGTGTCGGTGGTCCCGATCAGCCAGTACCTCGACCACGGGATGATGAACAGGACAGACTTCTCGGTCTGCAGGATCAGGCCGACCTCGCCACGGATGCGATCGCGTGGGACGACGATGTGGATGCCCTTGGAGGCCAGCACCCGCAGCCCGCCCTCCACGCCGGACAGCGACTCGGTCTCCTCGGTCCAGACGCCGGTCGAGTTGATCACCGCGCGGGCGTGGATCCGCAGCTCACGACCCGTCTCGAGGTCGACCACGACCGCGCCGTCGACGGCTCCGGACCCGTCCTTCGTGAGCTCCACGACCTGGGTGCGCGAGGCGGCGAGCGCACCATAGGCCGCCGCGGTGCGGACCAGGGTGAGGACCAGTCGGGCATCGTCGACGGAGGCGTCCCAGTACTGCAGGGCTCCGACTGCCGCATCGTGGCGCAGGTCGGGGAACTTCCGGAGCATGCCCTTGCGGGAGAGGTGTCGGTGGAAGGGCAGGGCCCGCCGCCGCCCGGAGGCTGTCGCCAGCGTGTCGTAGAGGGCGACTCCGGCCCCGACGTAGGCGCGCTCCCAGACCCGGTGCTCCAGTGGGTAGAGGAACGCCACGGGCTGGACCAGGTGCGGTGCGAGCCGGTTGATCAGCAGGTCGCGCTCGGTGAGCGCCTCATGGACGAGGTGGAAGTCGAGCATCTGCAGGTAGCGCAGCCCACCGTGCACCAGCTTCGAGGAGCGGCTCGATGTCCCGCTCGACCAGTCCTGGGCCTCGACGATGCCGACGCGCAGACCGCGGGTGGCAGCCTCCAGCGCGACGCCGGCGCCGGTCACCCCGCCCCCGACGACGAGGATGTCCAGCCCGTCCTCGTCGCTCATCTGGGCCAGGGCCTCGGTGCGGGATGCGGGGGTCATGATGGAGGTCAGCATGCGTGCGGCTCCTTGCCTCGGTGATATGACCATCATCGACCGGCGCTGCGGCACATGTGCAACACCCATGCACGAACGTGCAGCGTGGGAAGCGGGACATGATCGAACGTGAGGCCCTCACAGTCGCCATCGGGTGCGGTGTTGGGCGCGGATGATCCAGGGTGATCCGTTGTTGCCGGGCCAGGGCGCTCCTGGAGGTGCACCTGGGGGTGGCTCCGCGATGACGGTTCCGGGTTCGGCGGGGTCGATGGTCCACATGGTGAGGTCGACCTGGCGGTGGTGTGTCCAGCACAACAGCGCGAGATTGTCGATGTCCGATCGCCCGCCTGCCGCCCAGTCCTGCACATGGTGGGACTGGCAGTTCTCGGCCGGGATCTGGCATCCGGGGATGATGCATCCGCCGTCGCGGGCTGCCAGGGCCCTGCGCTGGGCGGGGGTGGCGGTCCGGGAGGTGCGTCCGACTGCCAGCGGGATCCGCGGCCCGTCGAACAGCAGCGCGGCCAGGGCCGCGATCCGGTCCGCGGGGGTGGGTGCGGGTGCGGGCTCGGGTGCGGCTGCAGGGTGGGACGCCGGGGACATCGCCGGACATCGGCGCCGTGCCGGCCACGGGGATCGCGCCCTCGGTGTCGAAGAGGCCCTCGAGTGTGTCGGGGCAGCGCGCACCGAGGCCGTCCGGCGCCAGGTCGGTGGGCTGCCATCCGGGGGTCGTCACCGCGATGGGGGTGAGGGTGGGATCGCAGGCGGTGAACCGCTGCTCGGAGGGGGTGAGGAGATGTCCGCGGCTGGTGGTCCAGATCGGATCCCCGAGGCGGGTGTGCTCGAGGGTGACGGTGAGCGCCACGGGCAGCCCGCCGCGTGTCGGCAGGGCGCCCGAGGTGGCGGCGGCGTTCACCAGCTCGACGAGGGCGTCGGCGCGCCGAGCTCCGGCGGGGACGTGGTCGGCGGTGCTGCGCAGCCGTTCGGCGAGGGCGTCGATAGCGGCGATCACGGCCTCCCCCTCCAGCCGGGGCAGGGTGCCGGACAGGATGACGGTGTCGCCGAGCAGGGCGAAGGACAGGTCGCGGGTGGCGTGGGCGTCGGCCTCATCGCCGGTCGGACGATCATCGGCGGGTGGGTGCAGCAGGCGGATGGCGCTGAGCACGAGCCGGGTGATCATCGGTGGGGACCACTGCCCCCACCTGGTGCCCAACTCGGCGATCACGGCCGCGAGCTGCTCCTCGGTCAGCGGGCCGACATTGCGCGCGACCGCGTCGACGTGGTCGGAGGTGATGATCCCGGCCGCCCACGCCGCAGCCACCGACGGGTGCGCCGCCGCAAGTGCACCGGTGCGGGCCAGCCGGCGGGCTTGGGGGGAGGCCCACCCCCGGGCGGCCAGCACCGCGCCGGGTCCGACCAGGGGCAGGCTGCCTGCGGTGGTGGCGGCATGCATGCGGCGGGCCAACTCGTACTCCACCGCGGCGAACGCCCCGGCCAGCACCTCGACGTCAGCGGTCGGGCGGTCGCCGGCGAGCAGGCCCATCGCGGGGAGGGCCGCGGCCGCGCAGGACGTGGCCCGATCCCAGACCGCCACGACATCCGCCGATGCCTGGGGCAGCGCGCCCACCGCCCGCGGATCGACCAGCGCCTGCTGGTCGTGAATCGTGCTGGTCACTCCCCACCCCCGTTCGAACTGATGTTCGAAGGATATCACTGGTGGCAGTCACCTGCCAACCCTGAACGCGGGGTCTGTGGACAACCCTGGAACCCGACGGGCCGCGCCTGTGAGCACGGCTGTTCGCTGTACGGTCGGGCCGAGAGCTGGATCACCTTCAGCCTGCGCGCTCGAGGAACTCGGCGAAGCGCGCGTCGAGACGGTCACGGTCGGGCCGCTCGGCTCGGCGGCTGGGCACCACCCGCAAGGACTGGCCGTGGAACGCCTGCAGGCCGTGGCGCAGCATCGGGCCGTCAACCTCGCCGAGCACGGTGGTCGAGACGTGAACCTTCAGGTCCGGTGAGATGCCCAGCACGTCCTTGTCGAAGGCCGCGTGGTGGATCTTGCACAGGGCCAGCCCGTTGGAGACCACCGGGAGGCCCGCTTCGTCGGCGTCGGGCGTGATGTGGGCGGCGTCGAGCAGCTCGACGTGGCGCAGTTCGCAGACGGCGCAGGAGCGCGCGTAGGCGGTCATCACCAGGGCGCGGAACATGGGTTGGTGCACCCGCTGGCGAGCGAGGACCTCGATGTACTTGCGCTCCACGGCAGAGGGGCTGTCGTGCCCCGCGTCCCAGCGGAGGTCCTCCCCGACAGCCACCGCATACTGGCGAAGCTCGGGCTCAGCTCCTACGAGGTACACGGGGGCGAGCGGGACGAACACGGCATCGCGGAGCTTCTGCAGCCAGATCAGGGGGAGGGCCTGGTCGAAGGCCTCGTGGAGCTTGCGGTTGTCGCCGCGGGCCCAGTCGCCCTTGCGGATCGCGTAGCGGAAGAAGCCGTCGTCGCCCTGCTTGTCGGCATACGGGCCCGTCGGGCTCGACATGATCGAGATCGTTGCTTCGAGTCGGCCCGGGTTGCGGATCCCGCGGCTCTGGTCGATCAGCTTGATCTGCTGGCCCTCGAACACGAACGACTCCAGCTGATCGCGCGTGATCACGCCGCCCGACGCATCCGCAACGGCGATGACGTAGGCGATTGCGGCGTCGCGGCATCGGGAGTCGAAGGAGTCGGGCACAGCGCCAGGGTGACAGGTGGCGGGGTGGGTCGCTTGGCGGGCGGGCATGCGGTCAGTGCCGGCGATTCGTGTCAGACGTACATCGGATGCTGGGGTCATGTCCAACAACGAGATCTTCACCATCCCCACTCCTGAGTTGGCTACGCCAACGACCGAAGCGTGGCCGTGGTGGCCAGCCGCGCGAAGGCCACGGTTCGCGCAGCGTTGCACGGCGAGGCCCGCGACGAGATCGTGTTCCCGGTCCGGGTGTGCGAGTTTCTAGTGCAACGCGACTTGTCATATCAACGGGGGGTTGACTACCGTGAAGCGCCGGGACTTGATCCGACAATTTGAGGCGATCGCTCGTGAACGAGGTGCCTCAGTCACGCTCGTCCGAGAAGGGGGTGCGCACACTGTGTACCTGGTGGGTGTTGTGCGGATCGTCGTCCCGAGGCATCGCGAGATCAACGAGTTGACTGCCCGGGGCATCATCGACGACGTTCGTAGGGGGCTGGAGTGAGCGAGACCTATGAGGTTCGCGCGACCCGGGTCGGCCGGGTCTGGGCGTTGCGCGCCGATGTGGGAGGCCGCAGCATCCACACGCAATGCTCGCGGCTCGACCAGGCCCCGCGCACGGCCCAGGAGGCAATCGCCCTCACGCTCGATGTGGCCGAGTCGGACGTCACCGTGGAGATCGTCGTGGACCTCGACCCGGACGTGAGGGCCGAGATCCAGCGGCTCCGAGAGGCCCAGGCTGAAGCCAGCGAGGCGCAGGCGCGCGCCGCCAGGGCATCTCGGGAGCTCGCCCGGATGCTGGCTGACTCGGGTCTGACCGTCCGTGACTCCGGGCGGCTGCTCGGAATCTCCCCGCAGCGCGTGTCCCAGCTGCTCAGCTGACGACGCGCCGCTACTGGCGGGCCAATGCCGTGGAGAGGCGAAGTTGCGGGTCGACCAGGTGGCTGAAGTCGGTTGCGCCCTCGGCGATCTCGAGGAGCACCGACTCGACCGTGCCTGTGAATGCGCTGTCCTCGGCGCGGTAGTCGTCGCTGACGGGCGAGCCGGTGTCGTGTCCGACGTCGCAGGTCTCATCGAGCGAGAAGACCAGCGGCACGGTTGCCTCGAGCCTGCCGTCGGCGACGGTCTGGCCGTCGACCTTGAGCGTGACGGTGCCGCCGCGACCGGGGCCGCCGCCGTCGTAGTCGAACACCATCACGACGCGTCGACGGCCCGGTGTCAGCGGGTTGGGACCCGGCGACCGTGGTGGACCTCATGCCCATCAGGTTGTAGCAGTAGGCGGGGGTGCCATCGGCGCGCAGGTAGAGGCTCCATCCTCCGAAGGCGCCTCCTTGGGACACGATCACCCCGGATGCGCCGCCCTCGGGGATGTCGACGTCGGCGGCCACGGCGTGGGAGACGTTCTTGAGGTTGATCACGGAGGATTCGGTGAGCCGGCCCATCCCGCCGTAGAGGATCTGGGATCGCCCTGTGATCAGTTCCGGGCGGCCGGAGATCTTGGCGTCGAACCGTTCGACGCGGCGGTCGTCGAGGGGCAGCACGTTGTACGTGCGGGCCTCGGACAGGAACAGCTCCTGGAGCTCGTGGAGCTTGTCGGGCATGGTCGCCGCCAGGTCGTTGGCCTGGGTCCAGTCTCCGGGGGCGTAGAGCTCCCACACGTCGTCGGTGAAGGCGGGCAGCTCGGCCATCGCGATCCACGGGGTCGCGTGCTTGGTGACCGCGGTCCATCCCTGGTGGTAGATCCCGCGGTTGCCCCCGATCTCGAAGTACTGGGTGGTGTGCTGGTCGTCGGCGTGCTGCTCGTCGAAGGAGTAGCGCATGCTCACCCCGTGCAGCGGGTCCTGCGCGACACCGTGTACCTGGTCCGGGTGGGGCAGTCCGGCGGCATCGAGGACCGTCGGGGCGATGTCGATCACGTGGTGGAACTGGTGGCGGACCTGTCCCCGTTCGCTGATGCCCGCCGGCCAGTGGACGACGGTCGCGTTGCGGGTGCCACCCCAGTGGGAGGCCACCTGCTTGGTCCACTGGTAGGGGGTGTCCATGGCGTGTGCCCACCCGACCGAGAAGTGGTTGTACGCCTGCGGCGTGCCCAGCAGGTCGATCCGGGAGGCCAGGAACTCCGGGGTCTCCAGCGCGGCGGCACCGTTGAAGAACAGGTACTCGTTGAAGCTGCCGTTGATGTGCCCCTCGGCTGATGCCCCGTTGTCGCCCAGGATGTAGAACACCAGCGTGTTGTCCAGGGCGTGGATCGCCTCGAGGGCATCGACCAGGCGTCCGATGTGGTGGTCGGTGTGCTCCAGGAACCCGGCGTAGACCTCCATCTGGCGGGCCAGCACCGGCTTGAGCTCGTCGGGCATGTCCTCCCAGGCGGGGATCTCGTCATGGCGGGCGGTGAGTTCCGCGTCCGGGGGCACGATGCCGCGGCGCTGCTGTTCGGCGAGCGTCCGCTCGCGCAAGGCGTCCCAGCCGTCGTCGAACTGCCCGCGGTACGTGTCGGCCCACTCCAACGGCACGTGGTGCGGGGCGTGGGTCGCGCCGGGCGCGAAGTACATGAAGAACGGGCGATCCGGGGCCAGGGCCGACTGCTGGCGCACCCAGGCGATCGCGCGGTCGGTCATGTCCTCGGTGAAGTGGTACTCCTCGTCGGCATTGCGGTCCGGTTCGATCGGGGTCGTCCCGTTGTACAGCGCGGGCGCGAACTGGTTGGTCTCACCACCGAGGAACCCGAAGAAGTGCTCGAACCCGCCACCACCGGTGGGCCACGCATCGAACGGTCCCACCGGGCTGGTCTGCCACATCGGCACCTCGTGGCACTTGCCGAACTGGGCGGTCGCATACCCGTTGAGCCTCAGCACCTCGGCCAGGGGTGCTGCCGACTGGGGTCGCACCGAGGTGTAGCCCGGGATCGACGTGGCGACCTCGGTGATCGCGCCCATCCCGACCGCGTGATGGTTGCGGCCGGTCAGCAGCGCCTGGCGGGTCGGCGCGCACAGCGCCGCCGTGTGGAACCGGGAGTAGGACAGGCCATTGCCGGCCAACCGCTCGGCCGTGGGTGTCCTGCAGGGCCCTCCGAACACACTCGCCGCACCGAAGCCGACATCGTCGAGCAGGATCACCAGGACGTTGGGGGCACCCTTTGGTGCCTGAACCGGCCGGATCGGCTCGTACACCGCCCGCGGGTCCTTCGCGTCCTCGTACACCGGACCCGAGTACGGCGTGTCCGGGATGGGCAGGACGGTGCGGTCCATGGCGTCGATCTCCTTCAGCCGAGGGGAGCATGTGCGGCCAGTCCGTCGTCAGAGGCTCGAGGTGTCACGTCGATCGCTCCCCACGCAACCCCACTGGCAGGCCGTGCCGCGCATTCAACCACGCGGGCATCCGTTCGGCCCCCCGAGCAGGGCGGTGGGTTCCGCTCGCCGAACCAGGCGAGTGGCGGAGACCTGGCCTCCGTCCGGCGGTTCCACGCCATCGCCGCGTGCTGATCGCACCGTGCCCGACGCCCTGGCGGCGGCTGGAGCCGAGGTCAGCTCGGCGTGTCGCTGCAAGAGATGGACGACATCACCACGCTGGACGCCGGCATCAGCCTGTTCTTCGACCATCGCGACCCCGCCATGGTCAGCCTGATCGGCAACCGACCCATCCACGACTGATCGCACAGACCGCGACGACCACCGCCCGTCCGCACGCAGGGACAGCGTCTGGCGTCGGCAGGGCGACCACCCCGGCGGTCTGGGCAGCACGGTCTGCCCGGCTCGCGCCCGGAGGGGTCAGCACTCCCGCGCCCCCGGTGGGGTGCTCGTGCTCTCACGCACCACCATCCGCGCCTGCAGCCTGGGGGACTTGGGCGGCCTGCCGGCGATCAGGTCCAGGGCCGCTCGGGCGGCGAGCCGGCCCTTGCCCTCCAGGTCCTGTGCCACGGTCGTGAGTGGGGGGTTGGTGCGGGCGGCCTCGTCGATGTCGTCGAAGCCGACGACGGACAGTTGTCCGGGTACGGGCAGGTGTGAGCCGTCGGGCGGCTTCCAGGGCGGCGATGGCCAGGACGTCGGTGGCGGCGAAGAGCGCAGTGGGGCGTGTCCCGTCGGGCTGGTCGAGCAGGGCCAGGGCCACTCGAACACCTTCGGCGTGGGTGTTCTCCGTGGTGTCGACGACCTGCACCTCGACCCCGGGGATCGTCCGCACGGCCCGGGTGAAGCCGGTCACCCGCTCACGTATGCCGATACGGACCGGGACGACACGGTTGGCCAGGTCCTCGGGATCGCGCCCCGGCAACGACAGCACGCCGAAGCGTCGATGCCCCAGCTCGAGCAGGTGCTCGGCGACGAGGGCGGCCGCCTTGGCGTTGTCGATCCCGAGGAACGGAACGCCGGGCAGGCGCGGGTGGCCGACCGTGACCAAGGGGGACCGCCGTTGCTGCACGGCGATCACCGCGTCGTCGTTCTCGTCCATCGACACCACGATGAAGGCATCGACGACTGCCCCGCGGACCACCGACGTCACGTTGCCGGCCTCTGACGGAACCAGCAGCATCGCCTGGCCTGCCGCCCCGAGTTCGGCGGCAAGTCCCCTCATCAGCGAGACCATGCCCGGGTCGGTGAACGCGTACCGCAGTCGTTCGGTGATCAGGACCCCGACCGTTCCCGAACTCCGCCGCCGCATCGATCGGGCTGCCGGGTCCGGGCCGGGATACCCGAGCTGCGCCGCCACCGAGAGGACTCGATCCCGCGTCGCCGCCGAAAGCTGGTCCGGGCGGTTGTAGGCGTTGGAGACCGTCATCCGGGAGACCCCGGCCGCCTCGGCCACCGTGTCGAGCGTGGGCCGTCTCGCTACTCACTGTCGGCTCCCTCCGGCCGGGGATTGTGGTTATGGGGCTCAGTCTGTATCATTACAGACTGTATTGATACAGAAGAGAGTTGAGACTCATGGACATCCACACATTCGCCCTCGTCGCTGGCCTATCTCGGATCGGCCATCGGTGTCGTCATGGTCATGCCGCAGATCCTGCGCATCGTGGCGAACCCACACCTGGCTGGTGTCTCGCCGTGGACGTGGGCCCTGACGTCGATCTCGTGCACCCTGTGGCTGACCTACGGCCTGCGATCCGGCTCACTGCCGCAGATCCCGGGCAACGTGCTGCTCATCACCGGCGCCGTGGTCATCGTCCTGCTGGTGCCTGCCGCGTGGAGCCGAACACGCCGGGCCCTGGCCCTGGGCGGTGACTGTGCTCGCTCTGGTGCTCGCCTCCACGCACCTATCGCCCCAGGACGTCGGCTTCCTCGCGTTCGGCATCGGCCTGTTCGGCATGTGGCCGCAGGTCTACGAGACGGTCTGGGCGCGCCGAGGCCTCGGCCCCTCAGCCATCTCCCTGACCTCCATCGGGTTGAAGATCGCCTCCCAGGTGTCCTGGCTGACCTTCGCGGTGCTGACCACCGACCTGCCCGTGGCCGTTGCGGGAGTCATGTCGCTGACGACCAACGGCATCGTGGCCTCCGTCGAGCGGGGGAGGCGCCGAGGCGCACCTGTCGCGAACCTGGGACTCGCGCCCGAGCCGGTCGGCGCCCGGGCATGAACATGGCCCGAAGAGACGTGTCAATCGCGTATCGGCGAGACGTGCAGAAGCAGGTGCAGAGTCGGAATCCTTGGTGAGTTCGATCGTGGTGAGGTGCCAGCTGGCCCCGGCCCCCACAGGACACTGCCCCGGCGCTCAGCGAGCACACCCGACGTCTGGACATGGATGCAGCGACCTCAGGGCTGGACGCCGTGCGCCTGGTGGTCCGCCGGCTGCTCCAGGACCTTGAACACGGCCGACACCTCCTCGCGGCCATACCCTGCCGCCATCGCCTTCTCGAAGAGCGCGGAGGTGAACAAGGGGAACCCGGCATCGATCCCGCTGTCCCTGGCATGCTGGGCGAAGCGCCGGATGGCTGCGGCCCAGAGCTCCAATGGCGCGGAGGTCTCCTGGTAGCTTCCCGAGCGGATGTTCTCGACTAGCCATTCCTCATATCCCTTGCCCTGCGCTGCGAGCACCTGGCCGAAATGCTCCAAGGGAATTCCCTCCGCCTGACAGATCTGCACGCTGTGGAACAGGCTCAGGAACATCCCGTAGTAGTGCATGATCAGCACCATGTCCCAGGCCGGGGCCAGACCGACCGCTTCCCCCTTGTAGTCCAGATCCGCGGCCAGCGCGCGCAACAGCGGTTCCGCTGTGCTGAACGCCTGCTGCGCGCCCGCGAGCAGGATGTGCGCATCCGGGGTGCCGATGGTGGCCGGGCTCCCGGTGATCGCTGCCTGGACGTAGTCCATATCGTGGTGCTTGGCCCAGGCTTCACCCTCACGGGCCTCCTGCGGCGTGCTCGTGGTGAACTGGACGAGCAGCTTCCCCGCAACCTGCGCGGCACACGTCGTGAGGACTTGCCGGGCCCCGACAGGGTCAGTCACACACATGAGCACGACGGGGCTTGCCGCAACGGCGGCTGCCGCATCCACGGCCGATCTGGCGCCCTCCTCCACCAGGACCGCGGCCTTGCCCGGGCTGCGGTTCCAGACTGTGACATCGGCACCCGCCGCGATGAGGGCCCTGGCCAGCGCCGATCCCATGTTTCCCAAGCCGATCACGGTCACCTCGGTCATTGGCGTGTCGCTCCTCCCGGAATTCGCATCGTGTCAGCCCGCGAAAGAGGCTATGCCTCGGCGGCGGTGGGGGTCGGGCGGCGCGCGGGGCATGCGGTGCGCTGCGCATGCTCCTGTCGAGGGCGCAGCCGCAGGGATTAGGTTGCTCCCGCGCGCGCCTCGGGAAGCGGGAGCCTCAGCGAGCCCTGCGCCGGTACTTCCTGACTGCGATGGCCATGGAGACCATCAGGATCACGACCGACCAGAGTGCTGACTGCCAGGGGAGGTTCCCGGCGTGGAGCCCGTTCGTCAGCGCGCGCACGGCGTCGATGGTGATCGTGATCGGTTGCACCCCGGCGACCGGCTGCAGCCATTGCGGGAAGCTGTCTACCGGGACGAAGGCCGAGCTGGCGAACAGCAGGAGGAACAGGGCGAGGGTGCCGGCGGCGTACGCCGCTTCGGGGCTGCTCAGGGAGCTGCCGATCGCTGCGTACATCCACGTCAGTGCGTAGCCGAGCAGCACGAGCAGGGCGAGGGCGAGCACCACCTGCGCCGTGGTGCCCCGGAACTCGAAGCCGAGCGGCACGCTCAGCGCGACGATCGCCGCGAGCGACACCAGGTTCACGGCCTGGTCGGCGGTCGTGCGTGCCGCCAGCACCGCCGACCGGGCGATCGGCAGCGTCCGGAAGCGGTCGATGATCCCGCTCTGAAGGTCCTGCGCGAGGCTGATCGCAGTGCCGCCACTGGCGATGATCACCGCGGCGGTGAACAGCCCCGGCAGCAGGTACTGCACGTAGACGCCCCCGGGCACGGCGATCGCGCCGCCGAGCAGGTAGCGGAAGCCCAGCAGCAGCAGGATCGGCTGTCCCACGGTGAGCGCCAGCGTCTGCGGGTCCCGGCCGAGTCGCCGCCAGTTGCGCGTCGTCAACGCCAGGACCTCGCGCATGGTCTGACGCGGTGGGTGCCGCGGCGCGGACGGCGTCGACGCTCCTTGCTCCCCGATGGGTCTGACCGGCGCGGGAGTCGCGCGGGCGGCGAGCCCGGCCCCCGACGGCTTCGCCGCGTCCGGCCCCGTGAACGCCAGGAACACCTCCTCGAGGGTGGGCCGACGTGCCCCCAGCTCGACGACGTCGACGTCCTGCTCCCGCAGCCGCGACAGCACCGCGGGCAGGCTGTCGACGTCATCGGCCGGCAGGGTCAGCCGGCGCTGCACCGGGTCGACCTGCGGCGCGCCGTGCCCGAGAGCGCCGAGCACGGCAGCGGCCCGATCGAGCCCGTTCTGGCCCACGGTCACGTCGAGCACGGTCGCACCGACCAGGTCCTTGAGCTGGTCGGGCGTTCCCTCGGCGACCACCCTGCCCGCGTCGAGCAGCGCGATGCGGTCGGCCAGCTGGTCGGCCTCCTCGAGGTACTGCGAGGTGAGCAGAACGGTCGTGCCGCTCGCGGCCCGCTCGCGGATCACCTCCCACAGCGCGAGGCGCGTCCGGGGATCAAGCCCCGTCGTCGGCTCGTCGAGCACGACCACTGGCGTGCCGCCGATGAGTCCCGCGGCGATGTCCAGGCGGCGGCGCGTGCCTCCCGACAGCGTCCCCGCGCGACGATCGGCAGCCTCGGTCAGCGCCAGTTGCTCCAGCAGCTCGCTCACGCGTTCCCGACGCGTCGCGGGCGGCAGGTGGTACAGCCGAGCGATCAGGTCGAGGTTCTCAGCTGCGGTGAGGCGGTCGTCCACGGCGGCGTACTGGCCCGTGACGCCGATCAAGGTGCGCACCTGCCCAGCAGCCGTGACGACATCTGCGCCGCCGACCTGCGCACGACCCGCTTCCGGCACCGTCAGCGTGGTCAGGATGCGCACCAACGTGGTCTTGCCGGCGCCGTTCGCACCCAGCAGCGCAACGACCGACCCAGCAGGAACTACAAGGTCCACACCGGCCAGAGCGGTGAGCTCCCCGTACCGCTTGACCAGACCCTCGACCTGCACGTCGCACGCGGTCACGGTGCGCCGTCAGGCCATCGCGGCGGCCACGGGATCGCTCCCAGCGGCCGCGCATGCTCACCACCGACAACCACCAGCACATTGTGGCGGGCGGGTCGGCCGGCGGCCACCCTGGGACGAAGTGGCCCGGGTGCTGCCCCCCGGAGGGCTGCCGCACAGCGATCGGAGGATCGAGGTCCGAGACGCCCGCCAAGCGAGCATGCCCGCGCCGAGAGCCGACTTCCTGTCGCACGGACGCGCCAAGGACGGAATCATGGAATTGCCCCACTTCGGCACCCCTCTGTTGTCAAGAGGCGGGTTGCAGCGTTCTTGACCTCGTGGTCTTCCGTGTCGTCGCGGGCGGCGGGTAGCGTCTGGGTCGCGGGTCCGGGTTGTGGCTGATCCGAAGTGCCGGTGCGCGGGTGTGAGCCGGCCGCGCTGGAGTGAAGTGCCGCCCCGCTGTGCCCTCCCGGGCCCGCGTCTACGTGTGCGCGCGGCGTCGGCGCGCAGGCGTCGGTAGAGGGCGTCGGAGATGCGCCGTTTGAGGCAGCGCATGGCTTCGGCCTTGGTCTTGCCGGCGGCGAGCTTGCGCCGGTAGTAGGCCCGGCCGTCGGTGTCGTGGCGCAGTTGGGTGGTCGCGGCGATGTGGATCATGTGGTTCATCCGCCGGTTCCCGGCGCGGGAGAGCCGGTGGCGCACGATCTCTCCGGAGGAGGCTTCGATGGGTGCGGTGCCGGTCCAGGACGCGAACCGGTTGCGGTCGGTGAACCGGGCGACGTCGCCGGTGTCGGCCAGGGTGCGGGCGGCCACGACGGGGCCAACACCGGGTAGCTCCATCAGGGTCGACCCGGTCGCGGCGACCATCTGCCTTGAGCTCGCGGGTGAGGGCCTTGATCTTCTTCTCGATCGCCACGAGCTCGGCGATCTGTTCGGCGGCGAGCCGTCGGCGGGTCTTGCCCAGCCAGGTCGCGCGGCTTGACCGTTGCGAGGATCCGCTTGGCCTGAGCGGTGCTGATGTTCGTCTTGGACTGTCCTGGAACGAGTTCGGCGAGCAGCCGGTGCACTCGGTTCACGCACTGGATCCGGGCCCGGGTCAGCTCGGCGCGCCGGTCCACCAGCAGCCGCAGGGCCTCGAGCTGCTCGTCGTAGGCCAGCACCCGCAGGCCCGTGGTGCGCACCGCGACCACCGCGACCGCGTGCGCGTCGTGCGGGTCGGTCTTGCGGTTGTGGCCGGTGTCGAACATCCGCGCCCGGGCCGACAGCTTCGCCGGCACGTCCACCACCGCCTCCCCGTCGGCGAGCAGCCGCTGCGCCAGCGGGCGGCCGGCGCCGTTGCTGCCCTCGACCGCCCACACCCGATCCGGGTAGGACGCGACGTGTCGGCGCATCGCGCGTGTACCCGGCCTTGTCCGTGGCGAACCGCCCGGTCGCCAGCACTGTCTCCCGGTCGTCGACCACCTCGATCGTCGCCGACAGCTTGTGGGGATCGACCCCGATGAACACCCTCGCCATGAACTTCGCCTTCCCGCGTCGTCGGTTGGTTGACGCCGGGCGGGCACTGCTACTAAGAGCTGGGCAGACCCCTCTTCAGCCACACACCGGCACGGTGCCCGGCGGGAACGCAGACCGAAGTTGAGCCACACCGGTCACGCTGGTGGGCAGCCGCATGGAGAGCTTCCCGCCGGGCACCTGGACCGAGTCTGGCCAGACACCGGCCCTGAAGGGAATCGTCTAGTAGCCGCCTATCGCGCGTGTTGGTGCAGGTGCCGCAGCGCCACGGTGACGCACTCCGGTGGCGGGACTCCGTGAGGGAGCAGGGTGCCGGGTCGGCCCTCGTGGTGTCTGCAGCGATCAGTGCGCGCCCATCAGACGTGATGGACCCGAGAGTTGGCTGCCGTGGGACGTTGGCCTCTGGTGGTCTGGCTGCTCTGCGGGAGACTGGAACTGGGCAAGCAGTGCCCAGTTCGGCTTGGCGAAGGGGGTCACGATGTCTACCGTTACGCCGGCCGCCCCGGCGACGAGTCCAGCGAGGCGAAACCTGATCCGGGCGTGGGTGTCCCTCGGGCTGATGGTGCCGGGTTACCTCGGGCTTGATCGCGTTCATTTTGCTGGCAGATGAGGAGAATGCTCCCCTGGTCGCGTCGGTGATGGCCGTCGTGATGCTGGCCCTGTTGGCGGTCTTCGCGACGGGCGCGGTCTGGTTCGGTGTGCAGGCGAAAAGGTTGGGCAGGCGGGCGGGCCTGGTGCCGGCGATCCTGGCCGGCCTTGGTGTCGTGTACTTCCTGGTCGGGGGCCTAGTCATGCTAGTTCAGTGGCTGACCTAGCTCAGTGGCTGACCGGGGGCAATCCCCTCGGGGGCTGACCCGTGGCGGCCGCTGGCCGAGGCCCGATGCCCGATGCGCCACGGTCGTGGTGGGTGTTGACCTGCGCGGTGAGCGCGCCGCCTCGAGGAGGGCCGCAGCGCCGGGCCTGTCAGGGGTGCCCCCCGAGGGGCTGTCCCGATGCGCGAATCCAGGCGAGGGAGGAGCCAGCAGCGTCAAGGGGGTCGGCGCGAGCGTTCGCCAGGCGATCCGGCGGCCCTCCTCGAACTCCGTCACGACGTTGCGGGTCGCGTAGGGGACCCGCCAGTGCATGTCCATCCCGAAGGAGTCGCCCAGACCCAGTCGGCGCCCCTCGCGGCGGGCGCCCTGCACCGTCCCCGACCCGTCGAAGTCGCGGTGGCGCTCGGGCCGGGAGAGCAGGTCGAAGACCGCTTCCGGGGGCGCCGGGACGACGCGTTCGACGCAGACGGGCCCAGGACGCAGGCTCGGGGATGGCATGCCCCCAGTCCCCGGCTCATCTCTGCTCGGTCATTCCGGCGGAGCGGATATGTTCTGTGCAGACGAAAACCCTCGACAGCGGCAGAACGTGGCAGAGGACGCCGGCCGAGCGAGCATCCGCTCACGTTGCGACATCCTCGTGGACGTCTGTGCGTCGGTTCCCGGGGCCCCGGTATCGCCGTCGCAGACAGGGGTAGGAGGCGGTGAGTGGTAGCCCGATCGGCGGGCACACGACCCATCGAGGAGGGACATGTCCATGACCGCCGCAATGCTGCGGACTCACCCAGCCACCGCGAAGGCTGACACCGGGGCGCTGGCCAACGCCATCGACCTCCTGCTCGAATGCGCCGCCGCCTGTACCGCCTGCGCCGATGCCTGCCTTGCCGAGCCGGGCGTCGAGGTGCTGCGGCGATGCATCCGGCTCAACCTCGACTGTGCCGACCTCTGCACAGTGACCGCACGTGTGCTTTCCCGCGAGGCCGAGGCCGACACAAGCTCCCTGATCGAGGCCTGCACGCGCGCGACCCGCAACTGCCAGGACGAGTGCGCGCGCCATGCCGAGATGCACGAGCACTGCCGGATCTGCGCGCAGGCGTGCCACGAGGCCGCGCGGGCACTGAGCAGCGTGCAGAAGTAGGGCGCAGCCCCGAGCGGCTCATCGCGATTTCGGCCGCGCCCGCATTGAGGGAGGCAAGCAAGATGACCGACGAGACCCAAAGATTCCGGCATGCCGACCCCATCGACCAGGTCAAGCAACTCGCCGTTGAGAGCATTGCTGACCTGGGCAACGGTCAAGCGTCGGCGTCCGTGCCAGGCGCATCGGGCCACGACGATCCCCGAAGGCGGCGCGAGGTAACAGGAACCGTGTTCGACGATCCGCGCATCAATGGCGCCGACCACGTCACAGTCGCTGTACCTCGCGGTGACACCGAAGCCCTCGATGAGATCCGGAGCCGCCTCATGGACGAGCACTGGCGATCGGCCGGCGCCACAGTCCTCGTCGAGGGCAGGCCATCTGGAGACGCGCCTGGGCCAACAGAAGAGGGGTCCAACCCAGGGGCCGATAACGACTGACCCACCCCAACGGGCCGCGGGGGAAGCGAACCGATGAGGTTGTACCCGGCACACTTCCATAGACGATGGCGAGAGATGGCGAGCATCCAGCCGCACGCCCGAGCCCCGCCCAGCGTGGTGGCCAAGCCCAGCGCCAGCACGCCGGTCACAAGATGGAGCCGAGTCTGCAGCCGGTTCACCTCCAGGCCGAGCAGCTGCGCGTCGCTGTCGGAGGCCAGATCGTCGAGGCCCGTCACGGTAAAGCCCAAGTACACCCCGGGTGAGGAGGGCCACGCCAGCCCCCGCTGCGAGGCCCCGTACCCATCGCACGCGCCGGGGATCATCTGTGCCGGAACGAGCCTCTTCGGCTGCTCGTGTGTCTCCCGTTACTCCTCCTTCGCCAGGCCATCGGATCGGTGTCACTGCTGGCTGCTACCCAGGAACGCGGGGCGCAGACGGGATCGCAGAGGGAATCCCTGCCATGGGCCAGGCGATGGGCCGGGGGCGCACCCTTGTGGAGCTCAAAAGTGGACGGCACCGGACTCCTCGGAATGGCCCGCCCCGAGGTGGGTAGGGATGGGTCAGCAGGCTCGCCGGTCGGCGGACCGGCGGGACTGGGTCGCAGCACCCACCCCAGGAAGGAGTCCGGGATGAGCACTTCGGATGAGACGAGGGAACGTGGCGAGGGCGGACCCGATGAGCTCCCGGGCGCGCGCAGGAGGACGGCGGACGAGATGGCGATCTCGGATCTCTCGGCGCCCGGTCTTGGGGTCACCGATGAGGTCAACCCCGGGGAGACCGATCGTCCCAGGTTGAAGGCCGAGGCGGCCTGGGATCAGGAGCGCGCTGGGGTCCGTTCGACGGGCGACGTTGATCTGGAGGATCCCGATAACGAGGTCCAGACGACCACCGAACGGGCCATTGACGAGGCCGCTTCGGAGGCTGGTCGCCATATTGCCGCAGCTGCCAGGGCAGGGTGGGACGATCCGGCACGTGCGGCAGACCCACGAGGCGGCTACGACTTGATGGCGCCCCCGGGGGCCACCGTCCCGGAGCAGCCGGACCAACCCGGCTCCGGGACTCCCGGGCGGGCCGATGAGCAGACCCAGGTCTGGCCGTCGCCAGGTGCCATGGTGGGCATCACCATCCCCGACCCCTCGGACCCGGATGCGTCCCGAACCGACAGGCCCTCGTAGCCGAGCTCGCCGGCATCCAGCCAGCGGTGCACCACGGGCTTCCCTGCCAGCTCCGGCTCCTGGTCCCCCCGGGGGTCGTATGCCCCGGGCAATCCGGGGTATGTAGCAGGTGTGGAACCGGATCCCGACGCTTGGTTCCTCACGTCCTTGGAGCGTGGGAACCCGGACACGCGCCTGGATGTGCGGCACTCGGAGGGCAGGGCCTGGACCACGGGTAACGACGTACGGCCGCTGGTTCACGGGGCCGTGTACTTCCGGGCCCTGCATCAGGCCGTGTCCGCGATGCGGCGCGGTGACGTGCTCATGTTCACCGACTGGCGGGGGGACCCGGACGAGCGGCTCGACGGACCCGGCACCGAGGTGGCCGCGGTCCTGGCCGCGGCAGCGGAGCGGGGTGTCGAGGTCCGCGGGCTGCTGTGGAGGTCGCATGTGACGATGGGGTTCGGCACGGTGGAGAACCGCCGGCTTGTCGAGGCGATCGAGGCCGCGGGCGGGCAGTGCCTGCTGGACATGCGGGTGCGCCCGTTCGGCTCCCACCACCAGAAGCTCGTCGTGCTGCGGCACCGTGATCGCCCGAAGGACGATGTCGCGTTCGTCGGCGGGATCGACCTGTGCCACGGCCGTCGCGACGACGTCGAGCATCTCGGTGACCCGCAGGCGCCGCCGATGGCGAGCGCCTACGGTCCCCGTCCGCCCTGGCACGACATCCAGCTGGCTGTCCGCGGTCCGGCAGTGGGCGAGCTCGAGACGGTGTTCCGGGAGCGGTGGGAGGACACCGGTGCCCTGATCCGCAATCCGATCCATCTGGTCAGCGCGATCCTGCACGGGGAGCGGCAGAGGGTCAGGCCACTTCCCGGCCAGCACCCCGATCCACCTGAGCTCGGGGATGTCGCGGTGCAACTGTTGCGGACCTACCCCGTCAGACACCCGGGCTTCCCCTTTGCGCGCCAGGGGGAGCGAAGCGTCGCGGGGGGGTACGTAAAGGCCCTGAGCCGGGCGCGTTCGGTGGTGTACGTGGAGGATCAGTACCTGTGGTCGGCCGAGGTGGTCTCGGTGTTCGCCGATGCGCTGCGCCGCCAGCCGGAGCTTCGGATGATCTTCGTGATCCCCCTGGTCGCCGAGCAGGACGGACGGTGGTCCGAACCTCCGAACCTGGTGGGGCGGCAGCGGCCCCTGCGCATCTTGGCCGCGGCCGGTGGTCATCGGGTTGCGGTCTACGGCCTGGAGAACACGGCCGGGACCCCGATCTACGTGCACGCCAAGGCCTGTGTGATCGATGACACGTGGGCATGCGTGGGGTCGGACAACACCAACCGCAGGTCGTGGACGCACGACAGCGAGCTGACCGCCGCATTCATCGGTAGCTCACCACGCGGGACCGCCGGCCAACTGCGGCGCACCCTGTCCGAGGAACACCTCGCTGGCGCGGCGAACGGGTGCGACCTCGATGATCCGGTCGCCTGGTTCGAGGCGTTCAGGGAGGCGGCCACCGCACTCGATGCGTGGCATGCCGGCGGATGCATCGGGCCCAGGCCCCCCGGGCGGTTGCGGGTCTACCGGCAGCCCACCCTGCCGGTGCTGACCAGGCTGTGGGCCGAGGCGTCATACCGGGTGTTCTACGACCCGGACGGGCGAGGCCCCGTGCAACGGGCGCGATCGGCAATGCGCGGAGCCGTGAGGGGCCAGACACAGCGCCAACACCCGTGGGACGGAGCCCGGATGTCACGGGCTACAGGCATAGATCACGTGACCGGGGTAGTGGGCACGTCAAGGACGAGACGAAAGGGACCTGCCATGGATGAGTCAACGATGTCTGCCCAAGGGACAACGGCCGAGAGCCTCGAAGCTGCCACCGATCAGCCGATGCTGCCCCCGGAGGCGGCCGCGGCCCTGACCGCGGCAGGGGTCGGTGCCCTGAGCACCAAGCTTGCCAACCGGTGGACCCTGGCTGGGGTGGCAGCGCTCGCGACGTTGGCTGTCGGTGCCCTGCTGGTGCGCACCTGGCGTGGGCCGCTGACGAACGGCGGCTGAGGGTTGCGCGCCGGGCCCGTCCTCGAGGACGACCGAGACGTGGGCCCGCTGGTCGCCCTCGGGATCGACGAGATCCCCGGGGCGGCCGTGCTCGTGTTCGACAGCGATCTGCGCTACCTGCTGGTGCGCGGGGGTGCGGTCGGTGACAACGGCGTCCGGGCGGAGCCGTTGGAGGGCCGGCGCGCCCCCGACGCCCTGCCGCCAGGGCGGTGGGCCACTATCAGGCCCCTCTATGAGGAGGCGCTCAAGGGCGGGACGACCAGCGCGGAGGTCGACTCCCCGGATGGGCTGCGCCGCTACCTGATCCGAACCGCCCCGTTGCGGTCGCGGTCCGGTGAGGTCCTGGGAGGGGTGTCGGTCGCCTCCGATGTGACTGAGCTGCGCGGCGCCCAGCACGCCCTGGCGGTCAGCGAGCGGCGGATGCGTCTGACGTTCGAGTCGGCCCCGATCGGCATGGCCCTGGAGAGCCCGGACCGGGCCTTCCTCGAGGTCAATCGGGCGCTGTGTGAGATGGTCGACCGCAGCAGCGAGTGGTTGCTCGACCATGGTGTCCCGGGCGTCCTGCACCCCGCAGATGACCACCTCGACCGCGCCGCGCGCGACCAGGTGGCGAAGGGGGAGGTCGACTCCGTCACCTCGGAGTTCAGGCTCGTGCGCCCGGATGGGGAGAGCATCTGGGTTGCGCAGTCGCTGCGGCTTCTCACTGACCCCCTCGGCGGCGTCCCGCAGTTGGTCAGCCACTACGCGGACGTCACGGAGGGGCGTCAGGCCCGGGAGGCGCTGCGCCGGCAGGCCACCCACGACCCGATGACGGGGCTGTTCAACCGCGCCGGATTCCACGAGGGGCTGGACCGGATCCTGGCCCATCCTCCCCGAGCGGGTCGGCGGCTGGCCGTCCTGTTCCTCGACGTCGACGACTTGAAGGCGGTCAACGACGAGCATGGTCATGCCGCCGGCGACCGGGTCCTGGTCACCAGCGCGCGGCGGATCCGGTCCCTTCTTCGCGCCGACGACCTCCTCGCCCGGTTCGGGGGGGACGAGTTCGTGGCCCTGCTGACCGGGATCGAGGACCCGTCAGGGGCCAGGCTGGTGGCCGAGCACGTGCACTCCGTGGCCAGCGCGCCGATCCCGCTCGGCGACGGTCGGGAGATCTACGTATCCATGAGCATCGGTGTCGCGATCGTCAACCCTGGCGAACCCGCGGAGGAGGCCATCTGTCGAGCCGACAGCGGCATGTACCGCGCCAAACAGGCCGGCGGTCGGCGCACGGTCGTCGCCGTCGACTGACCGGCTGAGCCCCTGCACCTCGACAGGTCTGGGCCGATGGTGCGCGGGTAGTGCCCCATCAGCCGCGCGGGGGAGCCGGCGGTCCCGGGAGATCGCCCTGGACCCACGTCCGCTGACCAGAGGAGATGTCGTGACGAAGGTCGCGGTGGTGGCACATTCCCGAAAGACGCTGGGCGGTGGGCTGCCGGAGCTGCGCACGGTGCTGGAGGAGGCGGGGTGTCCCTCGCCCGCGTGGTTCGAGGTGTTCAAGAGCAAGCAGGCCCCCGACTGTGCACGCCAGGCTGTGGCTGAGGGCGCGGACGTGCTGTTCGTCTGGGGCGGGGACGGCACGGTCCAGCGGTGCGTTGATGCCGTGGCGGGGGCGGGCGTCGCGCTCGCGGTGATTCCGGCCGGCACCGCGAACCTCCTCGCCAGCAATCTGGGGATACCCCGCGACATCGCCGAGGCCGTCCGTATCGGCCTGCACGGGGATCGCCGCGCGCTCGACACGGGCACCGTGAATGGGGAGCACTTCGCGGTCATGGCCGGAGCGGGCCTGGACGCTCTGATGATCACCGACGCGGACGCCGGCCTGAAGGATCGGATGGGACGGGCGGCCTACTTGTGGACCGGGGCGCGCAACCTCAACGCGAGCCCGGTCATGGCCACGGTGGATGTGGACGGGCGCCGGTTCCACAAGGGCACCATCACCTGTGTCCTGGCGGGGAACATGGGCCAGGTCCTCGGTGGCGTCGAGGTATTCGACGGGGCACAACCCGATGACGGGTTGCTCGAGGTCGGCGTCGTGACCGCGAGAAGCCGGCGCGCCTGGATTCGCGCGTTGGCCCGAGTCGTCGTTGGCCGAACAGAGAAGTCACCCTTCGTCGTCGTGGCGCGCGGCACCTCGATCAAGGTCGTGTTCGACAAGCCGACCCCCTACGAGCTCGACGGCGGGACCCGTAAGCCAGTCAGACGACTGAAGATCAAGGTCAAGTCACGGTCAGTGACCATCTGCGTGCCGCCCGGGGGATCGCCCCGCGATCCCGCCCCAGCCCCCGGCCAGGGTTCCTGACGCCGCACCAGGCAAACCCGCTTCCGTGTAGGCACTCAGCCGCCGACGGCTGGCATCCGCACGAGCAGCGACTGTGGGCGCGCCTCGACCACGAACCGCCCGGTGGGGGCGATCGGGTCGCCGTCGAGCTGGCAGACCTGGTCGCCCTCGGTCGTGATCTCGATCCGCCTGCCCTGAGCCCGCCCCAGCCGCTCGTCCTCGCGTTGCGAGCCGACGGCCAGGCGCGCCCCCACGCGTACCCAGTCCATAGCCCCCTGCGGGTTCACGACGACCACATCGAGCAGTCCGTCACCGATGGTGGCGTCCGGCGCGAGGTCGACGCCGCCGGGCAGGCCGCCCGCGTTGGCCACGATCACGGTGCGTGCCTCCGCCTCGATCGGCTCGCCCTCATCCACCACGATCCGGCAGCGGAAGGGCTCGTCGGTCAGGTGGCCGGCGGCCGCGACCACGTAGGCGGGCCAGCCCATCGCGGCCTTCAGTCGTTCGGGCGCATCGGTCATGATGTCGGCGTCGAACCCGAGTCCGGCCATCACCGCGAAGCTGCTGCCCGCGCCCGGGCCCTCGACCACCTGACCCACGTCGATGCGGATCGTCCGTCCGCCGACCAGGGCGTCAACGACCTGATCCAGCTCCGTCGGCAGGTCGAGGTTGCGTGCCAGCAGGTTGCCGGTGCCTGCGGGCAGCACCACGAGTGCGACGTCCGTGCCGGCCAGCGCGCTGATCACTGCCGCGACCGTCCCGTCCCCGCCGGCCGCGACCACGAAGCGGGCGCCCTCGCGCACGGCGAGGTCGGTCACCCCACGGCCCGGGTCCTCCTCGGTGGTCGTCAGCAGCCTCGGCGGCGGCCATCCCCGGGACGCCAGGGCCTCGGTGACCTCGGCATGCAGGGCCTCCACATCCTCGACCTTGGTCGGGTTGACCAGCATCGCCACATCCGTCATGGGGCCATCATGGCAACACCCGCGGCCACCGGCCAGCCCTGGGCGGCCGCAACGGACCCACCAGCTCATCGCCCGGGAGGTATAGCCCACCGTGACCGGGTAGTCACATGCCAACCCGTCACCTCGATGGGTGATTCGACGAGAGGACCAGATTGTGGGCATCGGAGTGAGCATCTTCCTCCTGGCGGTCGGCGCGATCCTGACCTTCGCCGTCAACGCCGAGGTCTCTGGGGTGGACCTGAGCATGGTCGGGATGATCCTGATGGTCGCCGGGGGCATCGGCCTCCTGCTGACGTTGCTGGTATGGGGTCCGCGGGATCGGGTCGCACGCGAGCGCGTCATCGAGACTGACCCCCGGTAAGCTGCGGCCGCGTTCCGCCCCGTGGGCCTCACCCTGGGGCAGTCCCGGGGATCCTGGGGGCCTGGCCCAGGGGCCGCAGGAGCAGGTCGGGAAGGACTCCATGATGTGGTCCTCCACCTCGGGAAGGACCCCTCACCCCCTATCCCCAGCAGGACCAGAGCGTCAGTGGACATCAGCGACTCCTTGTGTGCGTCGATTGGCGGGACATCCGCCCACCTACCCCGATGTCGCCCAGTCAGACACCCGCCCCCGTGGACGGGCGCATCTGCCCGAGCAGTGAGGTGAGGCTCGCCTCAGGCTGGCCAATCGGGCGGCGACCTGCTACGGTGGTCGAGGCGTCCATCCACGGTGCGCCCCCAGCCGGTCCCCGTCCGACGGCATCGCCGACGCAGACCACGTAGATCCGCCCGGGAGATCACCTCCCGCCGCTCGCCCCCGATTCCGGGGCCCAGTCCGCGTGCGCTTCATCCAGCAGGCCGCGCGTCAACTCCCGACCACACAAGTGAGGTCGCCATGCTGGTCCATCTCTGCTCCCATCGCGTGACCAACACCACCCATCTCCCGCGCAGCGCCGTTCGCCAGATCGCCGATGCGGCGCGCCACGGGGGCGCCGTCGTGATCGAGGACGACGGGTCGCTCCCCGGTGCGGACCTTGCCACGACCGTGGCGTCCTGCGCGGCGCACCTGAGGCGCCAGTGGCGCGACCAGCGTCCCGACCTCGTGCACACCTTCGGCGTCGCGGCCACGATGGCTGCGGTCGAGGTCGGTGGCGTGCCCATCATCGCCACCTTCGACGAGAGCCCGACCCTCGAGGACGTGGAGCTCCGCCTCGCCGGGCGTGTCACCGCGGTGATGCCACTGTCCGCCGCGGAGGGGGAGCGGTGGCGCCGCAGGGGAGTGCCGACCCTGTCTGCGGGCCTCTTCCCCATGCCGGTGCCCACCGTGGACCTGGATCCCGTCGACGGGACGGCGGGTCACGTCGTCACCTTCTCCGACGGTCCGGTGCTCGACTCCCTCGTCTCGGAGATGAGCCGCTGGGGCTCGACCCAGCTCGTCGTGGGGGCACGTCTCACCCCCGAGCGGTGGTCCGAGCTGCGGGCCTGCGCAGCCCAGCTCGGCGTGCTCGACCGCCTGCATCACCGGCCGGGACTGCGCGGTCGCGCACGCGTGCGGATGTGGGCCGGCGCCGCGGTGCTGGTGGCCGGCTCGGACTCGTCACGGCACGGTGGGTACGTGCTCGAGGCCGCCGCGCACGGCGTCCCCGCGGTCGTCACCGCCCAGGACGCCCACCTCGACCTCGTCGTGGCGGGCACGAGCGGGATCCTGGTGCCTGCCGCCGCGCAGGGTCCCGAGCTGTCCCGGGTCGTGACCGCCCTGCTCGAGGACGCCTACCGGCTGCGGGCTCTGGGCTGTGCCGCCCAGGTCCGTGTGCGGGCCGCGCACGACCCGCGACTGGCTGGCGACCGGCTGGTGGACCTGTACCGGAGACTGGGCGCGATGGCGGGCCGGTCACCGCGATGGAGGGTGCTGGCTCGTGCCAGCCTGCCGCCGCCGGCGAGGACGTCCCCGAGTCGATGGTGGGCCACGCGCCCGCCGCCGCCGACCGGGGCAGCGGTGCCGTGGACCGCGAGGTGCGCGACGCCCTCGTCGCTGCCCATCTGCCCCTGGCTCGCCAGCTGGCCGGCTGGTACGCCGGTCGCGGTCAGGCGCGGGAGGACCTCGTGCAGGTCGCCTGCCTCGGTCTGGTCCTGGCCGCCGAGCGCTTCGACCCGACGCACGGGACCGCGTTCCACAGCTTCGCCGTGCCGACCATCCTCGGCGAGCTGCGCCGGCACTTCCGCGACCATGCCTGGGACGTGCGCGTGCCCCGGGCCATGCAGGAGAGCGTGCTCGAGGTCCGCCGGGCCGCTGACGACCTGCAGCAGTCGCTGGGTCGCGAGCCGACCCCCGCCGACCTGTCTGCCGCACTCGAGATCGGCCAGGACGAGGTCAGGGCCGCCCTGAGCACTGCGCGTCAGGCCCGTGGTTCAGGCTCCCTGGACCAGGTCACGGATGAGCGGCTTCCCCTGGCTGAGCGCCTCGGTGCGCCAGACCCGGGCCATGACCTGGTCGATGTGCGCAGCGACGTGCAGGCGGTGCTGCAGCGGCTGCCCGAACGTGAGCAGCAGGTGCTGCTCATGCGCTTCCACGCGGAGATGACCCAGTCGCAGATCGCCGAACGCGTGGGCATCTCCCAGGTCCACGTCTCCCGCCTGATCACCCGGACCCTGGCCGCCGTTCGCGACCACATCCTGGATGACAAGCCGCTGCCCGCGGCGTGGCAGCAGGAAGCCCCGGGCGCACCCGGCTCGGAGGCGGCGAGCAGGATCCCACGGGCCTCGTAGGTGCCCGCTCGGGCGCCGGCGGTGACCCGGCACCGGGCGGCGGTCGTGGCTCGTGGACCGGGCCCTCACGACCCTCCCCGGGGCCCTGGGGGAGGGCTACGCTGATCCGATGCTGAGCGTCAGGCACAGGTGCCTGTCACCCGGGGCGCCCCGTGGGCGCAGCGGGGCGGACGTGATCGAGTCCGTCGGCGATCGGGGGGCGCCCGCGTCCGAGGCCGAGGTGGCGCTGGCCGACGCCCTGGCGGCCACCCGTGACGAGTTGCGCCTCCTGCGCAAGGCCGTGCAGCTGCGGGCTGTGATCGAGCAGGCCAAGGGCGTGCTCGTCGAACGCCACGGCATCACCCTCGACGAGGCCTTCGCGCGCCTGCGCGCAATGTCGCAGGAGCACAACGTCCGGCTGGTCGAGGTCGCGGCCACGATGGTGGGCGTCAGGGTCCCCGCCCTCGAGGAGGGTGAGCCGGACATACCGGAGGCTGTCCTTCGAGGGCGACTCCCGAGCTCTCCGGCAGCTCCAGGGCGTGGAACCAGCTGCGGGCCCAGCCCGACGTCCGGGCCGGAGTCGTCACCGCCCTGCTGGACTCAGTGGCCGGGGCCACGAGCCAGGGGGACGACGCGGCCCAGCTGCTCGCCGAGCTGCTGGCCCCCCAGCGCGTGACCGCGCTGACGTTGTACCGGACGTCCGCCGACGGGGCCCTGCAGCTGGTCGGCCAGTGTGGTGTGCCCGGTGACGCGATCAGCCCCTGGCGCAGCATCCCGCCGTCCCGCGACATCCCCTACGTGCGCTGCCGTCCAGGATGATCAGGCCTTCTTCTGGGCCGACCGCGCTGAACGCGCCGCGCAGTTCCCGTCGGTCACGCCCACCACGCGGTTCGATGCGGCCGCGGTCATCCCGGTGGCCGACGGTGGGTCCGTGATCGGTGTCGCGGGCCTGCTCTGGGACACCTGCGGAGTCGTTCGGTGCCGACCGGGTCGAGGAGATCACCCGGCTGGTCCAGCGGGTCGCGCCACTGCTGCTGCGCAACGCCATCGGCGCGGACCCTGACCTGGACTACTGGCTGGGCACGCTGCTGCACCTGCACCTGGACCCCTGGCTGCTCCTCGAGGCGATCCCGCGCTCCGACGGCACGATCCGCGACTTCGTGGTCCAGGATGCGGCCCAACAGATCCCCGGGGGGGCCGACTGGCTGGGTCGCCGTCTGGTGGAGATGTGGCCGTCCGCGGCCCAGGACGGGGTGCTCCAGGGCCTGGCCTCCCTGGTGCGCGCCGGGGGCGCGTGGACCATGGACGTGGCCGACGGGTCGGACGCCCCGTGGGGGGCGCCGGGCAGCCGCCTGCGGGCGGTGCGGCTGGGCCAGCGCATCGTCCTGGTGTGGCGTTCGGGGACGTAGGTCAGCCGGCGGGGACCGGGCCCGTGTCCAGAACGCGCAGCGCGGCCAGGGTGGCCTGATTGGCGGATCCCCCATGCACGGCGATCAGAGCCCGTTGGGCCCAGCCCTCGGAGGGCTGGTGGCGCAGGGCGACCGCGGCGGCGCGCAGCGAGGACAGGCCCTCGACCAGGTCACCGCGTCCGGTGACCACCTGATGGGTGTAGAGCAGCAGCACGTCCCCGGGCAGCAGCTCGGCGCTCGCGATCGACTGCGACCCCGCGCGCGCCGACCCCACTGCCTGTCCCGTGGCCTCCAGCCAGGTGGAGCTGCCGTCGGCGCGCACCAGCAGCGGCGGCAGGTGGCCTCCGCTGGCCACCTGCACGAGCCCGGTGTCGGGGTCGATCACGACCCCGAGCAGGGCCGCCGAGGGAACCCCCGCGTCGCTGGTGAGGATCTGCGCGCACTGGCCCACCATGTCGGCCAGGGGCGCACCGGCCGCCATGTGCGCGCGGGCGGCGTAGAGCACCTTCCAGGTGTCCCGCTCGGACAAGGCGCCTCCCTCGGTGGGGTCGACCACGAGGGCCAGGATGCGGCCGTCCGGCAGGGCGCTCAGGTCGACCGCGTCGCTGCTGGGGCTTCCGGTGCCGTCGGTCGCACGCCAGATGTCGGCGACGAGCCCCGGGCAGCGGGGGCGCGCCGGGTCGCGCAGGCGATTCCAGGGCGCGCAGCAGCCTCGACTGCTCCTCGCGCCGCGCCGCAGCCTCGAGCAGCGCGCGAAGCTCGGACTGCTGGGCCACCCGGGCGCTGACATCACGCAGCGAGACCGCCACCCCGGGCTGCAGGGGCTGCGTCGTGTACGCGACCTGGATCAGCTCACCGGCCCGCGTGATCCGCTCCCCCTCGACCGGTGTGACACTGGCGTGGGCCGGGGTCCCCCCCTCGAGCACGCAGCCCCCCGGGCAGGGAGTGCCGTCGGCCCGGACGTGGCCCAGCAGGGGGTGCAGCGGCTCGCCCACCCGCGCACCGGGCACCAGGTTCGTGAGGCCTGCGTTGGCCAGGCGCACGCGGCCCTCGGAGTCCAGCACGAACAGTGCGTCCGGGACGCTGGCCAGCACTGCGGCCTCGGTGCGCGACTGCTGCTCGATGCGCCGCAACCGTCGGGCCAGCACCAAGGAGGCCAGCACCGCCAGACCGAGGCGAGCAGCACGTTGACCAGCCGGATCAGGCCGTCGTCGGCCTCGGAGGCCCACGACAGGATGGCGGCGAGAAGGATCGCGGCACCGCGCGACCAGGGCGGTCGGCGCGCGGCGGCAGGAACAGGCCCGCGCCGACGACGACCAGACCCAGCGTGGGGATCAGCACCGGTGTCACCAGGGAGGCGCCCATGGCCACCACGAGCAGGGCCACGAACAGGACCATGACGGCGCGCCAGTCGGTCCGGGGCACCCTCAGGCGATCCACCACCGTTGCCTCCTCGTCATGGTCGCGGATGTGAGGCTATCGGAGGAGGCCGGCTGCGCGCCTAGGTGAGGAGGCTGACGCCGCCGGGCCCGACGAGCAGGCCCACGACGATCAGCACGACTCCCCAGAGCAACTGCTTGCGAGTCAGGGCGACGATGCCCGAGACGACGAGGATGACGGCAAGTATCCACAGGATGAGGTCCATGCCCGTGGGCCTACCCCCGATCTGGTCGGCCATACCTGCCCGTCCCGACCCGGTCGGGCGCCTGATCCGATCGCACCGACCGGCGCTGGATGTATGCGCGGCGCGCAGTGGGTAGTACTGATCCAGTCGGCAGGTCAGTGCTGATCCCGTCAGGGACCGCCCGGGCCCCGGGACGCGGGCCGGCGAACGCTCGACCGCTCCGCGCGCGTCAGGGCAGTGAAGGAGACGAGGATGGACGCAGCGCCGGCCGCGGCTGACGGTGCGCACACGCCGACTCCGGCAGAGGCACGTGACCCGCAGTGCGATCGCGGGCGTGGCGACCTTCCTGGTCGCGGTGCCCTTCACCCTGATGTTCATGCTCGTCACGTCCGAGTCCGAGCGCGTCGAACGGCTCGACAGGAGCGTCGCGGATCTCCTGCACGACTGGGTGCTGGCGACCCCTGGCGCCGGTGAGATCCTGCTCTGGATCGGCCGGGCCACGGACCCCTGGCTGCTGCGCGCCGGAGCGCTTGCCCTGGCCGGCGCCCTGGCGTGGCGCGGTCGTCGGCGGGCGGCGTTGTGGCTGACCATCGTCGTGGTGCTCGGTGGGCTGGTCGGGGTGTCCCTCAAGGAGCTGGTGCGGCGCGCGCGCCCGGACTTCCCCGAGCCGGTCTACGTCGCGACCGGCTACTCGTTCCCGTCGGGTCATGCGCTGAACTCCATGCTGATCGCCCTGGCGGTGCTCGTCGTGCTCTGGCCGGTCTCGAGCAGGGCTGGCCGAGTCGTGATGGCCGCGGCCCTCGCTGGCGGTCGTCGTCGTGGTCGGCGTCGACCGGATCGCCCTGGGGGTGCACTTCGTCACCGATGTCCTGGCCGGCTGGACGATTGCGGTGGCCGTGGTGGCTGCGACCGGCGCGGCATTCCTCAGGCCGGACGACCTGGCGGCCCTGCGACGGCGCCCGGGCGCCCACGCGACACGGCCTTCGACCTGGCCCCGCGCGCTGGGGCGGATGCTCGCACGCCTGGTGGCCGGGTGGCTGGCGATCGTGACGTTCATGGTCGCCCTGGGCCTGCTGGTCACGCGGATCGCGGTCGACCGGTGGCCACTGGACCGCGAGGACGCGATCACCACCTCCCTGGAGCGCGGTCGTACGCGAGCTGGGCGAGAGCGTCACCCTGGTCGATGAGCCACATCGCCGCCACCCCGGTGATCATCGTGACGATGCTGGTGGTGGCACTGGTGCTGCGCTGGACGCTCGGCAGGTGGCGCGAGGGCCTGTTCGTGATCGCGGCGACAGCGGGCCAGGCCATCACCTTCGTCTCGACGACGGCGTTCGTGGCCCGCGACCGGCCGGACGTGGAACGTCTGGACGAGTCGCCGCCGACATCCTCGTTCCCGTCGGGGCACACCAGCGCCGCGCTGGCCCTCTACCTCTCCCTCGCGACGGTCCTGATCCGCACCGTGCGTCGGCCATGGCTGCGCTACGCCCTGGCCGCGCTCTGCCTGGTCCCGCCGGTGCTCGTCGCCTACGCCCGGCTCTACCGGGGAATGCACCACCCGAGCGATGTCGTCGGGTCGCTGGTCAACGCGGGGCTCTGCCTGCTCCTGGCAGCACGCGTGGTGCTGAACGGCCCGTTGCCGGAGGACCGGTCGACGGGCCGCGATCGCCCGACGAGCCCGATCGTGAGGTGATCGATCGTTCGGTCGGGAGGACACGTACCCCATCGGAGCCCGGACACATCCGACAGGAGCCCGACGATGAGCAGCGCGACCCGCGTGCCGGAGACGTCGCGCATCACCGGTGACGAGCTCGATGGCTCCGATGCCCGGACGGCCCTGCGCCGGTTCGGACGTCGGCGACTGGCTGTGGAGTCCTTCCGGCGGTTCCGGTACGGGGACGGCTTCAGCCACTCCCGGGCGGTGGGCTTCCAACTCGTCCTCGCGCTGATCCCGCTGACGATCGCGATGGCCGGACTCTCGTCCGCGGCCCACGCCGAGGGGATCGGGCTGGTCATCCGCGACACGCTGCTGTCCCTGACCCCGGGATCCAGCGACGAGGTGGTCCGCGAGACCCTGGATCAGGGCCTGGAACAGGCGCGATGCCGGACTGCTGGCCCTCTGGCTCGGCCTGGCCACTGCCCTCGTGGCCCTGACCACCGCGATGGGCCAGATGGAGCGCGGGGCGAACCGCATCTACGGGATACAGCGGGATCGACCGGCGCGCCAGAAGTACACCAGGGCCCTGGGGCTGGCCGTCGTCGCAGGCATCCCGCTGGTCCTGGGTTTCCTGGCCCTCGTCGCAGGCGAGCAGGTGATCGACGCTGTCGCCGACGGTATCGACGTGTCCGACGGGCTCGCGCAGGTGGCCCGAGCGCTGCGGTGGCCGATCGGGCTGGGGCTTGCCCTGGTGGCCATCACCGCCATCTTCCGGTGGGCCCCTCGGCGTCGACAGCCGGCGGCGTCGTGGCTGGCGGTCGGGTCAGGTGTCGCGGTGGTCCTCTGGGTGATCCTGACCGGCCTGCTGGCGGCCTTCGTGCGCACCTCCGGCTCGTTCGGTGCGGTCTATGGTCCCCTGACGGCGGTGATGGCGCTCCTGCTCTGGGCGTTCATGACGGGCATCGCCCTGTTCCTGGGGCTGTCCTTCGCCGCGCAGCTCGAGGCCGTGCGCGCCGGGATCCCCACGGGTGCCGGTGAGGATCCGGAGGCTGACCCTCAGGTGCGCCTATCCATGCGGCATGGCGCCTCGGGGGCGCCGGTCCCGACCGGACATCGGGGGCCGTGAGGTCACCCCTGCGGGCGACAGCGGGCCGCCAGCTCGCGATAGACCGGCTCGAACGCCTCGCCCATGCTGGGGAAGGCATGCACGGTGTCGGCCAGGATCGTGAGGGGCACCCGGGCGCGAACCGCGATCGTGGCCTCGACCATCCAGTCGTCCGCACGTGCGCCGATTGCGGAGGCGCCCACCACCACCCCCCGGGTGCGATCGGCGGTCACCACGAGCAGGCCGCCGGGTCCGGCGTCGGTCAGCGTCCGGGCCACGCTCGCCGAGGTCGAACGCGGCGGACACGAGACCGTCGCCGTCGTCCGTGCGGCCGACGCTGGCCACTGGTGGGTCGGTGTACACCGCGCGTGGGATTGCGTCGTAGTGCACAACCCGATCCCCGCCGACGATGTTGGCCGCGACGACGCGCGCCTGATAGGTCGCGGTGTGCGTGAACGGTGCCACAGCGGTCACGTCACCAGCGGCCCAGACATGGTCCTGGCCGACGAGGCGGCACCGGTCGTCGACGGCGAGGGCCCCGCGGTCGTCGGGCACGACGCCCAACGTCTCCAGTCCCAGGCCGGAGACCGCGGGACGTCGTCCGACTGCCAGGAGCACCCGGGCGCAGTCGACCGTCGAGCGGTCGGAGAGGGTCACCCGCGCCCCGCCGCCGGGGGTCGGCTCGACCTGCTGGACGGACACGGAGAGGCGGACATCGACCCCGTCGGTCCGCAACGCCTCGGCGAGGCGCTCGGTGATCTCGGGCCGCTCCCTCTCGAGGAGCCGGCTACCGGACTCGACCAGCGTGACCGTCACCCCGAACCGCGCGAACACCTGGGCCAGCTCGCAGCCCACGGCACCCCCGCCCAGCACGAGCAGCGAGGGCGGCAGGGTGGACGACGACAGGGCCGCATCGCTGGTCCACGTCGGGACGGCGTCGAGCCCGGGGATGTCCGGGATGACCGGTGCCGAGCCGGTCGCAATGACGAGGTCCCCCCAGCCGAGGACCCGGTCCCCGACCTCGACGACACCGGGCCGAGCACGCGTCCCCGACCGCGGACCAGGTGCGTCCCGGACGATCCGACGGACTGGGCGGCGTGGGAGTCGTCGCGCCATTCGGCCACCTCGTCACGGCGCCGGACGGCCTCGCGGTAGGCGGCCCTGCCCTCGTCCGCCGAGCCGCCCCCGCGCCGGGCGGCCGCGCTGTGCAGAAGCGACTTGCTCGGCATGCAGGCCACGTACGGGCACTCACCGCCGACGCGGAACTGCTCGACGAGGGTGACCGTCCGTCCAGCCGCGGCCAGCGACGTGGCGACCACCTCGCCCGCAGAACCCGCGCCGAGCACGACCACGTCCACGCTGTCCATGCCCAGTGCCTCCCAGCCAACGTCGATCAACTCCGACTCCGGAGCGAGTTCGATCGCGCAGGAGACCGATACCCGCGTTCTGGGCGCCCAGACCCGTGATGGCCCTACGTCCGCTTCCGGGACGGGGGCGACTCTCCCGAGGGCCCGGTGAGCTGGTGCGTCGAACCCGTGCCCATGCCCGCCTCAGGCATGGCGGCCTCCTGCTCAGGTGATGCGGGAGAGCGTCGCGTGGGCACCACCGATCCACCTCCTAGGTTTGACCCCGTGGGCGCCGGGTAGTCCAGCGGTCAGGGGCCCCGGCCGTCGCTCCCCCGTCGCGGTCGGGGCCCCCCGTGGCCGAGGCACGAGAATGCGGCGCGGTTGATCCCGACGCCGGAAGCAGGCGATTCACGCCGTCTCGCTCGGCCCGCTCTCGCTCGACCGTCTCACGCTCCGCCTGCTCACGCTTGCGCGTGGCCGCCTCGAGCGTGAGCTTGGCCGCCTCGAGCATGGCGAAGTCCCGCCGTGCGGAGGGGGACACCCGGCGGGCCGGGACCTGCCGGCCACGAGGCCCCGTCACAGTCGTGGAGGCGCCCGGGTGGCCAGCCCCGGGGGCAGGGTCGCAGGGATCGGTAGGGCGGGTCCCTACAGCGAGGGTCCGGCGGTGCCCGGTACGTGGAGCACCGGGACGGTGGTGGCCCGGGTGAGTCGGCCCGGCAGGTCGGCCCGGAGCCAGTGCGACAGCCTGGTCGGCAGTGTGCAGACGATCACGGCATCGAACTGCGACTCTGCGAGGAGCTGCCGTACGCGTGCGAGCGGGTCGTGGTCGACGACCTCTCCCTGCGCGCTCGCGCCGAGCTTCCTGAGCCGATCGAGCTCGTGCTCGACGCGTGCCCCCGCCAGGGCATGCGCGATCTGCTCGGGGCTGGGGATGTAGCGGTCGATGGCGGGGTAGTCCCCACGGCGTTCCCCCTCCATCGCCGCGATCGGGGCGACCAGGAGAACTCGACGGAACCGACCTCCAAGTAGGGCTCCAGGGCCTCCTCGAGCTCCGGGCATCCGAGTGTCTGGTTGGCCACGATCAGAATCCTCGTCATGGATTCATCATGCTCGCCTATGACCGGTCCCGGAAGGGTCCCGGGGTCCCGGCGTGGATGGCGGCAGGCGTCGACGCTGGCCAGACACCTGACTCTGACCAGTGCGGGGGGTAGTGGTCAGGCGAGACGCAGCCGGGCAAGCGACGCCCGCGCAGGGCCCATTGCACCGGGTGACACAGCCCACACGGCCATCTCGAAGGCCTGCGAGCCCAACGGTGAGATTGGTGGTGGGCCGTTGACACCGTTGTGAGGGCAGCCTAGCCTTACTTGTGAGGGTGGAGGTATCCGGTCGGCTCCACATCAGCCGCGAGGGCAGCGCCTCATCACGTCGAGCCCCCACCCCCGCCGAGACGCGGTGGAGGAGGTCGGCCATGGCACGCACAGAGGCAGGCGGAGCCAGACTCCGCTTCGGTCAGCATTCGAGGCGTTGAGCTACTGGGTGGAACTGGCACTGCTCACGCTGTACGGCCCGGCGCAGTTGGACGACTCGCACGACCCCGCCGCGCTGATCCGCCGAGGCCGGGAGCACAACCCGAGCATGCACTGGGCGGGGTGACCGCGATGAGCACCTCTACGAGCGCACACGGCGTTCCCGAGGACGCATACGCAGCCGAGGTCTGGGAGGACGAATCACCGGCCACCCCAGACACCGGCGCCGAGGAGGGCCCGGCGGAGGCGACCTGAGCGCACGCACGCCCAGCTGCTGGCACGAGGGCGGCCGATGGGGGCGCGACGGGTCATCCGGGAGGTGCGACAACTGGATCCACTCGGAAAGACCTTCCGAGGGTGAAGTGGACGCATCCCCGCTTGCAGAGGACGCGAATCCGTTGGCCTTGAGGCCCGCCATCTGCTCCCACTCGCCGGTCAAGGGCACAGCGATGGGCGGGCTGCCTTGCGTTCCAGCCGCTCGCCGATCCACACCCTGATCAGCGCCTGCCTGGAGCGCCGCAACAGCCGATCCGCCGGATGCGTTTCGCAGGGATGGCGTTGCTAGATCTTCCGCACGGCGCCACAATGCCTCGATGGCAACCATCTACTTCACCGCGTCCAGCCTTGATGGGTTCATCGCCGGGCCGGGGCACTCGCTGGAGTGGCTTCTCAGCCGGGACATCGACCCGGGCGGCCCACAGTCATTCGCCGCGTTCACCGAGGGCGTGGGTGCAGCGGTCATGGGAGCCAATACCTACCAGTGGGTTCTCGACCATGGCGACGAGCCCTGGTCGCCCGAGCTGCCCAGCTGGGTGATGACGCATCGGGCCTTTGCCGCTCCGGACGCGGACACTCGTTTCTCCAGCGCACCCCTCGCGGAAGTTCATGCAGAGGCGGTGGACGCCGCTGGCGGTCGGGACATCTGGCTGGTGGGTGGGGGTGAGCTGGTGGGGCAGTTCCATGACGCCGGCCTCCTCGACGAGGTCCACGTCCAGTACGCGCCGGCCACCCTGGGTTCGGGCGCTCCGCTCCTCCCACGGCGGATCGACCTCGACCTGGTCGACCTGGACCGCAACCGGGACTTCGCTTGCGGACGGTACCGCGTCCGGCGCTGACCCCTACGTGGGGCAAGGGAGCAGCGGCCCCGAATCGGCGGACTTCCGCGGATCCACCCACACAACTCGACCTGCTCCGCGGGCCGCACAGGAATCGATCATGGAGTGACAGGTCATTCAGCTCAGCAGGCTCACACCACCGGGGCCGACGAGGAGCCCGACGACGATGAGCACGATGCCCCAGAGCACCTGGCTGCGCAGGACGGCGAAGATGCCTGCCACCACGAGGACGACTGCGAGGATCCATAGTAAGAGTTCCATGACCAGGCAGTACCCACCCCGTGCGCATCCAGACATCCGACCTTCCCACGCCAGCGGGCACCGTGCGCGCTCGGATGTTCGGATGGATCAGTGGCGTTGGGGGTTGGGCCGCCCCTGGTCCTGGACGTGGTGCGGGGCATCCTGGCGTGCGCCGACACGTGCTATCCCCGACGGGCGGCGCGATCTGGTAGCCGCCGCTCTGTGCCCGACCTGCAGCACCCAGCGCATGCGCCGAGTCCCGTCCCCGGGGGCGCAGTGAGGGCGGGCCGGGCGCCCTCCGCTCGTGACGGGCGGAGGTGGTATCAGAAGGACACACGGGGGTAGGTGGGGGCCAGACAGCACCCCACCGACCAAGAACGGAGATGGACATGATCACAGCACGCGAGATCATGACACGGGATGCACAGTGCATCAACGAGAACGACGACCTGCAGACCGCGGCCCGCCTCATGGCGGAGCTGGGTGTCGGCAGCCTGCCGATCTGCGGCGAGGATGAGCGGCTGAAGGGCGTGGTCACCGATCGGGACATCGTCATCAAGGTCGTGGCGCAGGGCCTGAACCCTGTCGAGGTCGTCGCCGGCTCGCTGCAGCAGGGCGAGGTGGTCACCATCGGTGCTGATGATGATGCCGAGGAGGTGCTGCGCACCATGAGCACCTATCAGGTGCGCCGGCTCCCGGTCATCGACGGCAGGCAGCTGGTGGGAATCGTCGCCCTGGCTGATGTGGCGCGCGCCCTGCCGGACCGACCTGTGGCTGACGTGCTCCAGGCCATCTCGGCCGACTGAGGGTTGGGTGACCGACCTCGCATGGCGGCGGGAGTCCGCACCCGGCCGGCATGCGAGGTCGGTCCGTCGTTCCACACACGTGATTGGAGGAGGACTCATGGAGACGGGATTCGGACGGCACCTCTCCCTGTGGCGTGACGTCCCGGAGGTGCAGCTGGCCACCGCGACCCACCTGGCAGATGTGCGAGCCGATGTGGTCGTGGCCGGTGCTGGCATCACCGGGATGACCGCGGCGCTGCTGCTGCAGCAGGACGGCCTGCGGGTCGCGGTGATCGAGGCCGCGAGGGTCGGGCAGAACGCCGTGACGACGCACTCCACCGTGAAGGTCACGGTCGGGCATGGAACATCGCTGTCCCGCATCCGCGATGCTCGCGGGGAGCGGGCGGCGGAGGTGTATGCGCAGGCCAACCAGTCGGGACTCGCCTCGGTCCTGCAGATGGTCCACGGCCTGGGCATCGAGTGCGACCTGGAGACAGGGGTGCCGCACGTCATCTACGCGGAGCAGCCCGGGGATCTCCCGGCCCTCGAGGCGGAGGCGGAGGTGGCTGAGCGTCTGGGCCTCGCGACTTGGACGGACAGCGCCCCGGTGCCGTTCGCCGTGGTCGGCGCCCTGCGGTTCTCCGACCAGGCGCAGTTCCATCCGGGACGGTACCTGAGCGGTCTGACCGAGGCGTTCCTGCGCGCTGGTGGGGTGCTCGTCGAGGGGACCCGTGTGCTCGATGTGGACGAGCACGCCGACGGGTGCGCCGTGGAGACCACTGAGGGCCCCCTGAAAGCCGGGCACGTCATCATCGCGACCCAGTACCCCATCCTTGATCGGGGTGGGCAGTTCACCCGTACGAAGGCACATCGTTCCTATGCGATCGCAGGCGTCCTGGCGCCGGGGACCGTGGCCGGGATGACCATCAATGTGGGGACGCCCACTCGCTCGACCCGTACCGTTGGCCACCACGGTGAGCAGCTGCTGGTGGTTGTGGGCGAAGGGCACGAGGTGGGTCGCGCCGACGACACCGAGGAGCGCTGGAGCAGGCTGGCCGCGTGGGCCGGAGAGCGGTTCGGCGTCACGGACGTCCGCTACCACTGGTCGGCGCAGGAGACCCAGAGCCTCGACCACATGCCGTTCGTCGGCTTCATGGCGCCGCGGGCGAAGCGGGTCCTGACGGCCACCGGGTTCGGTGGCTGGGGAGTCACGAACGGCACGGCGGCGGCGCTGATGATGCGGGACCTGGTCCTCGGGCGCGCCAATGACTGGGTGGACGTGTTCGACGCACGCCGTGCGGAGCGGGAACTGCCCGGAAGGGAGTTCATCAGCCACAACCTGGACGTCGCCAAGACATGGCTGAAGGACCGGGCCATGGGCGGCTCGTCGGTGGCGGCAGCCGACCTCCAACCCGGGGACGCGGCAATCATCATGATGGACGGGCAGAAGACGGCGGCCTACCGGGATCGGGAGGGAGCGTTGCACGCCGTGTCCGCGACCTGCACCCACCTGGGCTGCACAGTCGCCTGGAACGCTGCCGAGAGCTCGTGGGACTGCCCCTGCCACGGGTCCCGGTTCGACTGCGACGGGCGCGTCCTGCACGCCCCCGCCACCGCACCGCTGTCCCCGGTCACCGACGGCGGGGACACCGCCCCGAGCTCGGCGCCGGACCAGTAGGTGCGGGGCCGCTAGGTGACCCAACGCCTTCGCAGGTCCGAGCCCAACGGGCCCGGCTGGACCCGGCGCCGGCGTGGGCGTGGCTTCACCTTCCTCGACTCGCACGGGCAACGGCTGCCGGCCGAGGCGGCGCAGCGCTGCCGGAGCCTGGCGATCCCTCCGGCCTGGGTCGACGTCTCGATCTGCCCCTGGCCCAACGGTCACCTCCAGGCTGTGGGCACGGACTCGGCCGGCCGCCGGCAGTACCTGTACCACCCCCAGTGGCGTCGTTGGCGCGACCAGATGAAGTTCGCGCGCGTCCTGGAGTTCGGCGCATCCCTGCCCGCCGCGCGGCTGACTGTGGCAGAGCACCTCGCCTTGACGGGGATGCCCAGGGAGCGCGCCCTGGCAACCGGGTTCAGGCTCCTGGACACCACCGGGGCGCGCATCGGCGGTGAGGCCTACGCGGACGCGCACGGCACGGTCGGGATCGCCACGCTCCGACGCGAGCATGTCTCGACCCGCAAGGGCACGGTGCGACTGCGCTTCCCGGGCAAGGGTGGCAGGCCCCACGCCATGACACTGGTCGATGCGCCGCTCGCGGAGTCCGTGCATGTGCTGCTCGCCAGGCGCTCGGGAGGGCCCGAGCTGCTCGCGTGGCGCTCGGGTCGGAGCTGGGTCGACGTCAGGAGCGCGGAGCTGAACCAGTACATCCGCGAGGTCACCGGATGCGATGCCACAGCCAAGGACTTCCGGACCTGGCAGGCAGCCGTGCGTGCCCTGGCCGAGCTGTCCACGACCGAGCAGGCAGTCGGCAGGAGCGGGCGAGGTCGAGACGTCGCCCAGGCGATGCGCGCCGTCTCGGAGCACCTCGGGAACACTCCGGCCGTGGCGCGAACGTCCTACGTCCACCCGGTGCTGGTCGAGTCCTACCTCAACGGCGAGCAGCTGCCGGTCGCGCAGCGGGATCAGGCGGGGGAGGACGAGGACCACCTCGCGTGGGAGGAGGCCGTCCTGGAGTTCCTGCGGGCGTGAGCAGGTCTTCAGCGCAGGCGCGGGCCGTAGGTATCGCCAGTCCCATCGCGGGTAGGGACGTCTGCGCAGGGCGATCCACTCCCCACCAGATGGGTGTGGTGCACGAGCAAGTCCCCAACGAGATCGAAGGAGAGACGCATGGGAACCGACGACAAGATGAGCAACGCCGCCAAGGACGTGACCGGCAAGGTCAAGGAGGGCGTCGGCAAGGTGACCGACAACGAGCGGCTGGAGGCCGAGGGCAAGCGCGACCAGGCAGAGGCCGATCTCCGCAAGGCCGGGGAGAACGTCAAGGACGCCTTCAAGTAGGACGCCTTCACGTAGCGATCGCACGTGGATGCGGACGGGCCCGACCTGCCCGTCCGCATCCACCGCGGCACGTCAGCCGTTGATCCCATGTCGACATCCGATCGACCAGAGGCGTCCCCCGCTCAACCGGCCGGCGGCCCGCTGCAGGTCGACTCCGTCGACACCTTCACAGGACGGGAGTGGACTGCGGAGTCGCTCGGGTGGGTGCTGCTGGGCCTGGCCCTGGTGGCGGCGATGCTCGGAGCGCTGGGGTCGGGCCCGTTGAGCTCGGCACGGGCTGTCAGCCCATCGGGGCGCATGACCCTGGACTACCAGCGGATCACCCATCAGGAGGCAGACGACCAGGTCGTGGTCGAGGTCGTCGGCGGGGCCGGGACGGGAACGGTCACCCTCCAGCTCGGCGGGGAGTGGCTCGATGGTCTAGACCTGCGACAGGTCCTGCCTCAGCCCTCCGAGGAGACCGCGACCCCCGAGGGCGTGGACCTGGCGATCCCCGTGCGGGGTGGCGGACCCGTGCGCGTCGTCCTGTCGTTCCGGATGCGGGCCCTCGGCCCGACGCAGGGCCTGCTCCGGTCAGGCGGCGAGGAGATCCGCTTCACCCAGCTCGTCCTGCCCTGAGCCAGTCGCCTCCGGGCCTCGCATCCGGGCCTCGGAGAGGAGTTCTCATGGAATCGGTGCTCCGAAGCATGGGGGTCTACCTCCTCTTGCTGCTCCTGTTCCGGTTGACCGGGAAGCGCTCGCTCGCGCAGATCACGACCTTCGACCTCGTCCTCTTGCTGATCATCGGAGAGGCGACGCAACAGGCGCTGCTGGGCGAGGACTTCTCCCTGACGAACGCGGCACTCGTGATCGCCACGCTGCTGCTGCTGGAGCGCATGGCCGACTACCTGTCGTGGCGGTTCCCGGCGCTGCGCCGGACCACCGAGTCCCAACCTGTGGTGCTGGTCGACGACGGTCGCATCCTCGACGACCGGCTGGCCCACTACCACCTGACCGTCAACGACGTCGTGACCGCGGCCCGGGAACAGCACGGCCTGCGGAGCCTGGGGGAGGTGCAGTGGGCCGTCCTGGAGGTGTCCGGCGGCATCAGCGTCGTGCCTCGGGACCGCCCGACCGCGGCATCCGACGACGTGCGTATCGACGACGCCGCCTCGGGTACCAACAGCACGCCCTGACCGCCTGAGGAGAAGGAGGACAACCGTGTCTCAACCTCGGCATCCGGGGTAGGTCATAAGCCGAGACGATCCCTCTGCCCCCGGATTGTCCCCAGTGAGGAGGTACCGATGCCACGCCAGCGCACCGGGTCCAGCATCAAGGACCCGGAGATGTACGAGCGCCTCCGGGAGCAGGGCGCTTCCAAGGAGAAGGCCGCGCGCATCTCCAACGCGGCGGCCAACGAGGGCCGCTCGGAGGTCGGTCGTCGCGGGGGGAAGGCGCCTGACTACGAGGACCGCACGGTTCCGGAGCTGCGTGGACGGGCCAAGGATCTTGGCCTCACCGGCTACTCGCGGATGCGCAAGCCCGAGTTGATCGACCTGCTGAGAGGACACGGATGATGACCATCCCCATCCCGCCGGGAGAGAACACCCCGACCCTCCCGGGACCGGACCCACGGGACGTGCCCCCGCCGCTCGGCCCCCTGCCCGGGCCGGACCCCACGACCGACCCCCCGATCGCACCGCTGCCCGTCCCACCGATCCCACCCGACCCGCCGGACACCTCCAGGACCTCCCGGGTCACCGGTGGGGATGCTCCCGCCGCAGCGGGTCGGTGAGCACGGGTTGGCGGACCTCGGCCCGCGACGCCCCACCGGGTGCGCCCGACCGTGACCGATGAGTCGCTCGGCGGAGTCGTCGTCGCAGTTGCCTATGTCATTGGCGGAGTGGCGCTGCTGCTGACGGCCATCCTGCCCCGGCTGCTGGGCCGTGCCCTGACCCCCGCCATGGTGTTCGTCGGGGCCGGGTTCCTGTCCTCGTTCCTGCCCGGCGCCCGGCCCTTCCATCCCCAGGACCACCCGGCACTGGTCGAGCATGTGACTGAGGTGTGCGTGATCGTGGCGCTGCTGGGTGTCGGCCTCGCCCTGGACCGACCGTTCACCGTGGCAGGCTGGTCGAGCACCTGGCGTCTCCTGCTCATCGCGATGCCACTGTTCATCGCCGTGCTGGGCCTCGCCGCGTGGGGGCTCGCCGGACTGGCCCCGGGCGTGGCGCTGCTCCTGGCGGCCGTGCTGGCCCCGACCGATCCTGTGCTCGCCGCTGATGTGCGCGTGGGGGAGCCGACCGATGATCCGGACAGCGAGGATGAGCTGCGCTTCGCCCTCAGCTCGGAGGCGGGGGCGAACGATGGGCTTGCCTTCCCCTTCGTCCACGCCTCGATGCTCCTGCTGACGCTGCCTGCCGCGCAGTGGCTGGGCGGGTGGGTGGCCTGGGAGCTGGTCGGCAAGGTCGTGCTGGGCGTGGCCACTGGGGTCGCCGTCGGTTACGTGTTCGCTCATGCGGCATTCCGGGCCCCGTTGCGGGTCCTGCGCTTCGCCGAGACGGCGGAGGCGGTGGTGTCCCTCGCGGTGGTGTTCCTCGCCTACGGGGTGGCCGAGCTGATCGGGGGATACGGGTTCCTGTCGGTGTTCGCCGCCGGGCTGGCGTTGCGGTCCCAGGAGCGTGGGCATGAGTTCCATCGCACGATGCACGAGTTCGTGGCCCTGGTGGAGAGGCTGCTGACGATGGGGCTGCTCCTGGTCTTCGGGTACTCATTGGGCTCAGGGCTGCTGTCTGATCTGACCTGGTCCGGCGCGCTGCTGGGGTTGGCCGCGGTCCTGATCATCCGGCCACTGGTCGGGACGGTGGCCATGTACCGGTCCCCGGTCCCGGTCCAGGACCGGCGCAGCATCGCCTTCTTCGGTGTGCGCGGGATCGGCTCGTTCTACTACCTTGCCTTCGCCACCGGAGGTGCCCAGTTCCCGGACCCCGGGCTGCTGTGGTCAACGGTCTCGTTCACCGTCCTCGTCTCGGTCCTGGTCCACGGGTCGACGGCAGCGCCGATCCTGCACCGGATCGACCGGCGCCTGGGCCGGAGGACCCCCGAGCCCGTGTAGGCAGGGTCCTGTGGCTGGTGATGGCCCCGTCAGTCGATCAGGGCGTCGACGGCCTTCTTCAAGGCGCTGGGCTGCGTCGGGCGGGTCGGTGCCTTCGGTCGGAGTTGCAGCATGCGGTCGCCCATGTCCTGCAGCCGGGAGCGGCCCAACCCTGCCCGGACCTTGGGGAACCATTCCTGCTCCTCCTCGTCCATGTGGTGACGCACGTTCTCGATCAGGACCATCGCCTTCGGGGTGTACCGCTCGTCGTCGGGGCTCATCGCGGCCAGCTCCAGGCACAGCATGTCGGCCACGTGATGCTCCTCGTAGGACTCCAGGATGTGGTCCTCCAGTTCGGGCAGCAGGTCGCGCACCCCCGGATACATGACCTCGTTCTCCAGGTAGGTGTGCACGGTCAGCAGGGTCAGGATCCGATCCATCACCACCTGCTTGGTCTTGGTGGCGTTCTCCCCGGTGGCTTCGAACTCGCGGAACAGCCGGCGGATCTCGGTGTGATCCTCCTTGAGCAGGACGATGGCGTCGGTGGTCATCAGGTTCTCCTTGGTGTGCGTGGGACAGCGGGGCATCCGCTGTTCGCGCACCTACCCCGCCGCGACACAGTCAGACACCCGAGCCGCGGGTTACCTCGAAGTCAATCGGCTTGCATACCCCGCCGTTGGACTTCTCCGCCGAGCACGCGGTCAGGCCGACGTGCAGATCCATCTCGGCCCGCAGGACCAGGCGATCCCCGGGGGCCGAGGTGGGTGGGTCGATGTGCAGCGCGCCCGTGGGCCCGGTCCACACGTTCATGAAGATGTTGAACGTGGTGGAGATCTGATCTGCGGTGACCCCGAACTGCTCGAGGCCCGAGCACAGGTTCGCCAGGCAGCTGGGATGCGGGGCGCCGCGGAACTCCGGGTACAACAGGTCGAAGGTCTGTTGGCTGCAGGGGGTCAGCAGGAAGTCGTGGCGCCCACAGGTGTCGGCCACGATGGTGGCCAGTGGTCGACTCCGGTTGCTGTAGAGCACGGCACCGGTGCTGAAGTGGATCGTGTTGGCGTAGTCGATGCTGCGACCGGAGGACAGCCACTCCCCGTGGTCCACGGCCGATAGGGCGTAGAAGTCGCTGACCTGCCCACCGGTGGGGTCCAGCACCGTCAGCAGGTCTCCGGCCCGCAGTCGGAAACCGGTGCCGGTCTGAGGTTCGAGGCGGTTCACCGCGCGCCTGGCGGGACGGCGCAGGCAGCCGTCTGCGGCTTCCTGGCATCCCCCTGCGGTTGCGCCTCGAAGGGCGCGTGCCAGTCGGCGTCGACCTTCCGGCCCGAGTACTGCCGGGCCTCGGAGGACTGGCCGTGGTCACTGACCATTGGGTTGATCTGGCCCTGCAGCGCCTCGTCGCGGGCCCGGATCCGGTCACGCATCCGCGGGAAGGCACCTGAGGCACGCAACTGCTCGAACTGCTCGTGCAGGTTGAACACCAGCGTGGGCACCGCAGCACGGCGGGCCTCACGGGACGCCATTGGGTGCAGCCCGACGACGAAGTAGGCGGTGCCCGCCGCGCTGAACGCGAAGTGCGGGTCCTCGGGGTCCGCAGACACGTCGGGGGCCCAGGGCCTCGGGTCGTGGGCGTGCACCGCGCGCAACTGCGCCCACAGCAGTTCCTCGAACCGCTGTTCGCTGTGGATGGGCGGGCCGCGGAACAGGGCGACGAAGGAGGCCAGGCCCTCGTCCATGTCCACCTGGTCGGCGAACCGCCTCAGGTCCTCAAGAAGCTGAGCCGCGCTGCCCGTGCTGCCGAGTTCCTGGTAGATGCCGACTGCCGCCCGGTCGCGGCGGAACACCGATCGAGCCCCCAGGCATGGGAACTCCGGGTGGTTGATCATCGCGTGCAGCGCCTCCACCATCTCCGCCGCACTCGCCCTGGCCGGATCAGCCACCAGGTGACCCAGGTGCTCCATCGGGGACTGCCGAGCTGTCACGCCGAGCTGGGCAGGTACGGGCCCTGTGGCCGCTCGGCGAACTCCCCAGTCACTTCAGCCCCCTCGTCCGGGTCGGGGGAGTCCGAGGAGGGGCGCACCTTCTGGACCGCAGCCGAAGCCGCGCTGCTCACCCTGTCCACGACGACTGGGGCGCGCTCCTTGGCCACCTCGGTGACGTGCTGCGCCTGTTCCTGGACTCGCGGATCCTCGCGAACCCGCCGGAAGCCCCTCATCAACTGGTCGTAGCGCTCCCGGCCGGCGCGAGCGCCGAGAACGTAGCCGAGCCCGAATGCCGTCACGCTCATCAACTTCTTCATCTGTCTGCTCCTTCTGCGTGGGGGTACTTGTCGTCTTCGTAGCTCACCGGAGCATCGGCTGGGCGCCGACCCCCGTGGCCACTCGGGTGTCGGCCGCGAGCAGCTGCTCATAGAGCGCGAGATGGTCGCGCACCATCCGTCGTGCCGAGAATCTCGTCTCCACCGCCCTGCGGCAGGCTGCCCGGTCCAACTGGCCGATCTGCTCGATCGCGGACGTCAAGTCGCTGTCGGCCTCGCGCACGAATCCGGTGACCCCATCGTCGACGATCTCCGGGGCCGCTCCCGAGCGCAGGGTCAGGAACAGGGTCCCGCAGGCAAGCGCCTCGATCATGACCAATCCGAAGGGCTCTGGCCAGCGGATTGGATTGAGCAGTGCTCGGGCGGACCCCAGCAGCTCGAGCTTGCGCTGCATGCCGATCTCGCCGACGTAGCGCACCGACCTGTCCAGCAACGGCTCCACGGCGTCGTGGAAGTACTCGACCTCGCTGGGCTCGCGCATCTTTGCCGCCAGGATCAGGTCGACCCCTGCCTCGTGGGCCGCCAGCGCCGCCTCACGCGCCCCCTTGTCCGGGGAGAAGCGACCGAGGAACAGCAGGAAGTCCCCCTCGCCCGTCCCTACCGGGAAGTCCTCGGGGCGCACGCCGTGATGGATGACGGCGGACACCGGTGCCAGGCTGCGGGAGGCCTGGTCCTGGGAGATCGCGATAGAGCGGTCCCAGGCACAGCCCGGTCGTAGATCGCGTTGACCTCGGGTGTGAAGGGCCCGTGATTGGTCGTGACCATCTGGCCGCCGAACCTTCCGTGCCCGTACAACGGGCCCAGGATGGTGTGGTCGTGGACGATGTCGAAGTCCGCCACCTGTTCATAGGCGTGGATCAGGTGGTGCAGCTGCAACCACCGACTGCCCCATCTGCTCCGGAGCGGACCTGGCCCGGGACCACGACGTGGGCACTGCGCACGTGCTGTCCCCGGTCGTCACAAGCAGGACGTCGTGACCCGCCTCCACGAAACCCGTGGCCAGGCAGTCAATGACGCCCTCACTGCCGCCGTACGCCCGAGGTGGCACGGGCAGCCACGGTCCGGCGATCAGAGCGATCTTCATGATCTGCGCCCCACGTCCCCAGCTGACTCGCCGTGCTCCTTCTTGAGCTGCACGATCGGGTCGTGGTCGTCATCCAGGCGAGCCGGCCCGTAGAGCCCCAGCAGAAGCAAGCGAACCTTGTAGGAGATCCACCGGAGCCCCCGCATCAGGCTGGCCCTCGGTGACCCCGAGTTCCCATTCACTCGTGCCATTGGTTGACTCCTCACACTGTCGTGCACCCGCTGCTCGTCAGGGGTGCCGAGGCCTGAGCACTACCCCCCACTGATCGATCCAGACCCAGAGCCGGCTCGAACGGCTGGAGAGGCAGGGGTGTGGCAACCGAGCACCGGGGTATGGGACACCAGCCAGGGGTAGTGCGTTTCCCATGGAGACAAACCCGCTGGCCGAACTCCTGCGTGAGTTCCTGACGGTCACCGTCCTGTGGGGGGTCCTGGGGGTGGCCCTCGTGGCGTGGAGCGCGCTGGTCTGGCGGACCTGCGAGCGGCTACTGATCAGATCCGCTCCCGCATCGGGTTCACGCCGAGTCCCACCGTTTGATGAGATGTGACGGAAGCGCCACCCAGAGGAGAACGACCAGGATCGGCAGCACGATGGCGAACGCGGTGGCGCCTGCCTGCGTCCACAGGTAGGCCAGCACCAGCCACAGGGCCAGGTCCATGGCGGCGAGGAGAAGGGCCAGGCCCGCCAGCGCCATCGCATGGGCCATCCACAGCAGCCGCTCCTTCAACCCCTGACGGAAGTGGAGCCGGTGGACTGCGACGGGCGCCATGAAGCACAGTGCGGCTCCTGCCGCCGTGAGCAGCGCCGCCGTCAGGACGATTGCGAACGTGCGGTCCTCATGCGGGAAGGACTCGAAGAAGGTCAACGAGAGAAGGAAGGCGAACAGGACCTGCACGCCTGTCTGGGCCACCCGCAGCTCCTGGACGAGCTCGTCGAAGTTGCGGTCCGTGTGCTCGGCCGCGGGCTCGTAGCGCTCCGCTGGCTCCGCCCGCCTCTGCGAGGTGAGCTCAGACGCTGCGGCGGTCGCGGGCTGGGCCTTCGCCGGGTCGCTCACGCGCATGGTGGTTCTCCTTGATCCGCGGATGGGCCTTCGCTGATCTACCCAGTCCTGATCGAGGCATACCGGCGCTGCCCTTGCTCATCGCCCGATTCGGTCGGTGCTGAGCTCCCGGCGCAGCAGGTCCACAACGTCACGCAGGGATCCACCGTGGTCGACGAGGTTGCGTTGCCGGGCGTAGCTCGGCGCCTGGTCCAGGATGGCCAGAACGCCGCCGAGCTCGGTTTCGCCTCCCAGCCGGCGCGCGTGGGGCCGGACGCGCTCCACCCACTCCCGGACGCCCTCGGCCAAGGGCTCGAGCACGCCGTCGCTGCGGACGAGGACCGCGTCGATGCCATGCCGGCAGGCGCGCCACTTGTTCTCCCGTACCAACCAGTCCGGGTCCCTGGGGAGTTCCTCGCCGGCGTCGAGGCGCTCACACACGTAGGACACCGCCGCCTGGGCGAACGCGGCGAGGGCGCACATCTCGGTGAGTGTGGGCACGCTGTCGCAGATCCGTAGCTCGACGGTGCCGAGCAGTGGGCTGGGCCGGACATCCCACCACAGGTCCCGGGAGGTCGTGATCGATCCCGCGCCGACCAGGAGGCCGGCAAGCTGCTCGAAGTCGTGCCAATCGTTCAGGCGGGGCGGGAGACCCGAGGAGGGCACAGACTCCCACAGTCTGTTGCGTGTTGATGCCAATCCCGTGTCGGCCCCCTGCCAGAACGGACTTGATGCAGACAGGGCCAGGAAGTGCGGAAGCAAGCCGGTCAGTGCATTGATCGCGGCGATCGCGTGCTCGCCCGTCGGCACGCCCACGTGGACGTGCAGGCCGTATGTGGTCAGCTGTCGCAGCGGCCACCGGACCTTCTCGATGATCTGCAGGTATCGGTCCTCTCGCGTGAGGCTCTGCTGTTGCCAGCGGGAGTACGGGTGAGCGCCGGCGGCGATCAGCGACAGGTTGAGGGCTCCCAGCACGGGCTCCAGCACCGCAAGTGCGGCGGTGAGGTCCGCGTGGGCCTGGGCAGGCGTCTGGCATATCCCGGTTGTGATCTCCAGCGTGGACTCGAACTGCTCGCGCTTGATGCGCGGCGGCTCGACGCCCAACGGGTCAGGGTCGAGCCCCGTGAGGATCCGAGGGACGGCGCACTCCAGCTCCCCGGTGGCGGTGCTCACCACGCCCACCTCCAACTCGACCCCCAGGGTGTGGGCCGCTGACCCCGCGAATGGCCAGGACACGTTCACGGGGTCTCTGGCCACGCCCCGCGGGGTGCTCGTCACGGGCGTCCATCCCGGGGAGGCATCTGCTGCGTCATGCGCGAGGGATCAGCGGTCCGTGGGGGCATACGCGGACTCGTCGACGAAGCCGTCCCCGGCCCCCGCGTTGTCCATCGCCTCCTCCGCCGTGGTGGGTGTCGTGTCAGTGACGTCTGTGACCTCACCCCTCCCCGACGCGCGCGTCCGGCCGTCCTCAACGATCTCCGTTGGCGCCGAGTCGTCCGGGCCGGAGCTGCCGCCTGATCCGGCGGAGTCGTCCCCGGCCGAGGTCGCGCGCGCCCTTCTCCTCTTGTCAGCCATGCCCACCCCCTACCCCGTCGGCGTCTCCGCATGCCCGTCACTGCCCGCCACCCTGCGGAAGGGATTGACCTGAGGTCGCCGGCGGCCCGCAACCCGGTATACCGGTCCGAACCGGGGTAGTTCACGGGTGCAGTTGTCCGAGCGAGGAGAGGAGAACCGATGATGTCGGACTACATATGGGAGCCGTGGAACTTCCGGGATCCCGAGAGTGCCATGGTGGAGGGCCAGGACCTCACGGGCTTTGAGGTGCATGCCACCGATGGGCACATCGGCAAGGTGGATGAGGCCAGCACCGAGGTGGGTGCCAGCCAGATCGTCGTGGACACCGGCCCGTGGATCTTCGGGCGCAAGGTCCTGCTTCCCGCGGCCTGCATCGAGCGGATCGAGTGGGACGAGGAGAAGGTCCACGTCGATCGGACCAAGGACCAGATCAAGGGCTCGCCCGAACTCGGGGAGGGGTCGACCTGGTCGGACCCGACCTACCGCGACAACCTCGCGGGCTACTGGGGCGGCACGTACAGTGCGGGCATTCCCAGGCTCTGACGGTCACCCGCTGACGTCGAAGGTGCCGATGGCCCCGGGCCTTCGTGGACAGTGACCAAGCAGGGGCTCGGCGTTCTCCTCTGAGCGCCGAGCCCCTGCTGCGCACACGAAGCGACCTTCCCGTTCTGGGTCTGGTTGCCGTCCTTCACGCTCTCGAGGACGCGGTGCGCAGGGGGAGGGGACCGACCATGAGGCGGCAGGAGTGGGCACAGGGCCAAGCCCTCGGCGCCCAGTGCCTCACTGTGGACCGTGCCGCGATTGCCCATCGCCTGCGTGGACATCGGTATAGGCAGACGTGCCCGGGGTAGAGACAAAGCCACGCGCCGGAACTGTTGCGCCGATCACCCGTGCTGAGGGTCCGTACCCCGCCACCACCTGCCCGCACCGCCTGTGAAGGAACCACCATGAACCGTGCCGAACTGGAGCGCAGACTGCGCCCCGACAGGGAGGACCCGCAGGGTTGGCCCCCCACGCTCGACCATCCCGCGAAGGCGAGCTCTCCGTCCCTCGTCCTGCTGGTCGTCCTGGCGACTCTTGGCGTGCTGCTCTATGCAGCGTTCCTCCTGCGGCCCGAACACCGCGGCGACCTGCTGCCCTACGTCCTGGTCATCACCGCGGAGACGTGGATCATCGCCCACGCGATGCTGTCGCTCTGGACCATCCTGTCCAGCGGCTACGACCCACGAGGCTTCGCCTTCCACCAGGCCCAGCGGCTGCTGTTCGATCCGGCCGGCATCGCGGAAGCGGGGCTCCAGGACGAGCCTCACCGGTGGCCCCTGCACCTGCATGAGGAGCCCACGACGGTCGACGTCCTCATCACCACCTACGGGGAGGACATCGAGGTCGTCCGCCGCACCATCACTGCGGCCGTGGACATGCGTGGCCTGCATCGCACGATCGTCCTCGATGACGGGCGATCCGATGAGATCCGCGACCTGGCCCACCAGCTCGGTGCCGAGTACCTGAGGCGGGACTCCAACGATCATGCCAAGGCCGGCAACGTCAACAACGCGCTGCGGCTCACCGACGGGGAGTTCTTCGTCCTGCTGGACGCGGACTTCGTGCCCCGCCCGGAGTTCCTCCACGAGCTGCTGCCGCACTTCGCCGATCCCACGGTCGCATTCGTCCAGTCGCCGCAGGTGTACGGGAACCTCGACACCCTGGTCTCGCGGGGTGCCGCCTTCATGCAGTCGGTGTTCTACACCCTGATCCAGCCCGGGAAGAACCGGTTCAACGCGGCGTTCTGCGTGGGCACCAATGTGGTGTTCCGTCGCGCGGCCGTGGAGCAGCTGGGTGGCATCTACGAGAAGTCGAAGTCCGAGGACATCTGGACCTCGATCCTCCTCCACGAGCGAGGGTGGCGATCCGTCTACACCCCGCAGGTGCTCGCCATCGGTGACACGCCGGAGACGGTCGAGGCCTATACGAAGCAGCAGCTGCGGTGGGCGCAGGGGGGCTTCGAGATCCTCCTGCACCACAACCCCCTCAGCAGGCAGCGCCGACTGAGCCTTGACCAGCGGGTGCAGTACCTGGGGAGCAGCGCCTTCTACCTGACTGGTGTCGCGCCCGCGCTGCTCCTGCTGGTCCCGCCCCTGCACATCTACCTCAACCTGACGCCCGTCGACCTCGACGTGCCGGTGATGACCTGGGCTCTGTACTACGCCGGCTTCTACGTGATGCAGGTGGTTGTCGCCCTGTTCACGATGGGGTCCTTCCGGTGGGAGGCACTGATCATGGCCACCGCGTCGTTCCCCATCTACCTGCGAGCCCTCGGGAATGCCCTCCGTCGGCGGGACACCACGTGGCACGTGACCGGCCGGTCAGGCCAGGGGCGAGCTCACCGTACGCGTTCATCGTCCCGCAGCTCCTCATCCTCCTGTTCCTGGCACTGACCACCCTGGTCGGGGTCTGGAAGGTCCTGATGACCCAGGAAGTCGCGCTGTCCCTTGTCTGGAATGCGCTGAACACGCTGGTGTTCGCCATCTTCGTGAGCGCCGCGTGGCGCGAGCGCCGCACCCGTCGAGCCCGCGGCGCCGGGCCGTCGACACGAAGCAGTCCAGAGGCCCTCGGCCATGGCAGTCCTGCAACCACCCAACCGATCGGAGTCTCATCATGACGTGGCCAACAAGGATCAGGCTGCTGGTCGGCGCCCTCGCGGTGCTCGCGCTGGTGGGTCTGCTCAGCCTGCGCCTCGACGCGGAGGTGCGCACCGTTCACGCCGTCCAGGGGGAGCTGTCGGCGCAGGAGTACCAGGTGGGCACCGACTACTCCGGTGTCCTGGTCGACCAGTACGTCCGCCCCGGCGACGTGGTCCGGCCCGGCGACCCGCTGTTCGCCCTCAAGAGCAACCGCCTGCGACGGGATCTGGCCAGCGGACTCATCCGTCCGGAGGACTCCACGTACAGCATCCGGGACAAGAACACGCTTCAGTTCGTGGCGACGGCCGAGGGGACGGTTCAGGCCGTCGAGTACCTGGAGGGTGCCTTCGTCCCGGCCAACACCGTCATCGCGACGGTGGAGGTCGCCGACTCCCTCCACGCCCGGGCCGACTTCCGACTCCGACCGGCCGAGTATGCGCTCATCCGTGACGCGAAGGACATGACCATCACGCTGCCGAACGGGGGGACGGTCCCCGCCCGCATCACGGACGTCTCCGTGGCGGCCGGTGACAACATCGCCCATACGACCGTGCGCGCGCACTTCGACCTGTCCGGCGAATCAGTGTTCGGGGCGGGCACCCCGGTGTCCGCAGCCATCGAGCTTCCCGACCGCGGGTTGGTGGCGAGCATCCGTGATCTGGTGAGCGGGCTCCTGACGCCCAGGGGACGGGCGTGACCGCCCGTCGCGCGACGATCGCTGCCGTTGTCGTGCTGGTGCTCGCTGTCGTGGTCACCTCGGTGGTGCTGGTCGACCGGGATCCACCGCCCGACGCATCCGCGCGCAGCGGCCCCGGTCGATCTGCTCCCACCGCCGCGCCGGAGGAGGCGGCGACGTGGACCTCGGTGGGTGGATCTGCGGATCCCGCCGCCGCCCCAGCGTCGGTGGGCCTGCCGGAGATCGCGGGCGATCCCGGCCCGATGCGTGTGGCTGCGGACCTCGCCCCGCCCACCAACCGGTGGTACTCCGGGATGCTGTTCGGCGAGCAGCCCCAACCGGTCTTCGCCGTGCCGCTCGCGCTGCTGGCCGAGGAGGGCGCCATCACGATCGGCCTTCCTGAGGTCACCGCGACCGCCAAGACCATCGCAGCGCCGTTCGTCGGGCACCTGCGGCTCGCAGTGCCAGCCGACGACTTCGTGGCGACTCACGCGGATCCGGTGTCGGTCGCAGGTCACGTATCGCCGATCGGGACGACCGACCGGTGAGATGACGGCGGCGTCCGGATGGCCCTTCGTCTCCTACCGGGCCCTGGAGACCCAGACCGTGACGCTTCCACCGGGACTGACAGCCCGTGACGGCGGGCGATGGCTGGCCTCTGCGGACGCCAGCGGCACGTACGGCGTCGCCGTGGCTGACGCGGCCGGGTCGAGCGTCGCGCCCGACGTGGACGGCGCCGAGCTGACGCTGCGCGAGGGCGAGACCGTGCTGATGTTCGCGGCACCCGAGGCCGCGGTCGGTGCGCTCGCCGCGCATGCGGTGCCACTGACCGGCACCCAGATCGAGTACGACGTCGATGGCGACACCGCATGGACGCGCATCCACTACAAGACCGAAGGCGGCCCCACCGTGTTCGCCGCGATGCCTCACCATGGTCAGTCGGTCACGGTCGGTGGCGCCGACGAAGCCAACCAGGTCGGCGAGATCGAGTCGATCTGGGGCCCTCTGCGCCTCCACGTCGGGACCACACTCACCTCGGGTGTGCCCACGCTGGAGCCCGCCACCGACCTGGACGTGACCGAGCTGGGCGATCAGGCGCGCGAGGAGCTGGACGAGCTGCTGACGGCAGATGCGAAGGCGATCGCGAATGCCCCGGCATCTCCCACCGACACCTACTTCGGCGGCAAGGCCGCGCAGCGCACTGCCCTCCTGTACCGGCTCGCCAAGGAGCTGGCCCACCCCGCGGCCGAGTCGATACGAGCGCAGGTCATGGACGACCTCGACGCGTGGCTGAGTGTGCAGCGATGCACACCCGCGGACTCCCGGTGCTTCTCCTACGACCCGCAGTTCCGCGGCGTGGTCGGGCGTGAACCGGCATTCGGCTCCGAGTCGTTCAACGACCACCACTTCCACTACGGCTACTTCCTCACTGCCGCCGCGCTCATGGGCGAGAACGACCCCGAGCACGTGCAGAGATGGGCGCCCGTGGTGTCAGCTCTGGTCGAAGACATCGCCGCACCGCAGCAGCGTCCGGAGGTTCCGGCCCTGCGGGTCTTCGACCCGTACGCGGGTCACTCCTGGGCCTCAGGCACCGCCCCCTTCGCGGACGGCAACAACCAGGAGTCGAGCTCCGAGGCGGTCAACGCCTGGAACGGGCTCGCCCTCTGGGCGCGGCTCAGCGGCGACGAGGGGATGCTCGAGCAGGCAACATGGATGCTGAGCCTCGAGGCGGCCACAGCCCGCGCGTACTGGGTGGAGCCGACGCGTCCAGAGGGCTTCCAGCACGAGGTCCTCGCCCTGAACTGGGGCGGCAAGAGGGACTGGGCCACATGGTTCAGCGCCGAGCCATCCGCCATGCTCGGCATCCAGCTGCTCCCGATGGGCCCGGTCTCCCACTACCTCGCCGGCGACCCGGAGCGGATCAGGTCGAATGTGGCCGAGGCAGCGCCGAACGGATTCCAGACCCTCTTCGGCGACTACCTGGTCATGTACCTCGCACTGGCCGACCCGCAGGCGGCGCTGGACGCCGGCCGCTCACTGCCGGGCGACACCCTGGATGACGGCCTGACCAAGTCGTACCTGATGGCATGGCTCCACGTTCAGGCCGCGAAGCGACCGGCAGATGCCTCGTGACGCATCCCGCACTGCCAGTTCCGCCGCTGCGCTTAGTCGGGCGCAGGCGGGGCACTGGTGTGTTACCGAGGCGATTTGGGTTGGCCGGCCGGATCCGGAATCCACTGAGCAGACGCAGCACCCCGCGCCGCCCATCACTCTCAAGCACTGCGCAATAGAGCGTCGATGCGCGGGAACCAAGCGCCGGACATCATGCCGGTCCCCGGAATGGGTGCAGAAGCTGGTGCAGACTTGGAGTCGTGAGGGAATGGTGGCTGGACTAAATGGCCTCTGACCTGCGATGACAGTAGGGCGGGCGGGATTCGAACCCGCAACCTGACGGGTTATGAGCCCGCTGCTCTGACCAGTTGAGCTACCGCCCCGAACGACCCAAGCGTAGGGGACGGGTCCGTGGCTGCGGCCAGTCTGCCCCGGTGAGTTTGCCCTGGCAGCCATCCGGGTATCCACCGGCGTTGGCACCACGCACCTCGGGGAACAGGTGATACTCAATGTCCATGGACGTCCTCCCAGCAAGCCCGGACGAGCGCGGAGCGCTCACCCCCGGTGGCGCCCCTGCGCCGGGCGGCTCGCCGGCGCCACGTACAGGAGCCTTCGGCGCACTGCGCACGCGGTGGCTCGTGGTCTGGGCCATCGGGGGCGCGCTGGTCATCGCTGCGGCGCTTGCGGTGATCGGCGAGCTGGGAGCCCCAGCCCCCGACGAGCTCCTGGGCGCGCTGCTCTACCTGCCGATCGTTGCCTGGATCGCGTTCGCGGTGGTTCGTCGTGGGGGAGTGCGGCTCGGCGCCATGCTTCGCTGGCCGGCACTGGGCTGGTACTGGTTCGTCGTGGCCGGGTTGCTGGTCGTGCAGCTCATGTTCTCCCTGGCCGCGATCACCCTGACGGAGCTCGTCGCCCCGTGGATGGACGACTCCCTCGAGGGCGTGGGCCAGGGCAACCTCGTGCTGGCCCTGATCGGCCTGGTGATCCTGCCCCCGCTCGTGGAGGAGATCACCTTCCGGGGCATCCTGCTCGAGCGCTTCGCCGTGAAGTGGCACGTGGGCCTGGCGGTCATCGTCTCCGCGGTCCTGTTCGGGATCCTGCACGCCGACCCGGTCGGAGCCGGCATGTTCGGTGTCGTCACCGGCCTGCTCTACCTGCGCACAGGATCCCTCTGGCCCGGCATCCTCATCCACCTCGTGAACAACCTCGTGGCCGTCGTCGCGGTCCGGATGGCCGGACCCGTCACCCCGACGCCGGCCCCCGAGCTGTCCGAGTCACTCATGTCCGCAGGGCTCTTCCTGGCGCTGAGCCTGCCGTTCCTCGTCTGGTTCATCTGGGCGAACTGGCCTGCGAGGGACGCCCTGACGCCCTACCAGCGCCACGAGCTCCGGGTCGGGCTGCCGCCCCGGTCGTTCGTCCCCGTCCTGTGGTCGGGCGCTGCGGCGCCGGTCCGGGTGGAGGCCACGAGCACCCACGTGGTCGTCAGCGATGCGTCGGCGTCGCCGGTCGCGGTCCTGCCCCTCGAACGTGTGCGCGCCGTCTACCCGTCGAGCGTTCCCGGTGGCACGCAGGTCGTGATCCTCCTCCACGACGGGTCGTGGACGACCATGCAGGTGCCGCCCGGCGAGCCCGGTGCCAACCGCGAGTTGGCCCTCACGCTGGGGGAGCGGGCCCAGCACGTGTACCCGCTGTCGTCGGCGGTGGCCGCGGCACCGAGCAGCTGAGCTCCGCCTGCTCCTGTGCTGACGATTCCGACGATCCTGTGGTCGGAATCGTCAGCACAGCGTCCGGCTGGGTCGCCGATCCGGGCATCCGTTCGTCGGAGTTGGCGGGGTCAACGGGCGCCCGGGGCCTGTCAACCGCGCACGCGCTCGCTGCGCGGGTCGTACAACGGCGCCAGTGAGACCCGTGCCGGGACGATGGCGTTGCCCACCTGCACCGTCCAGTCGCCCTCGGCAAGGAACTCGGCGTCGACCACCCGGCCGACCGCGACCAGCCCGGCGTCGACCATCGCCAACCCGACCGCCCCGCCGAGGGTGAACCCGTAGGAGGCCGAGCGCAGGTACCCGACCTCGATCCCGTCGCGGCGCAGCACCTCGGCATGGACCATCATCGGCGCGGGGTCGGTGAGCAGCACCTGGACCAACCGGCGAGTCGGCGGCCGACCCCCGAGCGCCTCGCGCCGCGCAGCCAGTGCGTCCCGCCCGAGGAACCCCCCGGGCTTGTCCCAGGCCACGGCGAAGCCCAACCCGGCCTCGACCGGGTCGTCGGTGTTGTCGATGTCGTGTCCGTAGTCCCGGTAGCCCTTCTCCAGCCGCAGGCTGCCCAGCGCCTTGAGGCCGCAGTGGCGCAGTCCGTGCACCTCGCCGGCCGCAACGATCTCGTCGTACGCGGCCACCGCCATCTCCGCCGGGACGAACAGCTCGTAGCCGAGCTCGCCGACGTAGGTGATCCGCGTGCACCACCCCAGCGCGAAGCCCAGGTCGATCTCGGCCGCGTGCCGGAAGCCGAACGCCGCGTCCGACAGGTCCGCGCTCGTCACGGCGGCGAGCAGCTCGCGCGACCGTGGTCCCTGCACGGTGATCTGCGCCAGCCCCGAGGTGACGTCGGCGATCGCCACCCGCGCGTCACCCACGTGCCGGCGCAGCCATGTCAGCACGTGGCGGTGGGCGGTGTCGGAGGCCACGACCAGGAAATCGTCCTCGGCGCGCTTCGTGACCGTCACGTCGGCCTCGATGCGACCGTGCTCGTTGAGCCACTGGGTGTAGGTGATCCGCCCCGGCTCGCCGTCGACCGCGTTGGCGCTCAGGCGATCCAGCAGCGCACCGGCGTCCGGTCCGGTCACCGCGAACTTCGCCATGAACGACATGTCGAACAGCCCCACGCCCTCGCGCACGGCGCGGTGCTCGTCCGCCCAATGCTCCCAGAAGTCCGGTCGGCCCCAGGTGAGCGCGGGCTCGGAGGGGACGACTCCCGGCCCGGCGAACCAGTCGGTGCCCTCCCACCCGGAGACGTCCTTGAACCACGCCCCCTGCGCCGCCATGCGCTCGTGCAGCGGGCGAGCGCCGCACCCCCCGCGCCGTGCGCATCGAGCGTCCGGGGTAGTGGCACTCGTAGACCATGCCCAGGCTCTCCACTGTCCGGGTGGCCCGGTATCGCGGCGTGGCCTGGTACGGGTGCAGGCGGTCGATGTTCACGCCCGTGATGTCGATGTCCGGCGATCCCGTGGTGATCCAGTGCGCGATCGCCCGGCCCCACCCGCCGCCGGTCAGGATCCCGATCGAGTTCAGGCCGGCCGCGACGAAGTAGTTGCGCACCTCCGGGGCCTCGCCGATCACGGGGAGCAGGTCCGGGGTGAAGGACTCCGGGCCGCAGAAGAACGTGTGGATCCCGGCGTCCAGGGTGGCGGGCACCCGGCTCATGGCGGCCTCGACGTAGGGCCCCATCCGGTCCCAGTCCGGCGGGATCGTCCCGAACGAGAAGTCCTCCGGGATCCGGCCGACGTTCCACGGCGCGCAGACCGTCTCGAACAGCCCCACCATCAGGCCGTCACCCTCAGGGCGGATGTAGGTGAAGTTGCTCGGGTCCTCCAGGACGGGCCAGTCGGGGTCGACCTCGGGCATCGCCCCGGTGATCAGGTAGTAGTGCTCGGCGGCCTGCAGCGGGATGCTCACGCCCGAGCGCTCCCCGAGCTGGCGGGCCCACATGCCCGCGGCGTTGACCACGTACTCGCACTCGATGTCGCCGGCCGGCGTGCGCACGCCGACGACCGCGCCGTGGCGGATCAGGACGTCGATCGCCGGAGTTCCCTCCAGCAGCGTGGCCCCGCGCATCCGCGCGCCCTTGGCCAGGGCCATCGTGACGTCGACCGGGTTCACCCGGCCGTCGGTCGGGGTGTAGAACGCAGCGAGGATGTCGTCGGTGCGCGCGATGGGGAACAGCTCGGCGACCTCCCGGGCGCTGATCTCGTGGACGTCCACCCCGCAGTGCCGGTTGAACGCCGAGACCCGCCGGTACTCCTCGAGGCGGCCCTCGTCGGCCGCGACCTCGATCAGCCCGATCGGCCGGAACCCCGTGGCTTGACCGGTCTCGGCCTCGAGCCGGGAGTACAGCTCCTTGGTGTACATCCGCAGCTCGGTGGAGGTCTGCGAGGTCGAGCCGAACGTGACCATCAGCCCGGCGGCGTGCCAGGTCGTGCCGGAGGTCAGCCGGTCGCGCTCCAGCAGCACGGTGTCGGTCCAGCCGAGCTCGGCCAGGTGGTAGGCGATCGAGGTTCCGATGATCCCGCCGCCGATCACGACGACGCGGGCCCGTGCGGGGAGTCCCGAGCCGGGGTCGATGGCGTGGGTGGAGGGCGCAGCGGAACGCGGGTCGATCGTCACCCTCCCGACTCTAGTGAGCCGCGCCCCACGCTTCGCGACGCATGATCCATGCACGTTGCCGTTCCTAGACGGTGCCGAACCTGCATGGATCACGTGGGACGCGGGCAGGCGAGGGCCGGTGCGGGCAGGCAGGCGAGGGCTGCCGGCGGGTGAGGGCGGGGGAGGGCCGCTGAGTGACGTGGCGAGTGCTCAGTGTGATTGACCCGTCACTGGCCTAGCCAAAACGACACCTTTGTGATTATGCTCCGCTCAGGGATGGTCACCATCTGATCGACGAGGACGCTGGGGAAGGCGAAACTCGCCGGGATCGGAGGTCGGCCATGGCCGTGCATATGGTTGCGGAGCGCCCGGGTCTGACCCGTGGTGTTCTCTTCGTGCACTCCACGCAGCGTGCTTTGTGCCCGCACCTGGAGTGGGCGGTCAGTGACGTGCTCGGGACGCGCGTGAGCCTTGACTGGCTGCCTCAGCCCGTGCTGCCCGGGCAGGTGCGCGGCGAGGTGTCGTGGCAGGCCAAGCCGGGCACCGCCGCGCGGATCACCTCCGCCCTGCGCCAGTTCAAGGCCGTGCGCTACGAGGTCGCCGAGGAGCCGGGCAAGGGCGCGGAGGGCGAGCGCTTCGCCGTCACGCCGGAGCTCGGGGTGTTCCGGGCCACGATGGGTCCGCACGGCGACATCATGATCCACGAGGACCGCCTCCGCGCGATCCTCAACGCGGCCGGTGATGACCCGGCGCAGCTGCGCGACGGACTGAACCTGATCCTGGGTGCGGCCTGGGACGCCGAGCTCGAGCCGTTCCGGCGCGCCGGCGATGGCGTGCCCGTGCGGTGGCTGCACCAGGTGGTGTAGTCCGACAGACCTCGGGGGAGGAGCCGGCTGGCCCGGGCAGGGGTGACCCTCCCGGGCCAGCCGCTTGTCCCGGCCCAGCCGCTGTCCGGGCGTGGGGGTCAGCGGAACAGGGCGCGGTGGAACCAGACCGTCTCGCTCTCGGCGACCATGCCCACCGACTCGTACAGCGCCGTGGCGCCCGTGGGGCTGGTGGCGTCGACGTGCAGGATCGTGCTGATGAACCCGCGCGCGACGTCGTCGGCCATCCGCGCCCGGAGCAGCGCACGGGCGACGCCGCGGCCCCGGTGCTCCGGCAGGACGCCGATGCTGGCCACGTAGCCGCAGTCCTCGCTGGCGAAGCGGTTGGAGCCCATCGCGTACCCGATGATCTGGCCGTCGTGCTCAGCCACGATCCACTGCGTCGGATCCTCCGTCTGGCCGGCGTGGTGCTCACGCCAGGGGTCGTACTCGAGCGGCGTGAAGTCGAAGTGGTCGAGGAACGCCAGCGAGAGTGCTGCGTGCACGTCGCGCCATTCCGCCTCCACGTCGCGGAAGGGTCGGATCACGTAGCCGCCGGGCACCCGACCGGGGCCCGGGCCCCGTGAGGGGGACTCGTCCGCGGCGGGTCCACTCAGGCCCGTGACCGACCAGTGGTCCACCTTCATCCGCCAGAAGCGCCGCACCTCGCTGAAGCCCCGCTGCTCCACCTCGGCACGCAGCGCGCCGTCGTTGGCGTAGCCGCCGGTCTTGGCGGTCGGCAGCGGCACGTCGGGATCCATGTACAGCGCATCCCACCGGTAGCGTCCCTCCCGCAGGGCGGCGTCGATGAGCGATCCGAGGATCAGTCGCTCCCTCGGATCCCCGGGGCGCGCGTACACGTCGAACATCCAGCCGCGCCCGCTGGTCAGTCCGTCGAAGGCCAGCACGCGCGCCGACGAGGTCGGAACCGCGCCACACCGCGGCGGCCCCGTACTCCCACCCGCAATCGGGGTCGGCAAGCTCGTCGGAGACCTCCTCGATGTTCGTCGTGGAGTGCCCGCAGCCGGCGATGTCCGAGGCGCGCTCGAGGGCTGTGAGGGCCGCGACATCCTCCGGGCCGATCGGGCGCACGACATGGCCCTCGGGCAGGTCGGTGACCTGCCCGGCGAGGACCCGGCGAACGGGGGGTGCGGGGACGGTCACCCGCCGCCCTCGGTGCTTCCGGCGTCGGCGGCCGTCGGATCCCACAGCCGGTAGCGGTCCAGCGCCTCGCGGACGACCTCGCGGCCGATCTCACCGCGCTCGGCCAGCGAGAGCAACGTCCGCACGACGATCGACTCGGCGTCGACCAGGAAGTGCCGGCGCAGCGCCCCGCGGGTGTCCGACATGCCGAACCCGTCGGTGCCCAGGGTGGCGAAGTCGTTCGGCACCCACTTGCGGATCAGGTCGGGCAGCGCGTGCATGTAGTCCGAGACGGCCACGACCGGGCCGGGCCGGCCCTGCAGGCGGGTGGTCACGAAGGGCACGCGGACCTCGCCGGTGGGCTCGAGCAGGTTGTGCTTGTCCGCGTCCAGCCCGTCCCTGCGCAGCTCGGTCCAGGACGTCACCGACCACACGTCGGCGGCCACGCCCCACTGCTCGGCCAGCAGCCCCTGGGCCTTGAGCGCCCACGGGACCCCCACGCCCGACGCCATGATCTGGGCCTTGAGCGGATGCTCGGCGGTCGAGGGGCTCAACAGGTACATGCCGCGCAGCAGGCCGTCGACGTCGAGGCCCTCGGGCTGCGGCGGCATCACGTAGGGCTCGTTGTAGACCGTGATGTAGAAGAAGACGTTCTCGGAGTCCTCGCCGTACATCCGGCGCAGCCCGTCGCGCACGATGTGCCCGATCTCGTAGGCGTAGGCCGGGTCGTAGGCCACCACCGCCGGGTTGGTCATCGCGATGAGGTGGCTGTGGCCGTCCTCGTGCTGCAGGCCCTCGCCGTTCAGGGTGGTCCGTCCTGCTGTGGCACCCATCACGAAGCCGCGGACCATCTGGTCACCGGCCAGCCAGAACGAGTCGGCGGTCCGCTGGAAGCCGAACATCGAGTAGAAGACGTACACCGGGATCATCGGCTGGTCGTGGGTGGAGTACGACGAGCCGGCGGCCGCGAACGATGCCACCGAGCCGGCCTCGTCGATGCCCTCGTGCAGGATCTGGCCGTTGGTGGCCTCCTTGTACGACAGCATCAGCTCACGGTCGACCGACAGGTAGTTCTGCCCCTTCGGGTTGTAGATCTTCAGGGTCGGGAACAGCGCATCCATGCCGAACGTGCGGGCCTCGTCGGGGATGATCGGCACGAACCGGTAGCCGATGTCCGGGTCGCGGGTGAGGTCCTTGAACAGCCGGACGAAGGTCATCGTGGTGGCGACCTCCTGCTTGCCCGAGCCCCGCCAGACGATGTCGTAGGTCTTCTCCGGTGGCTGCGGCAGCGGCCGCGATGTCCGCTGCCGGCGCGGCATCGAGCCACCGAGGGCGGCCCGGCGCTCCATCATGTACTGGGTCTGCGGGTCGTCCGGGCCGGGCTTGTAGTACGGCGGCAGGTACTTGTCGAGCTGGTCGTCCGCGATCGGGATCTGCAGGCGATCGCGGAACGTCCTCAGGTCCTCCAGCGACAGCTTCTTCATCTGGTGGGTGGCGTTGCGGCTCTCGAAGTGCTGGCCCAGCGACCAGCCCTTGATCGTCTTGGCCAGGATCACGGTGGGCTGGCCGGTGTGGCTGACGGCCGTCTTGTAGGCCGTGTAGAGCTTGCGGTAGTCCATGCCGCCGCGCTTGAGGGCCCACAGCTCGTCGTCGGGGATGTCGGCGACCATCGCGGCCACCCGCGGGTCGCGGCCGAAGAAGTTCTTGCGCAGGAACGCGACGTCCTCACCCCGGTAGGTCTGGTAGTCGCCGTCGGTCGTGTTGTTCATCAGCGCGACCAGGGCGCCATCGACGTCGCGGGCGAGCAGCTTGTCCCAGCCGCGGCCCCAGATCACCTTGATGACGTTCCAGCCAGCCCCGCGGAAGATCGACTCGAGCTCCTGGATGATGTTGCCGTTGCCACGCACCGGCCCGTCGAGGCGCTGCAGGTTGCAGTTGATGACGAACGTCAGGTTGTCCAGGCCCTCGCGTGCGGCCAGGCTGATGTTGCCCAGGGCCTCCGGCTCGTCGGTCTCGCCGTCGCCGAGGAACGCCCACACGCGCTGCTGGCTGGTGTCCTTGATCCCGCGGTTGAGCAGGTAGCGGTTGAACCTCGCCTGGTAGATCGCGTGCAGCGGGCCCAGGCCCATCGACACCGTCGGGAACTGCCAGAAGTCCGGCATGAGGCGCGGGTGCGGGTAGCTGGGCAGGCTGCCGGCGGGGTGCGACAGCTCCTGGCGGAACCCGTCGAGCTGGTCCTCGCTGAGCACGCCCTCGAGGTAGGCGCGGGCGTAGATGCCGGGCGAGGCGTGGCCCTGGAAGAAGATCTGGTCCCCGCCGCCGGGGGCGTCGGGGCCGCGGAAGAAGTGGTTGAACCCGACCTCGTACATGGCCGCCGACGACGCGTAGGACGAGATGTGGCCGCCGACGCCCACGCCGGGGCGCTGGGCGCGGTGCACCAGCATCGCGGCGTTCCACCGGGTGGCGGCCCGGATCTTGTACTCCATCGACTCGTCACCGGGGAAGGACGGCTCCTTGTCCGGCGAGATGGTGTTGATGTAGTCGGTGCTGCGCAGGGCAGGGATGCCGACGCTGCGCTCGGCCGAGCGCCGCAGCAGCTCGAGCATCAGGTAGCGGGCGCGGGTGGGGCCGGCGTTGTCGACGACAGCGTCGAGGGACTCGAGCCACTCGCTGGTCTCTGCGGGGTCGGCGTCGACGTACTGGTCGGGCAGTCCACCGGGCATGAGCGGGTCGTAGTCGGTCACGTGGGCAACCTCTCGGATCGTGGTCAGGTGCAGTGGGGGCAACTATTCCGCTTCCCAGGGGCACGTGCGCGTTGAGGTGGGCTTTGGCGGCCCGTCGGCACCATACTTGCGCACAGCAGCTGCGCGCCGGTGCGCAGCACGGACACGAGGTGAGGGGATACAGGTGGGTGCAACGGCCGACGACGCCGAGCAGGCATCGGCGTTGGCCAAGCGGCTGGGCATCAGCTCCGGTCAGACCGTCCAGGAGATCGGGTACGACACCGACACCGACGATCTGGTCGCCGATGCTGTGATCGCCGGAACAGGGGAGCAGGCAGTCGACGAGGACTTCGACGGCGTCGTCGATGTGGTCCTGCTCTGGTGGCGCGAGGACGACGGGGACCTCGCCGACGCGATGGTGGACGCCAAGGCGCCGCTCGCCGACAACGGGGTGGTGTGGCTCCTGACGCCGAAGTTCGGACGTCCGGGCGCCCTCGAGCCGGCGGACATCGCCGATGCCGCGGCCACCTCCGGGCTGCGCCGCACGACATCGGTCACGCTGGCGCAGTGGCAGGCCGTCCGGCTCGTCTCGCGGTAGTCCGGGCCGCTCGGCGCTCGGTCGGGCCTGGCGGGGTCTGTCGCCCGGCGACGCTCGACCGGGTCAGCGCCGCAGCCGGCCGAACAGGCCGCCCACCGCATCGACGACCGTCAGCGCGCGTCCGATGGCGCCCATCGGGGGCACGCCGGGCACCCCGTCGAGCACCGGCGCCAGGCGCACCATCCCGCCGAGGTCGCGCACGTGCAGCTCGCCGGTCCGGTACAGGTGCCCGACGTTGCCGCGCCCGCTGGTGGCGTCGATCAGGATGCGCGTGGGGGCCACCGCGCCGGGGCCCATGTGCGGGTCCTCGGGGAGCTCGGCCGTGCGCCAGTGGCCGCCGCGTGACCCGACGCCGACGATGCGCTCCGGGGTGATCGCCATGAACGACCCGGTGATGTGCTTGCGCCCGGCCAGGGCTCCCGTGGTGTCGATCAGGGCGGTCATGCCGATGCCGAGGAGCTCGTCGGGTGCCTCGACGCCGCACTGCTCCAGGTCGAGGGCGGCGATGCTCAGCTGGTAGGTCATGGCGTTCATCACGGTGAGGATCGGCAGCGGCCCGAGGGGTGAGGACGTGTGCACCAGGCCCCAGGTCTGCGGACCGTCGGAGGCCAGCCACTCGCGGGTGGTGGTCCGCGCGGCCGAGAGCCCCGACAGGATCTCCTCGAACGGCAGGTCCGCGGTCGCCTCCCGGACCTGCTCATCGATGGCGTCCGCGTCGTAGTGCGCCGCGTCGCCGTCGTGGGCGTCGGCCAGCATGTCGCTCAACCTGCGCCCGGACTCCCACTGGCCGAGGCGCGCGATCAGCTCGCGAGCCGTCCAGCCGCCCTTGCGCGACGGCGCATCGGGATCGACCTCGGCGGCGACCTCCTCGAACAACTGCCACGCGCGGTCGATGTCGGCCGCGAGCTGTTCGAGGTCGCCGGACGCCAGCCCGTGCTCGTGGGGGTCCGGCTCGAGCCCTGTCGGGAGGGGGTGCGGGTCGGCCATTGGCCAATCCTGCCAGTGCCGTGCAGGATTGGCGCACCCGAGTTGGCGCAGGGCACGAGGAGGAGTGAGATGTCGGTCACGGTCGGCCAGGAGGCCCCGGACTTCACGCTGGTGAACCAGGACGGCGAGCGGGTGACGCTCTCCGGGCTGCGCGGACGCAAGGTGGTGCTGGTGTTCTACCCGTTCGCGTTCTCGTCGCTGTGCACCGACGAGCTGTGCAGCCTGCGCGACCGCCAGGGCGACTTCGACGACGACACGGTCCTGCTCGGGATCTCCGTGGACACCAAGCACGCCCTCAGGGCGTTCAAGGCGGCGGAGGGCCTCGGGTACGACCTGCTCAGCGACTTCTGGCCGCACGGCGCGGTCGCCCAGGAGTACGGCGTGTTCCTGCCGGAGCGGGGCATGGCCACGCGCGCGACATTCGTGATCGACCGTGAGGGCGTCGTGCGGTGGGCAGTCGTCGGCGGCCCCGGTGACGTCCGCAACCCCGACGACTACCGCGCAGCACTGGCCGAGATCGCCTGACCCCCGCCCCCGCCGGCCCCCGCCCGCCGGCCCGCGCCCCGCCGCGCCCTCCGGCCCCGCCCGCGCCCTCCGGCCCGCGCAGCCACCCAGACCCTCCCGGAAGGTACAGACCCTCCCGTCCGCCTTGGAGGGTCTGAACCATCCCGGAGGGTTTGTCGGGGTGTGGTGCGCACGGCGCTTTGGTGGTTGTGGCCTCGGTGCGTACCCTTGCCGGCGGGCCCGTAGCGCAGCTGGTAGCGCAACCCGCTTACACCGGGTAGGTCGTCGGTTCGAGCCCGGCCGGGCCCACCACGTGCGCCGAGACCTCCCCGCCGTCCTCGTCGCGGACCTCGACCGATGCACCCCGCGGGTGGGCGGTCGGTCACACCACGCGGGGGTCGCTGCACGGGGGGGACCAAGGCCCCTAGCGTGGCGCCAGTTGCTGCTGGTACTGCGGATGCATGGATGCCGGTGACCTGCAGGCACGAGTGATCCACAAGTCCCCCGCCGAGTTGCGGGTGCCACCCCATCTCGAGGACTACGACGCCGTGCGCGCGTCGTTCACCTGGGAGCTGGCCAGGGGCTGGCTCGACGGCCTGCCGGCCGGGGGATTGAACATCGCGTACGAGGCGGTCGACCGGCACCTGGCGCACGGCCGTGGCGATCATGTCGCCCTGCGCTGCCTGGCCAAGGACTCGACCACCGTGGACGTCACCTACGGGGATCTCTCCGCCCGGACCTCGGCGTTCGCCCACGGGTTGCGCGGTCTGGGCCTGGCGCCCGGTGACAGGGTGTTCAGCCTCGTCGGGCGGGTGCCCTGGCTGTACGTGGCCATGATGGGGACGTTCAAGGCCCGCTGCGTGTTCTCCCCTCTCTTCAGCGCGTTCGGCCCCGAGCCCGTGCGCCAGCGCATCGCCCTGGGCGACGGGCGCGTGCTGGTCACCTCCGCGGACCTGTACCGCAAGAAGGTCGCACCCGTGCGGGCGGAGCTGCCGGGCCTGATCCACATCCTGCTCGTGGATCCGCCGGGGGTCGACATCTCCGACATCCCCGGGGCGGTGCACCTCGAGGACCTCGTCGCGGGCCAGCCCACCACGTTCGACATCGAGGCCACCGGCGAGGAGGAGCTCGCGCTGCTGCACTTCACGAGCGGCACGACGGGCACCCCCAAGGGGGCGATGCATGTGCACGGTGCGGTCGTGGCCCACCATGCCACCAGCCGGTTCGCCCTCGACCTGCATCCCGACGACGTCTACTGGTGCACCGCGGACCCGGGTTGGGTGACGGGCACGTCCTACGGGGTGATCGCCCCGCTGACCGTCGGGCTGACGGCGCTGGTCGACGAGGGCGAGTTCGACGCCCGCCGGTGGTACCGCACGCTCGACGAGCAGGGCGTGACGATCTGGTACACCGCGCCGACGGCGATCCGGATGCTGATGCGTGCCGGGACCCAGCTGCCGACCGAGTACGACCTGTCGGCGCTGCGCTTCGTCGCGAGCGTGGGGGAGCCGCTGAACCCGGAGGCGGTCGTCTGGGGCCGCGACGCCCTGGGCCTGACGATCCACGACAACTGGTGGCAGACCGAGACCGGCGGGATCATGATCGCCAACTACGCGGCCTGCGACGTGCACCCGGGATCGATGGGCCGGCCGATGCCGGGGATCACGGCCACGGTGCTGGCCCGGGGCGACGAGGGCCGCGCGGGCGTGGCGCCCGACGGCTCGGTCGCGGAGGTGCCCCCCGACGAGATCGGCGAGCTCGCGCTGCGCCCCGGGTGGCCCTCGATGTTCCGCGGCTACCTCAACGACGACGCGCGCTACGCGAAGTGCTTCGCCGGCGGCTGGTACCTCACCGGGGACCTCGCCCGGCGCGACGCCGACGGGTGGTTCTGGTTCGTGGGCCGCGCCGACGACGTCATCAAGTCCGCGGGCCACCTGATCGGACCGTTCGAGGTGGAGAGCGTCCTGATGGAGCATGCGGCGGTCGCCGAGGCTGGGGTGATCGGCATCCCCGACCCGCTGTTGGGGGAGAAGATCAAGGCGTTCGTCGCGCTGAAGCCGGGGGTCAGCCGCGAACCCGCCGACCTCGACGTGCTGCGCCGGGAGATCAGCGCCCATGCCCGTCGGCGGCTGGGGCCCGCGGTCGCGCCACGGGAGATCGCGTTCGACGACAACCTGCCCAAGACCAGGTCGGGGAAGATCATGCGCCGCCTGCTGCGCGCGCGTGAGCTGGGCCTGGCCGAGGGGGACCTGAGCACCCTCGAGGTGCCCGCCGAGCCGGAAGGAGCACCTCGATGACCACCGATGCGTCCCGCGACATGCGGCTGCTGCGCGACATGCTGCTCGTGCGCCGCTTCGAGGAGCGATGCGTGGAGCTGTACAGCGCCGGGCAGATCCGCGGCTTCCTGCACGTCTACATCGGGGAGGAGGCGGTGGCCACCGGGGTGATGTCGGCACTCGTGCCCGACGACGCGGTCGTCGCGACCTACCGTGAGCACGGCCACGCCCTGCTCAAGGGGATGTCGGCGCGGTCGGTGATGGCCGAGATGTTCGGCAAGGTCACCGGCTGCTGCCGGGGGCGTGGCGGCTCGATGCACCTGTTCGACGCGGCGACCCGGTTCTACGGCGGCAACGCCATCGTCGGCGGCGGGCTGCCGCTGGCCGTGGGCCTCGCGCTGGCCGACAAGCTGGCCGGCCGCGACCGGGTCACCGCCTGCTTCTTCGGCGAGGGGGCGATGGCCGAGGGCGAGTTCCACGAGTCGATCAACCTCGCCGCGATCTGGGGGCTGCCGGTGCTGTTCGTCTGCGAGAACAACCTCTACGCGATGGGCACGGCGCTGGCGCGCTCGGAGTCCGAGACCAACCTCGCGGTGAAGGCCTCGGCGTACGAGGTGCCGGCGTGGTCGGTCGACGGGATGGACGTGCGTGCCGTTGCGGAGACGGCGCGGCGTGCGGTGGATGCCGTGCGCGCCGGGGGTGGGCCGCACTTCCTCGAGGCGCGGACGTTCCGGTTCCGGGCGCACTCGATGTTCGACCCGGAGCGCTACCGCGAGAAGGCCGAGGTCGAGGCGTGGAGGGCTCACGACCCGATCCAGTCGTTGCGCGAGCGGATGACATCCGAGGGCGTCCTCGCGGATGCCGACGTCGAGGCGATGGAGGCCGAGATCGCCGCGATCGTCGACGACGCAGCCGCGTTCGCGGAGGCCTCACCGCTGGAGGACGTCGCCGACCTGCACCTGTTCGTGCACACCCCGGGCAGCTCGGTCCTGCGACCGGGCGCCGAGCTGGAGGGGGTGGCGCCATGACCGCGCGCAAGCGTCCGGACGTGGCCGTGGCCGAGGCATCGAGCCCCGACCTGACCGCCGTCAGCGCGACCACGCCGCAGTCCGCACCCATCACCTACCGGGAGGCGATCCGGGAGGCGATCCGCGAGGCGATGCTCGCCGACGACCGCGTGTTCCTCATGGGCGAGGACGTCGGGATGTACGGCGGCTGCTTCGGCGTGAGCATGGGCCTGCTCGAGCAGTTCGGCCCCGAGCGCATCCGCGACACCCCCCTGTCGGAGTCGGCGTTCGTCGGTGCCGGCATCGGGGCGGCACTCGGTGGGATGCGCCCGATCGTCGAGATCATGACCGTCAACTTCTCGCTGCTGGCCCTCGACCAGATCATGAACACCGCCGCCGCCCTGCAGCACATGTCCGGCGGGCAGTTCCAGGTGCCGCTGGTCATCCGGATGACGACCGGGGCGGGCCGGCAGCTGGCCGCCCAGCACTCGCACAGCCTCGAGGGCTGGTACGCCCACATCCCCGGCATCCGGATCGTCGCGCCCGCGACCATCCCGGATGCCCGGGGCATGCTCGCCACCGCGCTGGCCGACCCCGATCCGGTGCTGATCTTCGAGCACGGGGCCCTGTACAACGCCTCCGGCGAGCTGCCGGCGGACGCAGGCCCGGTCGACCTCGACACGGCGGCGATCCGGCGCCCCGGCGCGGACGTCACCCTGATCACCTATGGCGGCACGCTGGCGACCGTGCTCGAGGCGGCCGGTGCCCTGGCCCAGGACGGCATCGACGCCGAGGTCATCGACCTGCGGACCCTGCGCCCGCTCGACGACGCGACGATCATGGACTCCGTGCGGCGCACCCATCGCGCGGTCGTCATCGACGAGGGGTGGCGCTCCGGGAGCCTGTCGGCCGAGATCTCCGCGCGGATCACCGAGCAGGCGTTCTACGACCTCGACGCCCCTGTGGGGCGCGTGTGCAGCGCCGAGGTGCCGATGCCCTATGCGCGGCACCTCGAGCTCGCGGCCCTGCCGGATGTGGGGCAGGTCGCCGCCGCAGCCCGGCGGGCGATGCGCGGGGAGGTCTGAGCCATGGGTGAGTTCCGGATGCCCTCGCTGGGCGCGGACATGGACGTCGGCACGATCGTCGAGTGGCTGGTGAAGCCCGGCGACGCGGTGCGGCGCGGTCAGATCGTGGCCGTCGTCGACACGGCCAAGGCCGCCATCGAGATCGAGGCGTTCGAGGAGGGCGTGGTCACCGAGATCCTGATCGGCACCGGCGTCAAGGTGGCGGTCGGGACCCCGTTGGCGATCATCGGGGCGTCGGCGGCCGCCGGCCCCGGGCTCGCGGGCGTCGCGCCCGATTCCTCCGCTGTGGTAGTCGATTCGGTCGATTCAACCGACCGAATCGACTACCACAAGGCGGTGGCCGCCGACCGGGCGCTCCGCCCCCGCATCCGCGTGCCACTCCGCCGGTCCGGCACCTGGCCCATCAGCTCGGGGTCGACCTCGATGCGGTTCCCGGCACGGGCCCCGATGGGCACATCACCCATGACGACGTCCTGCGCGCGGCCCCGACGACACCGGCGGCCGTGGCCGCAGCCGCGTCGGTCACCGCCGAGCCGGGCTCCGCCGCCTCGGGCTCCGCCGCCCGATCGATCCGGATTCCCGACCGTTCCGGCACCTCAATTCCGGATCGATCCGGGATCGGTCCGCGCGATGGCGGATCGATCGGAGGGGGCGGGGGCGCGGGGGAGCGGCTGCGGGTGACTCCGCGGGCGCGACGGATCGCCGCCGAGCGCGGGATCGACCTCGCCGATCTCGCTGCCGCGGGGTCGGCCGCTGCCGGCGGGGCTGGGGTCGTGCTCGGCGCCGACGTCGAGCGGGCGGCCGCGTCGCCTGCTCCGGAGCCGACCACCGGACCCCCTCAGCCGGAGGGCGGCACGGAGCCGGCCACGGAGCCCACTGCGCCCAGCACCGTCGCTGGCCCCTCGCCTGCCCCCGCGTCGCGACACCCGGCCGGCCCGGCCGGGGCGCGACCCGCCGCCGGCGCCGCGGCCCAGGCGGAGAAGAAGGCCGCCATGCGCACGGCGATCGCGAACCTCATGTCGCGGTCGAACACCGAGATCCCGCACTACTACGTCTCGCAGACCATCGACCTCGGCACCGCGATGCCCTGGCTGCGCACCCACAACGCGGCCCTTCCCGTGGCCAAGCGGATCCTTCCCGCGGCGCTGTTCCTGCGTGCGACGGTGCTCGCCGCGGCGGCGGTCCCCGACCTGAACGGCCACTGGGTCGACGGCGCCCTGCGCCCGGCCGAGCGGATCGACCTCGGTGTCGCGGTCGCCACCCGGGGCGGCGGACTGGTGACGCCGGCCATCCCGGACGCCGGGGACCTGCGGATCGACGACCTGATGGCCGCACTGTCCGACCTCGTCGGGCGTGCCCGGCGGGGCGCCCTGCGCCAGGCCGAGATGGCCGGCGCGAGCATCACCGTCAGCAGCCTGGGCGAGACCGGCCCCGACGCGCTGTACGGCGTGATCTTCCCGCCGCAGGTCGCGCTGGTCGGGATCGGCGGGATCGTCGAGCGCCCGTGGGCGATCGACGGGATGCTGACCGTCCGCCCGACCGTCACCGTGGTGCTCGCGGCCGACCATCGCGCCAGCGACGGCCGTACCGCCTCGGCCTTCCTGGCCACATTCGCCCACGCCCTGCAGAACCCGGAGGAGCTATGAACACCGACCGCGCGCGTCACGTCCTGCTCGAGGCAGTGGGGCTGGTGGCGCCCGACGTGGACCCGGCCGCGCTGGAACCGAGCGAGTCCCTGCGTGATCAGGCGGGGCTGGACTCCATCGACTTCCTCGAGCTCGTCGCGCTGCTGGCCGATGTCCTGCACGCGGACATCCCCGAGGACGACTACCCGAAGCTGGACACGATCGACTCCGCCGTGGCCTACCTCGCGCCCAAGCTCGACTGACTGCGGGGAGGGGCAGCCGCGGCGTCGGGTCCTCGCGCCTCGACCTCAACCCGCGACTGCCTGACAATCCGACCCGACCCGACCCGACCCGCCCGGCTCCCGGCTGCCCGGCCGACCGATCGGGAGCGGCTGCCAGCGCCCGGCGGGTAGTCTGCGGGACGTGCCCGACCCCACCTCCACAGCGACGCTGCGCGACGTCGTGACGCTGATGCACCGTCGCTACGACCCACGCACCGCCGACTCCTGGGACCACGTCGGACTCGTGTGCGGCGACCCCGACGAGCCGGTCGAGCAGGTGATGTTCGCCGTCGACCCGGTGGCCGCCGTGGTGGACGAGGCGATCGCCGACGGCGTTCAGCTGCTCGTGACCCATCACCCGCTGTTCCTGTCCGGGGTCCACGGGATCCCCGCCGACGACTTCAAGGGCCGGGTCGTGCACCGGCTGGTGCGTGCCGGGATCGGCCTGCTGGCCGCACACACCAACGCTGACAACGCCCGCCCCGGGGTCTCGGATGCGATCGCCACGGCGCTGGGCCTGGGCGAGGTCGCGCCGCTGGAGCCCCTCGAGGCTGAGCCCGACCCGATGGACAAGTACATCGTGTTCGTCCCGGTCGCCGACACCGAGGCGCTGATCGATGCGATGGCCGCGGCGGGGGCGGGGCAGATCGGCGACTACGACCGCGCGGCCTTCTCCGCGCCCGGCACCGGGACGTTCCGGCCGCTGGCGGGGGCGAACCCGACCATCGGGTCGATCGGCCGGATCGAGTCGGTCGCGGAGTCGATGCTGCAGATGATCGCCCCGCGCCGTCGCCGCGCCGACGTCATCGCCGCCCTGCGCTCCGCCCACCCCTACGAGGAGCCGGCGTTCGACGTGATCGAGCTGGCGGGCGTCCCGAGCGGGCGCGGTGGGGGCCGGGTCGGGGACCTCGCCGAGCCGATCACGCTCGCGGAGCTCGCCGACCTCGTGGCCGCCACGCTGCCGACCACCGCCCACGGCGTCCGGGCGGCCGGCGATCCGCATCGGGTGGTCCGGCGGGTCGCGATCTGCGGGGGAGCCGGGGACTCCCTGCTCGGCGCGGCCAACGCCAGCGGAGCGGATGCCTACCTGACCTCCGACCTGCGCCACCACCGGGCCAGCGAGCACCTCGAGGCCGGTGGCTGCGCCCTGGTCGACGTCGCGCACTGGGCCGCGGAGTGGATGTGGCTGCCCCAGGCCGCCCGCCTCCTGGAGCAGGACGCCGCCGCCGCCGGGTTCTCGGTGGGCACTACCGTGTCCACCACCGTCACCGATCCGTGGACGTTCCACGTGGGGAGGCCCACTGATGCGCGCTGATGCCGCTGCCCAGCTCCGACTGCTCGACCTGCAGGCCCTCGACACCGTCCTGGGCCAGTTGGCGCACCGCCGCCGCGGGGTCCCGCAGGTCGCCGAGCTGGCCGCGCTCGACGGCCGCGCCCAGGAGCTGCGCGACCACGAGGTGGCCGTGCGCACCGCCGTGTCCGACCTCGAGCGCGAGATGGCCAAGGCTGAGGCCGACGTGGCCCAGGTCCGCGAGCGGATCACCCGCGACCAGGCGCTGCTCGACGCGGGTTCGGTGGCCTCGGCCCGCCAGCTCGAGGACCTCCAGCACGAGATCGGCAACCTGGCCCGGCGGGTCAGCGACCTCGAGGACGCCGAGCTCGAGGTGATGGAGAAGCTCGAGGACGCCCAGGCGCGGGCCGCCGCAGCATCGGCCGCGGTGGCTGAGCTCGCCGAGGCGCGGCTGGCCGCCGAGCGGGCCCGGGACGCGGCCTTCGCCGACATCGACGCCGAGGTCGCCCGCGTCAGCGGCGAGCGCGCCCGGGTGGAGCCCGAGATCCCCGCCGACCTCCTGAAGCTCTACGACCGCATCCGCGCCGACTCGGGTGGCATCGGCGCCGCGCCTCTGCATCGCGGCCGCTGCCAGGGCTGCCAGCTGACCCTGACGCCGGCCGACCTGGGCCGCATCCGCGCAGAGCCGGCCGACGAGGTCGTGCGCTGCGAGGAGTGCCGGCGGATCCTGGTGCGCATCGCCGAGTCCGGCCTGTGAGGCACCTGGTCATCGAGGCCGACGGCGGCTCCCGGGGCAACCCCGGTCCGGCGGCCTACGGGGCAGTCGTGCTCGACGGGCGCACCGGCGAGATCCTCGTCGAGCTCGCGGACTACCTGGGGATCGCGACGAACAACGTCGCCGAGTACGAGGGCGTGACCGCCGGCCTGGCGGCCGCCATGGAGATCGATCCGACGGCGCAGGTCGAGGCCCGCCTGGACTCCAAGCTCGTCGTCGAGCAGCTGTCGGGCGGGTGGGCGATCAAGAACGCGAAGCTCCGCGAGCTCGCCGTGCGCGCCAAGGCGCTGGCGCCCCCGGACCGCGTCCGGTTCACGTGGGTGCCGCGCGCGCAGAACAAGCGCGCCGATGCCCTGGCCAACCAGTCCCTGGACGCTGCCGCGGCAGGACGTCCGGCGCGGATCGAGCGCTGGAGCCGCGGGGCTGGTGACCCCGACATCTACGTCGACGTCGCCGATCACCTGGGGGCGCAGGCGCAGGCGGAGGCCGACGCCGAGGCAGCGGCCGGGACTCGTGAGGCCCCCGGCTCGTGGGTCACCGGGGCTGCCGCCGCCGAGGAGGGGGCGGCCCAGATCAGGGCTGCCCTGCGCGGCGAGCCCGAGCGCCCCGACGCGGGTGGCTCACTCCTCGCGCCGTCTGCGCCCTCGGCGCCGACCGCGGCCGTCGGCCCTACCGGGCCTCCCCGCGCAGCGGCGAACAAGATCGTCGGATGGGCGCGCGCGGACCTCGGCGCCCCGACGACGTTGCTGATGGTGCGCCACGGGGTCACCCAGCAGAGCGTTGAGCACCGCTTCTCCGGGCTCAACGGGTTCGACCCGCCGCTGATCGAGCTGGGTCGTCGCCAGGCGCAGGCTGCTGCTGAGGAGCTGGCCCGGCGCGGCGGCGCGGACGTCATCGTCTGCTCGCCGCTGCAGCGCACCCGGCAGACGGCGGCGATCATCACCGAACGGCTGGGCATGGGTGAGCCGATCATCGTGGAGGGCATCGCGGAGGCCGACTTCGGGGAGTGGGACTCGCTGAACTTCGCCGAGGTGAAGGCGCGCTGGCCCGACGAGCTGGCGGCGTGGATGGCCTCCACGGAGGTCGCTCCGCCGGGCGGTGAGTCCTTCGCGCAGGTGCGTCGCCGGGTCGATGCCGCACGGGCCGACCTGATCGAGCGGTTCCCCCGCCAGCGGGTGCTCGCCGTGAGCCACGTGACACCCATCAAGGTCCTGGTCCAGCTGGTGCTCGAGGCGCCGGCATCGAGCGCGTACCGCTTCGAGCTGGCGCCGTGCTCGCTGACCACCCTGGCGTGGTGGGCCGACGGCATCAGCACCATCTTCGGGATGGGGGAGTCCGGGCACCTGCACGGGGTCATGCACGAGACCGCCTGAGGCGCGCCCATGCCCGGCGTGTCATTGGCGGAGGCCGGGACTGCCCTGTGGGATCGTCGGAGGTGCTGCATAGGGTTGGGGCTCCTCGATGGTTGAGATCGAGGAGCCCCATATTCCGTTCGAAGCGTGATAGGTGCCTGTCCTGACGCTCTCGCGTCGGTGAGTGTCCTGTCCGACGATTGTGTGTGATCTGCGGCTGCCTTGCGGCTGCGTGCTAGGTGTTTCGCTTCCTCCGGTCGGTCAACCGTGGTGTTGATCCGGTCCCTTCGGTGAACTCAACTTCTTACAGTTGTACTTCCTGCTGCGCTGATCTCGTCGGTGGAGCTTTTCACTTGTCGGTCAGACGGTGTACTGCTTCGTTCGGAACACGACCTACGGTAGGCCCGCCCGTGGCCTGACGCAATACCAGCAGAGGTACTTCTTCGCTCGGTCCTTGTCGCCACCAGGGTGTCTGTCGCGCGTCGGGCGTGATGCCGGTGCTAGGCATGGCCAGACAGCGGAGCGGGCGTCAGGGAGGGTGCGCAATGGGCAAGTCGAACGGCAAGGGCAAGGGGAAGGCCGACCCGGGCAACGTGCGTGACCTGTACGTCGTCGGCGCGGGATTCGACCTGGCGGCCATCGACCCCGAGGTGGTCGCCCACGGCCCCGATGACCGGGAGTCGGCGCGTGCCGCCTGCCTGGCGCTCGAGGAGGAGGCCTCCACGCTGCACGAGAAGCTGTGGGCGGAGTCGCGCAAGGGCGGCACCCGTTCCGTGCTGATCTGCCTGCAGGGGATGGACACCTCCGGCAAGGGCGGGGCGACCCGGGCGATCGATCGGCTGCTGGACCCCTTGGGCTTCTCGGTGACCGGCTTCGGTCCCCCCAGCGACGAGGAGAAGAAGCACGACTACCTGTGGCGCCACGAGCGGGCTCTGCCCGAGGTGGGCAAGGTCCGGCTCTGGGATCGCTCGCACTACGAGACGGTCCTGATCGAGCGCGTGCGCGGATTCGTGCCGGAGGAGACCTGGCGGGTGCGCTACGACGAGATCAACGCCTGGGAGGCGGGGCTGGCCGAGCGCGGGGTCACCGTCATCAAGGTCATGCTGCACATCTCGCGCGACGAGCAGAAGCAGCGGCTGCTCGACCGGTTGGCCGATCCCACCAAGCACTGGAAGTACAACCCCGGGGATGTCGACGAGCGCGGGCTCTGGGACGACTACCAGGCGGCCTACTCCGATGCCCTGACGAGGTGCTCCACCGAGGGCTCGCCCTGGTACGTGGTGCCGGCCAACCACAAGTGGCACCGCGACTGGATCCTGTCGAACGTCCTGGTCGAGACGCTGCGGGCGATGGACCTGTCCTATCCGGCGGGCGACTTCGACGTCGAGGCGGAGGTGGCCCGGGTCGAGGCGAGCTGATGGCGGTCAACGTCTTCTCCGCCTCGGTCCCTCTCGAGGTGGCCCGAGCCGGTCTCGACCGCGTGCGGGCGGATCACGAGGTTGACCTGGGGTTCCCGGACGAGGTGATTGCCGAGGCGCAGGCGGCGATCGCCGCGTACGTCCCGCCCGCGCTGGACATGACGGACCTCGAGTTCGTCACGCTCGACCCGGCCTCGTCCACGGACCTCGACCAGGCGTTCGTCATCGAGCGGGCGGACACGGGGTTCCGGGTGCGCTACGCGATCGCCGACGTGCCGGCGTTCGTCGCCGTGGGTGGGGCGATCGATGCCGAGACGCGTCGCCGCGGTGAGACCGTCTACTGCCCGGACCTCAAGGCGTCGCTGCATCCTCCGGCGCTGGCCGACGATGCCGCCAGCCTGCTGCCCGACCAGGTGCGCGGTGCCTACGTCTGGAGCTTCGATGTGGACCCTGCCGGCGAGGCGACGTTCGCCGGGCTGCAGCGCGCGACGATCCGCAGCCGCGCGAAGCTGGGCTACGAGCAGGAGCAGGAGCGCTTCGACGCGGGGTCGCCGCACCCGCAGGTGGCGCTGCTGCGCGAGGTCGGGATCCTGCGCCAGCAGCAGGAGGTGGCGCGCGGCGCGGTCAGCCTTCCCAACCTCTCGCAGGAGGTGGGCTCCGATGGGGAGGGCGGGTTCACGCTGAAGTACCGGGTGTCGGTGCCGATCGAGGACTGGAACGCCCAGCTCTCGCTGATGACCGGCATGGCGGCAGCAAGGATCATGCTCGACGGAGGCATCGGGATCCTGCGCACGATGCCGGCGGCGGACGAGCGGGACCTGCGTCGGGTGCGTGCCAGCGCCCGCGCCCTGGGGATCCGCTGGCCCGACGAGATGCCCTACCCGGAGCTGATCAGGTCGCTCGACGCGACGAACCCGCAGCATGCGGCGTTCCTGGACAACGTCACGCTCCTGCTGCGGGGAGCGGGCTACACCGCCTTCGACGGGGCGCGCCCGGAGCTCACGACCCACTCGGCGATCGCCGCGGAGTATGCCCACACGACCGCGCCCCTGCGCCGCCTGGTCGACCGGTTCGTGCTGTCCGTGTGCCTGGCGCTGGTGGAGGGCCGGGAGGTCGACCCGGCGATCCGGGAGGCCCTGCCGCAGGTGCCGGACCTGATGACGGCCGCGATCCGTCGCTCGCGTGCGGTGCAGCGCGAGTCGATGGACTTCCTCGAGGCAGCGCTGCTGGCCGGACGCGAGGGGGTGGCGTTCCGCGGGGTCGTGATCGAGCAGCGTCGTGAGGACGGGATCGTGCAGCTGGCGGACCCGGCGATCACCGCCCGGGTCCGGGGGACCGACCTGCCGGTGGGGGAGTGGGTCGAGGCCTGGCTCGCGGTGGCGGACCCGGTGGCGCGCCAGGTCGTGTTCGACGTGACACCGAGATCGAAGCGGACGTAGGAGGATGGGCTGATGGGCGATGAGATGACAGGTGGCTGGGCGCAGCGGGTGTTCGCGATCACGCTGGTGGTCGAGGACCTCGACGCGGCGCGGGAGTTCTACGGACGGGCGTTCGGGCTTCCCGAGCACTACTTCAGCGGGGACTCGGCGGTGTTCAAGTTCGGGGACCTGCTGATCAACCTCCTGCGGTCCGACAAGGGGCCGGAGCTTCTGGATCCGGTGCCGGTGGCCCCGCCGGAGTCCGGGGTGCGGGTGCAGCTGACCGTGCCCGTCGAGGACGTGGACGCGGTGGCCGCGGGTCTCGTCGCGCGCGGCGTGGAGCTGCTGCGCGGTCCCGGAGGATCGTCCGTGGGGACCGCGCACCGCGAGCTTCCGCGACCCCGGCGGCCACGTGTGGGAGATCGCCCAACGCTGAGGTGTCGCGCGTGATCGTGGCGCCGCGGAGGGATTGGCGGGGAACGGACACCTGTGTCCGATCTGGACCAGTGCGTGTCCGTTCTGCGCCACTCTCGGCCCCGGTCGGGCGCGATGTGACGCAGGGGTGCGCGGGCGGCTACCCTTCGAGGGCGGATGAGTCGGTCGGGCGGCCGCGGCGGCACGGTCCTTCGGGGTCGGCGTCGTCGAGGAAAGTCCGGGCTCCACAGGGCACGGTGGTGGGTAACGCCCACCCGGGGTGACCCGCGGGACAGTGCAACAGAGAGCAGACCGCCTCGCGCCCCTCGGGGAGCGGGGTAAGGGTGAAACGGTGGTGCAAGAGACCACCAGCGCCCCAGGTGACTGGGGCGGCTATGCAAACCCCACCCGGAGCAAGGTCAAGAGGGACCGGCGTTCGCGTCGGGACTGCGTGAGCGTTCGAGGGTGGCCCGCCCGAGCTCACGGGTAGACCGCAGGAGGCTGTCGGCAACGGCAGTCGTAGAGGGATGGCCGCGCACGGGTGTTCCGGTGACGGACCCCATGGACAGAACCCGGCTTACAGACCGACTCATCCGCACATGGGGGTCTGACCTGCGACGATGCTGTGACGGCCTGGTGCCGGCGGCAGCCGCCCTCCACGCGGATCCGTGGCTCCTGACGAGGTTCGAGGCGAGGCACTTCCAAGCCGGCTTCGGTCGGGTTCCGCCCTGGGCGCAGCCGAGCCGTAGTCCAGCTGCAACCGCCGGCGGGGACGCTCGTCGTGGCTCCCGGTGAAGGTCCGGGTGCACGTTCGAAGGAGCTTCGTCGTGACACAGCGCATGCGCATCACCAGCACCGTCGCCGCCGGGGTCGCAGCAGCGGCATTCACAGGCATCGTGGCGATTCCGAGCCGCACACGCCGGCAACCGCACGGACCTGCCCTCATTCGGTGACGTCGTGGTCGCCGAGTGTGCCGACGACGCCCAGGTGACGGGACCCCTCGAGGGATCCCTCTCCAGGCACGCCAGGTTCGACAAGGAGGGGAACCTGGTCTCCCTGTCACTGATGATGGAGTACAAGATGACCTGGACGCTGTCCACGACCGGCCAGAGTGTGTACCCGCACGGGACGCGGCACCTCGTGTTCGACTTCGCCGATGGCACGGTCACCGAGTCGGGCAACTTCCGGACCCTGACCGTCGCTGGGGAGGGTCGGGTGCTGAAGTACGCGGGCCGCTCGGTGCTTGATCTCGAGTCCGAGGAGGTGGTGTGGAAGAAGGGTCCGGACGTCGCTGACATCGGCGACCCCAGTTTCGACAACGACCTGGTCTGCGGGCTCTTCGGAGTCGACGGCGCCTGAGCCGACAGGGCCCCTTCAGCGGCCGGCCAGCAGGTCGCCCTCGGTGAGGGCCCCGCAGGTCGGCCGCTGCGGTGCGTCACCGTGCATGGCCTGCCACTCCGCGGTGGTCGGCTCGCGCCCGGCGATCGCGCAGGCACGCGCGATCAGGGTCTCGGTGTCGACGGGGTAGCGCACCGCCCGGGCGTTCTCGTACTGGACCTCGATGAACGCGCCCCGATCGTCGGAGCCGAACCAGATCCAGCCCCACATCGTGTCGCTGGTCGGGACCAGGGGCGCGCCCACAGCCTGCTTCGTCACCGGGTCCCAGAGGATGATCTCGCCGTCCGTGCCGAGGGTGGCCAGCCGGGTCGCGTCCGCGTTGGTGGCCAGGTCCAGCGTGAACCCGGGAGCCACCTCGCGGGGTTCGCCGATCGGCTGACCGTCCGGGATGGAGCGGAAGGCGAGTCGGCCCTGGATCCCACCGTGCGCCAGCGTGGCTCCCCCGTCCAGCCAGGCGAAGCCGAAGGGGTTGTCGTAGGGGTCCGTCGGCCAGGAGGTGACATCGGCGAGGGTCTGGGCGTCCAGGACGAGGATCTCCTCCACCCGGCCGAAGGCGACGAGGCGCCCATCGGGGGAGTGCTCGACCGGGTACGTGTCACGCGGCAGCTCCGGCAGGTCCCGCTGCCCGATGACGGTTGCGGTGTCGAGGTCCACCAGCGCCACGCCCCGCTGCCCGGCCACAACGGCGAACCGGCTGTCCGGGGTGATGCTGATCCCGCCCGCCACCCAGGGCAGCGGGACCTCGGCACGGAGCCGACCGCTGGGCACATCGAGGATCTGCAGCGGACCGTCCGCCCGATCCGGGCCGTACTCGAGTGCCACGACGGCCGTCGCGCCGTCCGGGCTGAGGGCATGGGCGATCGAGTTGATCTCCCCGCCCGGCAGCGGCCCGAGCACGACGGTGTTGGACTCGACGTCCACCACGGTCGAGGCATGCGGCGTCTGCGGCGGCTGCCCCTGTCTGCCACGTGATGGCGGTCGACCGATCCTGCGAGAGCTGGCCGAGCAAGGAGCCCGCCGGAAGCTCTCGCGTGCGCTGGAGCCGGCGCTGGCCGGCCAGGTCCCAGGCGATCAGGTCACCGTCGCGCCCGGCGGACCACAGCGTCTGTCCATCCGGGCTGACCGCCAGACCCATGACCATCCCGAGGTGGCCACGCAGGGTCTCGCGGGGAGTCAGCGTCTCCACGTCGACCACGATGATGTCCCCGGCCGCGTCGGCCAGGGCCAGTGTCGCGCCGTCCGGCGTGAACGCCGCGGTGCCCAGTGTCCCGTCGAAGGCGATGACTCGTCCGGGATCGGTGGGACGCTCCAGGTCCACGATCCGGACCGGCCCCGGTTCCTCGGGCTGGGAGACCACGTAGCGCCCGTCCGAGGACACTGTCCCGTCGAAGCCGACCGTGTCGAGCGGCGTCACCTCTCCGCTCGCGTGGTCGATCAGCCGGGCCGGGCCGGGACCCCGGAACAGCAGCATCCGACTGTCATCCACCCTCGCGAGCAGTCGCCGCATCCTGGGGCGTCTGCTCCCAACTGACGGTGCCGACGGGCTCCTCGCTGCCCACCCGGTAGCGAACCAGGCCGGTGGTCGTGGCGACAGCCAGCTCTCCCGGTCGCCCCGTCCAGTCGAAGCCCGACGGGTGGACGACCGCCGCGTCCACCGGCAGCGCCCAGATCTCCTCGCCGGTGGATGCGTCGAGGACCAGGATCTCCGGGGGTTCCCCGGTCCATGACGACTTGATGAACGCCAGCTGGTCGCCCGTCCGGGCTCACCCTCATCCACAGGTTGTTGGCTGTCCGGCTCCGACCAGATCGTGCGCGTCTCACCGGTGATAAGGTCCACCGAGATCACATCCTCGGAGGCCACGGGGGCGTACGCGAGCTGCCCGCCGGCGGCCGCATCCAGGTCGAGCAGCCGGAAGCGGGCCCCCCAGCGCTTGAGTGCTGCGGAGCTGCCGTCGAGCACCGAGAGCAGGGCGCCGACGGTCTGCGGGGACTCCTCGGTGCGCACCGCCTCGACGGCCGTGAGCATCCGCTCGACCAGGTAGTCCTCCGACAGCGCCGTGGCGGCCAGCCGTTGGGCGGTCGCGGTGACCCCTTGGGCCTGGGCCTGCTCTCGCGAGGCCAGCGCGAGCAGGCCAGCGATCAGGGCGATCGCGAGGGTGATGCCCAGGCCCGCGAGCAGGCGGCGCAGGCGGCTGTTCTGCCGCTGCGCGGAACGGGCCCGATCCTCGGCCTCGGCCCGCTCCGCGTCCAGCCGCGCGGTGGACGCCTCGACGAAGGCGACTTCAGTCCCGGTGAGCTCCTCGGGGGCGCGGATGAGGAGGTCGGCGGCCGCCGACAGCCGTGCCCCGGTCCAGAGCAGGGTGGGGTCGCGGTCGTCGCGCTCCCAGTCCGCCGATGCGCTGGTCAGGCGGCGTTGGACGTCGCGGGCGGTGGCGTCCTCGGCGAGCCACTCGCGCAGCCGCGGCCAGGACCGGAACAGCGCCTCGTGCGCCACCTCGACGTGACCGTCGGACACGGTGAGCAGTCGGGCGGCCGCCAACGGGTCCACGCACGCCCGCACCCGCGGATCGGGCAGGGCATCGAGCTCGGCCAGCGCCACCCGGCGGCGCACGACACCGTCGCCCTGGCCCGGGCCGGCCAGCCGGCGCAGCAGGATCCGGGCGGCGCTGCGCTGCCCCTCATCGAGGGTCGGAGTAGGCCTGCTCGGCCAGGTGCGCGATCGCGGCCCCGACACCCCCGGAGGCGGCGTAGGCGGCCAGCGTGAGCCGTGCGTCCTCCCGCTGGTCCCACAGGGCAGTCAGCGCCGTCGACAGCAGTGGGAGGCCACCGGGTTCGGCCAGCGTGTCGGTGACCAGGGCATCGGCCAGTCCGGTGTCCAGGCTGAGCCCGGCACGCGCGGCTGGTCCCTCGATCGCCCTGCGCAGCTCGCCCTCCACCATCGGCCCGACGAACACCGCCTGCCCGGCCAGCGCACCGGAGATCCCCGGGTGCCCGGCGATGCTGCCGGCATGGTCGGCACGCACGGCGATCACGACCGACACCGGCATCTCCGCCGTGGCCACCTCGGCCAGTGCATCGAGGAACGCGTCGCGTTCCCCCGGATCGGTGCAGACCGTCCAGCACTCCTCGAACTGGTCGACCACCAGCAGGATCCGCTCCGCACCACCCCGCCCGTCCAGGGACCGCGACAGCAGGTCGGCCACGCGGTCCGGGCCCGTGGCCGAGGCCCCGGACAGCGCCGCCCTGGTCAGCTCACGCATCGGATGCGCACCGGGACGCAGCACGATCCTGACCCAGCTCGCACTGCCCGGTAGGGCGCCGGCTGCCAGGGAGGCCAGCAGCCCCGCCCGCAGCAGGGACGACTTGCCCGAGCCGGAGGCCCCGACGAGCAGCAGCGCCCGATCGACGGCGACCCGCGCCACCAACTCGGCGGTGATCCGCTCCCGACCGGCGAACCACGGCGAGTCGGCCTCCGCGTAGGAGGCCAGCCCTCGCCACGGGCAGACCTCCAGGTCAGCCACCGGGGGCGGCTGCAGCGCGGTCCACAGCTCGACGTCCTCGGCCAGGGCCAGCCGGTCGGCGGAGTGCGCCGCCGCCGACCCGGTGCCGACGTGCGCCCGCTGTGCGACCCGGGCCGAGACCTGGTCACGGGCCCAGGCGATCGCCAGCCGCTGGACGGCAGCAGCGTTCCCCCCGGACTCGGCATGCACCTGCTCAGCGGCTCCCGACAACTCCGCACCGTCGACCCGGCCGCGGGCATGCCCGGCCAGCACCTCCCGCACCTGTTCCACCGACAGGGGGCCGACCCGGAGCTCGGCGTCGAGCACCATCCCCGCGGGGGCCTCGCCGGCGACCACGACCTGCAGCTCGCGCGGACCTGGGTCGGGCACCGGCGCGGACGGATCGGTACGGAGGTCGATCACCCGGAGCACGAACCCGAGCGCAGGGTGCACCGCCGACCACCACGCTGGCTCCTTCGGACCGGGCCATCTCAGCCAGGGCGCTGGCCAACCGCCACCGACCTGACCCCGGATCGCCCAGGATGAGCACCCGCCGCGACGCTCCGGCGCGCGCCTCACGAAGGTGCCCGGCCAACTCCGACAGCTCGCCGGCCCTGCCCACCAGCGGCGTGCCGGGCGCGACCAGCTCCAGGGGCAGGGTCGACCGGGGCCGCAGCGCGGGGTCCTGGGCGAGGACCCGAGCGTGCAGGGTGCGCAGCTCGTCACCGGGATCGACGCCCAGCTCCTCGGCCAGGACCTCGCCGCGCCCGTTCGATCGTGGCCAGGGCAGCGGACTGGTCGTCGGCTGCCGCGTGCGCGCGGACCAGCAGGGCCCACGCCGGCTCCCGCAACGGATGGGAGGTCACGTGCGCCTCGAGCTCGGGGATCACGCCCCGGGCGTCACCCGCCGCCGTCCGCGCCGCCCACGCCCCCTCCTGCGCCGTGATCCGCAACTCGGCGAGTCGCCGCACCTCGGAGCGGGCGAACGCCGCCTCCTCGAAGCCGGAGTACGCCGGACCGCGCCACAGCCCGAGTGCCTCCGTGAACGTGTCGGCGGCCACGGCTGGCTGACCCTCGGCCAGGGCTGAGCGGCCCAGCTCCACCAGGCTGCGGAACCTGTTGGCGTCGACGGCCATCGGATCGACCGCCAGCCGGTACCCGCGGCCAGCGGTCACGATGACACTGCTGGCGGTGGAGTCGTCCCGGGCCAGGGCTGAGCGCAGCCGAGCGATGTAGACCTGCAGCGTGCGGATCGCCGTGCGTGGTGGCTCGTCCGGCCAGAGGGCATCGACCAGGTCGTCCGGTGCCACGACCTGGTCCGCATGGGCGGCCAGCACGGCAAGCAGGGTGCGCTCCTTGGCACCCGGCAGGCGCACCTCCCCGGCCACGTCTGCCACCCGAAGCGGACCCAGGACCCCCACATCCATCCGCGCACCATAGGACCACGGCGGCTCGTGGTCCAGACCTGTGACCCGCAACACGGCCGGATCCTCGTTCGACATCGGCACCTCCTGGCTCACCCCGAGGGTCGG
>CAVQQP010000001.1:0-238552 GCA_963714995.1 uncultured Actinomycetes bacterium | reverse complement strand
GCGTCCGATTCCTGCTAGTCGCCGGTGGCCGGGTGGGGGAGGATGTCGGCATGGAGGCCGCCCTGGACCACGAGGCGCTGCTACCGCGCGGTGGCGAGCAAGGACGCCCGCTTCGACGGCTGGTTCTTCACCGCCGTGCGCTCCACGGGGATCTACTGCCGCCCGAGCTGCCCGGCCCGCACCCCGTCAGCGCGGGAACGTCGAGTTCTTCCCGGCCGCCGCGGCCGCGCCCAGCGGGCGGGTACCGCGCCTGCCGGCGGTGCCAGCCCGACGCCGTCGCCCGGCTCGCCCGAGTGGGACCCCGCGGCGACGTCGTCGCCCGGGCGATGCGGCTCGTGGCCGACGGCGTGGTGGACCGGGAAGGCGTGACCGGGGCTGGCACGCCGGCTCAACTACAGCGAGCGCCAGTTGCACCGCCTGCTGGTCGCCGAGGACTCGGCGCCGGGCCGCTCGCCCTGGCCCGGGCGCAGCGGGCGGACACGGCCGCGGGATCCTGCTCGAGACGACGGACCTGCCGTTCGCCCGACGTCGCGTTCGCCGCGGGCTTCGCGAGCATCCGCCAGTTCAACGACACGATCGCAGCCGTGTACGGGTCTTCGCCTCGACTCCACGCGAGATGCGGCCGCCGCCCCGCGCCGCCGACAGCCACGCCGGAGCGGAGGAGCCGCCGACCGCGCGCTGGTCAGCCGCTGCGCCGGCGGGACGTCGCCCACGCGCCGATCCCGGTGCGCCTGGCGACACGCCAGCCGTTCGACGGTGACGAGGTGATGGCATTCCTCGCCGATCGCGTGGTCCCGGGACCGAGTCCTGGGACGGGCGCACCTACCGGCGCACGCTCGCGCTTCCGCACGGACCAGCGACGGTCACGTGCGTGCCGACCGTCGAGGGTGTGGTCGGAACCTTCCGGCTCGCCGACCTGCGCGACCTGGCCCCAGGGGTGGCCCGGACGCGCCGCCTCTTCGACCTCGACGCCGACCCGCTCGCGGTCATGGACGTGCTGGGCCGCGATCCCGTCCTTGCGCCGCTCGTGACCGCGCCGGCCCGGGCTGCGCGTCCCCGGTCAGCCCGACGCCGCTTCGAGTCGCCGTCCGCGCGATCGTCGGCCAGCAGGTCAGTCTGGCGGGGGCCGCCACGGTGCTCGGCCGGTTCGTCGCGGCGCACGGTGAGCCGCTGGGCTTCGCCGAACCCACCTTGACCCACATCTTCCCCAGCGCCGCGCGCCTGGCGGAGGCCGACCCCGCCGGGCTGTCGATGCCGCGGGCCCGCGGGGCCGCACTCGTCGGCCTGTGCCGCGCCCTGGCCGACGGCGAGCTGGTGCTCGACCCGGGTGTCGACCGGTCGGGGATCGCGGCGGACCTGCAGTCCCGCCCCGGCATCGGGCCATGGACCGCGGGCTACATCACGATGCGCGCGCTCGGCGATCCCGACGTCATGCTGGCGGGGGACCTCGGCGTGCGCCACGCGATCGCGGCGCTGGGCGGTGACGACCGCCCGAGGGAGATCGCGAAGGCGGCCCACGCGTGGCGTCCGTGGCGTTCGTACGCGGTGGCGCACCTGTGGGCCAGCCTCGATCCGACTCCCACGACCGACCCCGCCCCGGCGGGCCCACGAGAGGTGACCGCATGACCCGCCCCAGCCCAACCACTCCGCTCGCCGCGCCCGCCCTGTGCCGGCGGTCGATGAGCACGCCCATCGGACCCCTGGAGCTCGTGGCCGGTCCGGCGGGCCTGCGCGCCGTCCTCTGGCCGGGCGAGGACGGCTCCCGGGTGGCGCGCGCCGTCGGACCAGCCGGTCCCAGGGCCGGGGACGGCCCGGCACGAGCCGGAGGTGAGGGGACTGAGGTGGAGAGCGCGTCGTGCGGGGCGGCACGAGGCGGCGCGCCGTGAGTGGAGGGGCCGCACGTGAGGTGGCTGGGGCCGGAGCACGGAGGGACCCGGCCGACCTGCTCCGGGCCGAGGAGCACCTGGACGCCGCCGAGGCCCAGCTCGAGGAGTACTTCTCCGGGTCCCGCCGGGAGTTCGACCTCGCGCTCGACCCGGTGGGGACGGACTTCCAACGGCGCGCGTGGATGGCACTGCGCACCATCCCCTACGGCAGGACCATCAGCTACGGCGAGCAGGCCGCCGAGATGGGCGAGCCGGGGGCCGCGCGCGCCGTGGGTGCCGCCAATGGGCGCAACCCGCTGTCGATCGTGGTCCCCTGTCACCGAGTCGTGGCGGCGTCCGGCGCGCTCACCGGGTTCGCCGGGGGGCTCGGAACCAAGGCCTGGCTGCTGGACCACGAACGCGCGGTCCTCGCCGGCGGGTGAGGTCCGGAACCTCGCGCCCGTTCCCGTTGAATACGACCCTGAGGAGAACCCCGATCACCAACCTCGCGGTCGTTCCGGTGCTTCCCGGTCCCATCAGCTGCTCGGGTTCAACCCGAACGGGCGCGAGGTCGGCCCGTCGTCGAACCCACCAGGGTCAGTTCGACCGGTACGGGCGCGAGGTTGTCGGAGCGGCGCCGCCCTCCGCTGCCCCCCGGCGGCAGCCACGCCCCGCGCCAGCCACGCACCCCGCGCCAGCCACACCCCGCGGCAGCCACGCACCCCGGCGGCAGCCACACCCCGCGCCAGCCGCCGCCCCATGCCAGCCCCCGCCAGGCGCTGCCCGCGCCCGCCTGTGCGCCCTGGCTGCGCCCGCCCTGCGTCACGCCCGTCAGCCCGGCCTCAGCGCGGGACGGCCCGCCAGGCCGTGAGGCCCGAGCCCACCAGCGAGCCCACCCCGGCCGAGGCGCACCCACCCGAGGATGCGCAGCCCGAGCAGCCCTCGGTCGCGCAGGCATCGGCGAACACCAGGACCCGGCGGATGCGGCCGGTCGCGGACAGGGCGGCGAGTGCCGTCTCGGCATCCTGCTGCGTGGTGCCGGTGCGCCGCGCGACCTCGACCGTCGAGCCGGCGCCCGCGGCCACCGCCGCAAGGACGTCGCTCACGATGCTCATGTCAGCGCCACCCCGATCTGGAAGACCGCCACGGCGAGCAGCCATGCCATGGCCAACTGCATGACGACTCCGACGCCGGTCCAGCGCGTGCCGATCTGGCGCTTCTGTGCCGCCAGCGTCGCCACGCACGGGGTGTAGGCCAGCAGGAACACGAGGAATGCGGCGGCGGCTGCCTGCGGGTGGCCCCCGGAGCTGGCCGCGAAGTCCGCGTACACCGCCGCCGAGAGGTCGACGTCGGACGGGTAGGTCTGCGCCCACGAGGAGATCACGGCCTCCTTCGCCACGAATCCGACGATGAGCGCCCCGATGGCATGCCACTCGGCGAAGCCGGTCGGGATGAACAGGACGCTGGCCTGATCGGCGATCCACGCGTACAGGCTGTCGCCGATCGGCACGTCCCCCAGGGTCCCGCTGGTCCCGGGTGCGGGGATGACGCCGAGCGCCCACACCACCGCGACCGTGGCCACGATGATCCCCGACGCCGTCTCCAGGAACCCGCGCAGCCGCATCCACGTGGCGGTGCCGAGCAGGCGGACCGACGGGGTCTGGTAGGGCGGCAGGTCGAGGACGAGCGGGTCGGAGCCCATCGTCCGGATCAGCGTGGAGCGCAGCAGGAGGCCGCCGAGGATGACCAGCAGGATGCTCGTCACGTACATCAGGAACACCACCGTGCCGGCGTTGGCCGGGAAGAACGTGGCTGCCACCATCACGTACACGGTCAGGCGCGCCGAGCACGACGTGAACGGGACGAGCAGGGCGGTCAGCAGCCGGTGCCGCGCGTCGGGCAGGACGCGGACCGCGGAGATCGCCGGGACGTTGCAGCCGAACCCGACCACCAGGGGCAGGAACGCGCGCCCGGGGAGGCCGAGCCGGGACATGAGCCGGTCGGTCACGACAGCGGCCCGCGACATGTAGCCGGAGTCCTCGAGCAGGGCGAGCAGCACGAACATGATGGCCATGAGCGGGACGAACGTCAGCAGCATCCCGACTCCGGCGATGAGGCCGTCGACGACGAAGCCCTCCACCAGGCTGCCGCCAAGGCCGACCGCCTCGAAGGCGGCTGTCGTCACCGACGTCACCGGGCCGGTGAAGAACGCGTCGAGCGCCCCCTGCAGGGGTGCGGCCACCGTGGTGGTGAGTGCGAACACGGCCCACATGACGCCCAGGAAGATGACGGGCCCGATCACGGGGGCGGTCACCCAGCGGTCGATCCGGTCGGACCAGGTCTGCCGGAGCTCGTGGGCGCGGCTGGTGGCCAGGGCGGTCGTGTCGGTGACCCAGGTGAAGACCGCCTCGGCGCGGGCGAGGTCGTCCTCGGGGTCGAGGCGGGCCGTCAGGTCGCTCATGGCGGTCGGGGGGCAGGCGGTGCAGTCGGCAGGGCAGCCGACGCTGCAGCCGCCGACGGTCGTCGGCGCGAGCGTCAAGGGGTGGATCACGGGGTTGGCCAGGGCTTCGGCGACCGCCGCCGCCAGGGCGTGGACGTCCCGACGCCTGGGGTCCAGCCGGACCACCCCCACCCCGAGGCGCTCGGCGAGGACGGCGTCGTCGACCTCGAGGCCCCGGCGGGCCGCGACGTCGGTCATGGTCAGGGCGACGACCACCGGAACCGGCAGCTGTCGCACGTGCGCCGCGAGCACCAGCGAGCGTCCGAGGTGGGCGCCGTCGCACACGACCACGACGGCGTCGACCTGGTCGCCGCCGTGCAGGAGGTCCGCGGTCAGGGCCTCGTCGGGGGACATCGGGTTCAACGAGTACGCGCCGGGCAGGTCGGTCAGCGAGAGCTCGCCGAACGCGGGGTCGGCCCAGCGCCCGGTGCCGACCTCGACGCTGGTCCCCGGGTAGTTGCCGACCGCGCGGCCCGCGCCGGTGAGCGCGTTGAACAACGTGGACTTCCCGGAGTTGGGGCTGCCCACGAGCGCGACCCGGCGTGCCCCGGGGTGCGCCGGCTGGCCGGGTGCCTCGTGGCAGCTGGCGACCGTGTCAGCCATGCGCCACCACCTCGGGATCGACCTCGATGCTGTCCAGGATCTGGCGCGAGACCGCGATCCGGTCGTCGCCGATGGCCAGGATCGCCCCGCCGCCGCTCGTCCGCGACTGGATCGCCAGCGTGGCTCCCGGTCGGATCCCCAGCTCCGCCAGCCGGCGGCTGATCGCACTCGAGGACCGGCTGCGGCCCACGACGGTCATCAGCTGCCCGGTGCGGGCCGCGTCCAGCATCATGGGCACAGGCTACCTCAAGGTAAGGCTTGCCTTACCCTGCCATTGGTCCCGGGTCCGTGGGGCCGAGGTCCCGGAGATCGCCGACGGCACGGATTGCCGTGGCGGCTTCGTCCACCGTCATGTCGGTGGCCTGCAGGAGGTCGGAGGCGGAGAGCCGGATCTGGGCCACCATCGGAATGGTGAACAGGCCCTCGGCCGGGGCGCCGGCGGCGATCCCGACTGCCCTGAGGATGACGTCGCGCACGGGTCCTGCCTCGCTGTCACCGGCGAGCATGGGTCCCAGGGCCTCGACTCCGCCGGCCAGGTCGGCCAGCGAGTGCGGGATCTCAGCGGGGACGGCGTCGTCGCGCTCCAGGGCGATCGATGCCTGGCGGGCCAGGACCCGGAGGTTGCGCAGGGCGTTGTCGAGGTGCCCACCGGCCAGGGTGTAGGTCGCCAGGGTCTGGCGCTGGCCCCAGTACCAGGGCGAGAGCCGCACGGACTCACGGGTCGCGTCGAGGCCGGCGTGGAACGAGGCGAGGACCGGAGCGGTGGCGCGGAGGTCATCCAGTGCGGCGCGGGCCTCGGCGGGGTCGCGCTGGCTCAGGGCCGCGGCCACCCTCCGGTAGCCGCCGGCGATCGCCGCGATCACCGGGAGCGTCGACTGCTGGGCGTGACGCGCGGGATCGACGGGCATCACCAGGGCCGAGACGGCCAGCCCGATGAGCCCACCGATCACGGCATCGACGACGCGGCTGGTGTTCCAGGGCTGGGCCTGCGTCGGAGGGGTCAGGGTGGCGATCAGGATGGCGGCGGACGAGGCCTGCATGATCAGGATCGGCCCGCCGCCGGCCATGATCGCCGTCGTCAGGGCGATCGCCACGACCAGCCCCAGCTGCCAGACGCCGGTCCCGATCTCGGCGATGAGCAGGTCGGCGAAGAAGATGCCCAGGGCATTGCCCACGAGGAGCTCAGCGGACCGGCGCAGCCGATGGGCCAGCGACACCGCGACCGTGGCGATGGCCGCGATGGGCGCGAAGAAGGGCTGGTCGTGCCCGATCTGCAGGGCGGCGGCGTAGGCCAGCGTCGCTGCCAGCGTGGCCTGCAGGATGATCCGCCAGGAGCGTCGTGCCTCAGCCAGGCCCTCGGTCGACCTCCCGATCGTGGCCCGACCGGCACGGGTGACGTGGGCCGACGCTGTCGTGCTGTCCATGGCCCGACCCTACGGTGAGCGCCACCCGACCGCGGGTGGCCACATGCCCGCAGACGGCCACATGCCCGCAGACCCTCCCGCAGAGAGCTCAAACCCTCCCGGAAAGCTCAGACCCTCCCGGAATTCCGGGAGGGTCTGCGCCTAACGGGAGGGTCTGCGCCGAGTCGGGCGACCCGGCGGGAGGCGGAGCGCCCGGGGGCGCCGCGCCGCGAGGGTCAGCGGCAGGTGCACTGCCGGGGCTCGGGCACGCCGGCCATCACCTGGTCGACGTGCCGGCCACAGCCGGAGTAGGTCACCTTGCCGCACGAGCGGCAGATCGCGGGGCTGCACATAGGGGGTCTCCTTCGAGTTCGTGGTGAGTCCCACTATACCCCAGGGGGTATGTGGATCTCAAGTTCCGCGGCCATCCCCGACCCGCGGAGGGGTCAACGCGGGCCGGTCGTGCGGATCGGTTCCCACGGCGGTGGGGGCGCAGGAATCCGGTCGAGGACTGAGTCGACCTCGCCGAAGCGCTGTGCCCGGTCCCGCCAGTCGGCGTAGAAGGTCGACACCTCGTCGGCGTTGCGGGCCACGAAGTTCCACCACATGAAGACCGGCTCGGGGAACGGGACGCCGCCCAGGACCATCAGTCGCGTGGGTTCGCGGGCCTCGATGTCGATCTCGGATCGCCCTGGTCCGAGCGCGGCGATCTGGCCCGGATTCGTGGGGGTTCGCGGGGCGGCCAGGGCGTCGCCGACGAGCAGGGGTCCGTCGAGGGCGATGACCGCGTGCTCGAAGTCCGGTCGCAGGCCGAAGGTCGTCACCCCGGGCTGGACCGTGGCCTGCATCCCGAGCAGCTCCGTGTCGAAGGCTGCCGGCGACGTCGCCCCGAGGTAGGTGCCAGCGATCAGGGTCGCTGACGCCCGCCCCCATTCCACGACCGGGAGCTCCCCGTGGTGCTCGAACCCCGGATCGCCGTGCCGGACGCCGTCGGGCTGCGCGACCCAGAGCTGCACGCCCTGCAGGGTGCCCCGGTAGGTGCCGGTGTTCTCCTCGGCGTGGACCACGCCGCGGCCGGCGGTCATCAGGTTCACCTGGCCGGGGCGGATCAGCTGCTCCGAGCCGAGGCTGTCGCGGTGCAGCACCGCGCCCTCCATGAGCCAGGTGACGGTCTGCAGGCCGGTGTGCGGATGCGGCCCGACGTCCAGGCCCGCGGTCTCGGTGACCTCCGCCGGCCCCATGTGGTCGGCGAAGCACCAGGCGCCGATCGTGCGCAGCCGCCGACGCGGCAGGACGCGGCGCACCTGCATCCGCCCGACCTCGGCCGTGACCCCGTCGTGGACCTCGATGGACATGGCCCCAGCGTCACCTGCCGGGCCGGGACACGCAAGGGGGAGACCGGGATGGGTGGGGGGCCAGGTCTCGGAGCGTCGCAGGTGGGCGATTCAGCCCTGCGACTCCTGCGAGGGCTGCGGTCGCCGACACCGGCGCCGCCGCGGGCGTTGCGTCCAGTGCCCTCGCGAGCGCCCCGCGTCCATGGACCTCCAGCTTCCGGTAGATGTTGCCCAGGTGGTACTCCACCGTCCGGGTCGACAGGAACAGCGCCTCCGCGACCTCGCGGTTGCTCATCCCGGAGGACACGGCGAGGGCGACTGCACGCTCCTGCGGGGTCAGCGCGATGGTGTTGCCGGCGGTCTCGCGTGCGGCGCCACCCGGCTGCCCGCCAGCGGCACGAAGCTCCTGGCCCGCCCGAGCCGACCATGGTGCCGCCCCGAGCCGGTCGAAGGTGTGGATCGCGCTCTGCAGGTGAGCGCGTGCCTCGGATCTCCGGCGGCTGCGGCGCAGGTGCTCGCCGAGGAGCATGTGCGTCCGTGCCTGCTCGAAGGGCTCGCCCGACATCTCATGGGCGGCCAGGGCGGCGCAGTAGTGCTCCTCTGCCTCCTCGCCACCCGTGACCAGGGCGGCGGCCCGCTCGTCGAGCGCGGTCGCCAGCGGGTCGCCCATGTCGGCGAGCAGGGGGTGGAGCTCGGAATGCCGTCGAGCGGCCTCGGCGTAGTCCCCGGAGCGCACGAACGCCTCGATGAGGTCCACGCGCGCCGGCAGGACGGCATCGCGCAGGCCGCGCCCGAGGAACCCCACATCCGCGGCTGCTGACAGGTGGGCGACGGCGTCCCCAAGGCGACCGTCCACGAGCGCCCGCAGGCCGAGTGCCCGGTCCAGCGTGGCCAGTCGGCGCCGGTCGCCGCATCCGGACCCGACGTCGCGCAGGCGCCGGGAGTCGATGCGCAGCACCTCGTCGTCACCGCACTGGGCGGCCAGCTCGACGGACAGGGCGGTCATGCCCAGCCAGGGCTGGACCAGGCCCGCCGCCTCGGCCTGGGGGCGCCCGAGGACCAGGAAGGCCCGTGCGGCCTGCCAGTCCCCCCGGGCCTTGGCCCGCCATCCCTGGATCCCATAGAGGCAGGGCAGGAGTCCCGAGTCCCCCTTGGCCCGCTCGGCCGCGACGAGGAGCCGGTCGGTCGCCGCCGGGCTGATGTCGAGCAGGATGTCGTCGAGTCCGATGGTGCTCATCAGCATGGGCAGGTCCATCGCCCGAGGGTCCGTGGCGCCGGCTGCCTCGATCGCCTCCCGGCGCAGGGGCATCGCCCGAGCCACCTGCCCATCCTGGAAGAGCGCGGCGGCCAGCGCTGCGCTGCGCGTCCAGGACGGATCGGGCCGATGCGGATAGGCCTGGTCCAGGAGGTCGAGCTGTGCGTAGCGTTCGGCGGCATCGAGGGCAGCCCGGGTGTCACCGATCTGCAGGGCGATGCCGACGACATCGAGCAGCAGGGTCGGCATCAGCTCGGGTGAGGCCGTCTCGGCACGTTCGACCTGTCCCAGGATGGCGGGCAATGCCGCGGCGGGATCGAGGTCCGCCCGCTGCTCGGCCCGGATGCCCGCGACGTGCGCGGCTGACCGGGGATCCAGGCGGTCCTCCGACACGATCTCCAGGAGGTCCTCGGAGGCGGGCAGTCCCATGTCGAAGGACACGCGGATCGCCGAGAGGGCGAAGGCCACCCGGTCGGACGGCACGGTGGTCATGTGTGCCGCCGCCTCCCACGCCCGCGCCGCCGCCGCATAGTGCTCCGCCCGCTCTGCGCGCTCCGCCTGGGCGGCGATCTCGGCTGCGGTCGAGTCATCGGCGGTGATGACCGACAGGGCCAGGTGGTCCACGATGATGCTGGGGGCAAGGTCCAGTCGCAGGGCCGCCTCGGCGGCACGTCGGTGGGCTCGGCGACGCTGGCCGGCAGGTGCCCGGGCGAGCACCACATCGCGCACGGTCGCGGTGCGGAACGCCGCATGCCCCGGGGTGCCCAGGACCAGGACCCCGGACTGCTCAGCCTCGTCGAGCCCCTCGGCCAGTGCCTGCCCGGACTCGGCCATTGCCGTCAGCAGGGCCAGCCGGCCTCCGGAGACGGCCAGGTCGAGCAGGGCATCCTGTGCCCGCTGCCCCAACCGGTCCAGGGCTGGGCTCCAGCCGGTCAGCAGGGCCGTCGGCATCGGCATCGGATACGGCAGCGGTGCGCGACCGGTCAACTGGTCGTCCGACAGCAGGTCGTGGGCAGCAACCAGGGCGTGGAGGTTCCCGTGAAGGGCGTCGGTGACGTGGTCTGGAACCGGGGTGCCACTCCCCAGGCCGAGGTTCGCGCGCAGCACAGCTCCCGCGGATTCGCGGTCCAACGGTTCGAGCCGGAGTCGGGGCCAGCCGGCGAGCTGCTGCGGAAGTGCGGGATCGGGAGGGCAGGCGACCACCACGGCACAGGGCGACCGCCCGACCCGCTCGATCGCCGTGCGCAGGGTTGTCAGCGACAGCGTGTCGGCATGGTGGGCGTCATCGACCAGGAGCAGGACGGGACCCGGTTCGACGCACGCATCCAGCAGTGCCAGTGCCTCGTGAGCCTCGGGCCCGGACGGGGTCGGGCGTGGGGGTGAGCCGTTCGTCCCTCGGATGGCCTCCAACAGTGAGCCCGGCATCGAGTCCATGCCCGGCGTCGCGCGGACATGCAGCACCCGCAGATCTCGCCGAGCCGCCCTCCGATGCACCGCGTCGAGCAACGCGCTCCTGCCCATCCCCGGGTCGCCGACGAGGACGAGCTGTCCTCCGGCACCCCTGCAGGCGGACACGACCAGGGCATCCAGCCGCCCCAGCTCCCCAGATCGTCCGACCAGCACCTCTCGAGCATGCTCCCGCCGGCGTCCTGAGGGAACTCAGCCGGCCCCCGAGGTGCCCCGGGTCGCGGAACCCCGGTGATTCCACGGATACCCCCTGCCGGGCTGGGGAGCACCGTGGAGTCGTGAGCACCTCGCGCACAGAAGGAGCACTCCCATGACGACACCTGTGATCCAGCATGTGGCACTCAGCGTCCACGACATCGACAAGAGCGCGGACTGGTACGCCCGGCTGTTCGACATGACCCTCGTGGCCGAGTTCGACGAGCCGGCCCCGATGAAGATCTTCATGACGCCCACCGGCCAGGCGATCGACCTGCGCCAGGATCCCGACGTCGCCGACGAGGCGTTCACCCAGACCCGCGTCGGGCTCGACCATGTCGGCTTCGTGTGCGCGAGCCGGGGCGAGCTCGACTCGTGGCTCGATCGCCTGCGCGCGCACGGCGTCACAGAGTCCGGAATCCAGGAGTCGCCGTTCGGGTGGCACCTGAACTTCCGGGATCCCGATGAGATCCCGCTCGAGTTCTTCCTGCCACGCACGTCGGCGGGCGCCTGAGCGTGTGACAGAGAGGAAGGGCACGGAGATGAGGAACCTGAAGAGGATGCTGCTGGGCCTGGCCGTTGCCGGGCTGGTGGTGGGACAGATGTCGGTCGCCGTGGGCGCCCCGGCGCTGCCCGACCCGGGGAACCTGGATCACGTCAGCGTGGTCGCCGAGCTTCCGATCGGGTGAGTTGGGGGCGTTCGGCGAGAGCATGGCATCCGACGGCAGGGGCGGGATGATCGTCGCCGTCACCAGTTGGGGCGCCGAGGACCCGCCGACGTCCAACTTCGGCCAGCTGGTGCGCATCCGCGCCGACGGCCGGGCCTCCGAGTTCGGTCCGCGGATCGACCTCAGCCCGACCGGCATGCTCATGGGCGTCGCAGTCGATGAGCATGGCCGGGTGTTCGTCGCGCTGAACAACTTCGGCACGCAATACGGGTGGCCCGAGGATCCGCCGTCCGGCCTGCTGCGGGTGACCGCCGACGCGGCGCACCGGGTCCTGACGATGCCGGAGGAGCCGTACCCCAACGGGTTGGCGGTCCACGACGGGATCGCGTACCTGACCGACAGCCTGGGCTCCGTCTGGACCGGTCCGACCACAGGTTCCCCCGCAGACGCGAAGAGCTGGATCAGCTCGCCGCTGCTCGAACCGGCTGAGGTGATGGACTTCGGGGCCAACGGGATCGCCTACCGGAGGGGTGCGGTGTACGTCACCTCGTACAGCCAGGGCACCATCGTGCGGATCCCGATCCGCGCGGACGGCTCGGCGGGGTCGGCGGAGGTCGTGGCTTCCGATCCACTCCTCGTCAGTGCTGACGGAATCGCCTTCGATCGCCACGGCCGGCTGTGGGCCGCTGTCAACGGCGAGTTCGACTGGTACACGGGGTCGGTCGTGGTCCCCGGCAGCCTCGTGATGGTGGACGGGGCCGGGCACGCGGTTCCGGCGGAGCTGCCCGAGGACTCCCTGGACTACCCGACTGCGGTGGTTCCGGGGCCTGGTGGAGTCCTGTTCGTGGTCAACGGGTCCTTCGTGTTCGGCGCCCCGACCGTGGTGGCCTTCACGCCGTGACCTCCGTAGTGCGTGTGTCCGGGACCGACGGCGGGGCGGCCCCGGGCACACGCACGTCCTGGCTGTGGCCCGTGAACGGGCCGAGCCGTCGGGGGACATGCGGGCGGCCCCGGTGCCAGACTGGAGCGGTGAGCCGGGACGGTCGGCTGAGCGCGCTGGAGGCCGGATTCCTCTGGATGGAGACCGACGTCCAACCGCTGCACGTGGGGTCGCTGCTCATCTTCGAGGGTCCGGCACCGGACCACGCCGAGTTCCGCGATCGGATCGCCGCGCGGTTGGCGCTCTCGCCCTGGCCCCGCCGACGGGTGCAGCGGATGCCGCTCGACCTTGGCCGGCCGATCTGGGTGGACAGTGAGCACTTCGCGGTCGAGGAGCACCTGCACCACGCCGTCCTGGATCCGCCGGGCGATGAGGCACAGGTGCGGGCGATGGTCCTGTGGATCATGGCCGAGCGCCTGGATTCGAGCCGGCCGATGTGGGAGCTGTGGCAGGTCGACGGCCTGGCTGGCGGACGTTGGGCAGTGATCGCGAAGGCGCACCACGCGATGGTCGATGGACGGTCCGGCAGCGACGTGGTTGAGACGATGCTCGACCCGGACCCGGCGTCGCAAACCGGGGCCCCGGGGGCGAGGGCCGCCGACCTCCGCCCGCCCCTGTCCCGTGGCGCGATGGCCGTGTCGGGCGCGTCGTGGGCGCTGGCTCTGCCATTCCGCCTGATCCGGCTGGTCCTCCGCGCGGTGCTGTCCCCGGGCCGGGCGCGGCAGGCAGTCCAGGACGTGCGGACGGGCTTGGCTGCAGTGGTGCGCCCGGACCTGCCGCCCAGCGTCCTCAACGGTCCTCTGTGTGGGGAGCGGCTGTGGGGCTGGACGGGGATCGACCTCGCACCCATGGCCCAGCTGCGGGCCGAGACCGGATGCTCGGTGAACGACATCTTCCTGACTGCCCTCACCGGTGGGCTGCGCCGCTATCTGCTGCAGCGGGGTGACCCCCTGGACTCGGTCGTGATCCGGACGCTGGTTCCGGTGGCGCGTCGGCGCGGGAAGGGCGCGGCAGCGGCGACCAACGAGACGTCGGCGATGTTCGTCAACCTGCCGGTTGAGGTGGCCGCCCCCGGTGGGCAGCTGGCCGTCGTCATGGAGCGCACCGCGCAGCAGAAGTCACGGGGGGTGTCGACCGGTACCGATGCGGTCGTTCGCCTGGCCGACCACATCCCAGCACCGCTGCTCGCCCGTGCGGCTCGCAAGTACGTGCTCGCAGGCCAGGGGCGGGTCAACGTTGCTGCCTCGAACGTGCCCGGGCCACGGCGCGTCCGCCATTTCGGGGGCCGGCAGCTGCTGGAGTTCGTCCCCTACATCCCCGTCGCGCTGGACGTGCGCTGCACGTTCGCCCTGGTGTCCTATACCGACCGCATGACGATCGGGGTGACCGCGGACTCTGCTGCCCTGCCCGACCTGGATCGGCTGGTCGAGTCCGTCGGAACAGCCCTGAACGAGCTGGCCGAGGTCTCCGTCTCGGGGACTCCCGTCCGATCTGCGACAATCTGACCTGCGCACGGGCCGACCGCAGGCCCTGCGCAGGAGCCCCCGTAGCTCAGGGGATAGAGCGATGGTTTCCTAAACCACAGGCCGCAGGTTCGAATCCTGCCGGGGGCACCGAGTAACAGAGCAGGTCAGAGGCTAGTTTCTCAAGGCAGGGCGTATCCCCGTTACCCCCAGATCTGGCCGGCGTGCCAGATTCGTGCCAGATCCGCGCTAGCATCTGGCACGGGCGAGCCCGCTGGAGCGCCCTGGACGGAGCCGCGAGGGGGATCGTGATGGCCAAGTTCGGGAGTCTGCGCAAGCTCCCGTCCGGGCGGTGGCAGGCCCGCTACACCGACCACAACACGGGGCGGATGATCAGCGCACCGGAAACGTTCCGGACCAAATCGGATGCCTCGGCCTGGCTGGCTGCCAGGCGCGCGGACATCGATCGTGGGTTGATCACGAACGACGCAGCAGCGCGACTGCCCCTCTCGGCGTACTGGGACGACTACCTGCCGTCGATCGAGGTACGGCTGCGACCCTCATCGGTCCGGGACTACTCGTACTCGTGGAGCAAGTGGATCAAGCCGCGGTTCGGCGCTGTGCCGGTGTCCAAGATCCTGCCGAGGGACATCGATCGGTGGATGGCCGACATGCAGGCGAAGGGGATGTCCGCGCAGAAGGTGCGCAGCGCGTTTGGCGTTCTGTCGAGGCTGCTGGACAGGGCTGTGCGGGATGGGGCGATCCCGGTCAATCCCGCGAGCCGGCGCTCGGATCCGCTTCCCCGGGTCCGTCGGGTGGACCGACCGGTGCTGACCGTCGCGCAGGTCGAGGACCTGGTCACCCACTTCGAGCACGAGGACGACCGGGTGATGGTCCGATTGCTTGCCTACGGCGGTCTGCGGATCGGCGAGGCGTTGGCTCTTCAACGTCAGGACGTCGACCTGAAGCGAGGCCTGCTGCACGTACAACGATCGGTGTCCGATGCTGGCGGGGTCGTTCGGGTCAACGACACGAAGACCGGTCGGGACCGGTGGGTGGCACTGCCGGCTTCGCTGGTGGCCCAACTCCGCGAGCTGCTGCGGGATCGGCCCATCAATGCCGACGCGTTGCTGTTCCCCAACTCCGACGGCGGCTACCGGCGGGCGCGTGTGACGGATCGCCACCGCCGGATCAAGGCGGTCAAGGCCTGGAATGCCAGCCGCATTGACGAGGAGGAGCGTCTGCTCGACCCGATCGCGGTCGGGTTCCACGACCTGCGGTCGGTGTGCGCCTCGCTGTTGATCGACGCCGGGGCGTCGCCGAAGGATGTGCAGGCCCACCTGGGGCACGCCTCGATCCAGACGACGCTGGAGATCTACGCCCGCGTCCGCCCCGAGCGATCGGCCGACCTGGCGCAGCGCTTGGACGCCCTGATCGAAGAAGGGGTCAAGGCCCGTTCAGGGCCTGGCAATGGCGCCGAAAAGGTATAGAATCTATCCCAAGGAGACGGATGGAGTTCGAGTTCGATGAGCAGAAGAGCGCAGCCAACCAGGTCAAGCACGGGATCGACTTCGTGCTGGCTCAGGCGCTGTGGCTCGACGACTCCCTGGTCGAGGTCCCGGCACGCACTCACGACGAGCCCCGATTCCTGGTGGTCGGCATGATCGGCGGGCGCCATTGGTCGGCGATCGTGACCTACCGGGGGTCGAGCGTGCGGATCATCTCGGTTCGCAGATCGCGTGTGGAGGAGGTGGCTCTCTATGAGGGCGGATGAGTTGGACGAGAAGTTCGACGCAGGCGAGGACGTCACGGAGCACCTGGACCTCGCTGCGGCACGCCGCCCTTTGCGGGACCAGCGCCGGGTGAATGTCGACTTCCCGGTGTGGATGGTGGAGTCGCTGGATCGTGAGGCCCAGCGCCTGGGCGTCACCCGGCAGTCCGTCATCAAGATGTGGATCGCCGAACGGCTCGAGCAACGAGCGAGTTGACCCGGCGGACGCGACCGTGTGCGCCTGGTCGTCAGCTGGCGCGGTGGGTGTTCCGGTAGGTCGCCCACGGGTCGATCGGATCCACACGCCCAGCGTTCGTGAACTGCTCGACATCAGCGAGGGTGAATCGGACGTAGCGGCCGACCTTGGTGAAGCCGATGCGGCGCTCGGCGACCAGGCGGCGCACGAATCGCTCGGGTGTGCAGAGCAGCTCGGCGACCTGCGCGATGGTGAGCATCGGCTCCCGATCCTGATGACGCTCAGGACCTGGCGTCGCGGGAGTGGGCGCCGTTCCCTTGCGCCGGCTGGGATTCGAAGCATTGGTCATCGGGTGCTCCTCCGTTGTGGGTGTCGTCTCTCGAATGTGTGCGCGCGATGGCGATGACCCGCGGCGATGTGCAGATGGCCACGTCCACGCAGGGAGGGTTCCTCAAGGGTCTGAAGCGCTCGTTCGGCGGGGAGAGCTTCTTCGTCAACGACTTCTCCTCGGCCACCGGCGGGGTCGTCGCGGTGGCGGCGGCGCTGCCCGGTGACATGAGCCTGGTGACCCTGGACGGGTCCGGCGCCCTGCTCGTCCAGTCGGGTTCCTGGATCGCCTCGGAGACCAGTGTGGACGTGGACGCGAAGTGGGGTGGCGGCAAGACCTTCTTCAGTGGTGAGGGGTTGGTGCTGCTGCGCTGCACGGGCAGTGGTGAGCTGCTGATGTCGGCCTACGGTGCCATCCGCTCCTACACGCTGGCCCCGGGCGAGACCATGACGGTGGACACCGGGCACGTCGTCGCATTCGACGACACCGTCCAGTACGCGGTCCGCAAGGCCGGCAGCTGGAAGTCCACGATCCTCGGTGGTGAGGGCCTGGTCACCGACTTCACCGGCCCCGGTCGGCTGTGGTTGCAGACCCGCAGCAGCAGCGACCTGATCGGCTGGATCCAGAGCAAGCTCCCACCGCCCGCCGCACGCAGCTGACGGCCTCTCGACCACCAGTCGGTGATCACGCTCCGGGGCCCGGATCGGTCCGCCCAGGTGCCCACACGCCCCCGCGGAGAGGGCCGCGGTACCGGCGCGCAGTCGCGACGACCGACCTCCCTGGTCGAGGGCTGAGGGAGGCGACCTGATGGGACTGTTGCGCGACAGCTGGGACACGGGGGACGCGGTCAGCCGGGTCTTCGTCGCCGGGGTGGTGGCCAAGGGGCTCAACGGAGTGGCCGAGGTCGTGGGGGGCGCTGTCCTGTTCCTCGTCTCCCGCGACCTGCTGATCGGGCTGCTCGGCGGGGTCGCCGAGTGGATGATGAGCGACGACCCCCGCAACGTCATCGGGCAATGGATCCTGGACTGGTCGAAGGGTGAGGACCTGTCCGAGGCGTCGATCTCGTTCGTGGCCACCTACTTGTTGCTGCACGGGATCGCGAAGCTCGTGCTGGTCGGCGCCCTCCTGCGGGGCCGGCTGTGGGCCTACCCCCTGTCGATCGCGGTCCTGGTCGGATTCATCGCCTACCAGCTCTACGACATCGCCACCGAAGGGCCGAGCTTCGGGATGATCGCCCTGACCCTGTTCGACATCGTGCTGACCTGGCTGGCCTGGCGCGAGTGGCAGCACCACAAGGAGTCCGGGCTGTTCGACCAGACCGCCACGTCACCCGGCGGACTGGACAACCTGACAGGTGCCGCCGAGCCGGACGGCGCGTGAGGCGGGGCGATCATGCCGGCTCGGGGACGCGGCTGGTTCGGGCTCGGGCGTGTAACGGTTACGCCCGACCGGGCGCTGGAGCCCACCGCCGGGCGTCCCCGCTCAAGCCCACGTGAGAGTCCTGCCGCAGGTCAGAGGCCGTTTTGCCGGGGGTTCACCGCTGTTCACCACGCGTGCGGTCCTCGCCACCGCGCGGCACGTGCGGGCGTGGACGGGCACGAGTGCGTGGCCGATCCGGCAGGGTCGCCCTAACCTGTGCCCCGTCCACGCTGCCCCGAACTCGGAGCCCCACATGAGCATCGCGCCCCGCCCTCTGATGGGCGTACTCGCCACGACGGGGGACCGGTTCGACCTGACGAGTCCCGGGGAGACCCGGGCAGCGGGCAGGCACAGCGCGCGACCCAGCGACCTGGCAAGCCGGGACCGGCGATGACGAGCACTGGACGGAAACCGCGCGGTGGGCACACTCGGCGGCTCATGGGCACGGTCGGTGAGCTGATGTTCACTGTCGGCCTGATCCTGCTGTTGTTCGTCGGCTACCAGCTCATCTGGACCAACATCTCCGCAGCGCAGGCCGCGGAGCGGGCCGCCACGCAGGTCCAGGAGCAGTGGGTGAGCCAGGGAACGCCGACCCCGACGGCAGAGGGGCCCAGGGAGGCCACCCCGGCGGCCGACCAGCCGGAGATCGGCACACCGTTCGGCCTGGTCTACATCCCCCGGCTGCGCGACGAGGTATGGGGCCATGCCGCTGGTGCAGGGCGTCGGGCCGGATCAGCTTGCGCAGGGGATCGGTCACTACGTGGGGACCGCCATGCCCGGCGAGCTCGGGAACTTCGCGACTGCTGGGCACCGGGCCACGCACGGTGAGCCGCTGCGCAGCATCGACCAGCTTGAGAAGGGCGACATGGTGGTCGTCGAGACGGCGACGGACTGGTTCACCTACGAGCTGGATGAAGCGACGATCGTCAGCCCGTCGGACGTGTGGGTGATTGACCCGGTCCCGGGTGAGCTGGAGGCCAGCCCCACGGAGGCCCTGATCACGCTGACCAGCTGCAATCCCCGATGGGCATCGACCGAGCGCTACATCTGGTGGGGGCACCTGGTGGACACCACGGCGAAGTCGTCGGGCACGCGCCCCGCCGCCCTGAAGGGGGCCTGACATGTACGGCACCATCTGGCGCGCTCTGCCCGGGCCGACCGTGGTCCGGGCGCTGATCGCGGTGCTGCTTGTCCTGGCCGTCGTGACAGTGCTGTTCCTCTGGGTGTTCCCCTGGGCGGAGCAGCACCTGCCCTTCCTCAACGTCACGGTGGACCAGGGGTCCGCCGCCTCGCCGTGAGCACCGGCCCCAGCCATCGCATACCCGCATCCCAACCCCCACAATGAGGAGTCCTGCATGACCGTCAAGGATCCCGGCCGCATCCCCGTCGGACTGTTCCAGGGCGAACGACTGTCTGATGACGGCGTCCGCCGGCTGTCCGTCGGCGCCTCCCGCATCGTGGCCTTCGCTGGCGAGCCCGATGCCTCCACCGTCCGGGCTCAGTGGTCGCGGGTCGCCCCCGAGATCGAGGTCGAGGTCGTTCCCGCCGTGGCCGACGTCCGAGAGGCGATCATCGAGTGCGCCAAGCGCAAGGTGATCTGGCTCGCGGCGCCCGAACCGAGGAACGCCACACGTTTCGTGGCCGGCGCCCTGCAGGGAGCCGCAGCGGCCACCGAGTTCGAGATCCCCTCCGTTGCCGTCCACGTGCTCCGCGACCAGGGCATCCCCGGTCCCGTCGCGTGGCTGACCCAGACCGGGGCCATGTCCGGCTACGGGGTCCTCTACGCCGTGGCCATCGCCGCGATGAGCGGGCGCAGCGTCACGATGATCGCCCCGACCGAGCTGAGGGCACCACGCACCCCGGAGGCCGTCGAAGTCGCCGAGCGGTACATCGCGGAGTCCGGGGTCGAGGTGGAACGACTCAGCGATCCCTCGCCGTTGCAGCGCGTCCTGGGTGGGGCGTTCGGCGCCGTCGTGCACCCGGTCCTCGACGCCCCCGGAGGCAAGTCCCTGCTGCGCCCCGGTGAGCTGCCGGCCAAGAGCGTCGCGCAGGGAAATCCCGCTGCCGTCGTCGAGCTCCTCGAGAAGTTCCCGGGTGATGTCATCGCCGTCTTCGACGGTGTCCAACTGGTCTACGGCTCGGGGGCGGCGGCGCGGATCGCAGCCGGTGTCGCCCTGGGCATCACGGCCGTTGCCGGCTTGGGCGCGGTAGCTGCGCCGGCGGCCCTGGCAGCCGAGCCGGCCCCAGCCGCAGCCCCCGCGGCCCACCACGCGGGGCAGGCAACGGAAAACAAGCAAGGCAACGTGGACCATGGGGCTGCGTGGTGGAAGCACGACCAAGGGGGTTCCGGATCGACCGACACACAGACGCCGGAGTTGCCGAAGCCGGATCAGCCGAAGCCGGACGAGCCGAAGCCGGACGCTGCCGACCCCGGTGGTGACGCCTCCGGTGGTGACGCCCCCGGTGCAGGGTCCGGTGGTGACCCCGCCGTTGCCGAAGCCGGATCTGCCGACCCCGGTGGTGACGCCTCCGGTGGTGACGCCCCCGGTGCAGGGTCCGGTGGTGACCCCGCCGTTGCCGAAGCCGGATCTGCCGACCCCGGTGGTGACGCCTCCGGTGGTGACGCCCCCGGTGCAGGGTCCGGTGGTGACCCCGCCGTTGCCGAAGCCGGATGTGCCGACCCCGGTGGTGACGCCTCCGGTGGTGACGCCCCCGGTGCAGGGTCCGGTGGTGACCCCGCCGTTGCCGAAGCCGGATCTGCCGACCCCGGTGGTGACGCCTCCGGTGGTGACGCCCCCGGTGCAGGGTCCGGTGGTGACCCCGCCGTTGCCGAAGCCGGATCTGCCGACCCCGCAATCGGTGCCGGGCGGGGATTCAACCCCTGGTGTGGGCACGCAGACCCCTGCGGCCACGGACGGAACGTCAATCGCCCTGGGCGGGACGGTGACCGCCTCGACGACGGAGTCTGCTACGTCGACGCCCAGCACGACCGAGACTGGAACCCATGCCGGGACGGATCTCTCGGGCACCACGCAGGCCGGCACGCACCAGGGTGGGACGTACCACTCGGGCAGCGACGCACCGCGCCGAAGGCTCGACCGAGGCGCAGACGACCGGTGGGCCCAGCGAGCTGGCGCACACCGGTGCCGGGGAGACTGGCCTGATCGCAGGTATCGCCGCGGCGCTCATGGCCGCCGGAGCAGGCCTCGCCGCTGTCGCGCGGCGCGGGGCTGACGAGGAGGAGGGCTCCGGCGAGGCCACCCCCTGACGGGATGCGTCCCTAGCTGAGGGTGGGTGGAGCCGACGGGGCACCACCCACCCTCTCGTATGTGCGGGCGGCGTTTGCGGATCGTGACGACCGGCCGGTCGCCGTCGATGCGGCTCGGGTCGCTGGGCGCGGTCGGCCGAGGGCGGACCAGACCGCCACGTCACCCGGCGGCCTGGACTCCCTGACAGGTGCCACCGAGGCGGACGGCGCGTGAGGTGAGGCGATCAGGCCGGCTCGGGGGACGCGGCTGGTTCGGGCTCGGCGGGGATCTCACCCAACCGGGAGAGGGCGACGGCGCCGCCGATTGCCACGATGAGCCCGATGCCGGCGACTGCCTCCCAGCCGGGCCTGATCCGGTCGCCGAGGAAGGCCAGGCCGATGGCTGAGGGGATCACGGTCTCGGCGACCACCATGGCGGCGGTGGCCTGGGTGACCCCGCCGCGTTGCAGCGCGGTGGCCAGGGCCAGCAGGGCCAGGCCGCCGGAGGCGATGATGCCGTAGGTCGAGGGGTCGGTGAGCAGTCCCGTCACGGTGATCGGGCTCTCCAGGGTGCGGGTGGCGATGCCCACCAGGCCGAAGCCGAAGCCGGCCAGGGCGCCGAGCACGGTGACCCCTGCTCGGCCATGGATCCGGGCTGCCGGGATGGTGACGAGCAGCAGGACCAGCGCGACTCCCAGGGGCAGCCACTTGGCCCAGGTCTCCAGGGCCACATCCTCGTCGGCACCTGCCGAGAGCCCCAGCGCCACGAGCCCGGCGACGACAGCCCCGACCCCGATCCATTCCCCGCGGGACAGCGGGATCTTCAGCCACGTCGCAGCAGCGACGGCGGTGACCGCGAGCGCACCGGCCGTGAACGCCTCGACCACGAACAGGGGCAGCGACTGCAGGGCGACCACGGTGAGCAGGAACCCGGCGCCGTCGAGTGCCAGCCCGACCAGGTACGGCACCGAGCGCAGCAGCCGGACCAGCAGACCCGGATCCAGGCCCTCGCTGGTGGTCGTGCTCTTGGCGCCCACCGACTGCAGGACCGTGGCCAGGCCGTAGCTCAGGGCGATCCCGGCTGCCGCCAGCAGGGCCAGGTTCATGAGGCGCGTGCCTCGACAGGGGGCGGTACCGGGCCGGGTGCGGTCATGCGTCCGCGGTTGTACCAGTACACGGGCAGGCCGATCAGGTAGGCGCCCAGGGCGAACAGGAACGGCTCGTAGCGGGCCAGGCCCTCGGCATCCCCGTTCGTGGAGTAGACGATGAACAGCACCGAGAAGACCAGGGCGACCGCGGCGATCCCGACGTCGCGGACCATCCGACCGCGGGTGATGGCCCGCCCGTCGGCGATGCGCCACTTGATCTGGGCCATCGCCGAGAACGCGTACGGGATCGCGCCGGTGATGCCGGTCATGAGGACCAGGGTGTTGAACACGGTGATGCCGGCGGCTCCGAGGTGTGACAGCAGGACCGCCGCCGTGGCCAGGATCGCCGACACGACGATTCCGAAGGCCGGGACGCCACGGCGGGAGACCCGCCCGAAGTGCTCCGGGAACAGCCCGTCTGATGCTGCCGCGAAGGGCATCTCACCAGCCAGCATGGTCCACCCGTTGAGGGCGCCGAAGCCGGAGATCACCACGACCAGGGCCATCAGCGAACCGGCCCAGGCCACGCCGAACATTGTCTCGGCGGCGGTGGCGAACGGGGCGGTCGTCTGCTGCAGCTCGGCGTTGGGGATGATCCCGAAGACCGCCACGAGCGACAGCAGGTAGACGCCGGCCGACAGCAGCGTGCCCAGGATCGTGGCCCGCGGCACGTTGCGCTGCGGGTCGCGGACCTTCGCCGCGGCCACTGACGCCGACTCGACGCCGATGTAGGAGAACAGGCACAGGGCCATCGCCCCGCCGATGGCCTGCCAGACGCCCTGACCGCTGAGGTTCCACACCGCGAAGTTGTCGGTGTCGATGTAGAACAGCCCGACGGTGGCGATGAACAGCAGCGGGATGAACTTCAGGATCGAGGTCCACAGCTGGATGGTGCCCATGCTGCGCACGCCACGCAGGTTGATGGCCGTGGCCGCCCAGATGCCGGCCAGGGTCAGGGCGATCGTGGCCCATGTGGCCTGGCCCTTGTTGATGAAGGTCTCGACGTAGAGCACCCACCCGGTCGCGATCGCCGCGTTGCCGCCCCACGTGGTGATCCAGTACAGCCAGGCGTTCGAGAAGCCGACCAGGTTCCCGAACGCAACCCGGGCGTAGGCGTACGGGCCGCCATCGGCGGGCATCCGGCGGCTCAGCGACGCGAACATCAACGCCAGAGCCACCGCACCCACCGTGGTCAGGCCCAGGGCCACGAGGCTGATCGGACCGTACGACGCCAGCGAGGCCGGCAGGGTGAACACCCCGACCCCGATGATCGTGCCCAGCACCAGCGAGGTCGCCTGCGGCAGCCCGAGTGAGCCTCCTGGCTCTGCGGCGTGGTCGGCGGCGTGCCCGTCGGGGTCGGTCTGCTCGGCCGGGCCGAGGCCCACGTGCTCGGTCATCGTGACTCCGTTCCACCCAGGGGCTGGGCTGCTCGGCTCGTGGTCAGTCACCAGGGCGTGGGAGGGCCCAGGGGGTGTCGGGCCACGACCTGCGTGGACCGTTCCTGGCTGCACTGTGGCTGCACTGTGGCCCACTGGCCAGCGCAATCCGCCCTGTAACCGTTACACGTCGCTCAGATGCCGCGGGGCCTGCGCAGCGCCCTACCCTGACTGTGCTGCTACCCGCATGCTTGTGGCCCACCATGCCTGCCCGCGCCCAGCCGGCCGACTGCGAGATGACGCGAAGGAAGTACCGAATGTCGACTGAGACCGCTGCCGCGTCCGACTCCGCGCGGCTTCCTGAGGGACCGGCCCGCGCCGAGGACATCGGTGGCGCCCGCCCCCGGAGCCAGCGCGCCATGCTCGATGACCGGTGGCCGGACCGGTTCGCGGCGGCACTCTTCGGCTTCTCGGCGCTGGCCCTCGTCGCCGCGCTCGTCCCGCCCCTGCGTCGCTACTTCGACGAGCCCAACGACGTCGTGTCCATGCTGACCATCCCGATCGTGCCGAACCTGGTGTACGCCTCGATGCTTGCGGTGGTCGGCGTCGGGCTGCTCCGCCGGCTGCGGGCGGCGTGGTGGATCATGGTCATCTGGCTGATCGGCCTGCCCGAGCTCGATCGGGTCCTCGAGCTGGCGATGGGCGATGGCCACTGGCTTCAGGTCGTCGGCCTGGTGCTGATGGGCGCTGTGCTGGTGCTGGCGGTGCGGGTCAAGCCGCAGTTCGTGGCGCGGACCGTGCGCGGCAACGGCCTGATCGCGCTCGTGGTGTTCCTGGTGGGTGGGTTCGTGACCGTCCTGGTCGGGGCCACCCTGATCGACCGCTTCGGGTCGGCGCCGGACGTCGGCCAGGCCGGGGTGCGCGTGCTCAGCGGGCTGTTCGGGGATATCGGGTTGCAGGGTCTGGACGTCGACGTCACCGCGCCGTTGTGGGTGAATCTGGTGATCGGGCTGATGGGGGCAGCCACCGTGCTCGGCTCGGCCTACCTGCTGTTCCGGGCACCGAGGCACACGCACACCCTGGACGCGGCCGACGAGGCGCGGGTGCGCACCCTGCTGCGCGAGTTCGGGGAGACCGACTCGCTGGGCTACTTCGCGACGCGCCGGGACAAGTCGGTGGTGTGGGACTCCGGGGACCCCGCAACGGCGCGGGCTGGTATCTCCTACCGGGTGTTCGGGTCGGTGTGCTTGGCCAGCGGCAACCCGATGGGCGACCCGACCCGCTGGGGTGCGGCGATCGGCGCGTGGCGGGCGCAGGCGCGGGCCAACGGCTGGTCGTTGGCGGTGATGGGCGCCGGCGAGGAGGGGGCGGCCGCCTACACAGAGGCTGGCCTCGAGGCCTGGGAGATCGGCGACGAGGCGATCCTGGACATGCGCGCGTTCTCGTTGAACGGCCCGGGCATGAAGCCGGTGCGCCAGGCGGCGCATCGCCTGCAGCGACGCGGCTACACCACGCGGGTCAGCCGCCACGCCAGCCTCGATCCGGCACGGTTCGACGAGCTGGACTCCTCCGCCGCCAGCTGGCGCGGGGACGGCGGCGACGAGCGCGGGTTCTCGATGGCGCTGGGCCGGCTCGGTGACCCGCTGGACGGTGACTGCGTGCTGGTCGAGGCGCGTGACTCCGAGGGTGACCTGCGGGGATTCCTCAGCTTCGTGCCGTGGGGACGCAACGGGCTGTCGCTGGACCTGATGCGCCGCGATCCCAGCGCCGACAACGGCCTCGTCGAGCTGATGGTCTCGTCGCTGGCCGAGCGGGCCGGGGCCTTCGGCGTGGCCCGGGTGTCGCTGAACTTCGCCATGTTCCGGGAGGCCTTCGAGCGAGGTGCCGAGATCGGGGCCGGTCCGATCGCCCGGCTGTGGCGGCAGGCCCTGGTGCTGGCCAGCCGCAACTGGCAGCTGGAGTCGCTGTACCGCTCGAACGCCAAGTACCTGCCCGAGTGGCAGCCCCGGCTGATCTGCTTCGAGTACGCCTCGGACCTGCCCCGGGTCGGGATGGCCGCGGGAAACGCGGAGGGGTTCCTGACCCGGCCGTCGCTGAGCCTGCTGCGGCGCACGGGTGCCGAGGCGGGCTCTGGGGCGCTGGACCGCGCGGGTGAGGAGTACGCCGCGGCCGTGACCGCCCAGATCCCCGCGGAGCCCGATGCGCTGGCCGAGGCGCTCAGCGTCGAGGGCCTGCCCGAGCAGGTCCGCGTGCGTCGCGAGAAGCTCGACCGGCTGCGGGAGCGCGGCATCGACCCCTACCCCGTCGGCTACCCGCGTACGCACACCCTCGCTCAGGTCCGCGAGCAGGCTGGCGAGCTGGCGCCGGACACGCGGACCGGGACCAAGGTCTCGGTCACCGGCCGGATCCTGCTCAAGCGCGACGGAGGCAAGCTGTGCTTCGCGACGTTGCGCGACGGGTCCGGGGACCTGCAGGTGATGGTCGCCCTCGACAGCGTCGGCCTGGAGGTCCTCGAGCACTGGACGCGTGACATCGACCTGGGCGACCACGTCGGGGTGACCGGGGAGGTCATCACCTCCAAGCGCGGGGAGCTGTCGGTGTATGCCGAGTCCTTCGTCCTGACCAGCAAGTCGCTGCGGCCCCTTCCCGACAAGCACAAGGGCCTGACCGACCCGGAGGCCCGCGTCCGGTCCCGTCACGTGGACCTGATCATCCGTCCCGAGGCCCGCGAGATCGCCTACACCCGCACGACCGTGGTGCGAAGCGTGCGCGACTCGCTGGAGCGGCGCGGCTTCGTCGAGGTCGAGACCCCCATGCTGCAGCTGATCCACGGTGGGGCGAACGCCCGCCCGTTCGAGACGCACATCAACGCCTACGACCTCGACCTGTACCTGCGGATCGCCACCGAGCTGCACCTCAAGCGGCTGATCGTCGGCGGCATGGAGAAGGTGTTCGAGATCGGCAAGCAGTTCCGCAACGAGGGCGCGGACTTCAAGCACAACCCGGAGTTCACGTCCCTGGAGCTGTACGAGACCTACGGCGACTACAACACGATGCGCGTGCTCACCCAGCAGATCATCCAGGAGGCGGCGACCGCGGTGTACGGCGCGCCGATCGCCCGGCACGCCGACGCTGAGGGCAAGGTCACCGAGTACGACCTGTCCGGGGACTGGCCGGTGAAATCACTGACCCGGGCCGTGTCCGAGGCTCTCGGCGAGGAGATCACCCTGGACACGCCGTCGGAGGTGTTGCGCGGGCACGCCGACCGGATCGGCATGGAGCTGGATCCCGACCTGTCGTGGGGGTTCCTGCTCGAGGAGCTCTACGGCGAGCTGTGCGAGGGACAGACCACCACGCCGGTGTTCTACACCGACTTCCCCAAGGAGAACGCCCCGCTGACCCGGGTGCACCGCACCCACCCGCAGTTGGCCGAGAAGTGGGACCTGGTCATCTTCGGCTCCGAGCAGGGCACCGCCTACTCCGAGCTGATCGACCCGATCGACCAGCGCGAGCGGTTCGTCGCCCAGTCCCTGCTCGCCGCTGCTGGGGACGCCGAGGCGATGCAGGTCGACGAGGACTTCCTGCTGGCCCTCGAGTACGGCATGCCCCCGACCGGCGGCATGGGTCTGGGCATCGACCGGCTGGTCATGAACCTCACCGGACTGGGCATCCGCGACACCATCCTGTTCCCGCTGGTCCGTCCCAATGCCTGAGGACGCCACCCGGGGGCCCGCGTGCGGAGCCCCTGCATGGCGCTGCGCGTCCCGCACCACAACCTCGTGGAGGCGGTCGTGAGCACGAGGCGCGGTTACCTGTCCGTGGGGCGCTCGCTGGTCACCGGTGCCGTGGTGGGTCTCACCCAGCGCCATCCTGGCCGACTCGACCCGTTGGACCTCTCCGCGTTCACAGCTGCTCTGGACGCCCGTGACCCCGCCCGGACCAACGCCCTGGACGACCTGCTGGCACAGGCAAGCATGGCCGACCTGCAGGACCTCATGACCTCCGGTCGACTGTCGTCCGAGGAGCTGACGCTGCACGTGCTGGGCCGGGCACGCGATCACGAGGCGGTGCTGAACAGCCTGATCGCCGTCAACCCGGATGCCCTGGTGCAGGCGCGGGAGGCAGACGCGCGGCGCGCGTCCGGCGAGTCGCTGGGCGCTCTGGACGGGATCCCGGTGACGGTCAAGGACAACATCGAGACCGCCGGTCCGATGCCCACCACCGGTGGCGCGGAGATCCTGGCTGGCCACGTCGCCCGTGCGGACGCCCCGGTCGTCGTGGCGCTGCGGGCGGCGGGTGCGGTGATCGTGGGCAAGGCGAACCTCTCCGAGTTGGCCGGTGCGATGGTGCGCACCCCCGGGTTCAGTGCGGTGGGCGGGCAGACCATGAACCCGTACGGGGGCTCGTTCAGTCCGGGGGGATCCAGCAGTGGCTCGGCCGTGTCGGTCGCGGCCGGCTTCGCGGTCGCCAGCGTGGGGACCGAGACCTCGGGTTCCCTGGTCGTCCCGGCGGCCTTCAACGGGCTGGTCGGGATGAAGCCCAGCCGCGGGGTGGTCGACACGCGTGGGGTGATCCCCCTGGTCCGACACCAGGACAGCCCCGGGCCGATCGGGCGCTCGGTGGCCGACGTGGCTGCGCTCCTGGCGGCCATGGCCGCACAACCGCTCGACGTCGGACTCCGTGAGGGCGCGCTGGCCGGGGTGCGGGTCGGCGTCCTTGCCGAGGACATCCGTGGCCAGAAGACCCCCGTCGAGGACACGTCCGACAACGGCGAGATGCTGATCCGGATCGACGCCGGACTTCGTGGAGCCGGAGCGCTTCGCGTGGATGTGGAGATCGTCAGCGCTGGCCCTATCGCCGACTACGACCAGGGGTTCCTCGACGTGGTCCTCGGGGGCGTGTCCCACGACACCATCGGGTACCTGGCCGAGGTCGGTGCGCCGGTGGCCACGCTCGCCGACCTGCACGCCTACAACCTCGCCCAGCCCCGGCGCCGGATGCCGGCCGGTCAGTTCTTCCTGGACCTCGCCCTGGGCAGGGCCGTCGACCGGGACTCCTACGAGGAGGCCGCCCTGCGCCACCGGGGTCTGGCTGAGGAGATCCTCAACGCCACGTTCGACGCCGCCGACACCGACGTGCTGGTCAGCCTCACGAACCTGCACTCCGCCCTCTACGCGACCGCCGGGTACCCCGCCATCACGGTTCCCCTGGGGTTGCGGGCCAACGGGATGCCCACGGGGGCCACCCTGATCGGCCGGCCCGGCGCCGATGGGCAGCTCCTCGGCTACGCGCATGCCTTCGAGCAGGCCAGCAGGCTCCGGATCCCCGCGGACCTGTCGCCCCGGCTGACGGGCAGCGATCGTGACGCTCGGGGGTTGGCTGCCCGGTGCGTCGCTGTCAGCGCTGAGCATGACACGTCGAATGGAGGCCAGCATGGACCGCCCCGATCCCTCGCCTGATGATCTCGGGCTGTTGCGGGTTTTTGAGCCGGTGGTGCGGTTCACCCGGGGTGAGTACTTCTTCCCGGTGTCGGTGCACAACTATGTGCAGCATGCGGCGCTGTGGACGGAGTTGCCTGGCGGGGAGTCGGTGATCGAGGCGTCGGCGGAGTCCTTCGACTCGGGGGTGCTGGGCCGGGTGGAGGAGTCGATCCCGGGCCAGTCGACGTCGTTGTCGGGCATCATGACCGGGACCGAGTCTCCCAAGGTGCGGATCCCGCTGAAGGATCGGCCGCCGCGGTTGCGGGGGGCCAGCAGGTTGGCGGCGGTGGGCCTGTTGGGTCGGTTGATCGATGCGTTGAACCGGTTGTCGCTGATCTTCCGTGGCAGCGTGCCCGGCGGTAGCGCGGCGAAGTCGTTCCTGCTCCAGCAGGAGCACCTGGAGCCGGATCGGCCGGCGTACTACGGCCGGGTCGTGCGCGATGGTGACTGGGTGGTCTGCCAGTACTGGTTCTTCTACTCGTTCAACAACTGGCGCTCGGGGTTCGGTGGGGTCAATGAGCATGAGGCGGACTGGGAGCAGGTCACGGTCTTCCTCGACGGCACCGGCGCGCTCGACGACGCCGGGCTGCCGGCCCCGCGGTGGGTGGTGTTCTCCGCGCATGACGAGACCGGTGACGACCTGCGCCGCCGGTGGGACGACCCGGACCTGACGCTGGTCGAGGGTCGGCATCCGGTGGTGTTCGCCGGGGCCGGGTCGCATTCGGGGGCCTACCTGCCCGGGGACTACCTGATCTCGATCGAGCCACCGACGCAGAGCACGGTGCTGCGGTTCGGGCGGTGGATGGCCCGGGTGTTCACGCCGTGGTCGACCGGGGCCCAGAACGTCGGCATCCCGTATGTGGACTACGCCCGCGGCGACGGCCGGGCGATCGGCCCCGGGCAGGGCGACCCGTGGTACCCGGAGGTGATCGACGACGACACCGGCTGGGTGCGCGGGTTCCGCGGGCTGTGGGGCCACGACACCCGCGACCGCCTCGGCGGGGAACGCGGGCCGGCCGGACCCCGCTACGAGCGCGACGGCACGGTGCGCGCCTCCTGGGCGGCCCCGGTCGGCTGGGCGGGGCTGGCCAAAGTGGCGGCCAACCCGGCCGTCGAGAGCGACCTGCTGGTTCGACGCAGGGAGCAGCTCCAGGCCCGGCTGGACGAGCTCGAGGACGACATCGCCCGCACCGGGGACGCCCTGCAGGTCGCCGCCGCCGGTCGCTACCCCGGCGCCCCGGAGGTTCGCGTCCTCGCCGGCGAGGAAGCACGCCTGCTGGCGATGCGCCGCGAACAGACCCGGCTGCGCGACGAGGCCGCGTCGATGGGGTCCGACGCCTCCGACGCCGCGGCCGACCCGCATGCCCACCTCACCCACCGCAACACCCCCATCGAGTCCGCCACCGGGACCCGCGCCCGGCTGCTGTCCTGGTGGGCGGTCCTCAGCACCCCACTGATCCTGTGGACCCTGGGCCAGATCATCCACCCGGCCATCGGGATCAGCGCGACCGAGATGTCGATCGTCGGGCTGGTCGTCCTGGTGTCGATCGAGGGCTTCGTGCGCGGGAAGTTCCTGGCCGTCATGGGCCGCTTCCTGCTGATCATCGTGGCGCTGATCGCCCTGTACATCCTCTGGCGGGACTGGCGCGTGGTGGTCGGGGCCACGCTGGGCGTCTCGGCCATCACCGTGCTGGTGGTCAACCTGCGCGAGGCGTTCCGTCGCTGACCCGCGTCGTGTCCCGCCGATCCGTTCGCGCTGCGGACGGGTCGAGGAGGAGGAGGTGTGCTCAATGGCCGGAATCGAACCGACCTCCCCGAGCGTGGCGGACTTCGATGCGTGCTTGGCCGAACCGGCCAGCCTGGTGGAGACCGCATGCGGACTCATGGAGTACGGCGAGCGTGGGGATGGTCCGGTGCTGGTGAGCGTGCACGGCAGTCCCGGGGACTACCGGCAGGGGCTGCTGATGGCCGAGTACCTCCGGGCGAACGGGTTCCGGGTCATCGCCCCGTCCCGACCGGGTTATGGGGGCACCCCGTTGGCCACCGGCCGGACGAGCGAGGAGCAGGCCGACGCGGTCGTCGCGCTGCTGGATGCCCTGGCGGTGGACCGCGTCGCGGTGCTGGGCGTATCTGGGGGAGGTCCGGCCAGCTACGCGCTGGCCGGTAGGCATCCAGATCGGGTCGGGTGCCTGCTCGAGGTCGACTCCCTATGCCTGCCAATGCCCCCGAATCGGCTGGAGCGCCTGGGCTTCAGCTCGCGGCCGCTGGTCGCCCTGCAACTGTGGCTGGTCGACCACTTCCCGGGCCGGATGCTCAGGCTGCTGGGCGGCACGGGCAACCCCGGCCCCCAGGAGACTGCCGACCGCGCGGCACTGCTGCGCGCGATCGTCCAGTCGGTCAGTGACTGGCCGAGGGTGCGGGTCGGCTACGACAACGACGAGGCCGAGTTCGCCGCGCTCGGTGAGCTTCCGTTCGACCAGATCGCCTGCCCCACGTTGATCGTCCACGGCCGGGCTGACCGTTCCGTTCCGATCGCGCACGCCGAGCGCGCGCATGCTGCGATCAGTGGCTCACAGGTGAGGTTGCTGCCTGACGGCTCGCATATGGCCTTCTTCGTGGATCCCGACGCCCAGCGTGAGGCCCTGGCCTGGTTGCGCCGGCATGCGGTGTCGTGACCCGGGCGTGCCGCACACCGGAATCGGGACTGCATCACGGCGCGGTTCGGCGTTCCGGGTGGGGAGGGCGGAGTTCGCCGCGGGCAATTGCAGAGGTGGGTAGGTTGCATCCGTGTGGACGGGGCGACGCCTGGGAGGTCCGACGTGAGCGCAGGATCAGGCTCACCGGGGCTGCGGGGCGTTGCGGCGGCGTGCGGGTCGGCCTTCCTGTTCGGCCTGAGCGCCCCGTTGTCGAAGGCCCTGCTGGACACCACGAGCCCCTGGATGCTGGCCGCCCTGCTCTATCTCGGTGCCGGTCTGGGGCTTGCGGCCTACCGGCTGGTGACCCGGGCGCCACGGGTGAGGCTGCCCCGGTCCGACCTGAGCTGGCTCTCCGGGGCCGTGCTCACCGGCGGAGTCGTGGCACCGGTGCTCCTGATGCTCGGCATCTCGCAGATGCCCGCCACCGGCGCCTCGCTGCTGCTGAACTCCGAAGCGGTCTTCACCGTGCTGCTCGCGTGGCTGCTGTTCGGTGAGCATGTCGGTGCCCGCCTGGTGCTGGGGATGGCGGCCATAGTGGCGGGGGCGGTGCTCGTCACGGTGCCGGGAAGTGCGGACCTTGGTGCCGGCTGGGCTCCGTGGGCGGTGGTGGCAGCCTGCCTGTGCTGGGCGGTGGACAACAACCTCACCCGGCATGTGTCGGCCACCGACCCGACCTGGATCGCCATGACGAAGGGGCTGGTGGCCGGCACGACCAACCTCGTGCTGGCCCTGCTGCTCGGTGCGCAGGTCCCCGTCCCGTCGACGATCGTGCTGGGACTGCTGCTCGGGTTCGGCGCGTTCGGGGTGAGCCTGACCCTGTTCGTGGTCGCGCTGCGGCATCTGGGGACGGCGCGTACCGGTGCCTACTTCTCGGTCGCCCCGTTCATCGGTGCCGTCATCGCTGTCGCCCTCGGCGAACCGGTCACCGGCGCGCTCATCGCCGCCGGGATGCTCATGGGGTTCGGCGTGTGGCTCCACCTCAGCGAGCACCACGAGCACGAGCACGTCCACTCGGCCCTCGGCGTCGGCCAGGCAGCCGTCTGGCACACCCACGCGCACTACCCGGACAGCGAGCACCGGCACCCGCACTGACAGGGCCACCCCCCGGTGGTGCCCCGGACGGCCGCGAGGATGGTGTCGACGGCATCCTCGACGGACGTGCGGCTGGTGTCGATCACCATGTGTGGAGCGCAGGCTCGCGCGGGCGGAGGCGCCCGGGTGCCATGAGTTGCCATGGGCGTCGTTGGCGGGACGGTGCAGGTGGCGCTGCCCATAGGCTGTCCGGCATGAGCGAGCCCGACACACGTGCCGGTGCCCTGCCCGGACCGACAGCTTCCGGCGGGTCCAGGGACGCGACGGAGTCCGACGCCCTGGTCCTCTTCGGGGCGACCGGGGACCTCGCACGCAAGAAGCTGTACTTCGCCCTCTACCACATGGCCGCGGCCGGGAACCTGGGAATCCCGGTCGTGGGGGTCGCGCGATCCGACTGGGACGACGCGCAGTTCGCCTCCCACGTCCGTGCTGCGATCGCCGAGACCGTGGCCGAGCCGGACCCGCAGGTCGTCGAGGAGCTCACCTCCCGGCTGAGCCTCGTCGGCGGCGGGGACTACTCCGAGGTGGGCACCTTCACCCGCCTGCGTGACGAGCTGGCACGGCTCGGCGCGACGAGTCCGGCGTTCTACCTGGCGATCCCGCCCGACCTGTTCCCGACGGTCATCGAGGCGCTGGCGCGCGAGGGGCTGAACCGGGGCTCGCGTGTCATCGTGGAGAAGCCGTTCGGGCGCAGCCTGTCCTCCGCGCAGGCGCTGAATGCCCTGCTGCACCGGCACTTCGACGAGCGCGACATCTTCCGGATCGACCACTACCTGGGCAAGGAGGCGGTCGAGGACCTGTTGGTGTTCCGGTTCGCGAACACGTTCCTCGAGCCGATCTGGAACCGCAACTACGTCAAGAGCGTGCAGATCACGATGGCCGAACCGTTCGGCGTGGAGGGCCGCGGCGCCTTCTACGAGGGTGTCGGGGCGCTGCGCGACGTCGTCCAGAACCACCTGCTGCAGGTGGTGGCCATGCTGGCGATGGAGCCCCCGGTCAGCCCGCACGCCGACGCGCTGCGCGATGAGAAGGCCAAGGTGTTCCAGGCGATGCCCTCGCTGGCGCGCGGGGCCGTGGTCCGCGGGCAGTACGACGGCTACCTGGACGAGCCTGGCGTCGCGCCGGGCTCGGACGTGGAGACCTTCGTGGCGTGTCGGTTCGAGATCGACTCGTGGCGCTGGTCAGGTGTCCCGTTCTACGTGCGGGCCGGCAAGGCCATGCCCTGCAACGCCCTCGAGGCGCTGATCGAGCTGCGTGACCCGCCGCGGATGCTGTTCGCCGAACCGGGCCTCCCCCGCCCGCACGCCAACCTCATCCGGTTCCGCCTCGGCGCCGTCGACGGGGTGACCATGACGGTGCAGGCCAAGCAGCCGGGGCCGGACCTGGTGGCCCAGCCGGTGGACCTGTCCGTGGACTTCGGCGCCACCCTGGGGGCCCGGATGGGGCCCTACGAGCGTCTCCTGGGGGACGCGATCGTCGGGGACTCCCGCCGGTTCGCCCGTGAGGACGGGGTCGAGTGCACCTGGCGCGTGGTCCAACCTGCCCTGGACGACCCGGTGCCGGTGCGGCGGTACGCCCGTGGGACGTGGGGTCCCGCGGAGTCCGACGACCTGCTCGTCAACGACCACTGGCATGATCCGGAATGACCGCAGGCCCGGGGGCCGGTCCGGGCGGCGGGGAGCACTCGCCGGCGCCTGCCGAAGGAGGAGCAGATGACCCAGCACATGCCCATGACCCTTGGTGTGGTCGGACTGGGCCGGATGGGGGCCAACATCGTGCGCCGCCTGATGGCCGACGGGCACACCGCGGTCGTCCACGACATCGACCCGTCCGCGGTGGCGGCCCTGGTCAGCGAGGGGGCGGTCGGCGCTGACTCCTTGGCCGACCTTGCCGCGAAGCTGGCGACCCCCCGCGCGGTGTGGGTCATGGTGCCGGCCGGTCGGATCACGCAGGCCACGATCGGGGCCCTGGCCGAGGTGCTCGCGCCCGGGGACACGATCATCGACGGGGGGAACACGCACTACACCGACGACCTGCGCCACGCGGCGACCCTGCGGGAGCAGGGCATCCACCACGTCGATGTCGGCACCAGCGGCGGGGTGTGGGGTGCCGAGCGCGGCTACTGCCTGATGATCGGCGGCGATCCCGAGCCCGTCGGGCGGCTGACCCCGATCCTCGCGTCGCTGGCTCCCGGTGTGGGTGCGGCGGAGCGCACGCCCGGGCGCTCGGGGGACCCGGATGCGGCGGAACAGGGCTACCTGCACTGCGGGCCGAACGGGGCCGGGCACTTCGTGAAGATGGTCCACAACGGCATCGAGTACGGGCTGATGGCCGCCTACGCCGAGGGCCTGAACATCCTGGCCAACGCCGACGCGGGCCTGCGCACCCGGGATGCCGACGCCGAGACCGCGCCGCTGGAGCATCCCGAGCACTACCAGTACGACCTGGACATCCCGGCGATCACCGAGGTGTGGCGGCGCGGCTCGGTGGTCGGGTCGTGGCTGCTGGACCTGACCGCCTCAGCCCTGCACGCCTCCCCGGAGCTGGCCGAGTTCTCCGGGCGGGTCTCGGACTCGGGGGAGGGTCGGTGGACCGCGGTGGCTGCCATCGACGAGGGCGTGCCCGCCCCGGTCCTGACCGCCGCCGTGCAGTCCCGGTTCGACTCCCAGGGATCGGCCGTCTACGCCAACAAGGTCGTCTCCGCGATGCGCAAGCAGTTCGGCGGCCACCACGAGAAGACCGGATGACCCATCCCGGGGTGCGGGTGGAGGTGCTGCCCGACGCCGCCGCTGCCGCTTCCGCGGCGTCCGCCGAGATGGCCCGCGCGCCCGTGAGGCTGTCGCCGACCACGGGTCGTTCACGCTGGCTCTCTCCGGTGGCCGCAGCCCGTGGCTCATGCTCGCGGACCTCGCCGACCACGACATGCCCTGGGCGCAGACCTCGATCTACCAGGTCGACGAGCGCATCGGTCCGGCCGACGATCCGCTGCGCAACCTGACCGGCCTGCGCCGGGCGCTGCCGCCCGGCTGCCCGGCGCGCGTGGTCCCGATGCCCGTCGAGGCCGACGACCTCCTGGCAGCCTGCGAGGACTACGCCGCGGCGCTGCCCGCCACCCTGGACCTGGTCCAGCTGGGCCTGGGGTCCGACGGCCACACCGCGTCGCTGATCCCGGGCGACCCGGTGCTCGACGTCACCGATCGCGATGTGGCCCTGACGGGGGTCTACCAGGATCGGCGCCGGATGACGGTGACCTACCCGCGCCTGGCCCGGGCCGGGGCGATCCTCTGGCTGGTCACCGGGTCCGAGAAGCGCGCGGCGGTCGCCCAGCTGCTCGCTCGCGACCCGGGGATCCCCGCATCCGGGGTGACAGTCACCGACCAGGTCCTGTTCTGCGATGCCGAGGCCGCAGGGCGCACCTGACGGGGACGACCTGGCGGCAGCCCGCTGCCAGCGGGCGAGCTCGCCGTGGCTGGCAACCGAAGGCAACTCGTTGCCCCCGAGGGGCGCAACGCCGTTGACTCGTACCAGCCGGTAGCCCCGGCTCGTAGAGTCCGTCGCCCCAAGGAGTCGTCGTGAGCACACCCTCGTCCGATGCCCAGTTCCCCCCGGCTGCGCAGGTCCTGGTCGACTTCGTCCCGGGTCACGACTTCTTCGTCGGCGTGGACTCCGACGGCTGCGCGTTCGACGCCATGGACATCAAGCACCTGGAGTGCTTCACCCCCTCCTACATCAAGTACTGGGACCTGCAGCCGATCTCCACCCTGGCCCGCGAGACGGCCATCTTCGTCAACCTGCACTCCACGACCCGGGGGCTCAACCGCTGGATCGCCCTCAAGCAGGTGCTGGACCTGCTGCGCGACCGCGTGGAGGTCGCCGAGCGCGGCTTCGAGGTCCCGGCGGGCACCGAGCTGCAGGCGTTCCTGGACTCCCCGTACCCGCTGTCCGACCTGGGGATCGCCGCCTTCGCCGCGGAGCACCCGTCCGAGGAGATCGAGCGGGCGATCCGGTGGGGCAACGGCGTCAACGCCGCCATCGCCGACATGGTCCACAACTGCGGGCCGTTCGTCGGCGTGCGCGAGGCGTTCGAGGCGATGCAGCCCGACGTGGACTGCATGACCGTCTCCGCGACGCCGGTCGAGGCGCTGGTCCGTGAGTGGAACGAGCACGGCCTGGCCCAGTACGTCAAGGTCATCGCCGGCCAGGAGATGGGCTCGAAGGCCCAGCACGTGCAGTACGCCGCCAAGGGCAAGTACCCCGACGACCAGCACATCATGCTCATCGGCGACGCCCCCGGCGATCGCGACGCCGCCGCCAAGGAGGGCGTCCTGTACTACCCGATCAATCCCGGCAAGGAGAAGGAGTCCTGGCTCCGCTTCACCGATGAGGCCCTTCCGAAGTTCCTCGACGGCACGTTCGCCGGCGCCTACCAGCAGGCGATCATCGAGGAGTTCGAGTCCTACCTGCCCGCGGAGGTGCCGTGGGAGACCCTCTCGGGCAGCCGCACGTTCGTGCAGCCCGTGGTCTCGAAGTAGCTGCTGACCCCGTTCGACGACTGCCACACAACCGCACAGACCACAGAAGGGTGGCACCTCAGATGCCAGAACTCGTAGACCTCTCCGCGACGCCGTACGGCCTCGACACGTCGCAGATCGACTGGGTCGAGCAGACCCTGGCCGGCATGACCGACGAGGAGAAGATCGGCCAGCTCTTCGTCAACCTGTTCCACTTCGGGGCCGACGTGTTCAGCGGAAACGCGCTGAGCAACGCCGAGATCCTGGCCAAGTACCACATCGGTGGTGCCCGCTATCACGGCGGCAAGTCGGCGGACGTGCAGGCTCTGCTCAACCAGCTGCAGGCCGATTCGCGGATCCCGCTGCTGATCGCCGCCAACTGCGACGCCGGCGGCAACGGAGCCTGCTCCGACGGCACCTACATCGCCTCGGGGCCCAGTGCGAGGCCACCGGTGACCCGGCCGTGGCGTACAACGCCGGGCTGGTGTCCGCACGCGAGGCGACCGCGCTGGGCGTCAACGTCAACTTCGACCCGTGCGTCGACATCCTGTTCAACTGGCGCAACACGATCGTGAACACGCGTGCCTACGGCACCGACGCCGACACGGTCATCCGGCACACGAGCGCCTACATCGAGGGCCTGAACGCCGAGCGCGAGATCGTCACCTGCATCAAGCACTTCCCCGGCGACGGCACCGAGGAGCGCGACCAGCACCTGGTCCTCGGGGTCAACGAGCTCACCCCGGAGCAGTGGGACGACTCGTTCGGCCGGGTCTACCGCGCCCACATCGACAGCGGCGTCGAGATGATCATGGCCGGGCACATCGCGCTGCCCGAGTACCAGAAGAAGCTCGACCCGACCCTGGCCGACGCCGACATCCTGCCCGCCACCCTGGCCCCCGAGCTCCTGCAGGGCCTGCTCAAGACCCAGCTGGGCTTCAACGGCGTCGTGATCACCGATGCCAGCCACATGCTCGGCATGAGCTCGGCCATGCGCCGCGAGGACTACGTGCCGGGCGCGATCGCCGCCGGCTGCGACATGTTCCTGTTCTTCAACGACATCGACGAGGACTTCGGGTTCATGCTCAAGGGCCTGCGCGAGGGCGTCATCACCGCCGAGCGGATGGACGACGCCGTCCGCCGGGTCCTGGGCCTGAAGGCCAAGCTCAACCTGCACGTGAAGGCCGCTGACGGCACGCTGCAGAAGGCGCCCGAGGAACTGGACGGTCGTCGGGTGCGAGGAGCACCTGCAGATGCGCGCCGACGCCGCCGACAAGGGCATCACCCTGGTCAAGAACACCCTCGACCAGCTGCCCCTGGACCCCGTGAAGCACCGGCGCATCCGGCTGTACTACCTGTCCGGCGAGGTCGGCGGGATCTACGAGGCCGGCTCGGGCACGCTGGACGGCTTCGTCGCCGAGCTGGAGGGCCGCGGGTTCGAGGTCACGGTCAACGACGGCAACACCCGGGTCAAGGGCCCGACGCTGAAGTACCGCGACGAGGTCGATGCCGCGCTGATCGTCGCCGACGTCGTGGGGTACGGCGCCGAGAACAACTACCGGATCCGCTGGAAGACTCGCGATGAGCAACGAGTGCCCGTGGTACGTGTGGGAGGTCCCCACGTTCATGGTGTCGCTGAACTTCACGACCCACCTGCACGACGCGACCATGGTCAAGTGCCTGGTCAACGCCTACCACAACAACCCCGAGACGATTCGGCAGACCGTCGACAAGCTCATGGGACTCTCGGAGTTCAACGGCACGCCCAACGACCTGGTGTGGGCCGACAAGTGGCAGGCTCGCCTCTGACCTGACCGGAGACGTGCGCAGGGCCCTGGGTTCGTCCCGGGGACCTGCGCACGTCGCGCTTGCCGGGGGGCGGATGGTCCTGGGAGGTGGCAGGGGAGACCGGGCCCGCCCATTGACCGCGCGTGTGCTCCCTGAGTACCTTCTTTCAGGTAAGCCTCACCTCACGAGGAGGGAGATCGCGATGACCGCGCCGTCCCTGCGCCGGTGGGCGCGACTCGGCATTCCCCTGGCCATGCTGCTCGTGGGCCTCGCCTTCCGATTGTTGGGCGTCCTCCCCGGTTGGGCCACGCTGCTGATCCTCGGCGGGATCATCAGCGGGGCCCTGGTTGCCTACGTGATCCTCCTGGGGGACCACGAGAGGTCACTGGTGATGGACAGGGCGACGGAGGAGGCCAAGGTCGCCGAGTTCAACGTCTACGGCAGGATGCGTGGTGAGCGGGGCTCAGGCTACGACGGACGCTGAGTCGGCGCCTCGAGGTCGCCGTCCTGCGCGGGGTGGCGAGCAGACCGGGCGGAGGCGGAGGTCCTGCGCCACGTCGGGTCGGTGCGACGACCCGCACCGGGCGGACCTCGCTGGTCATGTCGGGGCCGACGACCTCGACAGGTCGCGGGGACCGAACCGAACGGTGAAGCCCGCCCAGCCCTGATTCGGCAAAGCGGGCAGCAATCCGAGCACGTCGCTGAACCAGTGGGCGTGGGTGGCGTCGAACGGGCTCCGTGGTGTCGAGGTGACGCCGTGTATGCCCTGACGGCGGGTCGGTGCTGTCGTCCACAGGTTGGTTCGTTACCTCGGCGTTGTCGGCCCCCCTTGATAGTGTTCGTACAGGTGTTCGAGCGATGGGGGGTTCGGGGTGGGCAGCACGACAGTGGACCAGCACACGGTGGTCGATCCGCGCGCGATGGGCGCGCTGGGGTCGGCCTCTGCGGAGGTGGTCGACCTGTGGGCGCGGGCCACCGGGGTGGCGGTGTCGGGACCTGCCGGGTATGGGCCTGTTGGCCGGGGACCGGCCGACCGCGGACGTGGACGTGTTGGCCGGGGCGTTCGCGGTGGTGGAGTACGAGCTGGCCCGCCGGATGCACGCCGCCAGCACCGCCGGGGTCGCTGCCGTTGCTGGGTCCGGGGGCGGTGCTGGGTGCCCGCGGGTGGGCCGGTCCGCACGCCCGGCGGTTGGCCCGGGCCGGGGCGCTGGCCGCCGAGCACCCATCGGTGGCCGCCGCCTGGGCGGCGGGGATCATCACCTCCGATCACGTCGACGCGATCGCCCGCACCTCCGGCCCGCTGGAACCCGACGAGCTGGCCGCGGTGATCGAGGAGTTGGCCGTGTTGTGGGGGCAGCTGTCCCCGCAGGCGGTGGCCACGTTCGTGGCCCGGGTGATCCGCCTGCTGCACCCACCCCCAGACCCGCACCCGGACGAGGCCGGGGCCTATGAGTCCCGGTCGGTGTCGTTCGCGGTGACCTCCGATGCGGTCATCCTGTCCGGGGTGCTGCCCCGCCTCGAAGGTGAGGCGGTGATCGCCGCCGTCGAGGCGTTCGCCGAACGGTTGCGCTGCGAGGCCGATCACGTGCCCGCGTCCGCCCGCCGTGCTGACGGACTCGTCGCGCTGGTCAACGCCGCCCACGCCACCGGGTCGATCCCCACCCGCGGCGGGCTACCAGTGAGCGTGTCGGTCACCCTCGACACCACCATCCTCGGGGACCAGGTGTGGACCACCTCCCGCGGGCACACCCTGACCCAGGCTGAGGCCCGGTTCACCGCCTGCGACGCGCTGGTCACCCCGATCGTCGTTGATTCGGAGAACTGCCCGGATGATGGGGCTGACCTGCTGGCCGCGGCCGGATCGTCGGGCCTGGCATCGTCAGACCCGGCAGGGAGCGATGAGCCGGTATCGGCCTCTGCGCGGATCGCGGCCTTGGCCGCCACCCTGTTGGGGACTCGGATCCCGCTGGCCGTCGGGCGGACCGCCCGCACCGCGACCCCGGCGCAGCGCCGGGTGCTGGCCGCCCGGGACCGCGGGTGCATCATCCCCGGGTGCGCGATCCCCGCCGAGGCCTGCCAGACCCACCACGTGCAGGACTGGGCTGACAACGGGAACACTGACCTGCCGAACCTGGCCCTGCTGTGCTGGGCGCATCACCGCCAGGTCGACCTCGGCATGTGGACCATCGTCCCCACCACCGGCGACGATCAGGTGCCCCGACCCGAACCCGGAGCCCCACCCGGAACCCCCTGGCCCGCCAACCACAACGCACCCTGGACCATCACCCGCACCCCCCGAACCCGCTGGCGACTGTGACCGGCTGGCCGGCAGAGCGGCCGTGTGTGGAGTCAATTCGTGGCCGAAGGCCAAGCCTGGGCCAAGCGAGTGCGGGCTGTGTGGCGGCGTCAGAGTGCTGGCACGACAGCCGCGCACCCGCTGAGGCGGACATGATCTGGACTCGGAGATTCAGCGGCGCACGCGGGCGTTGCCGGCCCAGATGCTCCAGACCTGGTCCTCGTCGGCGGGGACCGCGTAGTCGGTGAGGAACGTCGCGGCCAGGGCGCCGCTGGCCCAGCCGAACTGCAGGCACCGCTCGGGCTCCCAGCCGCGCAGGATGCCGTAGAGCATCCCGCCGACGAAGCCGTCGCCGCCGCCGATCCGGTCGACCACGCCGATGTCCCGGGGCTCGGCCACGTGGAACTCGCCGTCGGCGTAGATCAGGCCGCCCCACAGGTGCTGGTTGGCGCTGACCACCTCGCGCAGCGTGTTGGCGAACCAGGATGCGTTCGGGTAGGCCGCCTGGACCCGGCCGATCATCTCCTTGAAGCCGTCGATCTTCCCCGACAGGCCCTCGCCGCCGGCCTCCGGGCCGGCGATGCCCAGGGCGAGCTGGAAGTCCTCCTCGTTGCCGATCAGGATGTCCGAGACGCTCGCGATCTCGCTGAAGATCGCGCTGAGCTCGGCCTCACGGCCCTCCCAGAACGACGCCCGATGGTTGATGTCGAACGAGATGCGGGTGCCGTGCTGCGTGGCAGCACGGGCCAGCTCGAGGCAGAACGTGCTGGCCTCGGGCGACAGGGCGGCGATGACACCCGACAGGTGCAGGACCTGGGCGCCTTCGCGTGCCGAAGATCCGGTCGAGGTCGAAGTCCGCGACGCTCAGCGTGCGCCCGACCTCGCCGGCCCGGTCGTTGTGGACGCGCGGGCCGCGGTTGCCGGCAGCCGCTGTCGGCGATGTTGAACTGGTGCCGGTAGCCCCACGCGCCACCCTGGGGGACCTCGGGTCCCTCGTAGGCCATGTGCCGGCCGGCGAGGTCGCTCTTGATGATCTGGGCGATCGGGCTGCCCTTGACGAAGGCCGTCAGCACCTTCACCGGCAGGCCGAGGTAGGAGGCGATGCTGGCGACGTTGGTCTCGCGCCGACGTGGCCTGCATGGTGAAGCGTCGGCTGCAGTGCACGGGCTGGCCGTTGTCGGGGGTGATCCGCACGCCCATGCTGGTGGGCGTGATCATCGCCCAGGCGGCGTCCTGTCGCAGTTCCATGATGTGGTCTTCCCCTTCTGGGAGGTTCGGTTGACGGGTGGGTCCGGATGCCGCGGGGCGCCCGGTCGAGAGGTCTGGTCGGTGGGTCAGGTGAACAGTCGGGCCACCTCGTCGTAGGCGGCCAGCAGGCCGGGCACTGAGGCGCGCAGCCCCTTGTAGAGGGCGATCTCGGCCGGGCTGGCCACCTCCGGGATCTCGATCGGCCGGGCGTCCGGCGGGGGGCTCAGTGCCTCGAGCGCCGCGCCGAGGTCAGCGCTGCGCCCGAGCGCGACCAGGCCGAGGGCGGCCACGCCGAGTGCGGAGCCCTCGGCTCCCGTGGTGACGGTGAGCGGCCGGCCGATCGCCCCGGCCAGCACGCGCCGCCAGAGCATCGAGCGCAGGGCCCCGCCGGTGGCCCGGACGGAGGTCACTGGCGCGATCCGGTCGAGTGCCTCGACGATGGTCGACAGCTGCAGGGCGACCCCCTCGACGGTGGCCCGGACGAAGTGCCCAGTGGTATGGCCGTGGCGGATCCCGAGGTAGGCACCGGCCAGGTCGGGGTCCCAGAGCGGCGCCCGCTCGGCCAGCAGGTAGGGCAGCATGAGCAGCCCCTCGCTGCCCGGTGGGACGGCCTCGGCGCGGGCCAGCAGCTCAGGATCGTGCGGCTTGCCGTCCGAGGTGGCAAGCCCGCGGCCGAACACCTCGCCGGCCCACCGGACGACCACCCCGCCGTTGCTGACCGCGCCGCCCACGATCCACTGCGTGTCGGTCAGGGCATAGCAGAACAGCCGCCCCGCCGGGTCCAGCGTCGGTTGCGGCACGACCATCCGGACCGCGCCGCTGGTCCCCAGCGACAGGCCGGCCACGCCGGGCGTCATGGCACCGGTCCCGACGTTACCCAGCGGCCCGTCACCCGCGCCGACGACCACCGGCAGCCCGGCCGGCAGGCCGACCTCAGCCGCGACGGTCGCGCTCAGGCCGAGCGTCGCCGTGGTGGGCAGGATCGGGGGCAGCTGGTCGGGGCGGATCCCCGCCAGCTCGACAGCCAGCGGGTTCCAGTCGCGCGTGGCCATGTCGAGCATCGCGGTGCCGGAGGCCGAGGACAGCTCGGTGGTGACCTCGTCGGTCAGCGTGGCCAGCACGAAGTCCTTCAGCCCCGCCCACCAGCGCACCCGTGTGGCGAACACGGGCTCCCGCCGGGAGTACCACATGATCTTGGTCAGCGGCGTCATCGGATGGATCGGGGTGCCCGAGGTCCGGTACAGGTCGGTCGCCAGGTCCGAGGCGCGCAGCCCCCGGGCCTCGTCGGCGGAACGGGAGTCCGCCCACGTGATCAGCGAGGTCAGCGGCTCGCGCTGCTCGTCGAGTGCCACCAGGGCGTGCATCGCGGTGCTGACGGCCACGGCGATGACGGGTGCGTCACCCACCGCGGCCGCGCACTCGGCCAATGCCTCGATCACCGCCGTGCTGATGGCCCGTGGGTCCTGCACCTGCCAGCCCGGTTGGGGAGCCGACAGCGGGTACTCGCGCAGCGCGGTGTAGCGCCAGTCCGTGCCGAGCTCGAATGCGACCGCCTTGGTCGCCGTGGTCCCGACGTCCAGGCCGATGATGACCTCGCCCGAGGGGGGAGCGCCGGGCCCCCCGACCTCAACGCTGCCGGGACCCATGGCTCAGCCCCGCGCCGTGAGGTCCTTGGCGTGGGCGAGCACGGCGGCCACGACCTCCGGATCCGCCGCGAGGTCCTCGCCGAGGAAGCCCAGGACTGCGGCGACGGACTCCTCCAGGGTGCCTTCGCCGAACTGCGCGACCTCGCCGGCGCGCGCGTCCTTCACTGGGGCGCCGAGCCCACGCAGGTGGCAGGTCCAGGCAGCGACCGCCCGCGTGGCGCCCTGCGGGACGCGACCGGCGGCGCGCTCGGCGCGCAGGGTCGGCACGATCCGCACCGGGATCTTCTGCGACCCGTCGGCGGCGATCTGCGCCAGGGCGTGGCGGATGTTCGGGTTCTCGAACCGGTCGAGGAGCGCTGCGCGGTAGGCGGCCACGTCCTCCGCGGGCAGGGTCAGGTGCTTGGCGGCCTCGTCCCACCACTGCTCCACCCAGCCGCGGGCCACCGGGTCGGCGATCGCGTCGGCGACCGTCTCGTGACCCAGGATCGTCCCGGCGTAGGCCAGCAGGGAGTGCGACCCGTTGAGCAGCCACAGCTTGCGCTGCTCGAACGGCACGACGTCGTCGACGACGAAGGCACCCGCGGCATCCCAGGCCGGCCGGCCCTTGGGGAACTCGCCGGCGATGACCCATTCGCTGAACGGCTCAGTGGGGACCGGGGACGCGTCCACGACGCCGAGCGCAGCCAGGACGGCCTCGCGGTGCTCGTCGGTGGTGGCCGGGGTGATCCGGTCGACCATCGTCGTGCCGAAGGCCACGTTCTCGACCGCCCAGTCGGCCAGCGAGGGGTCGACCGCGGCGATGAGCTCGTCGACCACGCGCTTGAGGGCGGGCCCGTTGTCCGGCAGGTTGTCGCACGGCACGATCGCGATCGACCCGGCACCCGCGGCCCGGCGGGCCAGGTAGCCCGAGACGATCCGTCCCGGGGCGGTGGCGGCCGGTGCCGTCGGGTCCGCCTTGAGCGCGGCGATGTCGGCCTGGACGTCGGCACGCGAGGTGTCCAGCGACCCGTCGGGGGCGCGCATGTACCCCGCCTCGGTGACGGTCAGGGTGACCACCGCCAGCTCGGGCGAGGACCAGTAGCGCGTCCACGCCTCGTGGTCGGCCGCGGCGTGCACCGCCGAGACGCTGGAGATGACGTCGAACGTGTCACCGTCGCCGGCCCGGGTGATCAGCGTGTAGAGGCCGTCCTGCGGGTTCAGCGCGTCAGCCATGGCGGCCGAGCGGCCGGTGAAGGCGGCGATGCCCCAGTCGGCGGCGTCGGGGGCCTGGTCGGTGTACCAGGCCTGGTGGGCCCGGAAGAAGTTGCCCAGGCCCACGTGCACGATGCGCACGGGCGCAGCGGGTCGGCCGTGGCCGGCCGCGCGGGACAGGGGGACTGGGGCGGGATCGGTGGTGGTCACAGCTTGAACGCCTTCCGGGGGTTGGTGACAACGAGGTCGACAGCGGTGTCGAGGGCCTCGTCCATGGTCAGTCGGTGGTCGGCGACGAGCTTGGCCAGGAAGCCCGAGTCCATCCGCCGGTTCGTGTCGTGCCGGGCGGGGATGGACAGGAACGCCCGGGTGTCGTCGATGAAGCCCGAGGTGCGCGAGAAGCCGGCGGTCTCGGTGACGGCGCTGCGGTAGCGGTTCATGGCCTCGGGGGAGTCGATGAACCACCACGGCGCCCCGACGAACACCGACGGGTAGAAGCCGGCCAGCGGTGCGAGCTCGCGGGAGTACACCGTCTCGTCGATGGTGAACAGCACGAGCTGGAAGTTCGGCGCCGTGCCGAACGCGGCGAGCATCGGCTGCAGCGCGTTGACGAACTCCACGCCCATCGGGATGTCGCCGCCGACATCGGCGCCGTACTTCTCGAACGTGGGGGTGTGGTGGTTGCGGTACACGGCCGGGTGCAGGGTCATGACCAGGCCGTCCTCGGAGGCCATCCGGGCCTGCTGGAACATGAAGGCGCGGCGCAAGGTGTGACCCTGCTCGACCGTGATGGTCCCGGCCCGGGCCAGCGCGTAGAGGCGCTCGGCCTCGGCCTCGTCGAGCGGCTCCACGCGGGCGTCGCGGTGCGAGTGGTCGGTGGAGACCGCGCCGTTGGCCTTGAAGAAGGCGCGCCGGTCCTCCATCGCGGCGACCCAGCCGGTGTACGTGCCGGTGTCGATGCCGGAGACCTCGCCCAGGGTGTCGACCAGGCCGTTCCACGCCGCGGTGGCCGGCTCGAGGTACTTGTCCGGTCGGAACGTCGGGGCGACCGAGCCCTGTCCACGTCGGGTCGGTGGCGAGCTTCTGGTGGTGGCGCAGGTCGTCGCAGGGGTCGTCGGTGGTGGCGATGAACGCGATGTCGAACCGCTCGTACAGCGCCCGCGGCCGGAACTCCGGCGTCTTCGAGCGCGGCGTCGATCGCGTCGTAGATGGCGTCGGCGGTCTCCGCGGAGGGGACCAGGTCGATGCCGAAGATGTCGGCGAGCTCGGACTCGAACCAGAACTTGACCGGCGTGCCGCGGTAGGCCTTCCAGTGCGAGCACAGGATGCCGGAAGGCGTCGCGGGACTGCTCGGGGGTGAACTCGGACTGGCCGACGCCGAGGTCGGCCAGGGACACGCCGTGCGCGTGCAGCATCCGGTTGATGTAGTGGTCCGGCGTGATGAGCAGTGACGTGGGGTCGTCGAACGGGATGTCGTCGGCCAACCACTGCGGGGGCACGTGCCCGTGCGGGGAGATGATCGGCAGGTCGCGCACCGCGGCGTACAGCTCGCGGGCGATGTCGCGGGTGGCGGGGTCGGCGGGGAGCAGGCGGTCCGGGTTCAGTGTGAGGGTGGTCATGCCTGCCATCGTGGCCGGGGCCCAGCCGCCACCACAATCGGTTGCCGCCTGTTGCCGCCCACCCTTGCCCGGCAGCCCCCGGGCAGGGCAGTGTGGAGGCCATGACCGACACCCTCGACCTCGTCACCGCACTCGCCGGCCAGGCCCGCATCGTCGGCGGACCTGACACCACCTTGACCTCCGATGAGGTCCACGACTTCATCCTGGCCGCACTGGCCGAGGCCGACCTCGACGGGCGCAGCGTCTGCCTGGTGATCCCCGACGGGACCCGCAGCTGCCCGCTGCCGCTGCTGCTGCGCAGCGTGCACGAGGCGCTGTCCGGGCGGGTCAGCCGGCTCACCGTCCTGATCGCGCTGGGCACCCACGTCGCCATGTCCGACGAGGCGATCGCCACGCACCTCGGGTACGGCGAGGGCGGGCTCGAGGCGACCTATCCGGGCATGACGGTGCTCAACCACGAGTGGTGGGATCCCGACCACCTTCGTGACCCTGGGCACGATCAGCGCCGAGCGGGTCGCGCGAGCTCAGCGGCGGGCTGCTGAGCGTCCCCGTCGAGGTCGCTCTCAACCGCGCCGTCGTGGAGCACGACGTGGCCCTCGTCGTCGGTCCGGTGTTCCCGCACGAGGTGGTCGGGTTCTCCGGCGGCAACAAGTACTTCTTCCCCGGGGTCGCCGGGCAGCAGATCATCGACCTCTCCCACTGGGTGGGCGCGCTGATCACCAGCTGCCGAGATCATCGGGACCCGTGGCATCACGCCGGTCCGGGCCCTGATCAACGAGGCGGCCGCGATGATCCCCAGCGAGAAGCTGGCCCTGTGCGTCGTGGCCAAGTCCGGCACCCCGGACCTGCACGCGGTCACGTTCGGCGACCACCGAGACGGCCTGGGCGGCCGCCGCCGAGGTGTCGGCCGAGACCCACGTCCGCTACCTGGACGCCCCGGTCAGGCGGGTGGTGTCGATCATCCCGACCAAGTACGAGGACATCTGGACCGCCGCCAAGGGCTTCTACAAGGTCGAGCCGGTCGTCGCCGACGGCGGCGAGGTCATCCTCTACGCGCCGCACGTCACCGAGATCTCGGCCGTGCACACCAGAGATCTACGAGATCGGCTACCACTGCCGCGACTACTTCGTGAAGCAGTGGGACCGGTTCTCCGACGTCCACTGGGGCGTGCTGGCCCACTCCACCCACCTGCGCGGAGCCGGGACCTACGACGAGGTCGAGGGCGAGCGCTGCCGCGTCGACGTCACCCTGGTCACCGGGATCCCCGAGGACAAGGTGCGTGGCGCGAACCTCGGTTACGTCGCCCCGGCCGACTTCGACCTCGCCGCCTACGAGGCCGATCCGGAGACGCTCGTGGTGCCCAACGCCGGCGAGGTGCTCTTCCGCCTGCGCTGACCGGTCGACCCGCGGACCCGCAGCTTCACGGGCATCACGTAGGCCCGTCCGGACGTCGCGTGGGCGCCTCGGGTGAGCGCCAGCAGGTTGCGCACCGCCGTGCCGCCCATGTACCGCATCGGTGAGGCCACGGTGGTCAGCGGTGGGGAGACCAGCCGTGAGGTGAGGATGTCGTCGAACCCGACGACGCTGACGTCGTAGGGGACCCGGATGCCCGCGCGTCGCAGCGTCGCGACGACGCCGATGGCGACGAGGTCGTTGTAGCAGATCGCCGCTGTCGGCAGGTGTGCCAGGAGCATGTCGGCGCAGGACAGGCCCCCTTCGAACGTGGGCGGGAACGGCCCGATCCGATGCGTGTGCACACCGAGGTCCAGCGCCGCGTCGCGCAGCGCCCGCCACCGTGCGCCGTCGGCCCAGGAGGCCTCAGGCCCGGCGACGTATGTGATCGAGCTGTGCCCGAGCTCATGCAGGTGCAGGACGGCGGCGCGCATGCCCGCGGCGTTGTCGGTGACAACGCTGGGAACGTCGGTGAGCTCCCGGTTCAGCACCACCAGCGGGATCTGCTTGGCGATCGTGCGCAGCCCCGAGTCCGACATCCGCGAGCTGCCGATCACGATCCCGTCCACGACGGGGATCAGCCGCTCCAGGGCCTCCCGCTCAAGCTCTGCGGACTCCTGCGCGTCGGCCAGCAGGACCAGGTAGCGCTCCTCGCTGGCCGCCTGCTGCGCGCCCCGGATCAGCTCCGAGTAGAACGGGTTCGCCACGTCGGAGACCATCAGTGCCACGATGTGCGACTTGGTCGTCGTCAGGGCCCGGGCGATCGGGTTCGCGCGGTAGCCCAGCTCCTCGGCCACTTCCCGCACCCGGGCTGCGGTGTCGGCGTTGACCCGGCCGGGTCGGGCGAACGTCCGCGACACCGTCGAGGGTGCCACTCCCGCCACCCGGGCCACGTCGTAGATGGTGGGTGCGTTGGATCGAACGGCGCGTGGTGGCCCTGCCGGCTCGCCGGCGGCGGTCCCGTCGAGCTCCTGGACCGATCGGTCCTTCCGGGCCATTCGCGACTGCTGGACTGGGATCGCCGGGCCCGCATCGTCGGTCATGGTCCGCAGGCTAGGGCGGACTGGCAAACCGTGGCAACCGCTTGCCTGTGAAGTCGGCCTGCTGAGGCAATGGCGGTATGCGTGCGCACCGCTCGACCATCGATTGGGGATCCCCTGCCGGGACTTCGGTCCCCTGCGGGACAACAGGTGGCAACCGATTGCCGCCCCTCGTGGCCCGCTGGCTCAATGGTCGTGCACACAACATCCGATCCGGGCCCCAGGCCTGAACCCGAAGGAGAACCCCAATGGCTGTCACAAGCCCCGTCGCCCCAGCGGCGACCTCCACTCCCGCGAAGCTGGGCTGGCGCCAGTACTCGGGCTATGCCACCGGCGACGCCGCCAACAACCTCGCCTTTGCGATGGCCTCGTCGTTCCTGTTGCTCTACTACACCAACGTGGTCGGCCTCGGCGGCGCCGCGATCGGCACCATGTTCCTCCTCATCCGCTTCTGGGACGCCTTCGCGGACCTGTTCGCCGGTCGTCTGGTGGACGCCAAGAAGCCGGGGCGCTTCGGCAAGTTCCGTCCCTTCATCATGTGGTTCTCGCTGCCGCTGCTGCTGTCGAGCATGGCGATCTTCTCCGCCAAGACGTTCTTCCCGAACATCACCGAGTCACAGGCACTGATCTACGCCTACGTCTCCTACGCGGTCATGGGCACCCTGTACAGCCTGGTCAACATCCCCTACGGGTCGATCGCCCCCGCGATGACCCAGGTGCCCACCGAGCGCGCCAAGCTGGCCAGCTGGCGGGTGTGGGGCTCCAACCTCACCATCCTGATGCTCTCGTTCGTGGTGGCCCCGCAGATCAAGAAGTACGCCGGCGACGCCGAGGGACTGCAGCGTTCCCTGTTCATCACAACAGCCATCTTCGTGGTCCTGGGCATGGCCCTCTACCTGTGGAACGTGATGAACTGCAAGGAGCAGGTCCAGCGCGATGTGGCCGCCCCCAGCATCAAGGAGAGCTTCGGCACCCTCAGGCACAACAAGCCGCTGCTGTGGCTGTGCCTGGGCAGCCTGGCATTCCTGACGGGCATGACCGCGATCGGCGCACTGGGCGCCTACTACGCGCTCTACGTCCTCAACGACGCGACGTACATCGCATGGAACTCAGTGGCGCAGGTCGTCGGGACGTTCCTGGTCGCGGCGTTCATCCCCAAGATCGTGCGGATGATCGGGAAGCGCAACGGCTTCATCGTCCTGGGACTCGTGGGTGTCGTGGCCGGCCTCATCCTGGCCTTCCTGTCACCGAGCGTCCCAGTCCTGTCCCTGGTCGGCTTCTTCCTGCTGGGCATCGGGATGGGCGGGGTCAACACCCTGATGTGGGCTCTGGAGGCCGACACCGTCGAGTACGGCGAGTGGAAGACCGGGATCCGCACCGAGGGCACCACCTACGCGATGTTCTCCTTCACCCGCAAGATGGGCCAGGCCATCGGCGGCGCCGCAGGTGCCTTCGCCCTGGGCTTCGTCGGCTTCAACTCGGCAGCTGCCAAGGCTGGCGAGACCCAGAGCGCGGACGCCATCCACGGAGTCCAGCTGGCCACCGGCCTGCTGACCGCAGGGTTCATCCTGGTGTCGCTGCTGGTCATGTGGTTCTACCCGCTGACCGACAAGGTGTACCGCGACATCGTCAGCGAGATCGCCGCCCGCCGGGCCACCCGCGAGGCCACCGACGCCTCGGCCGCGACCGCCTGACCTGGGCCCGGCTGGGGGCGGGACATCCGCCCCCAGCCGGCGTCCGGCCGTCCCCCCCCGGCCGTGAGGCCGACCTCACGTCCCACCCACCGAACCCTCCACACTCGAAGGACAGTGACCCCTGATGACCACCCCCACCCCCGTCAGCTCCCGCACCGGCACCGCCCAGATCGGCGTCACCGGCCTCGCCGTGATGGGCAGCAACCTCGCCCGCAACTTCGCCCGCCACGGCTACACCGTCGCGCTGCACAACCGGACCACGGCGCGCACCGACGCGCTGGTCGCCGAGCACGGCGCCGAGGGCACGTTCGTCCGCCGCGAGACCGTCGAGGAGTTCGTCGCCGCGCTGGAGCGGCCGCGCCGGGTGCTCATCATGGTCAAGGCCGGCGGGCCCGACCGACGCGGTGATCGACGAGCTCGCCGCCGCTGCTCGAGCCGGGCGACATCATCATCGACGGCGGCAACGCGCACTTCACCGACACCCGCCGCCGCGAGGCGGCGCTGCGCGAGCGCGGGCCTGCACTTCGTCGGCGCGGGCATCTCCGGCGGCGAGGAGGGCGCGCTGCAACGGGCCCGTCGCATCATGCCGGGCGGGCCCGCCGAGTCCTACGAGTCGCTGGGCCCGATGCTCGAGGAGATCGCCGCGCATGGTCGACGGCGTGCCCGTGCTGCACGCACGTCGGCCCCGACGGCGCCGGGCACTTCGTGAAGATGGTGCACAACGGCATCGAGTACGCCGACATGCAGCTGATCGCGCGAGGCCTACGACCTGCTGCGCGACGGGCCTGGGCGCGACGCCGGCGGAGATCGCCGACGATCTTCGCGGAGTGGAACGCCGGCGACCTCGGATCGTTCCTGATCGAGATCACCGCCGAGGTGCTGCGCCCAGGCCGACGCCGAGACCGGCAAGCCGTTCGTCGACGTGATCGTCGACGAGGCCGAGCAGAAGGGCACCGGCCGCTGGACCGTCCAGACCGCGCTCGACCTGGGCGTGCCGGTCACCGGCATCGCCGAGGCGGTCTTCGCCCGCGCGCTGTCCGGCTCGGTGCCGCAGCGCACGGCCGCCGCCGGCGTGCTGCCCGCGCACGCGGCGGCATGGGCCGTCACGGACGGGCCGGCGTTCATCGAGGACGTCCGCCAGGCGCTGTACGCGTCGAAGATCGTCGCCTACGCGCAGGGCTTCGACCAGATCGCGGCCGGCCAGCGAGGAGTACGGCTGGGACATCGACCGCGGCGCGATGGCCACGCATCTGGCGCGGCGGCTGCATCATCCGCGCGGAGTTCCTCAACCGGATCACCGAGGCGTACGACGAGCGAGCCGGACCTGCCGACTGCTGCTGGCCGACCCGTACTTCCGCGACGCGATCGGAGACGGGCGTCGACGCTGGCGGCGGGTCGTGGTCACCGGCAGCCCGAACTGGGCATCCCGATCCCGGCGTTCGCCTCGGCGCTGTCCTACTACGACGGGCTGCGCGCCGAGCGGCTGCCCGCCGCCCTGATCCAGGGGCTGCGCGACTTCTTCGGCGCCCACACCTACCGCCGCGTCGACCGCGACCGGCACGTTCCACACGCTGTGGACGGGCGACCGCACCGAGATCGAGGCCTGACCATGGCCCGCCTCGTGTCCCTCCCGGACTCGGTCACCGCCGAGCCCGGGAAGGGCGGCCTCGACCGGCTGGTCGTCTCCGGGCCCGCCGGCTCAGCCGAGGTCCACCTGCAGGGCGCGCACGTCACCGCGTGGGCGCCGCAGGCCGCGGACCCCGTGATCTGGATGAGCGAGCGCAGCGCCTTCGAGCCCGGGACGCCGCTGCGCGGCGGGGTCCCGGTCTGCTTCCCGTGGTTCGGCCCACAGCCCGAGGGTGCCGGCCCGTTGCACGGGTTCGCCCGGATCGTGCCATGGACGTTGACCGGGGCCCGCGAGGAGGGCCAGGACGTGGTCCTGGACCTCACGCTGACCGACGCCGACGTCCCCGCAGACCTGGCGTCCACCTGGCCGCACCCCTTCCGGGCTCGGATGACGGTGACGGTGGGTCCCGCGTTGACCCTCGCCCTCGAGGTGACCAACACCGGTGCGCAGCCCATCACCTTCCAGGAGGCGTTCCACACCTACCTGGCCGTGGCGGACGTCCGCACGGTCACGATCCGCGGGCTCGAGGGCAGCGGGTACCTCGACCGACTGGCGGGCATGGGGCCATCGGCCGCGGAGGGGGAGCCCCTCTTCATCGTCGGCGAGACCGACCGGGTGTACCAGCAGCCCGGGACGATCCTCATCGAGGACCCGGCCGGCGGGCGCACCCTTGAGGTCCTCGCCGGGGGCTCGGCCAACGCCGTCGTCTGGAACCCGTGGGTGGCCAAGGCCGCCGCCATGGGGGACTTCGGTGACGACGAGTGGACCCAGATGGTGTGCGTCGAGACGTGCAACGTGCTCGATGATCCCGTCACCCTCGCCCCCGGGGCAGCACACGTCATGAGCGCGACGGTCGTGGTGCGGCCCAGCAGCTGACCCCGCTGACCCTGCTGACCACACGCGCAGCACCCCTCCCGTCGCGGCCCGCCCGGGCCATCCGGTTGGCAGCGGGCGGGGTGCTGCGGCAGGGTGGGTATCCACCCGACGCTCGTTGTCGTGGACACCAGGATCGAGTGGACACTGGATCGAGAGGAGGCATCGCCGTGACGGTGAGACCGCAAGCCGCGAGCGATGCGCCCGCACTCGTCGAGGGATCGCCGCTCGACGGCGCGTGGAACCGGCCGCTGTCGGCCCCCAGCGAGCGTGCCGCGCAGCGGGTTGCCGCTGTGATCGGGCCGCAGCGCCGGCTCGGCGTCGCGTTCTCCGGGGGAGTCGACTCGTCGGTCCTGCTCGCGCTGGCGGCACGTGCCCTCGGCCCGGGCCGCACCCTGGCCATCATCGGGGTCTCGGCCAGCCTGGCCGCGGACGAGCACCGGGCCGCGCGTGCGGTGGCCGCGGACATCGGGGTGCCCGTCGTCGAGGTCGTCACCCACGAGGGGGACAACCCCGCCTACCGCGCCAACGGGCCGGACCGCTGCTTCCACTGCAAGGACGAGTTGTTCACCCGGATCTCCGACGAGGTCGCGGCCAGGTATGGGCTCTCCGCGGTGGCCTACGGCGAGAACGCCGACGACACGGTTCGCCCGGACCGGCCTGGTTCCCGGGCGGCGAGCAGCCACCAGGTGCTGCGGCCGCTGGCGGACGCCGGCCTGACGAAGGCGGACGTGCGCGCCGTCGCCCGGGAGCTGCGGCCTGGCCAGCGCGGACAAGCCGGCCGCCCCATGCCTGGCGTCCCGGATCCCGCACTTCGAGGAGGTCACCCCGGAGAAGCTCCGCCAGGTCGAGGCGGCGGAGTCAGCGCTGCGCGCCCTCGGCTTCCCCGACTCGCGGGTGCGTCACCACGGTGACGTCGCCCGCATCGAGCTGCCCGCCGCCGACCTGGTGCGTGCGGTAACCGAGCCCACCCGCGCGCTGATCCACCAGGCCGTGCGATCCGCGGGGTTCCGGTTCGTCGCCCTGGACGTGGCGGGCATCCAGTCCGGCGCCTTCACCCTCCCGCTGGTCACGCCCCCATGGCTGAGCTTCCCTGGCAGGCCCCGGCGGCACTGACCGACCTCGGCGGTATCGCCGAGCTGGACCACGACCGGGCGGCGCCGGCGGGGCTACCCGGAGGCGGTCTACTGCGAGCCGAAGACCGCCGACCAGGTCCGTGCGATCGCCGGCGCGGTGCGGGAGCGGGGAACGCCGACCCTGTTCACCCGGTGCGCACCCGAGCATGTCGAGGCCATCCGGGCCGAGCTGCCCGACGCCCGTCACGATGAGGTGGCGCGGCTGGTGATGTGGCCGCCGACGCCCCCCGAGCCGACCGGTGGACTCGTGGTCGTCGCTGCGGCCGGCACCTCCGACCTGCCTGTTGCCCGCGAGGCGCTGCTGGTGGCCGCCCACCTCGGCCGTCGCGCCGAGCTGGTCCTCGATGTCGGCGTGGCCGGGCTGCACCGCGTGCTGGGACGCCTGGACCTGCTGCGCAGCGCCGACGTGGTCGTCGTGGTGGCCGGCATGGACGGTGCCCTGCCCAGCGTCGTCGCCGGGCTCGTGCCGGCGCCGGTCATCGCCGTGCCCACCTCGGTGGGGTACGGGGCGGCGTTCGAAGGGCTGGCCGCCCTGCTGGCCATGCTCAACTCCTGCGCCCCCGGGGTGGCGGTGGTCAACATCGACAACGGCTACGGCGCCGGGCACCTCGCCGCGCAGATCGCCGCCCCCCGGGGACCGGTGGCGACGTGACCCGGCACCTGCTGGATCGATGCCGGCGCTGGGATCGCCGGCGACATGCTGCTCGGCGCCCTCCTCGACGCCGGTGCCTCGCTGGACCGCGTCCAGGCCGCCGTCGACGCGGTCATGCCCGGCACCGTGCGGATCGGCGTGCACGCAGGTCCGGCGGGCGGGGCTGCGGGCCACCAAGGCCGACATCGAGCTCCTCGTCGACGACCTTCCCACGCGCCGGTGGCGCGACATCCAGGCGATGATCGAGCAGGCGGCGCTGCCCGGGGATGTCGGCACCCGAGCGGTCCACGTGTTCGCAGCCCTGGCCCAGGCGGAGGCGCAAGTCCACGGGGTGTCAGTCGACGACGTGCACTTCCACGAGGTCGGCGCCTGGGACTCCATCGCCGACGTCGTCGGGGTGTGCGCGGCCCTGCACGACCTGGACATCGCGCGGGTCAGCGCCGGGCCGGTCGCCCTGGGCTCCGGGCAGGTCAGGACCTCGCATGGGGAGCTCCCCGTCCCGGTTCCCGCGGTCCTCGCGCTGGCCGAGGGCTGGCAGGTCCGCGCCGGCGGCAGCGGCGAGCTGACCACCCCCACCGGCATGGCCCTGGTGCGCGGACTGGCCGAGGCGTGCGAGGAGCTGCCCGCCCTGACCGTGGCGGGGTTCGGCGTCGGGGCCGGAACGCGCGACCCCGCGGAGCGCGCCAACGTCGTGCGCGTCGTGATCGGCACCCCAGGAGCATCGACAGCGCCCAGCGCAGGTGCGGGTCCCGGGGCGGCCGTCCTGATCGAGGCCAACGTCGACGACCTCGACCCACGGGTCTGGCCCAGCGTGCTGGACGACCTGCTGGGCGTGGGTGCCTCGGACGCGTGGCTGACTCCGATCCTGATGAAGAAGGGCCGTCCGGCGCACACCCTGGGCGTGCTGGTCGAGCCGGGGCGGGTCGGCGAGGTGCGCTCCCGCATCTTCGCGCTCGTCCCCACGCTTGGCCTGCGTGAGCAGATCGTGACCAAGTGGGCGCTCGAGCGCACCTGGCGCCCGGTCGAGGTCACCGGCGGGACGGTGCGGATCAAGGTCGGGCACAGCGAGGGGCTGATCACCTCGGCCACGCCCGAGTACGAGGACGTCGCCGAGGTGGCCCGCAGGACCGGTACCCCGGTCCGGGACGTGCTGGCGGATGCGATCGCGGCTGCAGGATCGGCGAGGCTGACCCCGGGCAGGGCTGTCCCCCAGTAGGGCTGCGCGGCCGGCCCGGACGTGGTGGAACTTCCGGCAACCGGCCGCCATCGCAGGGCGCGGCACGGCAGACTGGAGCGCTGGTGCCGCGGCCCGCACGGCGCGGCCGCGACAGCCGATGCAGCCCTCAACGAACGGAGCCCACCCCATGCCGAGCACCATGGCCATCACCGATCCCGACGATCTGGCCGTCGCCACGATACGGACGCTGGCCATGGACGCGGTCCAGGCAGCCAACTCCGGGCACCCGGGCACCCCGATCGCGCTGGCACCGGTGGCCTACACCCTCTGGCAGGAGTTCCTGCGCTTCGATCCGGAGAACCCGATCTGGGCCAACCGCGACCGCTTCGTGCTCTCCGCCGGGCACGCCTCGACCCTGCTCTACTCGCTGCTGCACCTGACCGGTGTCAAGGCCGTGAACCCCGCCTACGAGACCCTCGGCGAGCCGTCGGTCACCCTCGAGGACATCAAGGGCTTCCGGCAGCTGGACTCCAAGTGCCCCGGCCACCCCGAGTACCGGTGGACCTCCGGCGTGGAGGCCACGACCGGCCCGCTGGGCACCGGGTTCGCCACGAGCGTGGGCATGGCGATGGCCTCCAAGTGGCAGGCCGCGACGTTCAACCGGCCGGGCTTCGAGCTGTTCGACTTCGACGTCTACGCGATCGGCGGCGACGGCTGCATGATGGAGGGCGTGGCCCAGGAGGCCGCCTCCCTGGCCGGCCACCTGCAGCTGGACAACCTGTGCTGGATCTACGACAACAACGAGATCACGATCGAGGGCAGCACGTCGCTGGCCTTCTCCGACGACATCGCCACGAAGTTCATCAGCCTGGGCTGGAACGTCACCCGGGTGGGCGACGCCAACGACCGCCGCATGCTGGCCCGGGCGTTCCGCGCCTTCAAGGTCGAGGCGAACCGCCCGACGCTGATCATCGTCGACTCGCGCATCGGCTACGGCGCCCCGACCAAGGAGGGCACCCACGGGGCGCACGGCGAGCCGCTGGGCGTCGAGGAGATCCGCGGGGCGAAGCGGTTCTACGGGTGGCCCGAGGACGAGACGTTCCTGGTGCCCGACGAGGTGTACGCGCACTTCGCTGCGGGGATCGGTGCGCGTGGCAGGAAGCTGCGCGAGGAGTGGGAGACCCGGTTCGCCGCCTACCGCCTGTCGTTCCCGGAGCTGGCCGCTGAGCTGGAGCACATGCAGCAGCGCACGCTGCCCGAGGACTGGGACGCCGACATCCCGACGTTCCCGGCCGACCCGAAGGGACTGGCTGGCCGCGAGGCCAACGGCAAGGTGCTCAACGCGGTCGGCGCCCGCGTGCCCTGGCTCGTCGGCGGCTCGTCCGACCTGGCCCCGTCGACGAAGACCCTGATGACCTTCGAGGGCGCCGGTGACTTCCTGCCCGGCGCAGTGGGCGGGCCGCAACCTGCACTTCGGGGTCCGCGAGCACGCTGCCGGCTGCATCGCCAACGGCCTGTCGCTGTCCAAGGTGCGGCCGTACCAGTCCGGCTTCCTGATCTTCTCGGACTTCCAGCGGGGGGCGATCCGGCTCTCGGCGCTGATGGAGATCCCGGTGATCCACCTGTTCACCCACGACTCGATCGGGGTCGGCGAGGACGGACCGACCCACCAGCCGGTGGAGCAGATCGTGTCCCTGCGTGCCATGCCCGGGCTGGTCGACATCCGCCCGGCCGACGCCAACGAGGTCGCCGAGGCATGGCGGGTCGTGATGCCGATGCGCCACGAGCCCGTTGCGATGTTCCTGTCCCGGCAGGCCCTGCCGACCCTCGACCGGACGGCGTACGCCCCGGCCTCGGGCCTGGCCCGCGGCGCGTACGTGCTGGCCGACCCGCCCGGCGGGGAGGACCCGGCGGTGATCCTCATCGGGTCGGGCTCCGAGGTGGCGCTGGTCGTCGACGCCTACGAGGCGCTCACCGCCGAGGGCATCCCCGCGCGGGTCGTGAGCATGCCGTCCTGGGCACTGTTCGACCGGCAGGACGAGGCGTACCGGCAGTCGGTGCTGCCGGACTCCGTGCAGGCCCGGGTCGTCGTCGAGGAAGCCTCCACCCTGGGCTGGGAGCGCTACGCCCCGCAGGGCGCCATCATCGGGATGTCGACCTTCGGCGCCTCGGCCCCCCTCAAGGAGCTGCTGACCAAGTTCGGCTTCACCCCCGAGGCGGTCCTCGCCACGGCCAAGGCGCAGATCGCCCGGCACGGCGCCTGACAGGGCCGGCGGGCGAAAGGCCCGATTCACGGCAACAAGTGGCATCTCCCTATGCAGCCGAACACGGGTCGCCTATACAGGTTCTAGGCCGTGTCGTCGGGCCCGTGCGGCGACCGAGAGGGACTTCTGATCGAAGGAGAATGAGATGAGTGAGACCGAGGCGACCAGCACTGCGAAGCCCGTTGTGACGATCTTCGAGTACTACGGCTCCGGCGCCGACTACGTGGGGCACAAGGTGGCCGAGGCCCTCGGCCTGCCGTTCCACCAGCAGGCCTTCAGCTCGGAGGCGATCGAGGCCGGCAAGGCCGGGGTCGACGAGGAGGGTGCCGTGCTGGCGCAGGTGTTCTCCGTCATGGGCGGCGCGTACGGCGGCTTCGACGGACGCGATGTCGCCACGACCCAGCGCCAGAAGTACGACCTGGTCATGGACAACAACCGCACGGTGTGGAGCTACGCCGACGAGGGTGGCGTCGTCCTCGGTCGCAACGGGGCCGTCATCCTCGCCGAACGCCCGAACACCCTGCACGTGCTGCTCACCGGCGCCGTGGAGGACCGTGTCGAGCGCGCGGCCAAGGATGATGGGATCACCCTCGAGCAGGCCGCCAAGCGGCAGGTGCACGAGGACCAGGTCCGCGCCGACATCTCCCGGGTCCTGTACGGCTGGGACCCGCTGCTCCCCGACCGCTACGACCTGGTGCTCAACACCAGCCGAATCCCCCTGGACGCCGTCGTCAACGCGGTCCTGGACGCCCTGCGCGGCGGCAGCGCCTAGCCCGCACCAGGAGTGTCGGCCGGGTGGCTGACTCACCACGTACCCACGCAATCTCGAAGGAGCACAGCATGACCCCCACCGATCCTCGGCCCTGGTTGGACACCTCCCTGGCACCTCGCGAGCGGGCGGATCAGCTGGTGGCGGCCATGACGCTGGAGCAGAAGATCCAGCAGCTGCACGGAAACATGGCGACGATCGACATCTACTCCCTGGTCTCGCAGGCCACCACCAAGGAGGAGATGGATCGCCTGGCGGCGCAGATCCGGATCGACCGCCATGTGGCGGCGATCGACGAGCTCGGCATCCCACGGTTCCGGATCACGAACGGTCCGGTGGGCGTCGGCATGGGGGACGGCACGCCCAGCCCGCCGGCGACGAGCCTGCCCATGACGATCGCACTGGCCGCTGGGTTCGACCCCGGGCTGGCCCACCAGTACGGCGACCTGATCGGGTCGGAGACCGCGACCCTGGGCCAGCACGTGCTCGAGGGTCCCGGCGTCTGCCTGCACCGGACCGAGATCGCTGGGCGCAACTTCGAGTACTTCTCCGAGGACCCATACCTGTCCGGGGTCATGGGGGTGGAGGTCACGAAGGCGATCCAGTCCCATGGCGTCATCGCGATGGGCAAGCACTACGTGGTCAACGACCAGGAGTACGAGCGGTTCCGCACCAACGTCGAGGTCGACGAGGGTGTCCTGCGCGAGATGTACCTGCTGCCCTTCGAGATGCTGGTCAAGGACGCCGGGATCGCCGCGATCATGAGCGCCTACAACCGCGTGCGCGGGGTCTACGCCACTGAGAACCGGTACCTGCTCACCACGGTGCTGCGCGAGGAGTGGGGCTTCGACGGGTACGTCCAGTCCGACTTCTGGAGCTGCCGCTCGGCTGCCCCGTCGCTCAACGCGGGCATGGACCACGAGATGCCCGATGCCAAGTGGCTCAACGAGGCCACCGTCAAGGCCGCGCTGCAGGACACCAGCCTCGAGATCCAGACGGTGGACCGTGCGCTGGTGCGCCGGTTCACCCAGATGTTCCGCTTCGGCCAGTTCGAGCGCCCGTACGATCCGGGTCAGATCGACGCGGCCGGCCACGGCGCGATCTCGCGGCGGATCGGCGAGCAGCTCGCCGTCCTGCTGAAGAACGACGGCGGGATGCTCCCGCTCGATGCCGCCACGGCCGGACGGGTGCTCATCGTCGGGCAGTCCGAGTACGTCGACGACGCCTGCCAGGGGGGCGGCGGGTCGTCCAAGGTCGACCCGCTGTACACCGTCACGCCGGTGGACGGCATGCGCGACGTCCTCGCGGCGATGGGATCGCATGCGACCGTCAGCAAGGTCACCGTCGCCGACGACCTGTCCAACCTCGACGAGGCCATCGCCGCGGTCGGGGAGGCCGACACCGTGATCATCATGGCCGGCCTCGTCGCCACCGAGGGCGTCGACCGCCCCGACGCCCACCTGCCCAATGACCAGAGCCGCATGATCGCCGAGCTGCTCGGCCTCAACGACCGTACCGTCGTCGTCCTCAAGGACAGCTCTCCGGTGCTGATGCCCTGGCTCGACCGGGCGCCCGCGGTGCTGGAGGCGTGGAACCAGGGCACCGAGGACGGGCACGTCGTGGCCGACCTGCTGTTCGGCAACGTCAACCCGTCGGGCAAGCTGCCGACGACCTATCCGGCCGCCGAGACCGACACGCTGTACTACGGCGACCCGGTCCGCTACCCGGGCACCGACGAGGGCAGCGGCTACCCGGTCATCCGCTACACCGAGGGCCGCCAGGTCGGCTACCGCTGGTTCCAGGCCCAGGGCATCACGCCGCTGTTCGCGTTCGGGTTCGGCCTGTCCTACACCACCTTCGCGCTGTCGGAGGTGGTCGTGTCCACCACCGACACCGACGGGACGGCGCCGATCGAGGTCTCCCTGACGGTGACCAACACCGGGTCCGTTGCCGGGGCGGAGGTCCCGCAGGTCTACCTGGGCGTGCCCAGCAAGGACCAGCCGCCGAAGCGCCTCGTCGGCTTCACCAAGGTGTTCCTCGAGCCGGGGGAATCGCAGCGGGTCACCATCACGATCGACCCCGCCGCGACCAACCACCCGCTGTCGGTGTGGGACCCGTGCGCGCACGCGTTCGTCGTCCCGCGCGGCGAGTTCACCGTCCATGTCGGGACCGCGAGCGACGACACCCCACACACCGCGACCGTCAGCGTCGGCTGAGCCCCGCGGGAGGGGTGGCAGGTGGACCCAGGCGCTCCGACGACAGGGCGGTCAGCGCCTCAGCGCCGAGCACCGCAAGGCTCCACCAAGGCCGGCCACCATCGCGAAGATCAGGGCCTCCCCGTTCTCCTCGCCCGGATTGGCCTCGGTGTCATGACCCCACCTCCAGGCAGGACCCAGCGCCCGGCCATCTCCACGCTACTCCCGGCGGGGGCGCCCAGGAGGATCCTCCGGCAGGCGATACTTCGTGAACCCCCACACCCGCGAGACAAGAGGAACGACGAATGGCAACCCTGTTCATCCTGAACGACCCCCCCTACGGCACCGAGCTGGTCTACAACGGCCTGCGCCTGGCCGGCAACCTGCTGCGCATGGACGAGGGTCATGACCTGACCGTGTTCCTGATGGGCGACGCGGCCAGCGCGGCGAAGTCCGGGCAGATCACCCCGAACGGCTACTACAACGTCAACAAGATGCTCGGCAGCGTCATCCGTCGCGGTGGCAAGGTCCTCGTCTGCGGGACGTGCATGGATGCCCGGGGCCTGACCCAGGAGGCCTGATCGAGGCGCGATGCGCTCCACCTCGACGGGTTGACGCAGGTGACCCTGGTCGCGGACAGGATCCTGACGCTCTGATGCAGGACCGGGCGGCCGGGACTCTGGACCACGCGACCCGATCGCCCGGAGGTCGCGGAGGCGATGTGGCCCTACGTGGCCACCCACTTCGGGAACCCGTCCAGCGACCACCCGTTCGGCCGGCCGCCAGGGCCGCAGTCGACACCGCCCGCGAGCAGGTCGCCGCCCTGATCGGTGCGAACCCTGACGAGATCGTGTTCACCTCCGGTGGCACGGAGTCCAACAACCTGGCCATCCGCGGGACCGCTGCCACGATGGAGTCCGCCGGTCGGCACGTGGTCACCTCGGCCGTCGAGCACCCGGCCACCGTTCAGCCGGTGCGCCAGCTCGCCGAGGCTGGGTGGGACGTCACCACGCTGGGTGTGGACGGCGGCGGCCGGATCGACCCGGGGGCCGGGGCGGGGGACACCCCGGTCGGCCTGGCGACGTTCATCCTGGCCCAGAACGAGGTGGGCACCATCCAGCCGATCGCCGAGCTGGCCGAGGCGCTGCACGCGCGTGGAGCGCTCGTGCACGCCGATGCGGCCCAGGCCGTCGGGAAGGTCCGCGTCGCTGTCGACGACCTGGGGGTCGACCTGCTGTCCATCGCTGGGCACAAGTGCTACGCCCCGAAGGGTGTGGCGCGCTCTACATCCGGCGCGGCACGTCACTCTCCCCGGTCCTCGTCGGTGCCGGTCAGGAGCGCGGGATCCGACCGGGGACGGAGAACGTGGCCAGCATCGTTGCGCTGGGTGCCGCCTGCGCGCTGGCGGCGGCGAGCCTGCCCACGGAACCGGAGCGGATCCGTGGCCTGCGTGACGATCTCTGGGAGGAGCTGAGGTCCCGGATCCCGCACGTGATCCGCCTGGGCGACCCGGATCACTCCTTGCCCAACACGTTGAGCATCGCGATCCCGGGATGGCGAGGGCTCGATGTGCTGGCTGCCTGCCCGGACCTGCTGCCTCGACCGGTTCGGCCTGCCACACCGGGGAGATCACCCCGTCGGCCGTCCTGGTCGCGATGGCGTGCCCGACGACGTCGCGGCCGGCGCGATCCGGCTCTCCCTGGCGGCTCACGACCGCCGAGGAGATCCACGCGGCGGCCATCGCCCTCAGCGTCCCCTCCTCGCAGCCGGCACCCTGATGAGCTCGGTCCGTCCGCGACTGTCAGGATCCCTGCGTAGGGTGGGGCCGTGCCGATGGCCCAGTTCGCAGTCGCCGGGACGGCGTCGGAGCCGGTGGCCCTCGGCACCTCCGGCTGGGTGGCGGTCGCCATCTTCGTGGGCGTCTACGTCCTGGTGGCCACCGAGCGGGTGCACCGGGTGGCCGCGGCGCTGGGCGGGGCAGGGCTGGTCCTGGCGCTGGGCATCGTGGACTCCGAGGAGGCCTTCTACTCCCCGGAGACCGGGATCGACTGGGATGTCATCTTCCTGCTCCTCGGGATGATGCTGGTCGTCGGCATCCTGCGGCGCACCGGGGCCTTCGAGTACCTGGCGATCCACTCGGCGAAGCTGGCCGGCGGGCGACCCCGCAAGCTGCTGGTCCTGCTGGTCCTCGTGACGGCCGGCGCGTCCGCCCTCCTGGACAACGTGACCACAGTCCTGCTGATCGCCCCCCTGACGATCTCGGTGTGCCGGCAGCTGGGCATCGCGCCGGTGCCGTTCCTGCTGGCCGAGGCGTTCGCGTCCAACATCGGGGGAGCGGCGACGCTGGTCGGCGACCCGCCGAACATCATCATCGCCAGCCGGGCGGACCTGACGTTCACCGACTTCCTCGTGCACATGGCCCCCGTGATCATCGTGGTCCTCGCGGCCTTCGTCGGGCTGGCGCTGTGGATGTTCCGCGCCGACCTGCAGGCCCGGCCCGAGCATGCCGAGGCCCTGGCCGCGATGGACGAGGAGTCCGCGATCACCGATCGGCGGATGCTCACAGCCTCGGTGGTCGTCCTGGTCGCGATCGTGATCGGGTTCCTGACCCAGCGCCAGACCGGCCTGACCCCCTCGGTGGTCGCCCTGCTCGGGGCCGGCGTGCTGATCCTGCTGTCACCGCTGCGCGTGAGCGAGCTGCTCAAGGAGGTCGAGTGGGAGACCCTGGCGTTCTTCATGGGCCTGTTCATCCTCGTCGGCGCGCTCGTGCGGGTCGGTGCGCTGGAGGCCCTGGCCGCGCGGATCGCCGACCTGACCGGCGCCGCCCTGGCGCCGACCCTGATGGTCGTGCTCGGCGGCTCAGCCGTCGCCTCGGCCATCGTCGACAACATCCCCTTCGTGACCGCCATGACGCCCGTGGTGGAGTCGCTGATCGTCACCAACCCTGCCCTCGGCACCGACGGGGCGCTCTGGTGGTCGCTGGCCCTCGGTGCCGACCTCGGCGGGAACGCCACCCTCATCGGGGCCAGCGCGAACGTCGTGATCGTCGGGGTGGCGGCGAAGAACGGCATCACCATCACGTTCGCCCAGTGGATGCGCTACGGCGTCCCCACGGCCGTGATGTCCGTCGCGATCTGCGCCCCGTACCTGCTCCTGCGCTACGCCTGAGTCGCGGCCTCAGCGCGGTGAGTCCAGGACCGCGCGGGCACGGGCCACGTCCTCGGCCCACACCATCACCCGGGGACCCTCCGTGGTCGTGACCTCCCGGCAGCGCACCCCGGCGGCGGTGAGCCGGCCAGCGACGTCGTGCGACGCCCGCGGGCTCGTGGGGCTGGCCACGGGGATCATGAGTCCGTACTCCTCGGCGCCTCCCTGCCGTGCGGGCGTCTCGATCAGCGACGTCCCGCTCTGACTGGCCCATCGGGCCACCAGCGCGAGCCCGCCGAGTGCCGCCAGGGCGAGCAGGGGCCCGAAGAGGAACGAGTACGAACCCCAGCTGCCCACGCCACGATTGTGCTCCCGGTCGGTCCGCGGCGCACCCCGTCGAGGGCGCCGACGTCGGCCCGCCCGGTGATCCATGCAGGTCCGGGACCCTAGAGAGTCGCCAACCCGCATGGATCACCGAGGGCGGATCGCCGCATGTGCGCGGGCGCCGCTGGTGGACGACGGGCGGATCAGCCGGTGACCGAGTCGAGCAGGGTCGTCACCGGATCGATCGCGAAGTAGATGGCGAAGGCCGCCGTGACGATCCAGAGCAGGCCCGGGATCTGCCGGGTCCTCCCCGTGGCGACCTGCAGGAGCGTGTAGGTGACGATGCCGGCGCCGATGCCGTTCGCGATCGAGTAGGTGAACGGCATGATGATGATGGTCAGGAACGCCGGGATCCCGATCGTGTAGTCGTCGAACGGGATGTGCTTGATCTGGGTCATCATCAGGAAGCCGACGATCACCAGCGCCGGGGTGGCGGCCTCGTACGGGATCACCGACACCAGCGGCGTCACGAACATCGCGAGCAGGAACAGCACGCCGGCCACGATCGCCGCGATACCCGTGCGAGCGCCCTCGCCGATCCCGGCCGCACTCTCGATGTAGCTGGTGTTGCTCGACACCGACGCCGCACCGCCGACGGCCGCGGCGGCCGAGTCCACGAGCAGGATCGCCTCGAGGTGCGGGATGGTGTCGTCCTCATCGGTGAGCTCGGCCTCGTGGGCCAGGCCGGTCACGGTGCCGATCGTGTCGAAGAAGTCCGTGAGCAGCAGCGAGAACACGAACAGCGACGCGGTCACGATCCCCACGGCGGAGAAGGCCCCGACGAGCGAGAACTGGCCGAGGATGCTCAGGTCGGGGGTGCTGACCCATGTGTCCGGCAGGCGCGGGACGTTCAGGGCCCATCCGACCGGGTTGTTCGGCGTGTCCGGGTTGCCGTCGTTGAACGGACCGATCTCCAGCGCGGCCTCGATCGCGATGGCCAGGGCGGCGGTGGCCAGGATGCCGATCAGGATCGCGCCCTTGACCCGCTTGGTCACCAGCACGATCATCAGCAGCAACCCGAACACGAAGACGAGCGACGGGCCAGCCGCGCAGCGCCCCGTTGACGCCGAAGGAGATCAGGGGGACGCCCGGGCGCACGATGCCCGCGTCGACCAGGCCGATCAGCGCGATGAACAGGCCGATGCCGACGCCGATGGCGTACTTCAGGGGCTCCGGGATGGCGGTGAAGACCCTCACGCGCAGGCCGGTGAGGACCAGCGCGAAGATGATCAGGCCCTCCAGCACGACCAGGCCCATGGCCTGTGGCCAGGTCATCAGGGGCGCGATGGTGTAGGCGAGGAAGCTGTTGAGGCCCAGGCCGGCGGCGATCGCCAGGGGGAAGCGCCCGATGGCGCCCATGGCGATCGTCAGGATGCCGGCGACCAGGGCCGTTGCCCCGGCCACGAGGCCGATGGAGACGACGGGGTTGTCCCCGCCGCCGATGTAGGTCCCGTTGATGTCCTGTGCGGTGCCGATGATCAGCGGGTTCAGCACGACGATGTAGGCCATCGTGAAGAAGGTGACCAGTCCGCCGCGGAACTCGGTGCCGAGCGTGGACCCACGTCGGGTCAGCTCGAACCATCGGTCCCAGGCGGGGAGGTCGGTGCGGGTGGATGGGCTCTGTGCCAGGTCAGGGAGATCTGCCTGGTCTGTGGGGTTCGGGTTCACAGGCGCTGAGTGTAGGTGTGCCCGATGGGCTGGCCGTTTCCGGCGTGTTGCCGTCGTGTGTCCGCGTGTCGGGTCACTTGACCCTGATGGTCACCGCCGACGAGTACGCGCCGTACCCCTTCGTGTTCCGGGCCTGGACCTTGACCACGTAGGTCCGGCCCTTGACGAGCTTCTTGGTGCGGCACTTGAGGGTGCGCGCCTTCGCCGTGCACGACGTGCGGTACTTCAGGGACTTCCCGGACTTCAGGTAGACCCGGGCGCGGTACTTGGTGACCTTCTTGGTGCCGTTGGGGGCCGGAGCCGACCAGCGCACCGTGATCCGCTTGGCCTTCGCGCTGGCCCGCACCGCGGTGGGTGCCGCCGGCCGGTTCGTGGCCGCCACGACCGCGGTCGCGGGCGCCGGGGCGGCGACCGGGGCCACCGCCGCCACCGGCCCGGTGAGCGGCCCGCTGACGGGCATCCCGGTGCAGGTGAACGCACCCCACGCACGGCAGTCGACGGGGGCGTGGTTGAGGTTGACCAGCGTGAGGTGGTCGCCGGCGTTGGCCAGCAGGCTCGCGGTCCGGCCCAGGAAGAGCGTGTCCGGGGTGTCGATCCCCACTCCCATCGACAGGCGCAGGGTGCTCCCGGCGGGGATCACCGTGGCCGGTGGGAACGGGTACTGCGAGCCCTGCCGGCCGAAGGCGTACCCACCCAGGCTGACCGGCGTGCCCGTCGTGTTGCGGAACTCGATGAACTCCCCAGCAGCGGTGTCAGCCCCGGACGGGTCGTACTGAACAGCGCCGATCACCACCCGGCCGACCAGCGGGTCGCCGCACGCGGCCGGATCGCACGGGTAGTGGAACCAGGCGCGCAGGTTGCCGTACGCGTAGGGGGAGCCGGGTAGGGCGTCGTAGACGTACGCGCCGTCGCCGTAGAAGTAGCCCGCCGCCGGGTCCCAGTTGGCGAACATCTGGCTGGGACCGCCGAAGCGGAAGTCCCGCGGTGTGGGGACGCCGAGCGACACCGACCCGGTGAGGACGCGGATGTGGTCGCGGGCGCCGATCACGGTCCCTGCCGGCAGGGTGAGCGTGGTCAGCGACGAGTCGCGCACCGTCCAGCCGCTGACGTCCAGCGGCACGTCGGAGTCGTTGAGCACGACGACGTACTCGTTGTTGGCATCGTCACCGATCGGGTCCGAGACGACCCAGGTCCGCACGGACGCCGGGGCCGAGGTGCCGCAGTAGCCCGCGGACCAGAGGCCCACGCCGCGCGCGGCGGCGTCATCGACGAGCCGTCGGTACTCGAGGTTGTGGGTGTACTCGGGCTTCTCGAGGTCGCCGACGCTGTGGGGGAACCACATCGCGTGCCCCCCGGCCAGGACCGCGCGCCCGGCGTCGACCCAGGTCCCGGTGGAGTCCTGGTAGTACACCGAGCGGGCCAGCCTGCCTCCGGAGTAGCCGTCCTCGACCGAACGGACGTTGATCGAGCGCAGCTGCACCGGGGTCCCCTCGGGCAGGACCGCCTTGAGTGCCTCGGTGGCGGCGCTGGCCCTGCACTGCTCCAGCAGCGAGCCCCCGGACGCCCCGGCCTTCTCCGGCGCCTGGATCCCGCTGAGACGGACTCGGCATCGGTTGAGGGTGCCATCGGCGGGCAGTTGCCCCGAGGAGTCGGTGCGGTCGACGTCGTCGCAGTAGCTGCGCAGCGCCGTGTCGAACGGAGCGATGAACCCGGGGTCGGTGGCGGTCTTGATGTCCACGTACACGGTGTCGCCATCGGCGACACCACTGATGACCCCGGTCTCCCACGTCTGCTCGGCCTGGGGGGTGATGGCGCTCGAGGACCCGGCCAGCGGCACGAGGCCGCCGAGGAGCAGCGCGGTCACCGACGTGGCCAGGACGGCGTGGCGGCGCACGGACGGCCCGGCGGCACCCGCCTCCCACCCATCCCTGCGATCCATCTGTCCCCCCGGACATCGACGCCTCGTGGGCCGAACGTAGCAGGGCCGTCCCGCAGGTTCGGGATATCGCGGGGGAAGGGTGTGGATATCGGCACGTGAAGGGCCGGCCGACGAGCCAGCCCAGGGGCACCGGCATGCGCGTGTCAGTGGGCTGCGGTTGGATCACGGCATGGCAGCCATCACCGCGGAGAGTCTGGTCAAGGTGTTCCCGAGCCGGTCGGGCGAGGTCCGCGCCCTCGACGGCGTGGACCTCGAGGTCCCGGCCGGGTCCGTGCTGGGTCTGCTCGGCCCCAACGGTGCGGGCAAGACCACGGCGGTGCGGATCCTGACCACGCTGCTGACCCCGGACTCCGGGCGGGCCGTGGTCAACGGGATCGACGTGGCCGCCGACCCCCAGGGGGTGCGCCGCTCGATCGGCCTGTCCGGCCAGTACGCGGCCGTCGACGAGTACCTGACCGGCCGGGAGAACCTGGTGATGGTGGGGCGGCTGTACCACTTCAGCATGGCCGACTCACGGGCGCGCACCACCGAGCTCCTCGAGCAGTTCGACCTCGTGGAGGCCGCCGACCGCCCCGCCAAGACCTACTCGGGAGGCATGCGCCGCAGGCTGGACCTCGCCGGCGCGCTGGTCGCCCGGCCGCCGATCATCTTCCTCGACGAGCCCACGACAGGCCTGGACCCGCGCAGCCGGATCGGCCTGTGGGACGTCATCGAGGGGCTGGTCGCCCAGGGCACGACGGTGCTGCTGACCACCCAGTACCTCGACGAGGCGGACAAGCTGGCCGACTCCATCGCCGTCGTCGACCGTGGCCGGGTCATCGCCCGCGGGAGCTCCGATGAGCTCAAGGCCCAGGTGGGCGGCGAGCGGCTGGCCGTGACGGTCGCCGCCGGTCAGGTCGGTGATGCCCGTGAGGTCCTGACAGGGCTCGCCACCGGTGCCATCGACGTCGACGAGCATGCCCGGCAGCTCGTCGCGCCCGTCGCCGGAGGCTGCGACCGCGCTGCTGGAGGCGGTCCGCGCCTTCGACGAGCGGGGCGTGCACATCCTGGACATCGCCGTGCGCCGGCCCACGCTCGACGACGTGTTCCTCGAGCTCACCGGCCACCATGCGCAGGCCGGGCAGGGGGCCGACGCGGAGCCGGGCGGGGGACGCCCAGCGGCCGCACCCAGCACGAGCCGATCCGACCCGCAGTCCGACGCCCCGGAGGGAACGCAGCGATGAGCGACCTGGCCCAGTCCCTGTCCGACACCGGGACCATCACCCGCCGCAACCTCACCCGCCTGCGCCGGCAGCCGGACTCGATCGTCTTCGGGATCATCCAGTCGATCATGTTCGTGCTGCTGTTCGCCTTCGTCTTCGGTGGGGCGATCGCCGTGCCCGGCGGCGGCGACTACACCGACTACCTGATGGGCGGGATCTTCGTGCAGACGGTGGCCTTCACCTGCGCCACCACCTGCATCGCGATGGCCGACGACCTGTCCCGCGGCCTGTTCGACCGGTTCCGCTCGCTGCCGATGTCCCGCTCGGCCGTGCTGGCCGGGCGCACCTTCGCCGACCTCGCCTTCGCGGGGGTCACCACGGCGGCCATGGCCCTGACCGGCCTGCTGGTCGGGTGGCGCACCGACGCCCCGCTGCTCAGCGTGCTGGGGGGCTTCGCCCTGCTCGCGCTGTTCGCGTACTCGTTCCTGTGGATCGGCGCCGTGATCGGCCTGTCGGTGCGCAGCGTCGAGGTGGCCCAGACGGCCGGCCTGATCTGGTTGTTCCCCCTGACGTTCCTGTCCAACGCCTTCGTCCCGCTGGAGACCATGCCCTCGTGGCTGCAGCCGGTGGCGGCGTGGAACCCGATCAGCGCCGTGGCCGCGGCCGTCCGCGAGCTGTTCGGCAATGTCCCGCCCGGCTATGTCGCTCCCGACTACTGGCCCCTGCAGAACCCGGTCCTCGCCTCCGTGCTGTGGTGCCTGGTGCTGCTCGCGATCTTCGTGCCCCTGGGGGTGGCCCGATACCGCAGGGCAGCGTCCCGGTGACAGGTCGCCGCATGACATTCGGGCGGATGTCGAGCGGTGACATCCGGCGTCGGGAATCAGCGCAGCAGTACTCTCGTTGAACCTGACGGCACGCCGGTTGCCAGACGCGCCGGCTCGAGGTGAGGGAGGTGTCGTGACTGCGGGGTCCTACAGACTCGAACCGGATCGCCCTGAACTGGGTGCACCGGTCCTGGTCCATGGGCTGACCGGGTTCATGGACGCCGGGGGTGCCAGTCGCCTGGCCATCGAGCACCTCCTCGAGACCTGCGAGCACACCCGGGTGGCGACCTTCGACATCGACTCCCTGTTCGACTACCGCGGTCGTCGCCCCCGGACGGTCTTCGCCTCCGACCGCTACGAGTCCGTGGCCATGCCCGAGCTGGTCGTGGATGCCGCGGTCGACGAGCGTGGGGAGCGGTTCCTGATCCTCCACGGGTCGGAGCCGGACACCGCCTGGGGTGCGGTCAGCACCGGGATCATCCGGCTCATCGAGGCCCTGGGCGTGCGCCTGGTCGTGGGGATGCACGCGATCCCCTGGCCCGCCCCGCACACGCGCCCGATCAACATCACCGTGCACGCCAACGACCCCACCCTGACCCTGGGGATGCAGCCCTGGGTCGGCTCGCTGGAGGTGCCGGGCAGCCTCGCGGCCCTGCTGGAGCTCCGGCTGGGGGAGCAGGACCGGCCCGCCATGGGCTTCGCCGCGCACATCCCGCACTACCTCGTGCAGGCGGAGTTCCCGCGGGGGGCGCTGGCGCTGCTCCAGGCCCTGAGCGCGGCCACCGGCATGGCTGTTCCCCTGGATGGGTTGCGTGAGGCGGCCGAGGAGTCCGACGCCGACATCTCGATCCAGATCGCCTCCAACCCCGAGAACATGGAGGCGGTCACCACCCTCGAGGACCAGTACGACGCGATGATGGCGAGCAGGGCCAACCAGCCGGCGGGCGGGGGCGCACTGCCCGACGACACCGACATCGCGGCGCAGGTGGAGGCCTTCCTCGCCCAGCTCGACCAGGGCGACCCGCAATGACGCCCGGGGATCCCGGTCCCGAGGGCGGCGCCGAGGGCTCCGAGGCGTTGCCCGTCGAGGCCGAGCCGGCTGCTGAGGTGCCGCGTCGGCTCGCGCTGGGCGATCCGCTGGACGGGCGCGCCGCGGAGGACCGTCCCGAGTCGTGGGGCGAGCGCGGCGAGTCCGAGTCCGACCGGTTGGCCCACTACCGGGCGCAGACCCCCCCGCACCACGGAGGCTGAGCGGGTCGGCGGCACGGAGCGCGCGCCGGACCGTCGTACCAGCCGCGGTGCCGAGGTGCTACGGCGCCGCTCGTGGGCCTCCACTACTCTGTGGGCCGTAGCGCGCCGCGCGGGTATCGCGGCGCGGCCCCCAGTGGACCTCAAGGAGTGACTCATGGCCGACGAGAAGACCGGCATCGTGCAGGGTTTCAAGGAATTCGTCATGCGCGGCAACGTGATGGACCTCGCGGTCGCCGTCGTCGTCGGCGCCGCCTTCACCGCGGTCATCAAGGCATTCAACGACGAGATCATCGCCCCGGTCCTCGCCTCGGTCGGTGGTGCCGACACTGCTGGCTTCGGCTTCTGCCTCCGGTCAGGGGATGAGCCCTGCACCCAGGACTCGCCGACCTTCATCGACTTCGGCGCGGTGTTCGCCGTCCTCGTGTCCTTCCTGATCACGATGGCGGTCGTGTACTTCGTGTTCGTGCTCCCGATGAACAGGGTGCGCCACATCGCCGGGATGACGCCCGAGGAGGCGGAGACCCCCGCGGACGTCCTGCTGCTCACAGAGATCCGCGACCTGCTCGCCGACCAGAGGTCCGGCTCGGGGCGGCGCCGTCAGTGACACGCCTGCGGCACCGGGCGAACCGCTCTCCTGATCCCTGGGCCACCCCCTCGGCCCCGACCGGCAGCCCCGAACGCGGGCTGTCAGCCGGGGCTGAGGCGCATCAGGTAGCTCAGACTCGCCCGCCCCTGCGCCCCGGCGATGGCCAGGGCGGCGCCCCTGTCGGCGGCCAGCAGCACCAGCGGGTTCTCCTCGTCCGTGGTGGCCTGCCCGGCGAGGATCCCCTCGGATCCCGCCCCTGCGGTGATGACGGCCAGGACGAGGACGTCCTGCGCGACCAGCTCCGCTGAGGCGAACGGTGCTGCCCCGTCGAGACCCGGGCCGGAGGCTGCCACCACGTCCACGCGCTGCCCCGCGGAGAGCAGCTCCGCTGCCTGCGGGTCGGCGAAGCGCACCGGCATGGGCATCGTCCCGGGGGGCACCGACCATGCCGGCATCCCGGTGAGCCGGTGCCCGGCGATGACCTCGCCGCGCGCCACCGGCGCGGCCAGCACCCGCCCGAGGAACTCGCTGGGATCGCCGCGCGCCCCCGAGGGGAGCACGCCGGAGGGGACCTCGGCGACGGTGAGGTCGCCCGTGACGAGTGCCCGTCCCGCGGGCAGGTCCGCGGCGGCCACGACGACGCCCCGGGTTGCCACGGCAGGCGGCTGCAGGGCCATCCCGAGGGTGGCGATGGACGCCGCGGCGGCCAGGCCTGCCAGCACCCGCCTGTGCCGACGGACCAGACGTGCAGCGTCAACCCGGGACGATCCCCGTGCCCTGCCCATGCGAACGGACCTCCCCTGCCGGAACTGCCGGGCGCTGTGGGCGGCGCCACGATCCATCGGTGGGGCGACGCTAGGCGTGATCGCCGTGTTCGACCAGCGGTTGTCCACAGGCGACCTGCGCGGGCCCGGGAGGTCCGTGGCCGGCGCGGCGAGCCGGGCGACTCCCCGGGTGCCGGCTCACGATTAGCACTCAGCGCCGGTGAGTGCCAGAATGGGAGCCTGTCAGAGCCATGCGGGCCGCGGTGAAGAGGGTGAGTATGCCGACCTACGAGTATGTCTGCACCAGCTGCGACACCCCCCTGGAGGTTGTCCAGTCGATCCATGAGCCGTCGTTGACCGACTGCCCGTCGTGCGCGGACGGCCGGCTGCGCAAGGTCTTCGGCAACGTCGGCGTCGTGTTCAAGGGCAGCGGCTTCTACCGCACCGACAGCCGCGGCAAGTCCTCGGCGACCTCCCCGGCGACGCCCAAGCCGGAGTCCAGGAAGTCCTCCGAGGCCGGCGGCTCGTCGTCCACGGGCGGCTCGTCGTCCACGGGTGGCGACTCGGGCTCCTCCGGCTCCACGTCGGGCGCCAGCGCCTCGAAGTCCGCCACCCCCGCAGCCTCCTGACCCCGGCGCGCCCCTGACCCCGGCACACCTCCCAGCTGGGCGCGTCAGCGCTCGAATCGCAGGAACGTGGTCGGTGTCAGCACGGCCGGCAGCCTCTGGTCGTGGGCCTCGATCGGCACCTCTCCCTCGGCCAGGAGCTCCTCGTCGCGCACGACGGCCACGACGAGCACGTCTGCGGCGGCGACCGGACCCGCCGCGCCGTCGCGGGACGGCGCGGCCGGCTTCGCCAGCGTCCGCGAGCTCACTGAGCAGTCGGTCGTAGTAGCCCCCGCCCTGCCCCAGCCGGCCCCCTGACCGGTCGACGGCCAGTGCGGGGACAAGGACCAGCCGGACCCCGTGGGCCAGCAGGCCTGCGGCACCGGAGCCGACGACCCGTCCGGCGGGGACCTCGATGGGGTAGCGGCCCTCGGGTCGGTAGCGCCCGTCGTCGAGGGCCCAGTCGAGGGTCCGGTCGGCGCGGGGGATCGGCAGGAGGACCACCCCGCCCGCCGCGCGGACAGCAGCCCGGATCGCGGCCACGTCAGGCTCTCCGGGCGCGGCGATGTAGGCAGCGATCGCGAGGGGCGCCGGCGGGCCCGCGGCCCCCGGGGGGTCGAGCAGGCCGGCAGCCCGCGCGGTTGCCAGCAGGCCAGGTGCCTCGTCCGCGGAGGCGGAGGTCCCCACGGCCTGCGACCGGGCGGCGCGGATCCGCGCACGCAGGTCCGGCTTGGAGGCAGCCACGGACGCGATCATGCACCACTGCCGGCCGCAGGAGGAACATGGCGGTTATCGTGCGCCCATGAGGATCCTCCCGGACGGCCCGGCGCCGTCCGCCCGCAGGCCGCGTGGCCGCGCCGAGCGGGCGGGACGCTAGCGGCGTGCGCACCGTCGACGAGCACCTGGGCGAGGTCCTGGCGCACACCCACGCCCTGGAGTCCCTCGACGTCTCGCTCCTGGAGTCCCGGGGCTGCCTCCTGGCCGAGCCGGTGACCGCGCCGTGGGCGCTCCCGCCCTTCGATGCGGCCGGTACCGACGGCTACGCGGTGATGGCCGCCGACGTCGCCACGGCCAGCGCCGGGGCCCCGATCGTCATGCCCGTGACCGACGACGTCCCCGCCGGCTACCGCGCCAGCCATCCGATCGTCGCGGGCACGGCCATCCGCATCGGGTCCGGCGCGCCGCTGCCCACCGGGGCGACGGCCGTCGTGCCGTTCGCGTTCACCGACGGCGGGATGCCCACGGTGGCGGTGACTCAGGCCGTGGCCGCCGGTCACGGAGTCCGGCGCGCCGGGGAGGACGTCGACCCGGGCCAGACGGTCCTGCCCGCCGGCGCGCTCGTGGGTGCCCGGGAGGTGGCGCTGCTGGCCGCCGTCGGACGGGCCCGGGTGACGGTGCGCCCCCGCCCGCGGGTGGTGGTCATGAGCACCGGGACCGAGCTCGTCGAGCCGGGGGCGCCGATGACGCCCGGGCTGATCCCGGACTCGAACGGGTACATGCTCACGGCCGCGGCCCAGGACGCAGGAGCCATGGCCTACCGCGCAGGACCGGTCCGCGACGAGGCGCGTGCCCTGATGGACACCCTCGAGGACCAGCTGGTGCGTGCCGACCTCATCGTGACCACCGGCGGGGTCACGGCCGGCACCTACGACACGATGAAGACCGTGCTCGCGCGGCTGGGATCCGTCGAGTTCACGCGGGTCGCGATGAGCCCGGGGATGGCCCAGGGGCATGGCTACCTCGGGCCCGACAACGTGCCGATCTTCACCCTCCCGGGGAACCCGTCGAGCGCGTTCGTCGCGTTCGAGATCTTCGTGCGCCCGGTGATCCGGCGGATGCTGGGGCACCAGCAGGTCTTCCGCCCGCTGATCCCGGCCCGGCTCACGCACCCGGTCCGCGGCCAGCCGGGCGTGCGCACGTACCTGCGCGGGCACCTGCACGGCGCGGCCGACGAGCGGCTGGTGAGCCCGATCGCCGAGCCCGGGCTCCTCGGGCTGCGCATGGCCGACAGCCTCATCGTCCTGCCCGAGGCCACCGGTGAGGTCGCGGCGGGGGCGGTGGTGTCGGTCATGCCGCTGGGCCGGTCGTGATGGCCGTCCTGCCGGTGCTGACCCGTCGCACGGATGCGGGCGTCCTGGAGCTGCGCGAGCTGCGCCGCCGCGACGTCCGCGCCTGGCGGGAGGTACGCGCACGGAACGTGGCGTGGTTGTCGCCCTGGGAGGCCACCGTCCCGCCCAACTCCGGCGAGACGGTGCCCAGCTTCGGCCAGATGATCGCCCGGTTCCGCGACGAGGCACGGGCCGGCCGCACGCTTGCCTGGGCCATGACCCTGGATGGTCAGCTGGTCGGGCAGGTCACGGTCGCGGGGATCACGATGGGCTCCCTGCGTGGTGCCTCGATCGGGTACTGGATCGACTCGCGCGTCGCCGGACTCGGGTTGACCCCGATGGCCGTGGCGATGGCCTGCGACTACTGCTTCGGGGTGCTGCGGCTGCACCGGATCGAGATCGTGATCCGTCCGGAGAACGCCGCCAGCCGCCGTGTCGTGCAGAAGCTGGGCTTCCGGCACGAGGGATCCCGCCCGGCCTTCCTGCACATCGATGGTGCGTGGCGCGACCATGAGGTCTTCGCGCTCAACGCCGAGGAGGCGCCCCGCTCGATGGCTGACGGGCTGGCGGCGCGACACGAATCTTCGCGGACCCGATTTCCCGGGGTGAACGACTCGAACTGAAGTAGATTCCGGCTCGTGACGGGTCTGATCTACGTGGCAATCATCGCCGTCTGGGCCGTGGTCCTGGTCCCGGCGTGGTTGCGGCGCCACGATCACATGGACTCCGAGCGTTCCGTCAACCGGTTCAGCCGAAGCCTGGCGGCGCTGTCCCAGCGGGATTCCGTCCTCGGCATCCCGCTGCCGATCCCGGAGGGCTCCGAGGGCGAGACCCAGCGCGCTGCGTCCCGCGGCGGCGACGTCGCCCCTGAGGTCTTCACCGTCAGCCGCCAGGATCTCTCGGCGATGAGCGGTCGGGTCACCGGACTGGTGTCGGGGGTGGGTGCGAAGGCGGCGACGACCTCCGCTGCGGCGCGCCGTCGGGTCGTCCTCGGCATCCTCGGGGCGGGGCTCGTCGTGGTCGCGGGCCTGGTCGTCGGGGGGATCCTGCTGCCGATCGCGCTCGTCATCCCGGTGGGCCTGATCGCCGCGTTCGTCGGCACCGCGCGCCATCAGGTGCGTGCGGCCCAGCGGCGTCGCGAGTCCCACGGCCAGCGGGTTCCGGCCGCGCAGGCGGCCAAGGCGCCCACGCCGCGCCGCGTGGTGGCGGGCCAGTCAGGGGCCACCTGGGAGGCTCGCCCGGCCACCCTGCCCACCTATGTCACGGCACCGCCGGCCGCGGAGTTCCCCCGCGTCATCGACACGGCCACCCCTGGGGCGTGGACGGCCGCGGCGATGTTGGAGCGCGCCCAGCAGCAGAAGGCGCGCGCCGAGCGGATGGCGGCGGCGAAGGCCGAGGCGATCGCCCGTGCGAAGGCCGAGCAGGCCGCGGCCGAGGCGCGCTCCCGTGATGAGGAGTTCCTCGCACAGCAGTCGGCCGCCTGGCAGGCGCAGGACACCTCCGCACCGGTCTACCGGCCGCGCGCGGTCAACGAGTAGTCCCCCTCGCGGTCGCGCGGACCCCGCGCCCGCCGCTGAAGTGGTTTGGTCCTGACGGCTGGGACTGGGTACCCTAGGAGTGCTCAAGGGGCTGTAGCGCAGCTGGTAGCGCACCTCGTTCGCATCGAGGGGGTCAGGGGTTCGAGTCCCCTCAGCTCCACACATGGCACGGGCCCGGGGATGTTCCCCCGGGCCCTTGGCATGTGTGCTGGCTGCACGGGGGGACTCGGGAGGAGGTCGCCCGGTGGGCGACCGACGGATCCCCTCAGCTCCACGCCCGATCGCACGCGCGCGCCCGTGCGTCGGACCATCCAGCCGGATAGCCTCGGGGCCGGAGACGGCCACGGTGAGGAGAGCGGATGTCTGACGACAGGCTTGATCGGATGGGTGCGTTCGATGCCGTCATGTGGGGCGTGGAGCAGGACCCGATCCTGCGCTCCGTGGTGGTCGCCATGACGGTGCTCGACACGGAACCGGAGGTCGAGCTGCTCGTCGACCGGATCACCCGGATGACACTTGCGGTCCCGAAGCTGCGCCAGCGGGTCATCGGCAACCCCGTGTCGCCGATCCCGCCCCGCTGGGAGGTCGACCCGAACTTCGACATGACGTTCCACCTCAAGCGCTTCCACGTGCCCGCGGACGGCACGGACCGGCCGCTCATGCGCATCGCCGAGCAGATGGCCGAGCAGGACTTCGACCGCGACCGACCGCTCTGGGAGATGGCACTGGTCCAGGGCTGGGACGGCGAGCGCTCCGCGGTGATCATCAAGCTGCACCACGCCATCACCGACGGCGTGGGCGGCATGGCCATGGCGGCCAGCCTGTTCGACCTCACACGCACCCCGTCGACCGATCTCGGTCCGATGCCCGATGCGCCGACCGGTGGTGTGCTGGGCCTGCCCGGCCGCCTCGCCAACGGTGCGAAGTTCGCGGCCACCTCGGTGCTCCGGCAGGGCAGGTCCCTCACCGGCGGCGCGATCGGGCTGGTCGAGCGCGTCGTGGCGGACCCGGGTGAGTCGGCGGTCTCCGGTGCCGCGTTCGCCCAGTCGGCAGCCCGTCTGCTCGCCCCTGCCAACGAGCCCCTGAGCCCGCTCATGCACGGCCGGTCGCTGTCCGTGCACATGGCCGTCCTCCAGGTCCCCTTCAGGCCCTTCAAGGCCGCGGCCAAGAAGGTCGGCGGCACGCTCAACGACACCTACATGGCCGCGGTGGGCGGTGGAGTGGCTGCCTACCACGAGGCCCACAACGCCCCGTGCGAGTACGTCCGGGTCAACATGCCGGTGAACATGCGCACGTCCAGCGACGACTCGGCGGGCAACCGCTGGGTGCCCGCGCGGTTCCCGATGCCGATCGACACCGGGGATCCCGAGACCCGGATCAGGCGCCTGTCGCCGCTGCTCATGCAGGCGCGCACGGAGCCGGCGCTCGTCGTCAGCGACAGCATCTACCGGCTGCTGACCGCCCTGCCGCAGAGCGCGGCCACCTCGGTGGCATCCGGGATGATGAAGGGCTGCGACCTGGCGATCACCAATGTCCCCGGACCGCCGATCGCGCTCTACGCCTCCGGTGCCGAGGTCCAGGCGATCGTGCCGTTCGCCCCCAAGGGCGGGGCGGCGGTCAACGTGGGCCTGATGACCTACAACGGCGTCGCCTACGTCGGCATCAACATCGACACCCGCGCCGTCCCCGATCCTGAGGTGTTCATCGAGTGCATCCGGGCCGCATTCGACGAGGTGCTGGCGATCGCCGACCCGCAGGCTCACGCTGTCCTCGGCCTGCACTCCGGGGAGCAGGTTCAGGAGCCCTCTGCTGCCCACCCGGCGATGACGGCTCCGACGAGGAAGCGAGCCCCCGCGACGAGGGCCCCGGCGAAGAAGGCCCCTGCCAGGAGGGCCCCGGCGAAGAAGGCCCCGGCGAAGAAGGCCCCGGTCACGGACGAGGCCTGAACCCGGGGTCACTGGGTCGACCGCGGGCGGGGCGTCCTGCCCGCCGGGTCGAGCCGTCCTAGCATGGCGCCGTGTCCGTCACTGTCGAGTCAGCAGCGGCCGAGTCCGCGGTGGCGGCACCGGTCCCGACGATGCATCGACCGATGCCCTCCCACGGGCTGCGGGGGTGGATCGGGCCGCTGCTGGTGACCGTGCTGGCCGGGCTGCTCCGGTTCGTGAACCTGGGGCGGCCCGACGCGATCAGCTTCGACGAGACGTACTACGTGAAGGACGCCCTGGCCCTGCTGCGCTTCGGGTACGAGCGCCAGGCGGTCGATGGCGCCGACGACATGATCCTCGCGCAGGACGCGCCGTGGGATGTGCTCGACATCTTCAAGCAGGACCCGTCGTTCGTGGTCCATCCGCCGCTGGGCAAGTGGGTCATCGCGACCGGTGAGTGGGCCTTCGGGGTGGTGCCCTTCGGGTGGCGCTTCGGGGTTGCCGTCCTCGGGACCCTGAGCGTCCTGATGGTCGCCCGGATCATCCGCCGGCTCACCCGCTCCGACCTGGTCGGGACCGTCGCGGGACTGCTGGTCGCCCTGGATGGCCTGCACATCGTCATGAGCAGGACCGCCCTGCTCGACCTCACCCTGATGTTCCTCGTGCTTGCGGCCTTCGGCTTCCTGCTCCTGGACCGCGACGCGGTCCGGCGTCGTGCGGATGCCTGGCGCACCCTCTGGGAGGGCAATCCCGTCATCCTCGGGCCCGGGTTCGGCCTTCGGCCCTGGCGGATCGCTGCGGGGGTCTCGCTGGGGCTCGCCTGCGGGGTCAAGTGGAGCGGCCTCTGGTACGTCGCGTTCTTCGGACTGCTCACCGTCTACTGGGACCTCCAGCTGCGCCGCGAGCTCGGTGCGGGACGCCCACTGCACGGGGTCCTGCTGCGTGACGCCCTGCCGGCGTTCCTGAGCATCGTGATCGTCGGGTTCGTCGCCTACCTGATCACCTGGACCGGCTGGCTGGTGACCGACGGCGGGTACGACCGGGACTGGGCGGCGACGAATGCCGGGTGGCCGTTCGTGCCCGATGCGCTGCGGTCCCTGGCCGAGTACCACCGCGCGGCCTGGGCGTTCCACGTCGGGCTGGACTCGCCGCACTCCTACAAGTCCAGTGCGTGGTCCTGGCCGGTCATGTCGCGGCCCACATCGTTCCACTACGAGTCACCCGAGGGCGCCTGCGGCTCGGATCGCTGCGCCCAGGAGGTGCTGGCGCTCGGCAACCCGATCATCTGGTGGGCCGGGCTCCTGGCGCTGTTCCACAACGCGTGGCGGGCGGTGGCCGGGCGCGACTGGCGCAGTGGGGCGCTGCTCGTCGCGTACCTGGCGGGCTGGCTGCCGTGGCTGGTCTTCCACGGTCGCACGATCTTCACGTTCTACGCGATCGTCCTGGTCCCCTTCCTCGCCGGGATGCTGGCCATCTCGCTGGCCAGTCTCGCCGGGGGACCGGACGCCACGGCCTCGCGCCGGCAGTGGGGGATCCTGGCGGCGGGCACGGTCCTGCTGCTGGTCGTCGCCGCGACCTGGTTCTTCCTGCCGATCTGGACCGGTGAGGTGCTGCCCTACGAGCGCTGGGACTGGCGCATGTGGCTGCCCACCTGGGTCTGAGGCGAACCACGGCGCACCCGCCCCTGGGGTCCCGGCTGCGCGGCCCGGGTGATGGTCACCCCTCACGGGGCTTGTGGGCGACCACGGCGTCGAACACCGACCGCTTGGCGGCTCCCGTGCTGGTGGCGACCAGCCCGATGGCCTCCTTGCGCGGGACTCCCTGGGCTTCCAGTGCCGCGACCCGGGCGGCCAGGCCGGACGCGTCGGTGTCCCCTCCGGTGGCGGCGGGGGCGCCCTGGACCACGAGCGTGATCTCGCCCCGCACCCCGGTCTGCGCCCATGCCGCCAGCTCGCCGAGGCCGCCGCGCAGGACCTCCTCGTACGTCTTGGACAGCTCGCGGCAGACCGCGGCCGGACGATCGGCCCCGAACGCCCCGGCCATGTCGGCCAGGGTCGCCGCCAAGCGCCGCGGGGACTCGAAGTAGACCTGTGTGCGCGGCTCGTCGGCGAGCTCGGCCAGCCGGGCGCCACGCTCGGCGGCCTTGCGCGGGATGAACCCCTCGAAGCAGAACCGGTCGCACGGCAGGCCGGACACCGCCAGCGCGGTCGTGACCGCCGAGGGGCCGGGCAGGGACGTGACCGCATACCCGGCATCCAGAGCCGCCCGGGCGGCCCGGTACCCGGGGTCGCTCACCGAGGGCATCCCGGCGTCCGTGACCAGCGCGACCGTGCCCCCGGCGGCCAGGACGGCGAGCAGGCGCGGCAGCCGCTCGCGCTCGACATCCTCGTAGTACGACACCACCGGACCCGTGCGCACCACCTCCATGTCGGCCAGCAGCCGGCGCAGCCGGCGGGTGTCCTCGGCGGCGACCAGGTCAGCGGTGACCAGGAGTCGTGCGAGCCTCGGCGAGGCGTCGGCCGGGTTGCCCAGCGGCGTGCCGGCCAGGACCAGGGTCCCGGCCCCGGGCAGATCGGACTCCTGGGCGTCGGGCTCGGCGTCGGGCATGGGCCCATCGTGCCGCACCCGCTCGGGTGAGGCGGCTGTGCGCGCCCAACTAGAATCTGGCCCCATGAGCCCGACCGGCAAGGCGTTCTACGTCACCACGCCCATCTACTACGTCAACGACGCCCCGCACATCGGGCATGCCTACACGACCGTGGCGGCGGACACGATCTGCCGCTGGCACCGCCAGCGCGGGGAGAGCGTCTGGCTGCTCACCGGCACCGACGAGCACGGGGAGAAGGTCCTGCGCACGGCCGAGGCGGCCGGTGTCACCCCCCAGCAGTGGGCCGACCGGCTGGTCGCCGAGCACTGGAAGCCCGTGCTGACGACCCTCGACGTGGCCAACGACGACTTCATCCGCACCACCGAGCGTCGCCACGAGTCGCGCGTCCAGCACTTCCTGACCCGGCTCAAGGACTCCGGGCACATCTACTCCGGGGACTACGAGGGGCCGTACTGCGTCGGCTGCGAGGAGTTCAAGCTCTCCGGCGACCTGGTGCCCGGGACCGGCGAGCTCGAGGGCCAGATGCTCTGCCCGGTGCACAGCCGCCCGGTGGAGATCGTCTCCGAGACCAACTGGTTCTTCCGGCTCTCGGCCTTCGGCGACGCCCTGCTGACGCACTACGAGGAGCACCCGGACGCGGTCGCGCCGCAGAGCGCGCACAACGAGGTCACCTCCTTCATCCGCAGCGGCCTGCAGGACCTGTCCATCTCCCGGTCGAGCTTCGACTGGGGAATCCCGGTGCCGTGGGACACCTCGCAGGTCGTCTACGTCTGGTTCGACGCGCTGCTCAACTACGCCACCGCCGTCGGGCCTCGGGGACGAGCCGCCGTCGTCGGGTGCCACGAGGTTCGCGTCCACGTGGCCCGCGGACATCCACCTGGTCGGCAAGGACATCCTGCGCTTCCACGCCGTGATCTGGCCGGCGATGCTGATGGCTGCCGGCCTGCCCCTGCCCGGTCAGGTCTACGCCCACGGCTGGCTGCTCGTGGGCGGGGAGAAGATGAGCAAGAGCAAGCTCACCGGCATCGCCCCGGAGCAGATCATCGACCACTTCGGCGTCGATGCGTTCCGCTACTACTTCCTGCGTGCGATCCAGTTCGGCAACGACGGGTCGTTCTCGTGGGAGGACATGGCTGCCCGCTACACCTCGGAGCTGGCCAACGGCCTGGGCAACCTCGGATCGCGGGCCACGGCCATGGTCGGCAAGTACTTCGACGGCGTGCTGCCCGCCCCGGGGGCCTTCGCCAACGCCGACCTCGCACTGGCCGACGCCCTGCTGACGGCCGTGCAGGATGCCGACGGCGCCTACTCGAAGCTGGACTTCACCGCCGGGATCGGCGCGGTCAAGGGCTTCGTCGACGCGGTCAACCTCTACGTCACCGAGCAGGAGCCGTGGGCCCTGGCGAAGCGTGCTGACGACCCGGTGGCGCGCGAGCGACTGGCGACGGTGCTCTACACGACGTGTGAGGCGCTGCGGGCGGTCGCCGTGCTGCACAACTCCGTGATGCCGCGCGCCATGGGCACCCTGTGGGAGTCGATCGGGGCTGCCGAGGGCCTGGGGGCGATCGGCGACCAGCGGATCGGGGATGTCAGCCGCTGGGGCCAGCTCCCCGCCGGCGTCCGGGTGACCAAGGGGGCCGCACTCTTCCCGCGCCTGCCCGAGGATGCGCCGGCCAGTGCCTGATGCCCGCGCGACCGCCCCGCGTCCGCCGCTGCCCGAGCCGCTGCCCAGACCGGTCATCGACTCGCACTGCCACATCGACATGCGCGGCGGTGACGAGGACGCGCTGAGTCCGGCGGAGGCGGTGGCTGCCGCTGCCTCGGTCAACGTCACCGGCATCGTCCAGGTGGGCTGCTCGATCCGCGACGTCCATGCGGCGGTGGCGATGGCGCAGGAGCATCCCGCGATCCTCGCGGCCATCGGGATCCACCCGAACGAGGCGCCCCGGCTCGCCGCGAAGGGCGAGCTCGACGCGGCCCTTGCCACGGTGGAGTCCCTGGCCGCGGGCTCGGCCCGGGTCCGGGGCATCGGGGAGACCGGGCTGGACTTCTACCGGACCCGGGAGCCGGACGCCTGGGTGATCCAGGAGCAGTCGTTCCGGGCGCACATCGACATGGCCCGACGGCTCGGCCGCGCGCTGGTGATCCACGACCGCGACTCCCACGAGGACGTCATCCGGGTGCTGCTCGACGAGCTGGCCGGTGCCGGCTTGCCCGAGGTGGTGGTCTTCCACTGCTTCTCCGGCGACGAGCCGATGGCTCGGGTCGCCGCCGAGCACGGCTGGTACGTGTCGTTCGCTGGCACGGTGACGTTCACCAACGCCCGCGACCTGCACGCCGCTGCTCCGGTGGTCCCGCGCGACCGGATCCTCGTGGAGACCGATGCGCCGTTCCTGACCCCCACGCCGCACCGCGGCCGGGTCAACGCCAGCTACCTCGTGCCGCTGACCGTGCGCCGGCTGGCCGAGCTGCGCGGCGACGACCTCGAGACCCTCTGCGACGACCTGCACGCCAACACCCTGCGGGCCTTCGGGGACTGGGCGTGACCCAGCCGGGTGGGGGCAGCGCCGGCAGCGACGGCGGTGACGCGCCTGTGCCGGCTTCGTCCGGGCCAGCGGGGTCGGCTGCGTCCGCATCGACTGCTGCCCTGCTCGGCCCGGTGGAGATCCGCGCGCTCGCAGCCCAGCTCGACCTGCGTCCGACCAAGACGCTCGGGCAGAACTTCGTCATCGACGCCAACACCGTGCGCCGGATCGTGCGGGTGTCCGGCGTCGATGCCGACGACGTGGTCCTCGAGGTCGGTCCGGGGCTGGGGTCGCTGACACTGGCGCTGCTCGAGACGGTCGGACACGTGGTGGCGGTCGAGGTGGACCCGGTCCTGGCCGGGCAGCTGCCCGTGACCGTGGCGGACCGGGCCCCGGCGCTCGCCGAGCGGCTCACCGTCGTGGCTGCTGACGCGCTGCGGATCACGGACCTGCCCGTCGCCCCGACAGCGCTGGTCGCCAACCTGCCGTACAACATCAGCGTGCCGGTGCTGCTGCACCTGCTGGCCACCTTCCCGACCATCGAGCGCGCGCTGGTGATGGTGCAGCTGGAGGTGGCTGAGCGCCTCGCGGCGCCGCCCGGGTCGCGGGTCTACGGCGTGCCGTCGGTGAAGGCGCGCTGGTTCGCCGACGTTCGCCTGGCCGGGCTGGTCGGGCGCCCGGTCTTCTGGCCGGTGCCGAACGTGGACTCCGGGCTCGTCGAGCTCATCCGGACGGCCCCGCCCCGCGACGACGTCTCCCGCACCGAGGTGTTCGCGGTGGTCGATGCCGCGTTCGCCCAGCGCCGCAAGATGCTGCGCTCGGCGCTCTCCGGCTGGGCAGGTGGGTCGCAGCGCGCGATCGCCCTGCTCGAGGCGGCCGGCGTCGACCCGACTGCCCGCGGTGAGGCCCTGGACGTGGCGCAGTTCGCCGCGATCGCCGCTGCCGCGCACGAAGCGAACATCTAGCCGCGGGTCTCGGACGCCCCCGTCCGCGACCGCGCATGAAGCGAACCGAATAGCCGACGCCCAGACCGGCAGAACGCCCAACTCGTGCGCGGTCGCTGGCGGTGGGCCAGGTGTCGGCGTGCTGACGGTTCACTTCGTGCGCGCTCGTTGCCCCGCGGTCGGGCGTGTCCGCCGGATCGTGAGCCGGCACGGCTGGCGGCGCAGCTGGAGGGCGACCGGCGTGCGACCTTATCCCCGCCTTGGGTTCCCCTGGGCTGGGTGGTTGGTACGGTCGCCGCGTGGAACGCCTCTCTGCCCGTCCCCGTCTGCTCGGGTTGCTCGTCGTGGCTGCTGCGGTCCCTGCCCTGATGGGGGCGGCGATGCCCACCGGTTGCGCCCCGCCCTGCGGCCGCCGCGGTGCTCGCGGTGTCCCCGAACGTGGCGGTGGCCCCCGATGCTGCGCTGAGCGCATCCACCGGAGCCCTCGCGTCGGCGCGGCCGACCGCCCCGCTCGCGACCTCGAGCTCCACCAAGCCCTCGCGCATCCTGCTGACGCCCACCGCGGATCCGGTGACGTCGCAGCGCATCTCGTGGACGATGCCCGTGCCGACCAAGGGCCAGAGGGTCACGTACCGCGTCCCCGGCGGGCGTGCGAAGGCGGTCCGCGCCACGCGTGGTCCCGCGACGTCCGTGAAGAACTCCGGCTCCGCGCAGCCCCGATACTCGGCCACGCTCGTCGACCTGTCCCCGGGCACCGCCTACCAGTACCGGATCGTGACCTCCCGGGGGTCCAGCGCCTGGCACACCTTCACGACGGCGAACCCCGCCGCCCCGTCGTTGACCATGATCGGGCTCGGCGACACCCAGATCGACAACCGCGGCGTCCCGAGGGCGACGGTCCGCCGGGCGCTCGCCGACGCCCCCGAGGCGCAGCTGATCCTGCAGGCCGGGGACGTGGTCGACCGGCCGTACAAGGGGTCCCAGTGGGCGGACCTGTTCACCGCCATGGGACCGGCGGCGCGCACGCGCAACTGGGTGGTCTCGATCGGCAACCACGAGCAGTGCGTGCTGGTCCTGAAGTGCCGCTCCAAGCAGGCGCAGGCCTTCCGGTCCTACTTCGACTGGCCCGACAACGGGTTCCCCGAGCAGGGTGAGACGTGGTTCCACGTCGACTACCAGGGCGTGCGGATCGTGGTCCTCGACTCGTTCGGCGGCCGGATGGCCGAGCAGGCGGCCTTCCTCGACAAGGCCCTCGCGGAGAACCCCAGCCGATGGTCGATCGTCCTGATGCACGCGCCGCCGTTCGCCACCAGGCCGGGCCGGGCCAACACCGAGGTGCGTGATGTCCTGCTGCCCATCATCGAGAAGCACGACGTGGACCTCGTCCTGACCGGCCACGACCACTCCTATGCCCGGGGCTCCCGGACCCCCAACGGTCCGGTCTTCGCCGTGAGCGTCTCCGGCCCGAAGTACTACGCGGTCACGGATGCGGACTGGGTGCTGAACAAGGCCACGCGGGTGGTGTGGGCTGCCGCGACCTCGACCTACCAGGTGATCACCGTGGCCGGTGACACGCTGACCTACCGGGCGGTCGTGACCCATCGGGGCACGGGATCGACCTCCCCGTTCGGGCCCGGCGGGGTGCTCGACCAGTTCACGATCGAGAAGTCCGACGAGGGCGACAAGGTGGTGCGCTGAATCCCGCGGACTACGCTGGCCGGCGTGAGCGCCTCCGTGACCGCACGTGCCCCGGGCAAGGTGAACATCCAGCTCTCCGTGGGCGCGGTCCGCGATGACGGGTTCCACCCGCTGGCCAGCGTGTTCCATGCGGTCGCGATGCCCGAGGAGGTCACCGTCACCCCGGGCGCACCGGGGACCGGGATCCTGATCGATTCGGTGACCGGGCTGCAGGCCGACGAGGTGCCGCGCGACGCGACCAACCTCGTGTGGCGGGCCGCGCTCCGGCTGGCGACCGAGCTGGACCGCCCCGCGCCAGACCTGCGGATCGACATCGCCAAGGGCGTTCCTGTCGCCGGCGGCATGGCGGGGGGATCGGCGGACTGCGCGGCGGCGCTGGTGGCGCTCAACGACCTCTGGGGGTCGCCGCTGACGCGGGAGGACCTGGCCCGCATCGCGCTCGACCTCGGGTCCGACGTGCCGTTCAGCCTGATGGGGGGCACCGCGCTGGGCCTCGGTCGGGGTGAGCAGCTCAGCCCGCTGATGGTGCGCGGCACATTCCACTGGGTGTTCGCGACGGCCACGCAGGGCCTGTCGACCCCGGCGGTCTACGCGGCGTTCGACAGGCTCGTCGAGGGTCGGATCGTGCCCGAGCCCGAGGTGGACGCGGCGGTTGTCGCGGCGTTGATCGCCGGTGATGCCCGAGCCCTGGGCCGGGCCCTGCACAACGACCTCCAGGAGCCCGCCATGACCCTGCGCCCGACCCTGCGCGACGTGCTCGACACCGGCAGGGCGTCGGGTGCCCTCGGGGCGATCGTGTCCGGGTCCGGGCCGACCGTCGCCTTCCTCGTGGCTGATCCGCCCGCGGCTGCGAGGGTCCACGCGGCGGTGGCGGGGCTGGAGCAGGTGCGCGCGGCCTTCACCACGACGGGCCCGGCACCCGGCGCCCGAGTGATCCGCCGGACGTCCTAGCACCGCGAGTCGCCCGGGCGGGAGGCGCCCGGGCACCTCACCGGCCGACGGGCCGGGCGCGCGGGTGCGACTCAGGCCAGGTCGGGCCCGGGGTCGGTGGTGATGGCGATCATGTCGCCGGCCAGGCGGACCGGCCCGGTGCCCGCCGGGATGACCACGCTGCTGCCCAGGCCGACCTCGATCGACTCGTGGTCGGTGGCCACCGTCCCCCAGCCGCCGATGACGGTCAGGACCCGGAAGCCGGGGGTCTCGATCTGGCAGTCCTCGTGCAGCAGCTCCCAGCGCTGGACCCGGAACTGCGGGCAGTCCACCAGCACCCGGGTGCGCCCGCGGGGCCGGATCTGCTCCCACGGGCCCGCGGTGCGTGCCGCGGCGGGGTCATGCGGGGCGCTCACGACGGAGAACCCCTTGTCGACGTGCAGCTCGCGCGTCCGGCCGTCGGGGCCGACGCGGTCGAAGTCGTAGAGGCGGTAGGTGATGTCGCTGCTCTGCTGGACCTCGTAGACGAGCATCCCCGGTCCCACGGAGTGGACCTCGCCGGCGTGGACCATGAAGAAGTCGTCCTGGGCGACGGGGACGGTGACCAGGTGCTCCATGAGCGTCCCCGCCAGCAGCGCCTGGCGCAGGTCGTCGGCGGTGTCGGCGGTGTGTCCGAGGATCAGCGCGGCGTCCTCCTGGCAGGAGACCACCAGCCAGCACTCGGCCTTGCCCCGTGGCTGTCCCTCCAGGGCCTGGGCCTGGGCGTCATCGGGGTGCACCTGCACCGAGAGCCAGTCCTGGGGGTCGAGGAACTTGCACAGCAGAGGGAAGTCCCCGGACTCCTCCCGACCGGTCACCAACCCGGCCGCCCACGCCTGCCGCAACGTGAACCCCTCCGGGGCCCCCGAGCGGATGAACCCACTCATCCCGGGCATCCCCGAGACGGCCCAGCACTCCCCGATGATCCCCTCGGGGACGGCCGTGCCGAACCAGGTCCGCAGCGTCGTCCCGCCCCACAACCGCTCGGCGAACACCGGCTCGACGACCAGCAACTCGGGCACTGCGCGCTCCTGGGGGCCTGGGGCCAGCCATGGAGCTGGCTCGGGTGGTCGGGACGTTCGTGCGTCCGACCCTACCGGCAGGGGCGACTAGCCTTGTGCCTCGTGCCGCCCATCGTCGCCCTCGAGGACATCCACGTCGTGTTCGCGACGCGGGCGGTCCTCGCCGGGGTCACGCTGGGCATCGACCGCGGCCAGCGGGTGGGTGTGGTGGGACGCAACGGCGACGGCAAGTCCACCCTGTTCCGGGTGCTCGCCGGGGTCGCCGAGCCCGACGCCGGTCGGGTCATCCGGACCGCCGACGCCCGCGTGGTCATGGTCGGGCAGTCCGACGCCCTGCCCCCCGGGGCGCGCACGGTTCGCGACGTGACGGTCGGCCATCGCCCCGAGCACGAGTGGGCGGCCGATCCGCGCATCCGCGCGGTGCTGTCCGGCCTGCTCGGGGGCGTCAGGGCACAGGGCTACGCCGAGGGCCTGGACACCGGCCTCGAGGGCCTGTCGGGCGGGGAGCGACGTCGCCTGGCCCTGGCCCGGGCGCTGATCGACCCGGGCGACGTCCTGCTCCTCGACGAGCCGACCAACCACCTGGACATCGAGGCCGTCACGTGGCTCGCCGGGTTCCTGACCGGCCCGACGGGACCGTCGACCATGGCGGTGGTGACCCACGACCGCTGGTTCCTCGACGAGGTGGCCACCACCACGTGGGAGGTTGCCGACGGGACCGTCTACCGGTTCGAGGGCGGGTACGCGGCCTGGGTGCTGGCGCGCGCCGAGCGGGAGCGGCGCGAGGCCGTGGCCGAGTCACGGCGGCGCAACCTGGTCAGCAAGGAGCTCGCCTGGCTGCGGCGCGGCCCGCCGGCGCGCACCTCGAAGCCGCAGTTCCGCATCGATGCGGCCAACGCGCTGATCGCCGACGTGCCCGAGCTGCGCGACACCCTCGCCCTGCGTCGGGTGGCCTCGGCGCGCCTGGGCCGGCAGGTCGTCGACCTCGAGTCGGTGTCGTTGCGGGTCCCGGGCGCGGCTGGGTCCGGGGAGGACGCCAGTCAGCGCACGTTGATCGAGGACCTCACCTGGCAGCTGGGTCCGGGGGATCGGGTCGGGCTCCTGGGCCCGAACGGAGCGGGCAAGACGACCCTGGTGCGCCTGCTCACCGGCCAGCGGGAGCCGGACGCCGGGACCATCGCCATCGGGACCACCGTCGTGGCGGCCACGCTGCCCCAGACCATCGTTCCGGGGAACCCTGACGACCGGGTGCTGCCCAGCGTGGAGCGCCTGCGCCGTGAGATCGAGATCGGCGGACGGACCGTCACGGCCGGGACGCTGCTGGAGGACTTCGGGTTCAAGGGCGAGAAGGCCATGACCCGGATCGGGGACCTGTCCGGTGGGGAGGTGCGCCGACTCGAGCTGCTCAAGCTGCTGATCGGTGGGCCGAACCTGCTGGTCCTCGACGAGCCGACCAACGACCTGGACGTGGAGACGCTGGCCGTGATCGAGGACGTCCTGGACTCGTGGCCCGGCTCACTGGTGGTGGTCAGCCACGACCGCTACTTCCTGGAGCGGACCTGCGACGACCTGTACGCGCTGCTCGGTGACGGGCGACTGCGCCACCTGCCGCGGGGGGTGGAGCAGTACCTGGAGCTGCGGCGGTCGGCGACCGGCAGCCTGCTCTCGACCGACGCCGGTGCCGGTGCCGGGGCTCGGGCTGGCGCTCGGGCTGGCGCTGGCCGCGACGCGTCGAGGGGGGCATCGGCTGGTGCGGCCGTCGGCGTTGGTGTTGCTGCCCCGCCCGGGGCACCCGGTGCATCTCGAGCGCCCGGTGCGTCGGGTGCTGCAGGTGGCGCCCCGCCGGGCACTGCCCCGCCCGGCACGGCCCCGGCCGCGCTCACCGGGGCCGCGGCTCACGCCGCCCGCAAGGACCTCGCCCGGATCGAGACGCGGATGGCCCGGATCGAGGCCCTGCGCGGGGCCCTGCACGCCCAGATGGCCGACGCGCACACCGACCACGAGCGGCTGCTGGCCCTGGCAGCCGAGGACGCAACCCTGGCCGACGAGGCAGCCGACCTGGAAACCCGCTGGCTAGACCTAGCCGAGGCCCTGGAAACCTGACCCGCCCTCGCCCCCGCCCCCAAGATCGCGGTTTCGTCCAAGTTCCAGGTCGATCGGTCGTCCGGGAGTTGGAGGAAATGGCTCCGCCGCGCCCGAGAGTTGGATCAAATCTGGGAGGCGTGGGGAGGCGGCGGGGACTCGAACTGCAGCAGCAGGTGGCGCAGGCTGGCGGCCAGGTCGGACTGGTCCTCGGGGGCGAGCACGGCCAACAGGTCGCGCTCCTCGGCCAGGAGGTCGGTGAACGCCCCGTCGACCCTGCTGCGGCCCTCGTCGGTGAGGGCGACCCACGTGCCGCGGCGGTCGTCGGGCACGGGTTCGCGGACGACCAGCCCGCGCGTCTCGAGGCGGTCGATCCGGTTGGTCATGGTCCCGCTGGTGACCAGCGTCTCAGCCAGGAGCTGCCCCGGGGTGAGCCGGTACGGCGGTCCGGTGCGCCGCAGCGCGACCAGCACGTCGAACTCCCAGACGGCCAGCTCGTGGCGGGCGAAGGCGACCTCGCGGGCCCGGTCCAGTCGGCGGGCGAGCCGGCTGACCCGTGAGAGCACAGCCAGCGGCGCCAGGTCGAGGTCGGGGCGCTCCCGCCTCCAGGCGGCGATCACCCGGTCGACGTCGTCCGCGGCGCCGGGGCCCTGCGGTGTCCTCGGGCCCTGCGATGTGCGCGAGTCGTCCGCGGCGCCAGCCCGCTGCGCGGCACCGGGCGCCCCCCGCGTGACGGGTCCCGCGCTCACTCGCGCTCCCGGGTGACCAGTCCCGGATCCTTCTCCAGGCCGGACACGCCGTTCCACGCCATGTTCACCACCTGGGTGATGACCTGCTCCTTGCTGGGCGTGCGGACCTCTGCCCACCACTCGCCGGTCAGGGCGACCATGCCGACGAGCATGTGGGCGTACATGGGGGCCAGCGCCGTCGGGTAGTTGTAGTTCCGGCAGACGACCACCAGGCGATCGGTCAGGTGGTCGGCGACCTCGCGCATGACGGTCCCGAACGTGCCGCCGCGCTGGTCGCCACGCGGGTGCGGGCGCAGCAGGACCCGGAAGCCGTCAGTGTGGGCGTCGATGTAGTCGAACAGCGCAGTCGCCGCCTGCTCGAGCAGGACGCGGGGCCGGTCGGAGGTCAGCGACTCGGTCATCATCGACATCAGCAGGGTCATCTCGCGGTCGACGACGATCGCGTACAGGCTCTCCTTGTCGCCGAAGTGCTCGTACACGACGGGCTTGGAGATCTTGGCCGCGGCGGCGATCTCCTCGATGCTGGCCGCGTCGAACCCGCGCTCGGCGAAGATCCCCCGGCTGACCTCGATCAGCTGCGCGCGGCGCTCGAGCGCGCTCATCCGGACCCGACCTCGGGACTGCTGGGTGCTGACGACCATGCTCCATTGTGGCCCCCGTGCCGGGGCGTATCCTTCCACCACCGCCGATCCCGGTTCGTTCAACGGCAGGACAGGTGCCTTTGGAGCACTCAATGGGGGTTCGAGTCCCTCACCGGGAGCACCCACGGCCGTGCTGTCCGAGCCGGCCGCGACCCCTCGAAGGAACCCCGTGACCGACTCCGCCGCGCACGTCAGCGCTGTCATCGTCCTCGCCGCCGGGGAGGGCAAGCGGATGCGCTCCGCGACCCCGAAGGTGCTCCACGAGATCGGTGGGCGCAGCCTCGTCGGGCATGCGGTGGCCGCCGCCGACGTGCTGGGCGCCGACCGCCTCGTGGTGGTCATCGGGCACGGCCGTGACGCCGTGGCCGCGCACCTGGCTGCCGTCGCACCGCACGTGCGCACCGCGGTCCAGGACGAGCAGCTGGGCACCGGGCACGCCGTGCAGTGCGCGCTGGAGTCCGCCGGGGACGTCACCGGCGGGACGGTCGTCGTCACCTACGGCGATGTCCCGCTGCTGACCGGGGAGACCCTGGCCGCGCTGGTCGCCCAGCACACGGGAGACGGCAATGCCGCCACCGTCCTGACCGCCCGGGTCGCCGACCCCACGGGGTACGGGCGGATCGTGCGCGCCGAAGACGGCTCGGTTGCGGGCATCGTCGAGCACCGCGACGCGACCGCCGAGCAGCTGACCATCGACGAGATCAACTCCGGCATCTACGCCTTCGACGGCCGGGTGCTCGTCGACGCCCTGGCCCAGCTGCGCCCCGACAACGACCAGGGCGAGCTGTACCTCACCGACGTGCTCGCCCTCGCGCGCGCCGGCGGCGGCCGCGTGGCGGCGCTCGTGACCGAGGACGTCTGGCAGACCGAGGGGGTCAACGACCGCGTCCAGCTCGCCGCGATGCGCCGTGAGCTCAACCGCCGCGTCGTCGAGGCCTGGATGCGCGCCGGGGTCACGGTGGTCGATCCGGCCACGACCTGGGTGGACGTCACCGTCGAGCTCGGCCAGGACGCGACCCTCGAGCCCGGGACGCTGCTGCGGGGGAGCACCCGCATCGGCGCCGAGGCGCTGGTCGGCCCGGACACGCTGCTGGTCGACTGCGAGGTCGGGCCGGGGGCGCACGTGATCCGCACGCACGCGACCTCGGCGCGGATCGGCGCGGGCGCCCAGGTGGGCCCGTTCACGTACCTGCGGCCCGGGACCGTCCTGGGCGAGCGGGCCAAGGCCGGGGCGTACGTGGAGATCAAGAACTCCGAGGTCGGCCCGGGCTCGAAGGTGCCGCACCTGTCCTACGTGGGCGACGCCACGATCGGCGCGGGCTCCAACATCGGCGCGGCCACCGTCTTCGTCAACTACGACGGCGTGGCCAAGCACGCCACGGTCGTCGGCGACGAGGTCCGGATCGGCTCGGACACCATGCTCGTCGCCCCGGTGACCATCGGCGACGGGGCCTACACCGCGGCCGGATCGGTCATCACCGAGGACGTCCCGCCGGGGGCGCTGGGCCTGGGGCGCGCCCGTCAGCGCACCGTCGAGGGCTGGGTCCTGGCGCGTCGGGAGGGGACGGCCTCGGCGCGGGCTGCGGCTGCGGCGCTGGACGCGGCCCCGGAGTCAGACACCGCGACGGCGACGGCCACCGCCACGTCGTCGGCCACGGCCACCGCCACCGCCACCGCACCCGGGCAGGAGTGAGGCATGCTCGCGTTCCACTTCGGCGTGATGGGGTCGGGCAAGTCGGCCTTCGCCCTGATGACCGCCCACGAGAAGAACCGCCCCGATGCCGCCTCGCACCCGAACCGGGCGGTGCTCGCCACGACCATGGATCGGTCCACCGACACCGTGACCTCGCGCACCGGGATGACCGCCCAGGCGATCCAGCTGCTCCCCGGGACGGTCCGCCCCGAGCTGTTCAACGGCGCGAACACGGTGGTCATCGATGAGGCGCAGTTCCTGACGACCGGCGACGTCGACGTCCTGGCGGCGATGAGCGCGGCCGGCACCGAGGTCATCTGCTTCGGCCTGCGCACGGACTTCTCCTCGGCCCTGTTCGAGGGTGCCCGGCGACTCCTGGAGCTCGCCGACAAGGTCGCGCCGATGGCCATCGAGCCGCGGTGCGCGGCCTGCGAGCGCCCCGCGGTCATCAACGCCCGCTTCGTCGACGGCCGGCTGACCGCGACCGGCGACACGGTCGTCATCGGAGATGTCGCCCGTGCCGGGGTCAACCAGAAGGTCACCTACGACCCCATGTGCTACCGGTGCTGGCGGGTCCGGCTCGGTGACGCCGCCGCCAACAACGGGGGCGGTGTCACGTCCGGGTAGCGCATCGGCAACGATGTGCCCCGTTGACCGCCCCCCGCCTGGAGGACAGCACATGGTTCGGATGACCCACAAGCCCAAGAAGCACCTGATGCTCTTCAGCGGGCGCAGCCATCCGGCGCTGGCCGAGGCGGTCGCCGCCGAGCTCGACGTGCGCCTGACCCCCACCTCGGCCTACGACTTCGCCAACGGCGAGATCTTCGTGCGCTTCGAGGAGTCGGTGCGTGGCGCCGACGCGTTCGTGCTGCAGGCGCACACGGCACCGATCAACAAGTGGATCATGGAGCAGATGATCATGGTCGACGCGCTCAAGCGCGCCTCGGCCAAGCGGATCACCGTCGTGCTGCCGTTCTACGGGTACGCCCGCCAGGACAAGAAGCACCGCGGCCGCGAGCCCATCAGCGCCCGCCTGATCGCCGACCTGTTCAAGACCGCGGGTGCCGACCGCCTGATCTCCGTGGACCTGCACACCGCGCAGATCCAGGGCTTCTTCGACGGCCCGGTCGACCACCTGTTCGCGCTGCCGCTGCTCGCCGAGCACATCCAGGCCCGCCTGGCCGGCGAGAAGATCACCGTGGTCTCCCCGGATGCCGGGCGCGTCCGCGTGGCCGAGCGCTGGACCGACGTGCTCGGCGCCCCCCTGGCCATCATCCACAAGCGCCGTGACCCGGATGTCCCCAACCAGGTCAAGGTGCTCGAGGTCGTCGGTGACGTCAAGGGCCGCGTGTGCGTGGTCGTCGACGACATGATCGACACCGGCGGAACGATCGTGAAGGCCGCCGAGACCCTGCTCGAGCAGGGCGCCAAGGAGGTCGTGGTCGCCGCGACCCACGGGATCCTGTCCGACCCTGCCGTCCAGCGGCTGGCCGAGTCGCCGATCTCCGAGGTCGTCGTGACCGACACGCTGCCGATCACCGCCGACCTGGACAAGCTCACCGTCCTGTCGATCGCCCCGCTGCTGGCCACGGCCATCAAGGAGGTCTTCACCGACGGCTCCGTGACGCGGATGTTCGACCCGACACCGAACGGCGACTCCGGGCACTGACCTGCCCCCGTGCGTGGGGTGACGCACCGCACGGCTGCAGCGTTTGGCTCGGGCGTCACGCCGACGGTAGACTCACGGCCATTCCTCGGCGAGGGTGCCCCGCTGCGTGCGACGTTCCTAGGGACGACACTGCGGATCCGTGATCGACGTGGTGGCGGGTGCTCCCTCCAGCCGAAGGACCATCGCCCCACATCTCGAGGAGTTCGTGTCGTGTCTGACACCCAGGTCCACATGTCCGCCGTCCCGCGCAGCGACTTCGGCAAGGGCGCTGCCCGCCGGCTGCGCCGCACCGGGATGGTGCCCGCCGTCATCTACGGTCACGGCTCGGATCCCGTCCACGTCGCCCTTGACGGCCATGACCTCGCCAAGGCCCTGCGCCAGCCCCGCGTCGTCCTCGCCCTGGAGGTCGACGGCACCGACTACGTCTGCGCCCCGCGCGACGTGCAGCGCGACGTCGTCCGCCAGGTGCTCGAGCACGTCGACCTGGTCGTGATCGGCAAGGCTGAGGCCAAGGCCCGTGCGGCCGCCGCCGAGGCCATCGCCCACGCTGAGGCCGCCGCCGAGGAGGCCGGTGTCGATGTCGCCGCCGCCGTCGAGGCGATCGAGGCCGCCATCGCGGCCGGCGAGGACCCGGAGGCTGCTGCCACCGCCGCCCTCGAGCAGGCCGTCGAGGACCAGCACGCCCTCGAGGACGCCCAGGCTGCCGTGATCGAGGCCCGCGAGGCAGACGAGGAGGCGGCTGATGCGGCTGCCACCGCTGATTCGGCAGCTGCCGCTGCGGACGAGAAGGACTGACCCCGGCTTGTCGGACACGCCGTGGTTGGTCGTCGGGCTGGGCAACCCTGGCCCGCAGTACGCCGGCACACGGCACAACATCGGCGTGATGGCACTCGAGTCGCTCGCAGGCTCCCTGGGTGGGGGCCTGTCGGCGCACCGACGCTGTCGCGCCGAGGTCTTCGAGGGCCGCATCGGCCCGCTGGGCCACGGCGCCACCCGGGTCGTCCTGGCCCGCTCGCGCGGATTCATGAACGAGTCCGGCGGTCCGGTGTCGTGCCTGATGGAGTTCTACAAGGTCCCGATCGAGCAGCTGGTCGTCCTGCACGATGAGCTCGACCTGCCCCTGGGCGGGCTGCGGATCAAGCGGGGCGGCGGGGACAACGGCCACAACGGCCTGCGCTCGCTGCGCCGGTCGCTGGACAGCGGCGACTTCCTGCGGATCCGCCTGGGCATCGGCCGCCCGCCGGGTCGCCAGGACCCGGCCGACTTCGTCCTGCGTCCGTTCGCCGGATCCGAGCGGACCGAGGTCGACCTGCTCCTCGGCGAGGCCGTGGACGCCACCGAGGTGCTGGTGCGCCAGGGCCTGGAGCCGGCACAGAACCAGTTCAACCGCTGAGGTGTCCGTGAGTGCCGGTGGGGGCTCGGGGACTGCCGCTCGAGGACAGGTCCCATAGCCTCTCCCGTCAGTCCCCGAGCCCCTACCTCCAGTGACTTCGTGGGCCGCACACGAGTGGTCGGCCCCACCGCTCGGCGCTGTTCCGTGGGAGGATCCGCACCGTGCCCACCGACGCGTCCTTCGCCGCTGAGATCGCCCGGGAGGCGGGGATCGCGCTGCTCGACCTGCGCGCGCGCTTCGGCCCCATCGACGACGACGTCCGCCGCCGGGAGCTGATGGACGCCGGTGACCGGCTGGCCCAGCAGATCCTCTCCGACCGGTTGACGGCCGAACGGCCCGGTGACGCCGTGCTCTCCGAGGAGGCGACCGACTCCGACGGGCGGCTCGGTGCCGACCGCGTGTGGATCATCGACCCGCTGGACGGCACCGATGAGTACGGCCAGGGCCGCACGGACTTCGCCGTGCACGTCGCGCTGTGGCAGCGGGCTGCCGGGGTCGCGGGCGCACTGACCGATGCGGTCGTCGACGTGCCCGCCCTGGGCGAGCTGTGGCGCACCGATCGCCCGCGTCCCGTCCAGGGGCTGCCCACCAACCGGGCGCTTCGAGTCGTGGTCTCCCGGTCCCGGCCGCCGGCGGGGCTGGCGCGGCTGCTGGAGGACGTCTCCGCCGACCTGGCCGCCGCGGGGATCACCGCGCGCGGCATCGAGGCCGCGAACGTCGGCTCGGTCGGGGCCAAGCTCGGCGAGGTGATGGCCGGGCGGGCCGAGGCCTACCTGCATCCCGGGGGCCTGAACGAGTGGGACCTCGCCGCGCCGCACGCCTGCGCCCTGGCCGCCGGGCTGGTGGCGCTCGGCCCCGAGCAGCCCTTCAACCGGATGCCCCCGAAGGCCGGCCCGGTCCTGATCTGCCACCCCGCCCTGGCCGAGGCGTTCACGACCAACTGGCGCTGACCGACCCCGCCGCCGCACCGCACGCCCCGGCCGCCGCGCACCGCCCACGCACCGCCCCCGCCCCGCACGCCGCACGCCCCGCCCCGCAGACCCGCCCTCCGCAGACCCTCCAGAGGCGCAGACCCTCCGGTCCGGACGGGAGGATCTGAACCCGATGGGAGGGTCTGCCGGCGTGGACGGGGGAGGTGGGACGGCGTGGGCCCGGGCTGTCCGGGGGTGGGAGAATGGGGGCTCTCATGGATCTCTCTGGGCTTCTTGGCGGGCTGCTCCTCGACCCGACGTTCGCGCGCGCCGCACGGGCGGACGGGCCGCACGGGTCGGTCGTCACCCCGGATGCGGCGATCCCCTTCCTCGCCGCCGGGATGGCCCGGCACCGGCTCGTGCTGGCCGTCACCGCCACCACCCGGCAGGCCGAGGACCTCGCGGCGGCCGCCAGCAGCCTGACCGGTGCCGCTCGGGTCGCCGTCCTGCCGGCGTGGGAGACGCTCCCGCACGAGCGCCTCAGCCCGAGCTCGGACACTGTCGGGCGGCGCCTGGCCGTCCTGCGCCGGCTGGCTCACCCGGACCCCGACGACGAGTCGATCGGCGCGCTGGACCTCGTCGTGGCCCCGATCCGCGCCCTGGTGCAGCCGATCGTCACCGGGCTCGGCGACCTCCAGCCCGTCGTGGTGCGACCCGGCGACGAGATCGCCCATGAGGACCTCGCCGAGGCCCTGGTCACCATCGGGTACGCCGCGACCGACCTCGTCGAGAAGCGGGGCCAGTTCGCGATCCGCGGTGGGATCCTCGACGTGTTCCCGCCCACCGAGGAGCACCCCCTTCGGGTGGAGTTCTGGGGTGACGACGTCGAGGAGGTCCGCTACTTCCGCGTGGCCGACCAGCGCTCGCTGGAGGTCGCCCGGCACGGGCTGTGGGCACCACCGTGCCGCGAGCTGCTGCTCACGCCCACCGTCCGCGAGCGTGCGGCTGCCCTGGCCGAGCGGCACTCCGAGCTGACCGAGATGTGCGCGAAGCTCGCCGAGGGGATCGCCGTCGAGGGGATGGAGGCACTCGCACCCGTCCTGGCCGACGGCATGGAGACCGTGGTCGAGGCCCTGGCCCGCGCCGGCTCCGCGGACAGCCCGCCCCTGGTGCTGCTCTGCGACCCCGAGCTGGTGCGCACGAAGGCCCACGACCTCGTGGCCACGAGCAACGAGTTCCTCGCCGCCTCCTGGCACAACGCCGCCGTCGGCAACGAGACGCCGATCGACCTCGGGGCCGCGACGTACCGGACCATCGAGGAGGTGCGCGAGGCCGCCGACAGCCTCGGGGTCGCCTGGTGGACCGCAGGGCCGTTCGGCATGGCGGCCGCCGGTGCGGACCTCGATGACGCGCGTGACGCGGTGATCGACCCGCTGGCGATCGACCCGGACGCGATCGCCCTGCCGATCACCGCCACGCCGGCCTACCGCGGCGACGGCAAGGCGCTGGTCACGGACCTCAACGCGGCCCTCTCGGCGGGCCGGCGCGTCGTCGCGGTCACCGCCGGCGTCGGATCGGCGCAGCGCCTTGCCGAGCAGCTCGGGGCCGCGGATGTGGCTGCCCGCGTGGTCCCGGGGATCACCCGATGGCCACCGGGCGCCGGTGTCGTCACCGTCACGACCGGACGCCTCGACCACGGCCTGGACGCGCCCGGCGCGGGGCTGCTGGTCGTCACCGAGACCGACATCCGCGGGCAGAAGGGCTCCACCCGGGACATGGCCCGGATGCCCTCGCGCCGGCGCAACACCGTCGACCCGCTGCAGCTGGCCGCGGGGGACTTCGTCGTCCACGAGCAGCACGGCGTGGGCCGCTACGTGGAGATGACCCAGCGCACGGTCGGCGGCGCGACCCGGGAGTACCTGGTCCTGGAGTACGCCCCGAGCAAGCGCGGCCAGCCGCCGGACCGGCTCTACGTGCCGACCGACCAGCTCGACCAGGTCACGCGCTACGTCGGCGGCGAGGCGCCCAGCGTCCACCGGCTCGGCGGCGCGGACTGGCAGCAGACCAAGACCCGCGCGCGCAAGGCCGTGCGCCAGATCGCCGGGGAGCTGGTCAAGCTCTACGCCGCGCGCCAGCAGGCGGTCGGGCACGCGTTCGGACCCGACACCCCGTGGCAGCGCGAGCTCGAGGACGCCTTCGCCTACACCGAGACCCCCGACCAGGACTCGACCATCAACGAGGTCAAGTCCGACATGGAGCGGGCCATCCCGATGGACCGCCTGGTCTGCGGCGACGTCGGCTACGGCAAGACCGAGATCGCCGTGCGCGCGGCGTTCAAGGCGGTGCAGGACGGCAAGCAGGTGGCCGTCCTCGTGCCGACGACGCTGCTGGTGCAGCAGCACTTCCAGACGTTCTCCGACCGGTACTCCGGCTTCCCGGTGAAGGTGGCCGCGCTGTCGCGGTTCCAGACCGATGCCGAGGCCCGTGCGGTCCTCGACGGGCTTGCCGACGGCACCATCGACGTGGTCATCGGCACGCACCGGCTGTTCAGCGCCAAGACCCGGTTCAAGGACCTGGGCCTGCTGATCGTCGATGAGGAGCAGCGCTTCGGCGTCGAGCACAAGGAGCACATCAAGGCCCTGCGCACGAACGTCGACGTGCTGACGATGTCGGCCACGCCGATCCCGCGCACCCTGGAGATGGCGGTCACCGGGATCCGGGAGATGTCCACGATCCTGACCCCGCCCGAGGAGCGGCTGCCGATCCTGACCTATGTCGGGGCCTACGACACCAAGCAGATCTCGGCGGCGATCCGCCGCGAGCTGCTGCGCGACGGCCAGGTGTTCTTCGTGCACAACCGGGTGGAGTCCATCGACCGCGTGGCGGCCAAGCTGCGCGCGCTCGTCCCCGAGGCCCGCATCGCCACCGCCCACGGCCAGATGAACGAGCACACCCTCGAGCAGATCATCGTGGACTTCTGGGAGAAGCGCTCCGACGTGCTGGTCTCGACCACGATCGTCGAGTCCGGCCTGGACATCCCCAACGCCAACACCCTGATCGTCGACCGCGCCGACGCCTTCGGCCTCAGCCAGCTGCACCAGCTGCGCGGGCGGGTCGGCCGCGGCCGGGAGCGCGCCTACGCCTACTTCCTGTACCCGCCGGAGAAGCCGCTGACCCAGACCGCCCACGACCGGCTGGCCACGATCGCCGCGCACACCGACCTCGGCGCCGGCATGCAGGTCGCGATGAAGGACCTCGAGATCCGCGGTGCGGGCAACATGCTCGGCGGTGAGCAGTCCGGGCACATCGCCGACGTCGGGTTCGACCTGTACGTGCGCCTGGTGGGGGAGGCCCTGGCGGAGTACCGGGGGGATGCCGGCGCAGACCTGGCCGACGTCAAGGTCGAGCTCCCGGTCGACGCCCACATCCCGCACGACTACGTCTCCGGCGAGCGGCTGCGCCTCGAGGCCTACCGCCGGATCGCCGCAGCCACGGACGACGCCGCGATCGCCGAGGTCGTCGCCGAGCTTCGCGACCGCTACGGACCCAGCCCCGAGCCCGTCGAGCGGCTCATGGACGTCGCGCGGCTTCGCGTCCTGGCCCGCTCGGCCGGGGTCAGCGAGATCGTCCTGGCCGGCAACTACGTCCGCTTCGGTGGCGTCGACCTGCCCGAGTCGCGCACGCTGCGCCTGCTGCGGCTCTACCCGGGCACACAGGTCAAGCCGGTGACGCGCACCATCCTCGTGCCCCGCCCGAAGCCGGCCACCGTGGGCGCTGCACCCGTGATCGACGCCGCCCTCGTAGCATGGACCCGTGAGGTGATCGGCTCGGTCATCCTCGAACCGATCGGAGGCACGTGATGCGCTGGACTGCCATCGCACTGGGGTGTGGCGCGCTGGTGCTCGCCGGTTGCGGAACGGATGGGTCCACCCAGTCCGTGCAGGTCGACTCCGGCCAGGCCGCGGTGTCCAGCGAGTTCCGGGTCTCCCAGGCCGAGATCGCCGACGATGTCGCCCTCGTGCTGTCCGGGCAGGGACTGCCCCCCGGGGAGCCTCCGGCCGGGCTCGCCGGCGCCACGACCGAGCGGGTCGTCCGAGACCGGCTCGTCAGCAGCTACGCCGAGGGCAATGGCATCGAGCTGACGCGCACACAGGTCGAGCAGAGCCTCGAACAGCTCGCCAGCGCGAACGGTGGCGAGGAGGCCCTCAACAACCTCGCCCTGCAGTCCGGCATCCCGCCCCAGGCCCTCGACGAGTACGTGCGCACCGACCTGCTGGTGACCGCGATCGGCCAGAAGCTCGACGCCGCCGGGGATGAAGCCGCACAGCTCGAGGCGGCGCGTGCGGCGCTCTCGGAGTACTCGGCGGCCATCGACGTCGAGGTGTCCCCGCGCTACGGCACCTGGGACGACGCACAGCTGCAGATCGTCCCCGGCTCGGAGCTGTCGACGCCGGACAGCGGGGAGCAGGCCACGTCCTAGATGGGCCAGCCCACGCAGGAGACCGGTTCGCGCGCCGTCCCCACCCCGAGCGGCGAGCCGCTCCTCGAGCTCATCGCCGTCATGGACCGGCTGCGCTCGCCCGGGCGGATGCCCGTGGGACGCCGAGCAGACCCACCAGTCGCTGGTCTCCTACCTGACCGAGGAGGCCCACGAGGCGGTCGAGGCGATCGAGACCGGTGACCGCGCGGCCATGCGCGAGGAGCTCGGCGACGTGCTGCTGCAGGTCATGTTCCACTCCCGGATCGCCCAGGAGCACCCGAGCGAGCCGTGGTCGATCGACGACGTCGCCGCCGGCATCGCGGCGAAGCTCGTGGCCCGCCACCCCCATGTGTTCGGCGATGAGACGGTCGACTCCGCCGCCCATGTCGAGTCCGTGTGGCTGGCCCGCAAGACCGCCGAGAAGTCACGGGAGTCCGTCCTCGACGGCATCCCCTCAGGTCTGCCGGCGCTCCTGCTCGCGGCCAAGATGCACTACCGGGTCACCCACGGCGGCGTGCAGCTTGCCGCCGGTCGACGCGGACACGCAGGCGGTGGCTGCCCGGGCCCTCGACCAGGTCGGGGCCGAGGGGGCGGGCGACCTGCTGCTCGCGCTCGCGACCCAGGCCCTCGACCGGGGCATCGACCCGGAGTCGGCGCTGCGTGGGGCGCTGCGCGACTACGCCGATCGGGTCCGGGCGGCGGAGCGGACGTGAACGCGAGGTGAGCGTTGCACGATCATCCGCACTCAGCAGGAGCCGAGGGGCCTGAGTCGGTAGTGTGACGGTCAGTGCGGGCGGCTCCCGAGGCGCGCCCGCCGCCGCGCCAAACCATCTGATAGGAGCTACCTGTGGCAAGCATTGATGTCGTCATCGCGCGCGAGATCCTGGACTCGCGCGGCAACCCGACCCTCGAGGTCGAGGTCGCCCTGGAGGACGGGGCAACGGGTCGTGCGGCAGTGCCCTCGGGCGCGTCCACCGGCGCCTTCGAGGCCTATGAGCTGCGCGACGGCGACAAGTCGCGCTACCTGGGCAAGGGCGTGACCAAGGCTGTGGCCAACGTCGAGGATGAGATCGCCCCGGCGATCCTGGGCTTCGACGCCTCCGAGCAGCGCCTCATCGACCAGACCATGGTCGACCTGGACGGCACCGCCAACAAGGAGCGCCTGGGCGCCAACGCGATCCTCGGCGTCTCGCTGGCCGTGGCCAAGGCCGCAGCGGAGTCCGCGGGCCTCCCGCTGTTCCGCTACCTGGGCGGGCCGAACGCGTACCTGCTGCCCGTGCCGATGATGAACATCATCAACGGTGGCTCGCACGCCGACTCCTCGGTCGACATGCAGGAGTTCATGATCGCCCCGATCGGCGCCGAGACGTTCGCCGAGGCGCTGCGCAAGGGCGCCGAGGTGTACCACGCGCTCAAGGGCGTGCTGAAGTCCAAGGGCTACGCGACCGGCCTGGGCGACGAGGGCGGCTTCGCCCCGAACCTGCCCAGCAACCGCGCTGCGCTCGAGCTCATCGTCGAGGCCATCGAGAAGGCCGGCTTCAAGCCGGGCACCGACATCGCGCTGGCGATGGACGTGGCCGCCCAGGAGTTCTACGGCCGGGCGCTGAAGGGCTCCGGCGACGTCAAGCCCAACGAGTACTTCGTCGAGGGCGTGGCCAAGAGCACCGACCAGATGATCGAGTACTACAAGGGCCTGGTCGCGGACTTCCCGATCGTGTCGATCGAGGACCCGCTGGGCGAGGACGAGTGGGCCGACTGGACCGCCATCACCGCCGAGCTCGGGTCCAAGGTGCAGATCGTCGGCGACGACCACTACGTCACCAACACCACCCGGATCATGCGCGGCATCGCGGAGAAGACCGCCAACGCCCTGCTGGTCAAGGTCAACCAGATCGGCTCGCTGACCGAGACGGCGGAGGCCGTCGAGGCTGCGCACCGGGCCGGGTTCAAGACGATGATGAGCCACCGCTCGGGCGAGACCGAGGACTCGACCATCGCCGACCTGGCCGTCGCGTTCAACTGCGGCCAGATCAAGTCCGGCGCCCCGGCCCGCTCGGACCGCGTCGCGAAGTACAACCAGCTGCTGCGCATCGAGGACGAGCTCGACGACGCGGCACGCTACGCAGGCGCCTCGGCGTTCCCGAGGTTCACCGCCTGACCGTGGGAGGATGGGCGGCATGTCAGCCGGCCGCCCATCCCCCGCACCACGGGTCCGGCGACCCGACGCCCGACGCCCAGTGCTCTCCGCCCGCGCGGGGGCTGCACTGGGCGTCGTCGTCGTCCTGATCACGATCCTGGCGATCCCCTTCCGGGAGTGGATCACCCAGGGCGCCCGGATCGCCGAGCTGGAGTCGCAGGTGGCCTGGCACACCCAGCGGGTCGCCGACCTGGAGGCCGCGAAGGCGCGCTGGGACGACCCGGCCTACATCGAGGCCCAGGCCCGGGCCCGGCTGCACTTCGTCCGGCCCGGCGAGGTCGGCTACGTGGTCCTGGCCGACGAGGAGGTGGCGGCCCCGGAGACGACCCAGACCCGTCCGATGGCCGCAGCCCCCAAGGGCGGTCCGTGGTGGAGCGCCGTCTGGACCACCGTGGAGCAGGCCGCCGACCCCGCGAAGAAGAGCCCGCCGCCGGCCCCCGCCCCCGCCGAGCCGGCGGAGAGCTACGGCCGGTGACGGCAGCGGACCCGGGCGCCGCGCAGCCCGTCAGCCAGGCGGACCTCGACGCGGTCGCCCAGCAGCTCGGCAGGCCCGTCCGCGCGGTCCGGGAGGTGGCGCACCGCTGCTCCTGCGGCCAGCCCGACGTCCTGATGACCGAGCCGCAGCTGCCCGACGGCACCCCGTTCCCGACCCTGTACTACCTGACCTGCCCGCGGGCCACCAGCGCGATCGGCACCCTCGAGGCCGACGGGGTCATGCGCGAGATGGCCGACCGGCTGGCTGCCGACCCGGAGCTGGCCGCCGCCTACCGCACGGCGCATGAGAGCTACCTGTCCGAGCGCGAGCAGCTCGGGCACGTCGCGCGCATCGCGGGGATCAGCGCGGGCGGGATGCCCGACCGGGTCAAGTGCCTGCACGTGCTGGTCGCCCACTCGCTGGCGGCCGGGCCGGGGGTGAACCCCCTGGGTGACGAGGCGCTGGCCCTCCTGGCGCAGCGCGGCATCGCGCCCTCGGCGGCGTGGGGCGGCACCCCCGGCGGGTGCGTCCCCGGCGCGCTGTGAGGATGTCGGCTGTGAGGATGTCATGAGCCCCCGCCGCTGCGCCGCCATCGACTGCGGCACGAACTCCATCCGGCTGCTGATCGCCGACGTCGACCTGGCGGCCGGGACCGCAGCCGACGTCGTGCGGGAGATGGTCGTGGTGCGCCTCGGGGAGGGCGTGGACGCCACCGGGACCTTCGCCCCGGCCGCCCTGGAGCGCACGTTCGCCGCCTGCCGCACCTACGCCGACCTGCTGCGCGAGGCGGGCAGCCCGCCGCTGCGGTTCGTGGCCACCTCGGCCTCGCGGGACGTGTCCAACCGGGCGGAGTTCGTCGCCGGGGTGCGCGACATCCTGGGGGTCGAGCCCGAGGTCATCAGTGGCGCGGAGGAGGGGGCGCTGTCGTTCGCCGGCGCCACCACCGGCATCCCCGCCGGCGCGCGCGCTCCCTTCCTCGTGGTCGACATCGGTGGCGGGTCCACGGAGTTCGTGCTCGGGTCCGGGCACCCGACGCACCGCACGAGCGTGGACATCGGCTGCGTGCGGATGACCGAGCGGCACATGGCCGCCGACCCGCCGACACCGGCGCAGGTCGCGGCCGCGACCGCCGACATCGACGCGGCGATCGCACGGGCCGCAGCAGTCGTCCCGTTCACGCAGGCGGCCACGCTGGTCGGCCTGGCCGGTTCGGTGACCACCGTCGCGGCGCTGGCGCTGGAGCTGCCCGCCTACGACGCGGCCGTCATCCACCACAGCCGCATCCCGGCCTCCGACGTCCGCCGGGTCAGCGACGCGCTGCTGGGCATGACCCGCGCCGAGCGCGCGGCCCTGCCGGTCATGCACCCGGGTCGGGTCGACGTGATCGGGGCCGGGGCGCTGGTGCTGCGCCGGATCATGGACGCGACCGGGATTCCCGAGGTGCTCGTGAGCGAGCACGACATCCTCGACGGCGTCGCCTGGTCAGTCGCGGCTGAGTAGGGCCACTCTGGTTCGGGCACCCGTAGGCTGTGCGCATGCCAAGCCTCGCCGTCACCGTCATCGGCCGGGATCGCCCCGGGATCATCGCCGAGGTTACCGGCGTCCTGGCCGAGTTGGGGGGCAATCTCGAGGACTCCTCGATGACCCTCCTGCGGGGGCACTTCACCTGGACCCTCATCGTCGACATCGCATCCACCGTCGAGGATCTCGCCGCCCGGCTGGCGCACCTCGAGCGCCGACGGGCTGGTCGTCTCGGTGCTGCCCGTCGGACCCGAGGAGCCAGCCACGGCCGAGCCGGGCTACGTGCTCAGCGTCCACGGTGCCGATCGGCCGGGCATCGTCGCCGGCGTGACCGCGACCCTGGCCAAGCACGGGGGCAACATCACCGACCTGTCCACCCGGCTGGGCCATGCCGGGCTCTACCTGCTGGTCGCCGAGGTGAGCCTTCCGCCCGGGGTCGACGTGGTCGCCCTCGGCGCCCAGCTCGCGGAGGCGGGTCGGGACCTCGGCGTCGGGGTCTCGCTGCGCCCCGCCGACTCCGACGTCCTGTAGCCCGCCATGTCCGACGTGCACCCTGTGAGGCTGCCCATGCCCGAGCTGCCGGCGGGACGGGTGCTTCCCGTGGTGGCCGCACCCCAGCCGGTGCTGGGCACCCCGTGCGTCGAGGTCGACCCGAGCGATCCGGAGGTCGTGCAGCTCGCCGCCGACCTGATCGCCACGATGCGGGTGTCCCCGGGCTGTGTCGGCCTTGCGGCCAACCAGGTCGGCATCGGGTGGCGGATGTTCAGCCTCGACGTGTCCCGGCACCCCAAGGCCCGCACCACCCACGGCACCTTCGTGCTGGTCAACCCGGTGGTGGTGGCTGCCTCCCGCAACGAGAAGGGGCGCGAGGGCTGCATGTCGGTGCCGGACTTCACCGGCGACGTGCGCCGCGCCACCCGGATGACGGTGACCGGCGCCCTGCCGGGTTCCGGTGAGCTGGTCACCCTGACGACCGACGCCTTCGAGGCCCGGGCCCTGCAGCACGAGATCGACCACCTCGACGGGCTGCTGTTCCTCGACCGGGTCGCCGGCGCACACGCCATCCACCCGCGCACGACGTACCTTTGAGCCGGTCGGACCACCAGGCCCGGCCCCCGTAGCCCAATTGGCAGAGGCAGGCGGCTTAAAACCGCCCGAGTGTGGGTTCGAGTCCCACCGGGGGCACGACGCATGTCAGCGAGACGAGCGAGACCAGCGACGACCACGACCGACGTGGGCGCAGGTGTAGCGCGGGCGGTTCCGGGGAAGAAACGTGCCGAATCGCATGTTTTGTGGTTCAGTGGATGCACCGCCCGCCACGGGTGGTGCTGACTTGTCGACGCGGAGGTCGAACACACACGATGAACAACAAGAACCCCATCTTCAGCCGACTCGACGCACAGTCGTCGGGCCAGAGCGGCTTCGCCTATGCGGAGGGGGTGCAGGCCTACGGCCAGGCGGGTCAGCAGGCCGGGCAGCCCCCCCTCGGGCAGCCGTACCCGCAGGCCCCCTACGGTCAGGTGCCGGGCCAGGTCCCGCCGCCGGTCCCGATGGGCCCGCCGACCGGCTCGGTCTACGAGCCGATCACGGACCGGATGTCCATGGACGACGTCATCGTGCGCACCGGCGTCTCGATCGCCGTCCTGATCCCGTTCGCGCTGATCGGATGGTTCACGGCCCCCACGATGCCGTTCCTCTACTTCGGGGCCATGATCCTCGGCCTGGTCCTCGGCCTGACCAACGCCTTCAAGAAGGCGGTCAGCCCCCCGCTGATCCTGGCCTACGCCGCCGTCCAGGGCGTGTTCCTCGGTGGCATCAGCTACGTCTACGACCAGTGGGCCCAGGGCACCGGCTATGAGGGCCTGGTCTCCCAGGCGATCATCGGCACGCTCGTGGCGTTCGTCGTGATGCTCACGCTCTACAAGAGCCGCCTGGTCAAGGTCGACGGTCGCTTCAAGAAGATCATGCTCGTCGCGATGGTCTCCTACCTGGCGATCGCCGTGATGTCCTTCGTCTCGTCGTTCTTCGGCGTCGGCGACGGCTGGGGCTTCTACGGCGTGGGCACCCTGGGGCTGATCCTGTGCGCGTTCGGCGTCCTGCTGGCCGCGTTCAGCCTGATGCTGGACTTCGACTCGATCGAGCGCGGCGTGAAGATGGGCCTGCCCGAGCGCGAGTCCTGGCGGATGGCCTTCGGCCTTCTGGTCACGCTGATCTGGCTGTACCTGGAGATCCTGCGCCTGCTGGCGATCATCGCCTCCGGTCGCGACTGACACCCACGCACGACGGGCCCCGCAGCATCCTCGCTGCGGGGCCCGTCGCATGTCCGGGGCCGGGCGTGGGCCGGGGCCGGGCGTAGGCCCGGCGTGGGCCCGGGTCGGTCAGCCGACGGTGCGTGACAGGAACGACAGCAGGTCGGCGTGCACCTGGTCCCGGTTGGTCTCGTTGACCAGCTCATGCCGGGCACCGGGGTAGAGGGTGAGCGTCACGTCCCCCATCCCCGCTGAGGTCAGCTGCTGGGCCAGCATGCGCACGCCCTTGCCCGCGCGGCCGACCGGGTCCTTGTCCCCGGCGATCAGCAGGATCGGCAGGCTCGTGGGCTCCACGGCGCCGAACCCGATGCCGGCCACGTGCTCGCGACCGCCGATGAAGTCCACCCATGCCTGGTTGGTCAGGGGGAAGCCGGTCCGCGGGTCGGCGAGGAAGAGGTCGACCTCGGCAGAGTCCCGCGACAGCCAGTCCGATCCGGTCCGGGTGGGCCGGAACGCGGCGTTGTACGGCCCGAACGACAGCCTGTCCAGGAGGGTGCTGCGCCCGCGGCGACCCTGCCGCCGGCGTTCCAGCCGGGCCACCTGCAGGAAGGCCCGGTAGGACAGTCCCCCCGGTGCGTCGGATCCAGCGAGGACGACCGCATCCCACGGCGCCGGTGCATGCAGCGCCAGGGCCGCCTGGGAGATGAAGCTGCCCATGCTGTGCGCGAACAGCGCCACGGGCAGTCCCGCGCTGTCCTCGCCGTCCCGACCGAGCTCGCTGCGGACCGCGAGCAGGTCGGCGACCACCCGGGCGAAGCCGTCCTCGTCGGCGAAGTGCCCGAGGTCGTCATCGCTGCGGGCGGTGTCGCCGTGGCCCCGGTGGTCGTGGGCCCAGACCGCGTAGCCGGCCTCGACGAGGACCCCGGCGAGCCGCGCGTACCGACCCGCGTGCTCGGCCATGCCGTGGGCGACCTGGACCACGGCACGGGGCTGGGTGTCCGGTCGCCAGCGGCGCACGTGCACCGCCACGCCGTCGTCCATCGTGAGGTCGAACTCGTCGGCACGCATGGCCGCGAGACTAGACCACACCGGGGGAGCCCGGTGGGGGAGCCGGGACGCGAGCATGCCCCACAGCGGCAGGCTGCGGGGCATGCAGGTGGGACGCGCGACAACGCGCGCGCCGGGCCTTGCGGCCGGGACTACTGGACCCGGCGGGCGGCCTTCGTCTTGTCCATCTCGTGGATGATCGCGGTCGCGTAGCCGTGCGACAGCTCGTGCGCGTCACGCAGCCAGTTGACCCGGTCGTCGAAGCGTGTGAAGGACGGACCTTCCTCGACCACGGCGAACCACTCCTTCATCGGCTTCCCGGTCGCCTCAGGGACGCGCTCGACAAGCAGCTGGTGGGTCTCCTCGGAGTGGTGCAGGGTCATGGGCATCTCCTCTTGGGCGGCGTTCTGGTCCTACCGTAACCCTCCCAGCGGGTGCGGTGCCAGCGCACCCCTGCGCCGGGTACCGTGCCGGGGTGAGCCTGCTCGATCCGACCCCCGCACCGGAGGACCCCGACCGCCTGATCCTCGAGGCGACGCGTACCTGCGACCGGCTTCGGTCCCTGTCGCTGGTGCGCCTGGCGGCGTCCCTCCCGGACGGACGGAGCCGTGCCCGGGCCGCGTTCGACCTCGCCCAGGACCTGGCCGATGCCGCTGCGGACCTGGCCGGCCGGCCCAGGCGGGCACTGCCGGACCTGGCCGATCCGGCGGCGGGTGACGTCCTTGCCGTGTGCGCCCAGGACCTCGCCGAGGAGGTCGCCGACCGGCGCGGCGACGCATCTGCCCAGGCCTGCCGGCGAGCGGTCGAGGGGCTCGTGGCACTGCGCCAGACCCTGTGAGCCCGGCAGGGGCCACGGCCAGCGGGAGTCAGGACGGTGTGGCCGTGATCTCCCGGAGCCTGCGGGCCGGTTCGAGGTTCAGCGCCGCCAGCACCGGGGGCAGCAGGGTGGCGCCGATCCGGCGGTAGCCCATGCTGGAGGGGTGGAACCGGTCCGGGCCGAAGAACGCCTCGGCATTGGCCTCGAACTCCGGGCCGAGCTGGTCGTACAGGCTCACGGGGTGCGCCCCGGCTCGGATGGCGGCCCGGCGCTGGGCCGCTGCCAGCGACCTCGACCTCTCCCGGGCGACCCACTTCAGGGGCGGGCCGACCGGCCGGACGGTCCCCAGGTCGGGGCAGGTGCCGATCACCACGGCGGTGCCCGCGTCGATGAGTCGGGCGATGGCCGTCTCCAGGCGTCGGGCGGCCAACGCGCGCGGCACCATGTGCGTCACGTCGTTGGCCCCGATGATGATCACGGCCACCTGCGGTCGTGCGCTCAGGCACCGGGTCACCTGCCGGTCGAGGTCGGCCGACTTGGCCCCGACCACGGCGTGGTTGGTCATCATGACCGGGCGCCGGCTGGCCTCCACCACGGCACGCACGATCACCCCGGCGACCGTGTCGGCGGCGGTGTCCGCACCGAGTCCGGCAGCCACGGAGTCGCCGAGCACCGCCAGGCGGATGGACCTGCCGGTGGGCGGCCCGAACCGCCCGTCCTGGTAGGGCGGCACCCCGCGCTGCGGCCCGATGTCGCGCCGCACGGCGCGGGCCTGGGCGGCCAGCACTCCGAGGCTGGCCGCGACCGCACCCGCCATACCCCCGCCCCCCCAGGCTGCTGAACGGCGGGAGACCCCCCGGGTCATCCGAGGTCCGGCAGCAGGATGCCGGTGTGCGCGTGGCAGTCGTACCCGTGCGGGTTCTTGTGCAGGTACTGCTGGTGGTGGGCCTCGGCGTAGTAGAACGGCAGGACGACCTCGCCGTCCTGCAGCGCCGGCGCGAGCTCGGTGGTGATCGGGTCGAAGCCCTCCGCGCGCAGCACCTCGTCGTAGGCCGCGGCGCTGCTCTCGACCAGCGCCTGCTGCTCATGGGTGCTCCAGTAGACGGCGCTGCGGTACTGGCTGCCCACGTCGTTGCCCTGGCGCATGCCCTGGGTCGGGTCGTGGTTCTCCCAGAACACCCGCAGCACGTCGATCGTGGCCACGACCGTCGGGTCGTAGGCGACCATGACCATCTCGGCGTGCCCGGTCATGCCGGTGCAGACCTCGCTGTACGTGGGGTGCGGCGTGGTCCCGCCCTGGTATCCGGCGGCCGTCGTGTGCACGCCGGGCAGCTGCCACAGGCGCTTCTCCGCGCCCCAGAAGCAGCCCATGCCCAGGTACAGGGTGACCACGCCCGCAGGGAACGGCCCGAGCAGGGAGGTGCCCAGCACGTCGTGCACGTGGGCCAGCGGGTAGTCGTAGTCCGGGCGGCCGGGCAGGGCCCGCTCCGGGGGGACGGGAACATCGCGTCGGCGGGACTGCAGCCACATGGCTCAAGGGTCCCGCCCGCCCGGGTCCGGCGCAACTCGCGACGGGATGGGCGATGGCACGCCGACCCGAGATCACCCCGGTCGTCGTCGGACTGGTGCATGATCGTGACGACACCCAACCGCCGAAGGGGATCCAATGACGTTCCGCACCGGGATCGTGGTGCTGGCTGCCGCCGGCCTGGCCCTCAGCGGCTGCACGAGCGGCTCTGACCCTGCACAGGACGACGCCGTGTCGCCCCCGCCCGCCGATGCGGCCGGCACCCTCAGGGTCTGGCTCATGGATGCCAGCCAGCCCCAGTCGGTGATCGACGCGGTCAACGACCGGTTCGCGGAGCAGTACCCCAACGTCGAGGTCGAGGTCGAGCGGCAGCAGTGGTTCGGCGTCCAGGAGCGGCTGACCGACGCGCTGGCCACCGACGTCACCCCGGATGTCGTCGAGATCGGCAACGTCCTGACCGCCAAGTACGCCGATGCCGGCCTGCTCGCGGACCTGTCCGCGTACGCCGAGGACCTCGAGGTCGCCGGCATGCTCCCGGGTCTTCAGCCCTCCGGCGAGCTCGACGGCATCCGCTACGGCATCCCCTACTACGGGGGCGTGAACGTCGTGGTCTACAACAAGGGCCAGTTCAAGGACGCCGGTGTCGAGGTCCCGACCTCCCTCGCCGAGCTCGAGGCCGTCGCGGAGAAGCTGCAGTCCGCCAACTCCGAGAACGCTGCGTACTCGGCGTTCTACTTCCCGGGTCGGTACTGGAACGGTGCCGTGCCGTTCGTCTGGGACGCCGGCGGCGAGATCGCCACACAGGACGGTGACACCTGGACCGGCACCCTGGACTCCGCGGAGTCCGTCCAGGGCCTGACGACCCTCAAGGGCCTCGTCGAGAAGTACTCCAAGGCACCCATCGACGCCGACGAGACCAAGAACGTCGATGCCTTCAAGACCGGGGACGTCGGGATGATGATCGACTCCTGGTGGGTGCCGGGGATCCTGGACAACGGCGACCTGAAGGGTGACATCGGCGCCTTCGCGCTTCCGGGAACGGCCCCCGGCACGACCGCCCCGGTCTTCTTCGGCGGATCGGACCTCGCAGTCTCCGCCCGGAGCACCCAGCAGGCCCTGGCCGTGCAGTGGATCAAGATCCTGACGGGCCTGGAGGCACAGACGGAGCTGGCCCGGGCAGGAGTCATCCCCAACCAGGAGGGAGCGTTCGCCGGACACCAGGGCAACGCGTACCTCGCGGTCGCCGATGCGGCGGCGACCAACTCCCGGTTCACGCCGGTGAGCCCGTACTGGGTCAACGTCGTGACCTCCGAGCTCCTGGCGGACATGCTGGAGTCGATCTTCAGCAACGAGGCGACGGTCCAGGAGGCGACCACGGCGGCCTCCGAGCAGATCACCCGGATCCTGAACGGCTGACCTGGTCGACGGCTCGACCCGAGGGCGGCGGCACGGGATAGGTTCGGCTGCATGCAGGCCCATGCGACGCCGCCGGTGGGTGCGCCCCTCGGCGTCGTCGTCTGCGTGGACGTCGGCTCCACGTTCACCAAGGCCGCGGCGATCGGTCCAGAGGGTGCCGTCGTGGCCACGGCGCAGCATCCGACGACCTCAGCGACGGACGTGCTCGTCGGCCTGGACGCCGCTGTCGCCGGGCTCGGGGTCGGTCGGGTGCCTGACTCCTCGATCGTCGTGTGCTCCTCGGCGGGCGGTGGGCTGCGCCTGGCCGTGGTCGGGCACGAGCGGGTCATCTCCGCCGAGGCGGGCCGCCGTGTGGCGCTGTCCGCGGGCGCCCGTGTGGTGTCCGTGTCCGCGGGGCGCCTCGATGGCGCGGGGATCGACGCGCTGGCGGCGGCGCGTCCCGATGTCGTGCTCATGGTCGGCGGGACCGACGGGGGCGATGCCGAGGTCCTGCTGCACAACGCCCGTGTCCTGGGCCGGTCCGTCGCGCGCGTCCCGGTCGTCCTCGCCGGGAACGCGGAGGCGTCCCCGCAGGCGGCCGCCCTGCTGGGCGTGCGCCGCCGGGTGGTGCTGCCGACCGACAACGTGATCCCCCGGATCGGCGTGCTGCACCCGGGGCCGGCCCGGCGCGCGATCCGGGAGGTCTTCATCGCCCACGTGATCGGGGGCAAGGGCCTGTCGCGCGGGCGCCGGTTCGCCCGGCTCGTCGCGTGTGCGACCCCCGACGCGGTGCTCGCGGGGATCGAGGTCGTCGCCGACGTCCTGGCCGCCTCCCCCGGGGCGAACGGGGACGTGATGGCCCTGGACATCGGTGGGGCGACGACGGACGTGTACAGCGTGCTCACCCCCGACGACCAGGAACCCGCCGGTGCCGTCGAGACCCTGTGGCACGGCCGTACGGTCGAGGGCGACCTCGGGATGCGGTGGAGCGCCCGGGACGTCGTCGCGGCAGCCCTGGCCGAGCGGCTGCTCGAGCCCGCGGCCGGCGGCGAGGTCGGCCCCGCCGAGGCGCTGGCGGCAGCCGCGGCGCGGCGACATGCCGATGTCGGGTTCCTGCCGGGGACCGACCAGGAGAGGGCCGACGAGTGGGAGCTGGCCCGGCTCGCGGCCGTCATCGCCGCCCGTCGGCACGCCCGCCCCGGCGCCGAGGGGTCCCGCGACCTGACCCGGGTCGGGCTGGTGATCGGCTCGGGCGGCGTCCTGCGGCACGCCGACCCGGCGGCCGCCGTCGCCCTCCTGCACGGGGTCCTGTCCGACTATGCCGGAGGCTGGCGGCTGCCGGACCAGGCCCGCGTGCTCATCGACCGCCGGTACCTGCTGGCCCCCATCGGCCTGCTCGCGATGACCGGCCGTCCCGCGGTCGCACGCGCCCTGGCTGAGGACCTTGTGGCCGGAGGCTGACGGTCGCGTCCTCACGGGCAGCTGCCCTCAGGGCAGGCACCACGTGATGGGCGTCGCGCCCTGCGCGGCCAGCGCGGCGTTGGCCCGGCTGAACGGGCGCGAGCCGAAGAAGCCGCGGTCGGCGGACATGGGGCTGGGATGCGCGGACGCGATCCGGGGGGTGTCGCCGAGCATCGGCGCCAGGCCCTGTGCGTCGCGGCCCCAGAGGATCGCGACCAGCGGCCCACCGCGCGCCACCAGGGCGCGGATGGCGGCCTCGGTGATCTCCTCCCAGCCCTTCCCGCGGTGCGATCCCGAGCTGCCCGGGGTCACGGTGAGCACCCTGTTGAGCAGCAGGACGCCCTGGTCGGCCCAGGGCGTCAGGTCACCGGTTGCGGGGGTGGGGCAGCCGAGGTCGTCGTGCAGCTCGCGGTAGATGTTGGCCAGGCTCCGCGGGATCGGCCGGACGTCGGGGGCCACGCAGAAGGACAGGCCCACGGCGTGGCCGGGCGTGGGGTAGGGGTCCTGGCCGACGACGAGCACGCGGACCTCGGCCAGGGGGCGGGCGAATGCCCGCAGCACGTTCGGTCCTGCGGGCAGGTATCCGCGACCCGCCGCGAGCTCGGCGCGCAGGAAGTCGCCCATGGCGGCGATGCGCCCGGCCTGGGGCGCCAGTGCCTCCGCCCAGTCCGCGGCGACGAGCTCGGCCAGCGGCCGGCGCTCCGGCGGCGTCGCGGGTGAGTCAGGCACGCACGGCAGAGTAGCTTCGCCCGCACGTTCTGCACACCGACGCCCCCACACTGTCACCCCCACACCGTCGCCCCCGGCCTGCGGGCCTGACGCCGCGCCCCCGCCCCCATCGGCGGGATCCGGACACGGGTTGGCGCCAGGCGGACACCAGCGTCCGGATCCTGCCAGTCGCTGCTCGGCGGGGGCTCGAGGCTCACGCTGGTCGTTCTGCCAGGATCCCGCGGATCCGACGCAGGACGTCAGCGGGGCGATCGACGATGTCCTCCCAGGTGAACCGCAGGACCGTCCACCCCGCTGCCACCAGGTCGTTCTGGCGGGTCCGGTCGTCCTGGAAGGCGCGGGTATCCGTGTGGAAGGCCCGACTGTCGACCTCCACCGTGATGCGCTCGCGTGCGAACGCGATGTCGAGGACGTACGTCCGGCCGCCGGCGCGGACCCGAAGGTTGGCCACCCAGCCGGCGATCCCGTTCTTGCGTAGGAGGGACACGAGGCGGCGCTCGGCCTCCGATCGGGTGCCCTCCGCCAGGGACCGAATGGTTCGGCGCATCTGGCCGGCACCGCGCAGCTGTGACAGGCGGGCGTGCTCGGTGACCAGCCAATCGAGGCCGACCATCCTCCGGCCCAGGGCCTGCTGGCCCACGTCGAGGGCGTCCTGCGCTGGTAGGAAGCGCAGCATGTCGACAACGGCGTCGGCCGGATGGGCCACCAGCACCCCGCTGGCGCGAACCGAGCGAGCGCCCGGATGGCTCACGAACCGTGCGGGCAATCCTCGGTCCCGCGGGCCGATCAGCCAGGGCTCCTGGCCGAGGTCTATCCGCTGCCATGGCCCCGCTCCCAGGAGCACGGCTGCCGACGGCCCGGTGGGCAGCGCCCCGGGGTGGGCCAGTGCGGCGGCAAGAGTGCGTGTCCGCAGGTCGAGCGAAACCCCCGGGAGCGCCACGACGCGGGTGTTGACCGGGACGAGCAGCCCTGCGGCCACGCGGCGTCTCAGCATCCGTTCACCGACGCCCACTTCGATCAGTTGCCCGCGCGTGGCGATGCCACCCTTGCGACTCATCAGCTGTACTGCCTGCTCCCACGCCGTCACGCGGGAGATCGTCGTGGCTGCACTTCCATCAGTCGAGCGGTCATCCACAGGTGGGGTCCCGGGATCGGTCCACAGACGCGACCTGCGGGCGCGACTGCGGCGCGACCTGCTGGATCCGGACGTCGATATGCGCACGGCGGACACTGGTGTCCAGATCCTGCAGGTCGATCAGTCCCGGCGCAGGGTCTCGGGCATGACGACGACGAACGCCATGGTGAGCAGGCCGACGAGCACACCGGCGGCGAACGCCCACTGGAATCCAGCGGCGTCGGCAAGCGCGCCGGCGACCAGCGGGCCGAGGATCCCGCCCAGGTCGCCGACCATCTGGTAGGCCGAGACCACGCGACCGCCGGACAGCCCGCGGGTGAGGTCGCCGACCACCGCAGCGGACGCCGGCGCCAGGAAGGCGGAGGCCAGGCCCGACGCAGCCATCGCCAGGAGGAAACCGACCGCCCCGGTCTCCAGCGCGAGCAGCAGCATCGCGACGGTGAGGGTGGCAGTGCCCACGAGCATCGACCCGCGCCGGCCGGAGCTGTCGGTCCACCGGCCGGCAGGGATCAGCATCACCGCCTGGGTGGCCGCCGCGCACAGGAACCCGATGCCGACGAGCCCGACGCCCTGGGCGAGGCCCTCGGTGACGAACAGCGGGACCAGGGAGATCCGCAGGCCGAACACGATGAAGCCACTGGACAGGTTCACCATGAGGGCCGCTCGGTAGGCGGCGCTGCGCAGGGCCGTGGCCAGCGACGCTGGGGGAGCCTTGCCGGTGCTGGGGCCGGCTGCGCTGGCGGCGGCGGGTGGAGTGGTGGGAGTGGTGGGAGTGGAGGGGGAGGAGGGGGAGGAGAAAGTGGAGGCAGTGGAGGGGGCGGACGGGGCGGAGGGAGTGGAGGGGGCGGAGGGGGCGGAGGTGTCGGGCGGGCTGCTCGGGGCGGTGGGGACGGGCGGATCGGGCGGCGGCCGTGAGGCTGCTCGGGGCGGTGGGGACGGCCGGATCGGCGGCGGCTGCGAGGCTGGGCGGCGGGCTGGGCGGGCTGCTCGGGCCAGAGGGGCCCTCGGGGACCGCCCTGGCCGCGGCCGGGGTTCGCGACAGGAACCGCGAGGCCAGCAGCCCGGCTACGACCAGGGTGAACCCGTACACGACGAACGGGGCGCGGATGGAGATCCCGGTGACCGCCCCGCCGATGGCCGGCCCCGTCACGCCGCCGAACAGGAACCCGGCCTGGAACGCACCAGAGGCCCGCCCGCGCTGCTCGGGTCCGGCGGTGCGCAGCAGCAGCGCCATCGCCGAGACCGTGAACATCGAGGACCCGATCCCGCCGACGCCGCGCAGCACCAGGAGCTGGCCGAAGCTCTGCGCCAGGGCGGTCATCAGCGAGGACCCGGCGACCACCCAGATCCCGATCGACATGATCCGCCGCTCGCCGAACCGGTCGACCATGAGCCCCGCCGGGGCTGCGCTGAGCAGGCGCATGAGGGCGAAGCCGGAGATGACGGTGGAGGCCAGGAACGCCGAGACCCCGAACGTGCGGGCGTAGACGGGCAGGGCCGGGGCGGCGATGCCGTACCCGAGGGCGACGGCGAACGCCACGAACGACAGGACCGCGACGTCGCGGGGGAGGTCAGCCAGGTAGGGGGTCCGCCGGGCCCACGCGAACACCCGTTGACCCAGCACAAGGGGCCATCCTGCCAGTGCATGGGCCACCATGGGCTCCATGCCCGTGACAGTGCAGGCCATCCGAGAGGCGCGTGACCTGCTCGTGGGGGTCGCGCGCGTGACCCCGGTCGCACCGGCGACCTACCTCGCGGACCGGGTCGGCGGACCGGTCTGGCTCAAGTGCGAGAACCTGCAGGTGGCCGGGTCGTTCAAGGTCCGTGGGGCGCACGTGCGGCTGTCCCGGCTGACCCCGGAGCAGCGTGCCGTCGGCGTGGTCGCGGCCAGTGCCGGCAACCACGCGCAGGGGGTCGCGAAGGCCGCGCGCGGCCTGGGGATCCGCACCACCGTGTTCATGCCCGTCGGGGCGCCGCTGCCCAAGCTGGCGGCCACGCGGGCCTACGGGGCCGAGATCGTCACCGTCGGCACGACCATCGACGATGCGCTGGTCGCGGCCACCGAGTTCTCCGAGCGCACGGGCGCGGTCCTGATCCACCCGTTCGACCACGAGGACATCGTCGTCGGGCAGGGCACGATCGGGCTCGAGATCCTCGAGCAGGTCCCGGACGTCCGCACCGTCCTGGTGTGCACGGGCGGTGGCGGACTCGTGGCCGGGATCGCCACCGTGATGGGCGAGCTGGCCCCCGACGTGCGGGTGATCGGCGTCCAGGCGGCCCAGGCGGCGGCGTACCCGGCGTCCCTGGCCGCGGGCCATCCCGTGGCCCTCGAGCGGATGAGCACCATGGCGGACGGCATCGCTGTCGGGCGCCCGGGCGTCGTGCCGCTGGCGATCATCGCCGAGCGCCATGTGGAGATCCGCACGGTGTCCGAGGACTCCCTGTCGCGGGGGCTGCTGCTGGTCCTGGAGCGCTCGAAGCTGCTGGTGGAGCCGGCCGGGGCCGCCGGGGTGGCAGCGCTGCTCGAGGACGCGACCGGCATCGAACCGCCCGTCGTGGTCGTCCTGTCCGGGGGCAACGTCGACCCGCTGCTGCTCGCGCGGGTCCTGCAGCACGGGCTGGTGGCCGCCGGGCGCTACCTGCAGCTCCGCGTGCGCATCTCCGACCGCCCCGGCGGGTTGGCCGCACTGCTCGCCGAGGTGGCAGCGCTGTCGGCGAACGTCATCTCTGTGGAGCACCTGCGCACGACGGCGGGGCTCTCGGTCGGCGAGGTCGACGTCTCCCTGCACCTGGAGACCCGGGGCCCCGAGCACTGCGAGCAGGTCGCTGCCGGACTGGCGGCCAGCGGGTTCCGGGTCCGCCCCGAGGGGTAGGCGGCCCCCAGGGTCAGATCACCCCGAGTAGGGCTCCACGTGGGTGATCCGGGCGGTCAGCTCCTTGCCCGCGGGGGTGGTGTAGGTGACCTCGTCGCCCACCTTGGCGCCGTCCACCGCGGCTCCCATCGGTGACGAGGGGGAGATGACGTCGACGCTGGCGTGCGCGGCCTCCTCCCGGGATCCGAGCAGGAAGGTCATCGTGCGCCCACTGGCGACCAGCTCGACGCTGACGACCATCCCGTGCGCGGCCTGGCCCTCCTCCGAGGGCGGGGAGCCGATCTGCGCGTGGTCGAGCATCTGGCGCAGCTGGCGGATCCGCGCCTCGTTCTTGCCCTGCTCGTCCTTGGCCGCGTGGTAGCCGCCGTTCTCCTTGAGGTCGCCCTCCTCGCGCGCGGCAGCGATCCGCTTGGTGATCTCGGTGCGGCGCGTGGTCTGGCGCTCCTCGAGCTCGCCGGCAAGGCGGTCGTGGGCCTCCTGGGTCAACCAGGTGGTCTGGGGGCTCTCGGACACGTCGTCTCCTGGGCAGTGATCAGTAGGTCGTCGAGGGTAGCACCGGACCCCGTGGTCAGGGTTCGGACGCCGTCCACGGCTGGACCGGTGCGACCACGCCGGGCCGGAACTGGGCGCCGGGGATCCCCGGCGGCGGCGCGTCCAGGCCGCAGCCGACCAGCTCGCCCACCAGCGCCCGGTACGCGGTCCGCATCTCGAGCGTGTGGTAGGTGCGTCCCTGGTCCGGGGGGAGCTCGACGACCGCGTAGCCGACGTCGAAGCCGTCCCTGGCCCGGGCCCGCAGGACGCAGATCGCCGGGGTGGTGTCCCGACGCTGGACCTCGTAGCCGATCGTCATCCGCTCGTCGGAGACCGTCGCGTAGGACAGCACCCCGGCGTCGATGGCCGGATTGGACAACCGGAGCCCGAGGAACGTCACGAACGCCAGGAAGGCCAGGCCCACCCCGATCAGCGCTGCCGGGACCCATCGGGGCCGGTCGGTGATGCCGTAGCGCTGGCGGATGTGCGGCGGCCACTGGGTGGGGTGACCGGCTGTTCGTGCGGGGGACATGATGCTGCGACACTAGTACCCGCAGCACATTCGCAGTCTCGGAGGTTGGCATGCACGGTGTTCTGGCGGCCCTGGTCGCCGCCGACGAGATCGATCCGGCGACGGTCCGGCCCAGCCCGTTGGCGTCGGTCGTGTTCGCGTTCCTCCTGGTGTCGCTGCTCCTCCTGCTGTGGTCCTTCGTCCGGCACACCCGCCGGGCGCAGGCGAACCTCGGGTCAGCCCGGGTGACGGCACCGACCGGACCCACCGACACCGGCAGCCCCGGCGAGGTCGAGGGCGACGCTCGCTGATGTCCTCGGGTGGGTCCTGGTCCGATCCCCGCCGGCTGGGCTTCCATGTCCTGACCGTCCTGGCGGTCCTCGTGTGCGTCGTCGCCGCCCGCTGGCAGTGGGACCGGGCCAACCGCTCCGAGGCTGATGCCGTGCCCGAGGGCCCCGTGGTCGCGTTGGCCGACCTCGATCCTTCGAGCACCTTCAGCGGCATGCGGGTCGGCATCACCGGGGTCTTCGATGCCGAGCACGAGGTGCTGGTCGCCCCGCGCCCGCGGGACGCCCAGGCCGGCGCATGGGTGCTCACCCCGATGCAGCCCACCGCCGCGGACGGGTCGGTCCCCTCCGCACCCGAGGGATCGGTGGACCCCGCGAGCACCTCCGTCGCCGTGGTGCGCGGGTGGGTCCCGGCCGGCCAGCGCCCGACGCCGCCGCCTGCGGGGGTCGTCGAGGTCGTCGGCGTCCTCGTGGCCGACTCCCGGCAGGCGGTGCCGCAGGTCACCGACGGGGACCCCCCCACCCTGGCGGTCGTGGACACCGGTGCGCTCGCGGAGCACGCCGGCTACCCCGTGCGCTCGGGCTGGTTCGCGCTCACGGGGATGAGCCCCGCGGGCGAGGACCAACCCCTGCCCCTGAAGGTGACAGAATTGCCCGGAGCCGACGTGGGCCTGAACTGGCGCAACGCGGCCTACGCGCTCCAGTGGGTCGCGTTCGCCGGGTTCGTCCTGTTCTTCTGGCACCGCTTCCGGCGCGACCACGTCGACCGACCCGTTGAGCAGGAGACCGCCCGATGAGCACGCACACCGCCCCGGCACCCGCGACCATCCTGAGGTCGGGTGCCTACAAGCGGTTCCAGGCCATGGCGTGGGTCACCGGGGTGCTGCTGGCGTTCATGACCGTCGTCGGACTGCCCTGGAAGTACGTCCTCGGCAACGAGGACTCGCTCTGGTACGCCATCGGGTGGCAACTGCACGGATTCCTGTACATGGTCTACCTCGTGACGGTCCTCGATGTGGCGATCCGCGCCCGGTGGACGCCGGGGCGCACGGTGCTCGTGGGGCTGGCCGGCACGATCCCGTTCATGTCCTTCGTGTTCGAGCGCCGGATCACCCATCAGCTCCAGGCCGAGGTCGCGGCGCCGTGAGCCTGTCCGAGATCCCACCCGCGCCCGATGACGGCCCCCTGGGCTCGGCTGGTCGTGTCCTGGTGTCCGATGCCGACCGCGCCCGGATGGCCGACGTCATCGGCGATGCCTATGCCGAGGGCCGGCTGAACCGTGACGAGTACGAGGTGCGGCTGACGGCGACCCTCGCGGCGCGCACGGCGGCCGACCTCGTCCCGGTCCTCGACGGGCTCCCCCCGACGACCGTCGCCGCGGCCCTGGCCCCGTTGACCGGGATGTCGGTGGTCGTCCCACCGCAGCCGGCTCCGGCGCCCGCGTCAGGCTGGCACCCGCCCGCGGGCGTGGACTCCTCGACGTCGTCGGTGGTGGCGATCTTCGGTGGCGCGACGCGCAAGGGCGAGTGGGTCATGCCGGCGCAGCTGACCGCGTTCGCGATGTTCGGGGGCATCGAGCTCGACCTCACGCGCTCCACGTTCGCCCACACCGAGTCCGAGATCATCGCGGTGGCGGTGATGGGCGGGGTCGAGATCACCGTCCCGGAGGGGCTGACCGTCCACGTCGACGGGATGGGCATCTTCGGCGGCTTCGACCAGAAGGCAGAGGGCCCCGGCCAGCCCGGCGCCCCGGTCCTGCGGATCAAGGGCGCGGCCCTCTTCGGTGGCGTCGAGGTCAAGCGCAAGCCGCGCAAGAAGTCGGTGGGCGGCACCGACCGCCCGCAGCTGCCCGGGGCCTGATCCGTCCCGTCGCTCGCCTCAGCGGGCTTGGGCGGACATCGCGGGGTCGAGGTCCGGATCGTCCTCGGGACGCGCTGGGTCGGGGTCGTCGTCGGGGGATTCCTCGGAGTCCCCAAGGCCGTCCTGGCCCGGTGTGAGGTGCCGGCGCAGGCGCATCGCGAGCAGCGCGGCGAGCAGGCACCCCACGGCCAGGGTGAGTGCCCACGTCCCGCCCAGATCGGCCGACAGGAACAGCCCTGTGATCAGCGGCCCGAGGGTCCCGGACACCCCCCACATGAGTGACTGGAAGGCGTTGTAGCGGCCACGCAGGTGCTCGGGGGCCAGATCGTTGAGAAGCGCCGGCGCGACCGGTGACCACAGCGTCTCGCCAACCGCGAAGGCCGACATCGCCAGCAGGACGGCCCCCAGGGCCAGCCACCCGGGGAGGGGGAGCGCCGACGCGAAGAGCACCCATGCCAGGGCCCACATGACCCCCACACCTGCCAGCATCCTCGCCCGGGAGCGACCCCGGACGAACGAGATCATGGGCAGCTGCACCAGGACGATGACCGCCGTGTTGGCCGCGAACACAAGCCCGATCCGGCTCTCGTCCAGGCCCACGAACTGGGTGATGAACAGCGCGACCCCCGAGTCGATGCTTCCGTACCCGAAGGTCAGCATGAGCAGGGCTGCCGCTGCGTAGTGCCGCAGGTTGCGGTCGCGCAGGACCGTGGCCCATCCGTCGGCGGGTGCCTGGCGCGCGGCACCCTGGCTCGCGCCGTCGCCAGCGGAGCCGTCAGGGCCTGCTGCGACGCTGGGGTCCGGGGCGGGGAGCCCCCCGACGTCGCCCATCGCCAGGACGGCCACGAACATCGCCAGGAAGCCGAGGGCGTTGAGGGCGTAGAGCAGCTCGAACGTGCTGGGCCTGTCGATGTCGATGATGGTGGCGCCGATCAACCCGCCGAGCCCGATCCCGAGGTTGAGCAGCATGAACTGGAAGCCGAATGCGGCTGACCGGTCCTGCGACGGGACGAGGCGGGCGAGCAGGGCGTCCGTCGGCCCCCAGATCCCCGCGCCGCCGACCGCCACCACCGACATCACCAGCAGGGCCTGCTGCCATGTCGTGACCTGTCCCAGGGCGAACAGGCTGATCGCCTCGATGAGCAGCGCAACGAGCAGGACGGGCCGCGGTCCGGAGCGGTCGACGAGGGTCCCGACCAGCGGCGAGACGCCCAGGGCCAGCACGGCCTGCCACGCGAGCAGGGCGGTGGCCACGGAGATCGGGAAGTCCCGGACCGTGCTCAGGTACAGCACGATCAGGGACAACGTCAGACCGGACGCCAGGGACTTCAGGAACAGTCCGATGAACATCGTGCGCGTGGGCCCGTGGGCGATCCGGCGGACGTCGGCGACGGCCAGGGACACGGACATGGTGGGATCCTGCCATCGCGCCCCGAGGACCCGGTCATCGCCCCGCCGTGGTCGAGGGGTCCGGCGCTTCGCCCTGAGTGAACGCAGTGTGACGACCCGATCACTATGCGCCCACCCTGCGGGCGCCGTCGCGGGCCGGTCCCACGAGCGGGTCCGCGGGTGCCAGAATCACGGCGTGCGCATCGCGACCTGGAACGTGAACTCCCTGCCCGCGCGGCTGCCGCGGCTGCTGGCCTGGCTTGCGGCGGTCGAGCCGGACGTGCTCGTGCTGCAGGAGACCAAGATCGCCCAGGAGGCGTTCCCGACCGAGGAGGTCGCGGCTGCCGGGTACGAGTCCGTGCACCGCGGGCAGGGTCGATGGAACGGCGTGGCGCTGCTGTCGCGGGTCGGCATCGACGCCCTCGAGACCGACATCCCGGGGGTTCCCGGCTTCCCCGATCCGGCGGATGAGCCGGAGGCGCGCTACATCGCCGCGACCTGTGGCGGGGTCCGCGTGGCGGGGGTCTACGTGCCCAACGGCCGCACTCCGCAGGACCCGCACTTCGAGTACAAGCTGGCCTGGCTGCACGCCCTGGCTGGGCACCTGGCCCCCGTGGCGGCCGCCGAGGCGCCGTTCGCCGTCCTCGGCGACTTCAATGTCGCGCCGGCCGACGACGATGTCTGGGACATCGCCGCCTTCGCCCAGAGCACCCATGTGACACCCGCGGAGCGCGCCGCCCTGGCCGAGCTTCGGGCACTGGGCCTGTCCGATGTCGTGCCCACGATCAGCAAGGGCCCGCACCCCTACACCTTCTGGGACTACCGGGCCGGGTCGTTCCACAAGGCGATGGGGATGCGGATCGACCTGGTGTTCGCCAATGCCGCGTTCGCCGGCGCGGTGCGCAGCGCCGTGGTGGACCGGGAGGCGCGCAAGCCCGGCGTCAAGGGCACCCCGGCCCCGAGCGACCACGCCCCGGTGATCGTCGACCTGGTCTGAGCCGACCCGTGCCTTGCTGTTCGGTCACGGCCCTGCTCTACTTCCTCCATGAACCCCGCTGATTCCCTGCGGGAGCACTACCTGTCGGCCAAGCCCGTCCTGCGCGGGTGGCTGCACATGGTGGCAGCTCCCATCGCAGGGGCGGCGGCCGTCCTGCTGGCCATCCTGGCGCCCTCGGACCTGCGGATCCCCGCGATCCTGTTCGCCCTCACGACGATCCTGCTGTTCTCGGTGTCGGCGGTGTACCACCGCGGCCGGTTCTCGCCGCGTGTGACGAGCCTGCTCCAGCGCTGGGACCACGCCAACATCTTCCTGGTCATCGCCGGCAGCGCCACCCCGTTCGCCGTGGCCCTGCTCGGTCCCGGTCCGGCGCGGTCGCTGCTGGCCGTCCTCTGGCTCGGGGCGGTCGGCGGCGCGGTCGTCCGGCTGGCGTGGGTCCGCGCCCCCCGGTGGCTGTTCGTCCCCATGTACCTGGCGCTGGGCTGGGCCTCGGCGATGTTCCTGCCGGGGTTCCTGCGGTCGGACAGCCTGTCGGACGCCCGGCACGCCTGGGTCCTGGGCCTGATCCTGTTCGGCGGGATCCTCTACACGGTCGGTGCCGGGGTGTTCGCCATCAAGTGGCCCAACCCGTCACCGAAGTGGTTCGGGTTCCACGAGGTCTTCCACTCGTTCACCCTGGGCGGCTGGGCGTCGCACTTCGTAGCGGCCACGTTGGTCGTCACGGCCGTGCGATAGCCTCCACGACGGGCACGAGGGCCGCTTCGGGAGGAACACATGGGACTGGATGACCTCGTCTACGGTCTCTATGAACGTCGCCTCGCCCACGACCTCAGCGAGAGCGACATCCCCCGCCACGTCGGGGTGATCCTCGACGGGAATCGTCGCTGGGCCACCGAGCAGGGGTCGAGCAGCGCGGCCGGGCACCGGGCCGGGGCCGCGCGGATCGCGGAGTTCCTCGAGTGGTGCGACGAGGTCGGCGTCGAGGTGGTCACGCTGTGGCTGCTGTCCACCGACAACCTCGCCCGCCCCATCGAGGAGCTCGACCCGCTGCTGCGGATCATCGAGGGTGCCGTGCAGCAGCTGGCCGCGGCGGGCACCTGGGTCATCCGGCACGTGGGCGCCAAGGACCCCCTGCCCGCGCGCACCCGGCAGGTGCTCGAGGACGCCGAGCTGCGGACCGCCGGCATCGACGGGATGACCGTCAACGTCGCGGTCGGGTACGGCGGCCGCCAGGAGCTGGTCGACGCCGTCCGCGCGCTGCTGCAGGAGGAGGCCGCCGCGGGCACGACGCTCGAGGACCTGGCCGCCACCCTGGACGTCGAGGACATCGCCGCGCACCTCTACACGAAGGGCCAGCCCGACCCCGACCTCGTGATCCGGACCTCCGGCGAGCAGCGGCTCTCGGGGTTCCTGCTGTGGCAGAGCGCCCACTCCGAGTTCTACTTCTGCGAGGCCTACTGGCCGGACTTCCGGCGGGTGGACTTCCTGCGGGCCCTGCGCGACTACGCAGCCCGGGAGCGCCGCTACGGCTCCTGAGCGCCGATCCCCGGCGCCACGGTGGACAGGGCGTGACGATTCGCGGACGGTTCGGTGCCGGGCACCCCGTGCGCGGCGTGTCGGGCGGCCCGTGCGCCGCGGGCGGCCTAGATTCGTGCGCGTCGGGCGCACCCCGAGCCGCCCGACCTGACTGTGGAGGCGCGTGTGCCGACTGCGACGAAGCCCCGATCCAGCCGAGCTCGAACGGAGGCGCGTCGCTGCTACGTGCTCGACACCTCCGTCCTGCTGTCCGACCCGCGGGCGGTCTTCCGCTTCGACGAGCACGAGGTCGTCATCCCGCTGGTCGTGATCATCGAGCTGGAGGCCAAGCGCACCCACCCCGAGCTGGGGTACTTCGCCCGTCAGGCCCTGCGCATGCTCGACGACTTCCGGGTGGACTTCGGCCGCCTCGACGAGAAGATCCCGCTCAACGACGAGGGCGGCACGCTGCGGGTGGAGCTCAACCACTCCGACCTGTCGCGCCTGCCCACCGGCATGCAGCTCGGAGACAACGACACCCGGATCCTGGCCGTCGCGCGCAACCTCGCCGCCGAGGGTCGTGATGTCGTGGTGGTCAGCAAGGACCTGCCGCTGCGGGTGAAGGCCTCCACGCTGGGCCTGCAGGCCGAGGAGTACCGCGCCGAGCTCGTGGTCTCCACGGGCTGGACCGGCATCGAGGAGATCGAGGTCGGCTCCGCGGTCGTCAACGAGCTCTACGACTCCGAGCGGATCGACCTGGATCTCGCGCGCGACCTGCCGTGCAACACCGGTGTCGTCCTGATCTCCGAGCGTGGCTCCGCCCTGGCCCGGGTCACCCCGGACAAGCGGCTGCGCCTCGTGCGCGGTGACCGGGAGGCCTTCGGCCTGCACGGCCGGTCGGCCGAGCAGCGGATCGCCCTGGACCTGCTGCTCGACCCGGACATCGGGATCATCAGCCTCGGCGGCCGGGCCGGCACCGGCAAGAGCGCGCTGGCCCTGTGCGCCGGGCTGGAGGCGGTGCTGGAGCGCCAGCAGCACCGCAAGGTCGTGGTCTTCCGCCCGCTTTTCGCCGTCGGTGGCCAGGAGCTGGGCTACCTGCCGGGCAGCGAGCACGAGAAGATGTCGCCCTGGGGTCAGGCCGTCTTCGACACCCTCGGGGCGATCACCACCTCGGAGGTCGTCGACGAGGTCCTCGACCGCGGGATGCTCGAGGTCCTGCCCCTGACCCACATCCGCGGCCGCTCGCTGCACGACGCGTTCGTGATCGTCGACGAGGCGCAGTCCCTGGAGCGCAACGTGCTGCTCACGGTGCTGTCGCGGATCGGCAAGGACTCCCGCGTGGTGCTGACCCATGACGTGGCCCAACGCGACAACCTGCGCGTGGGCCGCCACGACGGTGTCGTCGCGGTGGTCGAGAAGCTCAAGGGGCACCCGTTGTTCGCCCACGTCACGCTGACCCGCAGCGAGCGCTCGCCGATCGCGGCCCTGGTCACCGAGATGCTCGAGGACCTGCCCAACTGAGCGGCCCGCCGCGATTGATCCCGACTCCGCCCGGTTCATGACCTAGGTCCCAGGTGTGGCATACCTCACATCGACGGCTGCAACCAGTGTGGCGCACGCCCCTGAATGACCGAATCATCCCTGCCTGGATGTGACGAGGGTCACTCCAGAGAGCGTTCTCGCCATGATTTTCGGTTGGAGTCAACCGCCGTTCGGATGGCACGCTCCGGTGTTCATGAGCCCTTCACTGACCGATCACGCTGTCCTCGGGGGACCGTCATCGATGCCGCACCGGAGGCTTCTGGCGACCCTCGTCGCCGCCGTCCTGGTCGTCGGCCTGCCGAGCCTGGCCGGGAGTGCGGCGCACGCCACGGACGTCGTCACGGACCCGGCGGCGACCGTGACCGCTGATCCCGCCGTGCCGGCCACACCGGCCGATCCGACCGTCCAGCCCGCCGACCCGGCCGTGGCCGCCGTCCCGGCAGCGCCGCTCGTCCTGGGATCGCGGACGCTGCGCCTCGGGGATGTCGGTGAGGACGTCGCCGCGCTGCAGAAGCTGCTCAAGGTCGAGCAGACCGCGACCTTCGACGCCGCGACCCGCAAGGCCGTCAAGAAGGTCCAGCGTGCCGCCGGGATCAAGGCCAACGGGGTGGTCACGGCCAAGGCGCTGAAGGCGATCAAGAAGGACCTGAAGAAGCAGGCAGCTGCTGCCCGCGCCGCCAAGAAGGCCGCGCGTGGGGCGCTACCCCGAGCGGGTGCTCCGGCGGCGAGCAAGCGCTACGCCGCGGCCTACATCTCGCGCACCTACGGCTGGAACTCCGGGCAGATGTCCTGCCTGTCGGCCCTGTGGGGCCGTGAGAGCGGCTGGAAGTACTGGGTGAGCAACCCCAACGGGATCTACCGCGGGATCCCGCAGACCTCCTCCCGGGTGTGGGGCGCGATGGGCTACTCCACCTCCCAGTACATGAACAGCCCGGAGATCCAGATCAAGGTCGGCGCGAAGTACATCAAGAGCCGCTACGGCTCGCCGTGCAACGCCTGGTCGTTCTGGCGCTCGCACCACTGGTACTAGGCTCCGGCAGATCAGCCGGCCGGAGGGCCCACGGGGATCGACGTGATCGTGGGCTTCGAGGTCTCGGCGAAGAAGTCGTTGCCCTTGTCGTCCACGACGACGAATGCCGGGAAGTCCTCGACCTCGATCCGCCAGACTGCCTCCATCCCGAGCTCGGGGAAGTCCAGGACCTCCACCGAGCGGATGTTGTCCTTGGCCAGGCGCGCGGCCGGACCGCCGATCGAGCCCAGGTAGAAGCCGCCGTTGTCGCGGCAGGCGTTCGTGACCGCCACGGAGCGGTTGCCCTTGGCCAGCATCACCATCGAGCCGCCGGCCTTCTGGAACTGGTCGACGTAGGCGTCCATGCGACCGGCCGTCGTCGGGCCGAACGACCCGGAGGCGTAGCCCTCGGGGGTCTTGGCCGGCCCGGCGTAGTACACGGCGTGGTCGCGCAGGTAGGCGGGCATCGGCTCTCCGCGGTCGAGCATCTCCTTGATCTTCGCGTGCGCGATGTCACGGGCGACCACCAGCGGACCGGTCAGTGAGACCCGGGTCTTCACCGGCAGCGCGGTCAGCTGGGCCCGGACGGCGTCCATCGGCTGGTTCAGGTCGATGTGGACCACGTCCTCGTCGAGGTGCTCGTCGGTGATCTCCGGCAGGTAGTGCGCAGGGTCGCGCTCCAGCTGCTCGAGGAACACCCCGTCGGGGGTGATCTTGGCCAGCACCTGCCGGTCGGCCGAGCACGAGACCGCGATCGCCACCGGGCAGCTCGCCCCGTGCCGGGGCAGCCGCACGACCCGCACGTCGTGGCAGAAGTACTTCCCGCCGAACTGCGCGCCGATCCCGAACTGCTGGGTCAGGGCCAGGACCTCGGCCTCCATCTCCAGGTCGCGGAAGGCGTGGCCCCCGGCGCTGCCGGACGTGGGCAGCCCGTCGAGGTACTTCGCCGAGGCGTACTTCGCCGTCTTCAGCGCGTACTCGGCGCTGGTGCCCCCGATGACCACGGCCAGGTGGTACGGCGGGCAGGCCGCGGTGCCCAGGCTGCGCAGCTTCTCGTCGAGGAACCTGGTCATCGAGGCCGGGTTGAGCAGGGCCTTGGTCTCCTGGAACAGGAACGACTTGTTGGCGCTGCCCCCGCCCTTGGCCATGACGAGGAACTTGTAGCTCAGCTCGTGGCCGGGCTCGGTGTCGGCGTAGAGCTCGATCTGGGCCGGCAGGTTGGTGCCGGTGTTGCGCTCGTCCCACATGGTCAACGGGGCGAGCTGGGAGTAGCGCAGGTTCAGGGTCTGGTAGGCGTCGAAGATGCCGCGGGACAGGGCTGCCTCGTCGGGGCCCTCGGTGAGCACCTGCTGGCCGCGCTTGCCCATGACGATCGCGGTGCCGGTGTCCTGGCACATGGGCAGCACGCCGCCGGCGGCGATGTTGGCGTTCTTGAGCAGGTCCAGGGCGACGAAGCGGTCGTTCGGGCTCGCCTCGGGGTCGTCGAGGATGTGGCGCAGCTGGGCCAGGTGGGCGGGGCGCAGCAGGTGCTGGATGTCGTGGATGGCCTCGTAGGCCAGCAGGCGCAGCGCCTCGGGGGACACCTGCAGGAACGTCCGGCCGCCGGCCTCCACGGTGCTCACGCCCTGCGTGGTCAGCAGGCGGTAGGGCGTCTCGTCGGCGCCGATCGGCAGCATCTCGGTGTAGGTGAAGTCGGGCATGCAACGAGCCTAGTCCGAGGCGGGCGGGCCCGGCGGTGGGGGCAGATTGTGCGGACCTGCCTCCGATGGTCCACCATCGTCCCATGGGAGAGCAGGTCGTCGGTCGGGCGCCGTCACGCGGACGGCAGCTGGGCTCGGACATGATCCGCTCGATGGGCCTCGTGGCGATCGTCCTGCTCATCTGGCTGTACTTCTCGCACCCGCGCGGCTCGGATGCGATCCGTGAGGTCGAGTGGGCGCCCACCGCCGTCTCCGCTGCCACCGCGGCCTCCTACGAGGTCCTCGCCCCTCCGGCGACGTTCCCGTGGCCCGCGACCAGCGCCCGCGTGGAGCCGCAGGCCGATGGCACCGTGGCCTGGCGGGCCGGCTTCTACACGCCCGAGGAGGAGTACGCGGCCGTCCTGCAGCGCGGCGAGTTCCCTGAGCAGGCGGCCCAGGCCCAGCAGGAGTGGATCGACTCCGAGACGCGCAATGGCGTTGCGGGAGAGACGGTCGCCATCGGCGGGCGTGAGTGGACGCGGATGGAGGGCGACCCGACCCCGGATGAGCGCCGGTCACTGGTCCTCATCGAGGATGGCACGGCCACCGTGGTGACCGGGTCGGCGCCGTGGTCCGAGCTGGAGACCCTGGCCGGGACGCTGGCGCCTGTTACTCCGTGAACTCGGTCGTCAGGCCCGGACGCGCGGCCTCGATCCGTTCCCGGGCCCCGTCGAGGTGCGCCTGGCAGATGTCGGCCAGGGCGGTGCCGCGCTCCCAGAGCGCCAGGGACATCTCGAGGTTGACCGTGCTCGACTCGAGCGCGGACACGACCTGGTCGAGAGCTGCGCGCGCCTGCTCGTAGCTCAGGCCGGCGAGGTCCTCGGGGTTCCCGCCGGGCAGGGGGGTGGCGGGGGCGGTCGGCTCGGTCGGCGAGGTCATGACGCTGATGCTACGTCGGTGACGTCGGCGCGGAAGTGACCCGTGGCAACACGCACCCGCACCCCATCACCGGGATGCAGCTGGTCGGCGGCCCGGACGAGGTCGCCGGTCGGGCCGACCACCACCGCATAGCCGCGGTCGAGGGTGGCCAGGGGTGACAGCGCCCGCGCCCGTGCACGCAGGTGGGCGAGGTCGCGCTCCTGGGTGGTGATGCGCTGCTCCACGGCGCGGAAGGCGCGGTGCCGGGCGTCGCTGACCTCGGCCGAGAGCCGGGGCAGCAGCCCGGCGGGGTCGGCCATGACCGGTCGGCTGCGCGTCTGCTCCAGCCACGTGGCGGCCTGGTCGATCCGGGCCAGCATCGTGCGGTCGAGGCTGGTGCGCCGGTCGCTGATCCGTCGGGACTCCTCGGCCCAGTCGGGCACGATCCGCTTGCCGGCGTCGGTCGGGGTCGAGGCGCGCAGGTCGGCGACGAGGTCGAGCAGGGGGGCGTCCTGCTCGTGGCCGATCGCGCTGACCACGGGCGTCCGGGCGGCAGCCACCGCGCGGATCAGCGACTCGTCGCTGAACGGCAGCAGGTCCTCGAGGCTGCCACCGCCGCGGGCGAACACGATGACGTCGACGCTCGGGTCGGCGTCGAGCTCGGCGAGGCTGCGGATCATGGTGCTCACGGCCGAGGCCCCCTGCACCGCGCCCTCGCGGACCTCGAACTGGGCCGACGGCCAGCGGTGGCGGGCGTTGGTGATCACGTCGTGCATCGCCTGGGCGTTGACGCCGGTGATCAGGCCGATCCGGCGCGGGAGCAGCGGCAGGCGTCGCTTGAGCTCGGGGGCGAACAGGCCCTCGGCCGCCAGCTGCTGCTTGCGGCGCTCGAGCGTGGCCAGCAGCTCCCCGATCCCGACCGGACGGATCTCGCTGGCGCGCAGCATGAGCCGGCCGTTGCGGACCCAGTACTCGCACTGCACGTGCATCAGGACGCGCTGCCCGGCGGCCAGGGGTGGGTTCATCGCGCGATCGAGGCCACCCGGGATCACGACCGACACCGAGGCGTCGACGTCCACGTCGCGGACCGTCAGGTACACCTGCGAGCCGCTGCGCCGGCTGACCTCGACGACCTGGCCCTCGATCCACACGCGGTTCAGCCGGGCGATGTAATCACGCAGCTGCACCGCGATCTCGCGCACCGGCCAGGCGCGTTCCGGGGCGGAGCCATCCGCGGGGGCGCTGCCCGGGGACGTGCTGCCGGGGGTGGTGTTCTGAGGGGCTGTGGCCATGGTCGCGAGAGTACGACAGGGGGCAGACACTGCTGGGCAGCCTTACCATGGGGACATGTCTGAATCGGGTCGCAAGGTCCTGCTCGCAGCACCGCGCGGCTACTGCGCCGGCGTGGACCGGGCCGTGGTCGCCGTCGAGAAGGCCCTCGAGCTCCACGGCGCGCCGGTGTACGTCCGCAAGGAGATCGTCCACAACCGCTACGTGGTCGACTCCCTGGCGGCGCGTGGGGCCGTGTTCGTCGACCAGACCGACGAGGTCCCGGAGGGCGCCACCGTCGTGTTCAGCGCCCACGGGGTCGCTCCGTCGGTCCACGAGGAGGCAGCGGCGCGCAACCTGCGGACCATCGATGCGACCTGCCCGCTGGTCACCAAGGTGCACAACGAGGCCCGTCGGTTCGCCGATGAGGGCTACCGGATCCTGCTCATCGGCCATGAGGGCCACGAGGAGGTCGAGGGCACCATGGGCGAGGCCCCCGAGGCCATGACGCTGGTCGACGGTCCGAGCTCGGTCGCTGAGCTCGACATCGCACCCGACGACAAGGTGGTGTGGCTGTCGCAGACCACCCTGTCGGTCGACGAGACCATGGAGACCGTCGCGGCGCTGCGTGATCGCGTGCCCGGGCTGGTCAGCCCTCCCAGCGACGACATCTGCTACGCGACCCAGAACCGCCAGACCGCGGTCAAGAAGGTGGCCCCGCGCAGCGACGTCCTGATCGTCGTGGGGTCGGCCAACTCGTCGAACTCCGTGCGCCTGCTCGAGGTCGGCCTGCAGCACGGTGCGAAGTCGGGGCACCGCGTCGACCTGGCCTCGGAGTTGGAGCCGGAGTGGTTCGAGGGCGCTGCGACGGTGGGCGTGACCAGTGGGGCCTCCGTTCCCGAGATCCTGGTGCGCGACGTGCTCACCCGTCTGGCTGAGTTCGGGTTCGACGACCTGGAGGTGGTCGATGCCGTCGAGGAGCACATGGTGTTCGCCCTTCCCCAGGAGTTGCGTCGGGACCTGAAGGCTGCCGGGAAGAAGTAGCGGAGCGCAGGCGGAGCATCCTGCGCGGCCCCGCGCACCCGCGGTTCCGCGGCCCCGCGCGCACGCGCACGCCGAGGCCCCGCGCACCCGCCGCGGGTGGGCGGACGAGCTCGTTGGGGGCTCCTGCTCAGCGGTCCATGAAGTGGCGGATGGCGGCGATGGACGTCGACAGGATCGTGGCAGCCACGACCCACGCGGCGTTCGCGCCGAGGTTCTGCACGATCATCACGGCCTCCCGCGTCCGCAGCGAGCCACCACTGGCGGGCACGAGCAGCTGCCCGGCGATCAGGACCGCAGCCAGGAAGGCCAGCGGAGGCATCATCGCCGGCAGCGACCGGTCGCCGGCGCGGGTCACGAGCGGGGCGATGACGGCCACCACGACGAGGGTCACCCCGGTCCAGAGCCCGATGCGGTCGCGCAACGTCGCTTCGAGGGCCGCCACGGCGATGACCACGAGCGTCGAGAGCGCCACCACCCGACCGCCCCGGAATCCCCGCGCCCGCGCGTGCGGGTCGTCGGTCGCGGTGGCCGCCGCCTGCGACCCAGAAACAGGGCTCGTCGGTGCCCCGGAACGTCCCCACCCCGCATCGTTCGGTCCGGGGGAGGGCAGGGTCACGGGGCGATGCTAGCCCGCTGATCGACGGTGACTACGCGACGGCTGGTGAGGCCGTGTCCTGGGGTGGTTGGCGTGTCTCCAGCGCCTGTCGTTCCAGGGCGTCGAGGGCGTCGGGTCCAAGGGCGTCGAGCGCGTCGGGTCCACGGGCGTCGAGGGCGTCGAGCGCGTCGGGTCCACGGGTGTCGAGGGTGCCGGGTCCCGGCTCTTCCAGGGGGCTGGCGGCCAGGGCGAGCTCGTCTGGCTGGGCGGGCGCATCCCCGGCGGGCAGGCTCAGGCCGGCCAGGCTCCTCGACGGGCACGTCCGCGACGGGCACGTCCGCGTCGGGCGGATCCTGCGCGGGCATCCGGGTGGCGAGGCTGCGCGGCTGCTGGTCCACCTGCCGTGGCGCCTCCAGCGGGATCGGCAGGCCCTGCATCTCGGTGAACCGTCGCCCTGTGACGAGCACCCGGGACTCCAAGGAGGCGATTGCCCTGTTGTACGCGGTCACGCCCGAGCCCAGCGACGACCCCAGCTTGTCCAGGTGCCCGAGCATCGTGGCCAAGCGCTCGGCCAGCTCGCGACCCAGGGCCTGGACCTCCTGGGCGTTGGCAGCCAACGCGTCCTGGCGCCAGATGTGCCCGACTGTGCGGGTCAGGGCCATCAGGGTGGTCGGCGTCGCCAGGACGACGTTGCGATCGAAGGCGTGCTCGAGCAGGGCGGGGTCGCAGGCCAGGGCTTCGGCGAGCAGTGACTCGGCAGGCAGGAACATGACCACGAACTCCGGCGCGGTGTCGAACTGCCGGGCGTACTCCTTGCTCGCCAGCCTGTCGACGTGGCTTCGCACCTCCCGTGCGTGCTGGGCACGTGCCGCGGCCACCTCGTCCTGCGGGTCGCCCGCCTCGATGCCGAGGATCGCGCGCAACGAGACCTTCGCGTCCACCACGACCGACTTGTGCTCGCCGAGGTGGAGCACGACATCGGGTCGCAGGATCCCGGAGTCGGTGGAGACGCTCTGCTGCTCGGTGAAGTGCACGTCGCGGACCAGACCCGACGACTCCAGCAACCGCCGGAGCTGGAACTCCCCCCACCGTCCGCGCACCTCGCTGTGGCCCAGTGCCCCCACAAGCCGCGCGGTCTCGCGCCGCAATCCGTCGGTGGACACGCTCGTGGCCTGAGCCACTGCCCGCATCTGCTCGGCGAGCTGTGCGGTGGAACTGGCCCGACCGCCCTCCGCCCGGGCCACGGCCTCCTCGAGCCGGGAAAGGGCCGTCTGCACGGGAGCCATCACCTGAGCCACCTGCTCGGGCGCGTGGGCCTGGGCCTCAGCGGCCGACCGCGCCGCCGTGAGTTCGGCCTCCAGCCGCGCCATCCGTTCCTGGGCTACGGCTCGTTCCGCGGCCAGCCGCGGGCGGTCCATCAACCCGCGCAGGAGCCAGCCCACGACCAGGGCGAGCACGATCCCAGCGCCCCACAGCATCGTCGTATTCATGGCTCCTTCCTACCCCAGGGGTCTGACATGCAGGGGGGATCCTCGGTCCGGGCGCGATCGGAGTGTCGCCAGACCCTGCGATCAGGCGACGCGGGTGTGGTTGTCGTCGGGGTGCGAGGTGGCGCGTGCGCCTTGGGGGCTGGTCCAGTGCAGCCCGCCGTCGGGTGTCGCTTGGAGGTGCCAGCCGCCGTCGTGTTTGAGGCCGTGGTGGCGTCTGCACAGGGCATGGAGGTTGTCGGCGGAGGTGGGTCCTTGGGGGAATGGGATCAGGTGGTCGAGGTCGCACTCTGCTGCCGGGACCGCGCAGCCGGGGAATCGGCAGGTCCCGTCGCGCAGTCGGACGTGCCGGTCGAGTGCTGCGGGGGGCCGGTAGGACAGGGTCCCGACGTCGAGGACGGCGCCGGTGGTGCGGCTGGTCAGGACGTGTCGCCAGCGGGCGTCTCCAGCGGCCAGCCGGCGGGCGTCGGCGGCGGGGATCGCCCCGAATCCGTTGATGACTCCGGGTGCGTCTGAGAGGCCGGCCAGGGAGTCGATGGGGATGGTGACCGTGATGACGGTGTCGACCCGCGGGCGCCGGGCCGGCCCGCCCGTCTGAGTCGCCGCGCGGGTCCGGGCGCTGGTGCTGGTCCGGGGGTCGAGGATCAGGTCGACCAGGGCGGCGGCGAGCCAGAGGTCCAACGGTTCGCGGGCAGGACACTGCGTGTGGGTGGGGTCGCCGTTGCGGTCCGCGAGTGCGCAGGCGCGGATGACGGAGTACACGCGTTCGGCGTCCTCACTGGCGAGCCGGGCGACCAGGTCGGCGGTCCCGTCCCCGCGGTGCCCGATCCAGACGCCGCGCTCGGCCAGGCCCCGGGCGCGCCGTCGGGGCCGCTCCCCGCACCCGAGGGCCAGCAGCCGACGGCGCAGGAACAGCTCCAGGCGGCGGGCGGTGTGGTCCTGGGCGTAGGCCAGGCCGTCGCCCAGCAGCCCGGCGCACTCGGTGTCGAACTCCTCGCGGGGGACCCCGTCGGGGTCGGTTGCGGGGATCTCGAGCAGGGCGTCGGCCAGGATCCGGGCCCGGGTCAGGTCCAGGTCCCCGCGGGCCAGGGCCGCCCAGACCTCCGGTTGGTGGCGCAGGGTCTCGGCCGTGGCCCGGGTGTGTGCCGCCGAGCGGCGCGAGACGACCAGGGCGCAGGACACCTCGTCGAGCACCTGGTCCGAGCCCGCACCGCCCGGGGTCTCGTCGGCGACGGCGGCCACGCACGCCGAGCGCAGGGCCGCGACCTGCCGGGACAGGCGCTCGACAGCCTCCAGGGACAGCATCGCCGGCCCGAACACGGCCACATCGAGGTCCCGCTCCCCGCGCCGACCTGCTTCGGGACTCGGCGGTCGGGCCCGGATCACCTCCACCAACGCCTCGACCCCCACCTGCGTGACGTCGATCTGCCTGGCCGCGTTCATCGCGCAGCGTCAGCACCACCTCAAGCACCGATTTCCCCCTTCTCGTACTGGTGTTCGATCACCTGACAGAACCGTACCCCACCCCACCGACACCGCAAGGCCCCAGGATCCGACCTGTGGATGCGCTGTTCGCATGGCTCATGGGTGCGCGCACTCCGCAGCGCCCAGAGCTGTCCACAACCGGTCCGGGAGGCCCCCTGATCGCCGGTAGAATCGTGGGTTGTGGCCCTCACCATCGGCATCGTCGGACTGCCCAACGTCGGCAAGTCCACCCTGTTCAACGCGCTGACCCGCAACAACGTGCTGGCGGCGAACTACCCGTTCGCGACCATCGAGCCGAACACCGGCGTCGTCGGCGTCCCGGACCCGCGCCTTGACGTGCTCGCCGGCATCTTCGGCTCGGCGCGCACGCTGCCCGCCACCGTCACGTTCGTGGACATCGCCGGGATCGTCAAGGGCGCAAGCGAGGGTGCGGGCCTGGGCAACAAGTTCCTGTCCCACATCCGCGAGTCCGATGCGATCTGCCAGGTCATCCGCGTCTTCACGGACCCGGACGTGGTTCACGTCGACGGCCGCGTGTCACCCAAGGACGACATCGAGGTCATCAACCTCGAGTTGATCCTGGCCGACCTGCAGACGCTCGAGAAGGCGATCCCGCGCCTGCAGAAGGAGGCCCGGATGAACAAGGACCGGGCCCACGTGCTGGCAGCTGCCGAGGAGGCAAAGGCCGTCCTCGAGGGCGGCAGGACCGTCTTCGCTGCCGGTCTGGACCGCGAGCCGCTGCGCGAGCTGTTCCTGCTCACCGCCAAGCCGTTCCTCTACGTGTTCAACGTCGACGCCGATGAGCTCTCCGACGACGCCATGCGCACGGAGCTCGCATCCCTCATCGAACCGGCTGAAGCCGTGTTCCTGGACGCCAAGACCGAGGCAGACCTGATCGAGCTGGACGAGGCCGAGGCCCTGGAGCTGCTGCAGTCGATCGGCCAGGAGGAGAGCGGGCTGACGCAGCTCGCCCGGGTCGGGTTCGACACGCTCGGCCTGCAGTCCTACCTGACCGCCGGCCCCAAGGAGTCGCGTGCGTGGACGATCCACAAGGGGGCGACTGCGCCGGAGGCGGCCGGCGTGATCCACACGGACTTCCAGAAGGGCTTCATCAAGGCTGAGGTCGTCTCCTTCGACGACCTGGTCGAAGCCGGCTCGATGGCCGAGGCGAAGGCCCGCGGCAAGGTCCGCATCGAGGGCAAGGAGTACGTGATGCACGACGGCGACGTGGTGGAGTTCCGGTTCAACGTCTGACGGTGAGCGTCGTCGCAAGTCAGGAGGGCACTGGGATGACGCGGTCCGCTCCAACCCTGATGGGTCCACGGGTGGTGCTGCGCGCACCCCGTGCTTCCGACGTGGCGGCTCGACAGAGGCTCGGGTGGCATCGCCAGATCGAACGAGGCTACGGATCGAGTCGGCTCGATGGCCCTGCCACCGCTGAGGAGGCGGGTGAGTGGTACCGGTACATCACCGAGGACCTACCTGCTGAGACATCGTGGGTGATCGAGGTCGATGGAGCCTTGGCGGGGATCACGAACCTGCACCACATCTCAGCGCATGATCGCAACGCCATGTTCGCCATCGGGATGCTGTCGCCTGACTTCATCGGGCGCGGCTACGGTGCTGAGAGCGCCCGACTCGTGCTTCGGCATGCCTTCACAACCCTTGCCCTGCACCGCCTGTGGCTGCGCGTGCTGTCGGACAACGGGCGGGCGATCCGCTCCTATGAGTCATGTGGCTTCGTGTACGAGGGCACGCAGCGGGAGAGCTGCCTGATCGACGGCATGTGGTTGGACGACCACTTCTACGGACTGCTCGATCGCGAGTTCCTCGCGACAGAGTCCGAGTCGTGAACCGCACGACGGCGACGTGGTGGAGTTCAGGTTCAACGTCTGAGTCGGCACCGCGCCCGGGATCGGCCCGCGCCCGGGAGCCGATCCCACCGCACTGGGCACCGATTGCTCAACGAACGTTGTTATAGTTTGCGCCCCGGAGGGTCGAGATGCCACGACCCCCGCCTGATCGACCGAACCCAGGAGGACCCAGTGTCCGAGAAGCCGTCCGTGCTCTTCGTCTGCATCCACAACGCCGGCCGTTCCCAGATGGCTGCCGCCTATCTGACGCATCTCGCCGGCGACCGGGTCGTGGTCCGCTCCGCCGGGTCGGCACCGGCCGAGTCCGTGAACCCAGCGGCCGTCGCGGCGATGCTCGAGGAGGGCATCGACATGTCGGCCGAGACCCCCAAGATCCTCACCGACGAGGCCGTGCGCGGCTCCGACGTGGTCATCACGATGGGCTGCGGCGACACGTGCGCGATCTACCCCGGCAAGCGCTACGAGGACTGGAAGCTCGATGACCCCGCCGGCCAGGGAATCGACTCCGTGCGCCCGATCCGCGACGAGATCCGTCGCCGCATCGAGACCCTGATCAGCGAGATCGCCCCGGCTTGATCCACGCCCCGCGGCCCCTTGCGGGTCGCCAGCGGACTCTGCCAAGGTGAGGCTAACCGACTTCGTCCGACGTCCCCGTGGAGATCGCAATGGCTGAGTCCGCACTTCCCTTCACCCACGAGATGGTCGTGGTGCACAAGCTCTTCCGTCGTGAGTTCGGCCAGGGTGCGAGCTGGGTCCGGCGCGTCGCCGCCGGGGACACCAAGCAGGCGCAGCTGGTCTTCACCCACATGAAGAAGGACTTCGACCTGCTGCACCACCACCACGAGGCCGAGGACATCAACCTGTGGCCGCGGCTGCGGGAGCGCGCCTCCGATCAGCAGGAGCTGCTGGACGCGATGGAGGGCCAGCACCGGGGCATCGATCCCGCGCTGGCCAGGGCGGAGGAGCTCGGGGCCGCCTGGGCCGCGACCGCGACCGCCGAGGCGCGCGACGCGTTCGCCGACGCGATCGAGGAGTTCAGCCGCCCTCTCGTGGCCCACCTGGACCAGGAGGAGTCCGACATCCTGCCGCTGGCCCAGCAGCACGTCACCGAGGAGGAGTGGGGACTCCTGGCCAAGCACGCGCTGGCACACACTCCCAAGTCGGACCTGGTCAAGGGGCTCGGCGGCATCCTGGAGGACGCGACCCCGCAGGAGCGCGACATGATGCTCGGAGTCATCCCGGCGGTTCCCACGTTCCTCTACAAGGCGTTCGGCAAGCGGGCGTACATCAAGGACGCGACCGCGGTCCGAGGGGTCGCGCCCGTCGGGCTCTGAGGTCGCCAGGGAAGTCAACGGTCGAGCCCGCTGACCGGTGATCAGCACCGCTGTCGGGGGTGCGGCGCGGCGCCGTGGGCTCGGTGCCGCGATAATGCGCGTGTGACCGACATGCTGGAGTACTGCGCCGAGCTCCCCGTCCAGTCCCTCCCGCAGGGCGAGGTGCTCATCGCCGAGGGCGCGGAGCCCTCGCGCCTGCTCGTCCTCATCTCCGGCTCGGTGACCGTGGAGAAGGACGGCATCCCGTTCGCGCGCATCGACCACCCGGGGGCGGTGTTCGGCGAGATGTCCTGGGTCCTCGACCGATCCGCGACGGCGACGGTCCGCGCCGCGACCCCCGTCGAGGTGCACGTCATGGACGACCCCGACGCCTTCCTCACCGACCATCCCGGGGCCGCTGTGGCCGTCCTGCGGATGACCGCGATGCGCCTGGACGGATTGACCCAGTACCTCGTGGACGTCAAGCAGCAGTTCGCCGGGCTCACCGGCCACCTGGGGATGGTCGACCAGATCCTCGACAGCCTGGTCCACCACCAGAGCGGGCCGACCAGGACCGGGTCCGTGCGCGACCCGGAGTGCTGAGCCCGCGAGACGCGCGGACGCTGAGCGCCTCGGACCCGCGAGCCCTCAGTCGAGGGTGATGGTCTCGGACTCGAACACGCCGTACCAGTGGGCGGTCCGCTCGCTGGTGTCGAGGGTGATGTTCGGCGGGATCGGGCCCACCTGCTTGCCGGGGTTGAACACCCAGGTCCGGCCCAGCTTGGCGTGCCACGAGCCGTCCGGGACCCACGGGGCCTGGTGGATGTGCCCGCACAGGACCACGTCGGGCTGGTACTGCTCGATCCACGCGGCGAGGTCGTGGTCGGGGAACTCGCGGCGGCCGTCCTTGCACAGGGGCGTCCCGGCCGGGGGTGCGTGGTAGAGCCAGATCCAGGTCGCGGGGCGATCCACGGCGGCGGCGGCCAGCTGGGCGCTGACCTCCTCGCGGGTGATCGGGCCGTCCCACCAGGGGCAGAGCGTGAACCGCACCCCGTCCACGTCGACGCTCGCACCGTCGGTGTGCACCCGCTCGTCGGTGACGCGGCGCAGCCAGCCGGCCACCTGCTCGCCGTGGGCGCCGGGGCCGTCGAGATCGTGGTTGCCCGACGTGGCCAGGACGAGCGCCTCGTCCGACAACGCCGTCAGGTACTTGCCCAGCACCACCGACTGCACGTCGATCGGCACCGGGTTGACCACGTCGGCGAGGTCCCCGCACAGCGCGACGACGTCGGCCTCGCCGGAGGCGCGGACGAGCCAGTCGTAGTGGGGGAGCCGGTAGTGCAGGTCCGACACGGCCAGGATGCGCACGAGTCGAAGTCTCCCCTAACGGGCGGCCGTCGGCACCCGCGGGTCCCCAGTGTCGTGCCACGGATCAGGATGTGCGCGATCCGGCCATATGTGGCCGATCTGCGCCACGCATTGGCCGGATCCTGCCAATCGCCGCAGCACGCCGCGGGGCGCGGCGGCCGGGCGCGCAGCGTGGATCAGGGCAGGTCGAGGACCATGCCCTCGTGGGCGACGCTCGTGAAGCCGTCGCTGCAGAACTCCGTGCGGATCTGGTCGAGGGCGTCGTCGGTGCGGTGCGGGCCGTGGTGGAACAGCACGAGCGACTTGGCATTCACCTTCTCGGCCAGCGTGATGGCCTCATCGATCGTCGCGTGGCCGTAGTCGACAGCACGGGGACGCTCGTGGGCGAGGAACTGCGCGTCCTCGATGAGGATGTCGACTCCCTCCATCGCCGCCATCGCCGCATCGCTGACCCCGGCCGCCGGGGCGTGGTCGGGCACGTACGCGAACGACGCCCCGCCGGCCTGCACCCGGTACCCGAAGCTGCGCCCGCCCTTGTGGGCGACGTCGAACGCGGTGACCTCGAAGCCCTCGACCGTCAGCCGACCGGATTCGATCGCGGTGAACGTCCAGGCGCCCTTCAACCCCTCGGGGGTGATCGGGAACGCCGGCGGGGACATCATCTGCGACAGCAGGTCGAACCCGGACCGCCCGGACTCCTCGGGGATGTACACGTCGACCCGGGAGTCGTCACGGTCGCCGGCGGCGAAGAAGGGGATCCCCTGCACGTGGTCCCAGTGCAGGTGGCTCAGCAGGATCGACCCGTCGAAGGCAGCGCCGTCGAGCAGGCCGGTCAGCGAGCGGATCCCGGTGCCCGCATCGAGGGCGATGGTCGGGGCCGAGGTCGCGTCCGGAGCGACCACCACGCACGAGGTGTGGCCGCCGTAGCGGACGAAGTCAGGGCCTGGGGCGGGCGTGGAACCACGTACCCCGAGGAAGGTCAGCCGCACGTTCTCTCCTCAGCCCGGACGTTGATCGCCCTCTGCCGACGCTGGACCTGTGACATTCTAGGGGTACCGAACCCCCCACCGAGTCAGGCCGATAGGGAGACATGACCGACCTGCGCCGGCACGTCCCACCGATCGCGCTGGCGTGGGACGACGAGACGCCCGGGGAGCTGTGGCGGGTCGTCGACGGGACGCTGGTCTTCGCCGACGTGTCGGGCTTCACGGCGCTGACCGAGAAGCTCTCCCGACGCGGGCGGATCGGTGCCGAGGAGATCGTCGAGACGCTCAACCGCGTCTTCGGGCCGATGCTGCGGATCGCCGGGACCCGCGGCGGCGAGCTGCTGAAGTTCGGTGGCGACGCGCTGCTCTTCCTCTTCACGGGACCGGACCACACCGAGCAGGCGTGCGACGCGGCGGTGGAGATGCGCACGGCGCTGCGCCAGGCCGCGGCCGTGCCGACGTCGGTCGGGCGGCTGTCGCTGAAGATGTCGGTCGGGCTGCACTCCGGGGACATCCACCTGTTCCTCGTCGGCGCCCCGACGCGCGAGCTGCTCATCCTCGGCCCGGGCGCGACCTCCACAGCCCTGGCCGAGAAGGCCGCGGAGGCTGGCGAGATCGTGGTCAGCGCCGCGACCGCTGCGCGGCTGGCCCCGGATGCCGTGCGGCCGCGCGAGGACGGCGAGCTGCTGCTGCGCCGGCGCACGGCGCACTCGACACCCGGTCGCGAGTTCGTCCTCCCGGACGTCGACCGCGAGCGGATCCGGGGCCTGTTCCCCCACGAGCTGGGCGAGTACCTCGACCCGGGCATCCCCGACCCCGAGCACCGGATCGCCAGCATCGCGTTCATCAAGTTCTCCGGCACCGACGCGCTGCTGGCAGGCCCGGGCCCGGACGTCCTGGCCGAGGCGCTGCACCGGACCGTCAGCCTGGTGGAGGAGGCGCTGGCGCCGGAGTCGATCAGCCTGCTGGCCACCGACCTCGACAGCGACGGCGGCAAGTTCTTCCTCGGCTCCGGGATCCCGACCTCGTTCGAGGACAACGAGGGCCGGATGCTGCGCGCGCTGCGGCGGATCGCGGACTCGGACTCCCCGCTGCCGCTGCAGCTGGGCGTCAACCGGGGGCACGTGTTCGCCGCCGAGATCGGCATCCCCGAGCGCGGGGCGTACACCGGCATGGGCGACACCACGAACACCGCCGCCCGGATCATGTCCAAGGCGACGGCGGGCGTGCTCTTCGCGCACCCGGCGGTCCTGGAGCACTCGCGCACGCGGTTCGCCGTCAAGCCGGCCGGGCCGTTCCCGATGAAGGGCAAGGCCGTCCCGCTGCTGGTGTACGAGATCGGCGAGGAGCTCGGGACCGCCGAGGAGGCGACGGCCGAGTCGCGGCTGCCGTTCCTGGGGCGCGACGAGGAGATCGCGACCGTGCGGGCTGCTCTCGACGAGGCGCTGGCGGGTGCCGGGGGTGTCATCACGATCGACGGTGCCACCGGCATGGGCAAGTCCCGCCTGGCGTTCGAGGCGCTGGAGGGGCAGCTCCGGCGCAGGTCGTCGTGGTCCGGGCGGAGCCCTACGGCGCGGCCAGTGCCTACCGCGTGTTCCGTGATCCGGTCCGGCGCCTGCTCGGGCTCGAGCGCGACACGCCGGAGGCGATGGGCCAGGCCCTGCTGGCGACCCTGGCCACGGTCGCCCCGGACCTGCTGCCCATGGCCCCGCTCATCGCGGACGTCGTCCAGGTGGACGTGCCCAGCACCCCCGAGGTCGACCAGCTCGACCCGCAGTACCGCCCCGACCGGCTGGCTGACGCCGTCGTCCGGCTCGTGGACGAGACGATGCCGGGTCCGGTCGTGCTCGTCGCCGAGGAGGCGCACTGGGCAGACGGTGCGTCCGCGCGGCTGCTCGACCGCATTGCCGCGGCCAGCTCCGGGCGCCCATGGGCGGTCATCTCGGTTCGGCGGGGCGAGGAAGGTGGCTTCGCCCCGGCCGGCGGTACCCACGTCACGCTGGAGCCGCTGCCGAACGACGTCATGGAGCGGCTCGTCATCGCCGCGACCGAGGCCACGCCCTTGCGCCCCCATGAGATCGCTGCCGTGGTCGATCGGGCCCAGGGCAACCCGCTGTTCGTCGAGGAGGTCACCCGGGTCGCCCTGGACACCGGGTCGCTGGACGCGCTGCCGGAGTCCGTCCAGGCGGCCATGAGCGCCCAGATCGACCTGCTGCACCCGGATGCCCGGCGGGTCCTTCGCTACTGCGCCGTCCTCGGTCGCAGCTTCCGCGTCGAGGTGCTGCGCCGGACTCTGGCCAGGGACGGGCTGGTGGCCGACGCGGCGGTCCTGAGCAGCCTCGGCTCGTTCCTCCAGCCCGACGGCCCCGACCGGTGGAAGTTCCGCAACAGCCTCGTCCGCGACGCCGCCTACGAGGGCCTCGCCTACAAGATCCGCAGCCGCCTGCACCGCGCGGCCGGCGAGACGCTGGAGGCGATGAGCACCGACCTGGACGCCGACTCCCCGACGTTGGCCCTGCACTTCTGGCGGGCCGGCGACGCCGAGCGGACGTGGAAGTACGCCCAGAGGGCGGGCGAGCTCGCGCGGCACGCCTACGCGAACGTCGACGCGGCGGAGCTGTACGAGCGCGCGCTGGAGGTCAGCCGGCGCGTCCCGGGCGTCACGGACGCCGATCGGGCCGAGCTCTGGGCGACCCTGGGCGAGCTGCGCGAGCTCGTCGGGCGTCCTCGACGGCTCGGTCGAGGCCTATCGCAGGGCAGCCGAGCTCACTGCCGATCCCCTCGCCAGGGCGGAGGTCCTGACTCGGCGCGCCAGGGTCCTGCAACGATCCGGCTCCGGTCGCGCTGCTCTGGCGGTGATCACGCGGGCTCGCAATCTGCTTGTCGCGTGTCCCGCCGACGCGGCCAAGCCGTCGAGATCCGCCTCGACAACCTGCAGGCCGCTGGGTATTGCTGGAGCAGGATCGAGCCGCGTGAGGCGCGTGCGTGGGCGAAGCGGGCGGCCGACGAAGCGCGCCGGATCCGGCGACCGGCAGACCCTTGCTCAGGCCCTGATGGTACTTGAGCACACGCCGAGTGGACACTCGGGATCGGGCGGGCGTCGATCACCTCCGCGAGGCGCTCGAGATATGCGTGGACGATCGGGGACCTGCCTCGTGAGGCAGTCGCGCGAGACAGCCTTGGCGTGGTCGCCTACAGCGCCGGACGCTGGTCGGAGGCGATCGAGTGGTATCGAGTCGAGCCGGGAGGCAGCCCGACGGGCCGGCAACCATCTTCCAGGCGGCCCAGACCGGGCTCAACCTCGCAGAGATCCTGATCTATCAGGGCCGGATCGAGGAAGCGGAGGAGTTGCTCAGGGACTCGATCCGCGTATTGCGCGCCTCCGGGATCGGGTATTTCGCCGCTTTCGGCGAAATGCTGATGGCGCGCCTACGACTCGCCCAAGGGAGCCTCGACGAGGCCGAGAGCTTGGCTACCCAGTCCGCACGCGAGTTCATCACCTTGGGTAGCGCGTCGGACGTGCTGGAGGCGACCCTTGCGCGATCAGCTGTCTGCATCCTGCGGGGCGAACCGGCGACCGCATTGGAGCTTATCGAGGACGTGGGGCAAGCAGCTCGAGACTACGACGTCAACCTGCAGCCCAAGGTCCAGCTCACGCGCGCAGAGGCCATGTTCGCGCTTGGGCGACGGCCGGAGGCGCTGGCGGCTATCAAGCAGGGGATCACGTCGGCCCGCGCGCAGGAGATGCCCTTCGACGAGGCGAGGCTTCTCGCTTTTCGCAGCGTACTCACCCGTAGCCAAGGAGACGTCGGGTCGGTTCTGGCAGCTGACGCCGACGCCTCCCGGGCCGCGGAGATATTCACTTCTATGGGCGTGGAATCCCCAGTGTGAGGGTTACGGGGAGCTGAACCGAGCGTCGCCATACAGGTACATCACCTGTTTCAGCGTCACGAAGTCCCCGGGCTTGCCAGCAACGTCAGTTGCGTCAGAACTGATCAGGCAGGCGAACTGCGTTCCGATGAGTGTGGAATCTTGATCGAGGGCAGACTTCGAGGTGATGTTCTCGACGACCTTGAAGCCGGAAGCCGGGTCTGCCACGAGGTCGGGACACCAGCGCAGGGGGATGTCTGCTGAAGTAAGCGTCGACTCGTAGTTGATCCGGGTCTCTGGCAGCAGCGGGTTGGCCGTCGATGTTGTGTTCGCCGGGATCGTCCACTCCATCTCTACGATGAACTGAGCGCTGCCCTGCTGGTCGAGCGGCTTGTAGAAGGTTGCCTGCTTCAAGGCGTTGGCAAGGGAGTAGGCGACTGGCTCGCAAGTCTCATCAACGTCAGCGTTGCCAATTCTCGTCACCTTGATGTACGGCTCGGAACCCGACCCAGACTGCGCGCCCGGCTCCGAGACGCTGGGTCCGTAACACGTGAGCTTACCTTCGTATGGTTGGACCAACTCGACAATCGAGGACCGGGGCGGGAACGGGCTCGTGATGGGCGGGCCGCCGGGGACGAGCCCATCGGAGCCACCCTCGAGCGAGAACGCACCAGAAATCGGCTCGAACACGAGCTTGTCGAAGGCGATCCCGTCGTCCGGATCGCTCCCCCAGGACGGAGCGCTGATCGGCCAGCGGCAATTGTCGTTCACGCCGCTGTCGGAGCCGGAGTCCGAAGCGGACGTGGAGGGGCAAATGAACGTGTTGGCTTCGGAACTGGAACTGTTAGGACCAAGCAATCGGAACGTTCCGACCTTGTCACTACCCCGGTACGCGGTCGCGATGATCTCAACCGTTCCCTTGAGCTCAAGGTCAAGCAGGGCCGACGACGCAAGAAGGCCACCGGCGACTGTCTTCAGGTTCTTCTGGTTGAGGGTGAGGGTGAGCGTCTCGTTAGTTGAACCGGACTCCACCGATGCGCATGAAGCTCCGGACTTCTTCTCAGCCGCCCCGATGGACCCGGCCAGCAGGGAGGCTGCGTTCGGCACAGCGCTTCCGGGTGCGGTTGCACTAAAGGCGAGCAACCTCTCGTTCTGGTCAAGCTTGTTGGGTAGGGTGCTCAGCAGACAACCGTTCTGGCCCCCAGAAAGGCCGTACAGCGGTTCGGTGGTCACGTTGGTCAGGACGGGCAGCTCGCTCGATGTGCCTGGATATGGAGAAGCCTTCGTGAAGGTGGTCTGATTCGTCGTCCCGGTGTCCAGAGCCAGCCAGCCGACGGGAAGGTATGTCGGTAGTGTGGTTGCGTCGGCTGACTCGACCGTGGTGGTTTCCGCGGGATCGGCCAGGATCGACGGCACCGTCAACGCCACCGGGACCGCCCCGAGCGACAGCGCGATCGCTGCCGTCATGGCCGTGATGCCGGACCTTCTCTTGCTTCTCATCTACTACTCCGCTGGGTGAGGACGGCTAACGCCGGCGTGGGCTGAGGGGGACGCGAACCATGGTAAGGCTCACCGAATGTGAGCAGTATGCAGCACGGAGGGTCACAGGACCAGAGGACATCTCAGGATTCCTCCAATGCGGCGACTTCCGACGTTGACGCCCGAAGCCGCTGGGACAGGCTCCGGGCGATCGCGAGGGTCAGCTGGGCGCACGCGTCGGGCGCCTGAGCCCGCAACTCCGCGAACCCCTCGGGGGACAGCACGAAGCAGATCGTCGAGTCGAACGCGACGATCCGGGTGGAGCGCGGCCGGCCATCGACCAGCGCCAGCTCCCCGAACGACTCACCCGCGGCCATGCTGTTGAGCCGCCGCCGACCGCGCTGACCGCGCACCCGCACGTCGGCGCTCACCTGCCCGGCCCCGATGAAGTACAGCCCGTCGGGCTCGTCGCCCTCGTTGAAGACCACGGTGCCCGCCGTGAAGACCCGGGTCGTGGTCCGCTTCTCGATCTCGGCGACCACGTCGTCGGGGAGGCCACTGAGGAGGTTCTGGTCGACCAGGGCCACCAAGCCCTCGTCCAGGGACTCCTCGACGCCGTGGCTGCGCAGCAGCTGGGTCTCGCACCACTCGAGTGCGCTGTCGCTGTCGACGAACCGGGTCATCCCCTCGCCCAACGCCCCGGCCGCCTCCCGTGGTCCCCGCCCGCGCGGCTCCACCAGCCCCACCACGACCCCTTCGGACTGCAGCTGCTCGACCAGCCCCGCCAACAGGGTCCGGGCGGCGACGTCGATACGGGTGACCCGACCCATGTCCAGCACCCGCCACTGGGCGGGCTCGGGGTCGGACAGCACCGTCCGCACGAGCGACTCCACGCCGGCGAACCCCTGGTCGCCGACCAGCTCGTGGACGACGATCGTCCGACCCTCGGCCTCCAGCAGCGCCCGATCGGCAGCGGGCCTGGTCCGCTTGGACCGAACGAGGTCGCCCCGGTACGTGCGGCGCACGTTGGGCCGCGACCGCTCGGTCGGCAGCAGCAGGTGCAGCCCCAGCCGCGACGAGAGCAGCTCGCACGCCGCCACCCCGCGGACGCTGTTGCCCCGCGGGTCCAGCGGCGGGCTGTGCGCCGCGAGCCCCATCTGCCCGGGCAGCACCGCCGAGATCGCGCCACTCACGCCGCTCTTGGCCGGCATCCCGACCCGGTACAGCCACTCGCCGGCGTAGTCGTACATGCCGCACGTGCTCATCACGGTCAGCACGGGCGCGACCACGTGCCGCGGGATCACCTGCTCCCCGGTCGTCGGGTTCACCCCGGCGTTGGCCAGCGTGGCCGCCATGACCGCCAGGTCCCGCGCGGTGACCACGATCGAGCACTGGCGGAAGTACATCTCCACCTGGTCATCGACGTCGTGGTCGAGCAGCCCGGCCGAGCGCATCAGGTACGCGATGGCACGGTTGCGGTCGCCGGTGTCGCGCTCCGAGGCGTAGACGTCCTCGTCGACGTCCAGCGGTCGACCCGCGAAGGACGACAGCCCGTCGAGGATCCGGTCGAACTGCTCGGCCCGGGTCCGCCCGGCCACGAGGGTCGCGGTGACGATGGCACCGGCGTTCACCATCGGGTTGAACGCCCGGCCGCTGACGTCGTCGAGGCTGATCGTGTTGAACGGGTCGCCGGTGGGCTCGGCGCCGATCTTGGAGAGCACGGTCTCCGCACCGCTGTCGGCCAGGGCGAGGGCGTACACGAAGGGCTTCGAGACCGACTGGATCGTGAACGGTACGAGGTCCCCGGCCGTGTAGACGGCACCGTCGAGCGTGGCGAGGCTCAACCCACAGGTGGCGGGATCGGCCTTGGCCAGCTCCGGGATGTAGTCGGCGACCTGGCCGTGGTCGATCGTGCGGACGGACTGCCACACCTCGTGCAGCAATCCGCCGACGGGACCGTGGTCGCCCTCGAGCATATGGTCAGCCTCTCCTTCTTCGTGGCGCACACCTTCGCAAAGACGTGTTACGAGCAGGTTGCCGACAGGTACCAGTTCGGCGATCGGCTTCATGGAGCAGCACGGTGCCGTCGGCGGGCGGCGTAGGGTGTCGCGATCACGGGAAGGGGCGCAGATGGCCGCTCTGGGCGTCGCCGCGCTGTTCGCCCTGCCCGGCGATCGAGGGCTGCGCCGTGTCCTGGTGGCCTATGGGCTCAGCCGGTTCACCGAGTTCGCCGGGTGGCTGGCGATCCTCCTCGTCGCCTACGAGGAGGGTGGCGCGGTCCTGGTCGGGGTCGCCTCCTTCGCGATGCAGCTGCCGGCCATCGTGATCGTCCCGCTGCTCGCAGGATTCGTCGATCGTCTGCCGAGGGGCCGGGCCCTCACGATGACGCACGCCGGTGTCGCCGCGAGCGCGGGGCTCACAGGCGTCCTGCTGTTCGTCGATGCCCCGCTGTGGGTCGTGCTCATCGGCGGGACGGCGACCACCGTCGCGGTCTTCGCCGTGCGTCCGACCCACTTCGCGACGCTGCCCCTGCTCGCGCGGGGCCCGGGCGATCTCGTGTCGGCCAACGGATGGTCCTCGTTCATGGACGGCGCCGCCATCTTCGTCGGATTCGTCCTCGCGGGCGTCCTCACCCATGCGTTCGGCGCGTGGGTGGTGCTCGTCCTGTGCGCGCTGCTCGGGGTGGTCGCGACCCTGCTCACCTCCGGGTTGCGCCTGCCGGTCGTCGGGATGGTGCAGCATGGCGACGCGCCGGGGGAGATCAGGGCCGCGCTGGAGGGCGTCGCCGTGCTGCGCCGGAACCCTGGGGCGCTGGCGCTGCTCCTGCTCATGGCGTGCACGTCGATCCTCCAGGGGTCGAACGAGACCCTGGCTGTCACGTTCAACGACGAGGTCCTCGGGCTCTCCGAGTCGACCGCCGGGCTCCTGGCAGGAGCCTTCGGCGTGGGTATCGCACTGGGCGGGATCACCCTGGCGGGGTTGGCCCACCGCAGTTCGCTGGCACCTGTCGTGCTGTCCGGCGCCCTGCTGATCGGGCTGGCCCAGGCCTCGGTGGCCCTCCTCGGCGCCCTTGCCCCGGTCGTGATCATGCTGATGCTGGTGGGGGTCGGGATGGCGATGATCATGGTGTCGGCCCGCACCCTGCTCCAGCGCACGACGGACGAGGGCGTGCTCGCCCGGGTGCTCGCCGTCCAGGAGGGGGTGCACCTCACGGGGCTGACGATCGGTGCGCTGGTCGGTCCCCTGGTCATCGCACTGTTCGGGCCCAGCGGTGCCTTCGTCCCCGTCGCGATGCTCATCCTGGCGATCGGGCTGCTGGCAGGCCGCTCGATCCGGTCGCTCGACGCGGTCGCTGTCGACCACTCCCGCGAGGTGTCGCTGCTCGCTCGTGTGCCCTTCCTCGCCGCGCTGCCGCCGTACGAGCTCGAACGGCTGGCCCAGAGTGCTGACTGGGTGCACGGTTCCGGCGGGCACGGATGTCGTCACCCAGGGCGACGAGGCCGACAGCTACTACCTCGTCGCGTCCGGCGAGTTGGCTGTCACCATCGATGGTGTGGTCGGCGCCCAACGGATGGTCGCCGGGGATGGCTTCGGCGAGATCGCCCTGCTCAACCGTGTCGCCCGCACGGCCACCGTGACCGCGCTCGAGGACTGCGAGCTCCTGGTCGTGAGCAGCGGCGACTTCCTCGGGGCGGTCACGGCCACGCCCGACGGGGAGGGCCTGGCCCAGGAGATCTCCCGGGCGCGCCTCGCGCTCGACCGACGGGCGCGCTGACGGCGGACCCCACCCGGGTTGGACGTGATCTTGTGCCCGATCCGGCCATATACGGCCGGATCGGAGCGCCCGTTGGCCGGACTGTGACTTGCTGCGCGCGCCTGCATGGTCGGATCAGCGCGGTGTGGGCACGGTTGGCATCAGTACGTGGGGATCCGGCGGCCGATGAGGTCGTCGGCCCGGCTGCTGACCTCGTTGTCCCCGGTGACCGCGTCGAGGAACGTCGCGCGATCCAGGGCCAGCAGCACCGAGGCCTCGTCGGCAGTGACGGTCGCGGTCCGGGGGACGTCGCGCAGCAGCGCGATCTCGCCGAAGGGGTCACCCGGGCCCATCTGGGACAGGACGTCGCCCTTGAACGCCGCCGTGAGCCGTCCGGACTCGACGACGTAGAACCGGTCACCCTCGTCGCCCTCGTGGATCAGCACCTCGCCGGCCGGCACCTCCACCCGGACCAGCTGCTGGGCGATGAGCTCCAGGGACTTGGGCTCCAGCGGGGCGAACAGGGGCACGGCGCGCAGCAGCACGAGGCCCTCGGGCTCCGCGAGCTCGACGTCCAGACGGCGCAGGCGCCCGAATGCCGGAAGCACGGCGGCGGTGATGACGATGGCGAACACCGCCAGCGACCATCGCAGCCCGATCGCGTTCAACAGGATGGGCATCGCGATCGAGCCGAGGGCCATGGCGGCGATCAGCGCGGTCTCCAGTGCCCCGAACACGCGGCCCATGACCTCGTCGGATGCCGAGCGCTGGATGATCGTGGTGGCGTTGACGTCGACGATCGGGTTGGCCACACCGATGATGAACATGGCCAGGAAGGCCGCCCACATCTCCGGCCAGATCGCCGTGAGCAGCAGCGGAAGCGCCCAGAAGACGACCCCCACGCCGAAGTCGGTGGCCAGGCGGCCCGCCGAGGCCCGGCCGATCGCGACGAGTCCGCCCAGGAGGGCGCCCACCCCCATGGCGCTGTCCAGGTAGCCGATGCCGGGGGTGCCGAAGTTCGTCATCTGGACGGCCATCTCGACGCCGAACACGAGCGAGGCTCCGGCCACCACAGTCTGCGCGCAGTAGACGCCCGAGATCATGCGCATGTCCTTGTCGGCCCAGATCGTCTTGAACCCGGCCATGGACTCGGTGAAGAAGCTCTCTGCCTCCTCCTCGGTGGCCTCGAGGAGGTCGCCGGAGGGAGCCTGGCCCTCGTCGACGCTGGGCGCGGCCGCAACCTCCGCGGGGGCCTCGCTGGGGACCCTGATCCGGCTGACCAGCGCCGCCGACCAGACGAACGTCGCGGCGTTCAGCAGGACCACGACCGGAACGCCGAACCCGGCGACCAGGAGACCGCCGATGGCTGGGCCGAGGAAGAACGCCAGGCTCTCGATCGTGCTCGCCGTACCGTTCGCGGCCGTGAGCTCCTCGGGCTTCTTGACCAGCTTCGGCATCAGGGCGGCGACCGCCGGGCGGAAGGGTGCGGCCACGATGGAGTTGAACGAGGCGAGCACGAAGACGGTGATCGGGGGGGCGTCGGCCCAGATCAGGCCGGCCACAACAAGACAGATGGCGGCCCTGATGAGGTCGGTGCTGACCATGATCAGCTTCCGCGGCAGACGGTCCACGAGGGTCGAGGCGAACGGCGTGACCAGAGTCATGAGGATCAGGCGCACCGTTCCCCAGATGCCGACCGCGGTGACGCCGCCCACCTCGTAGGCCCAGACGACGATGGCCGTGGCGTAGGCCCAGTCGCCGATCGCCGATCCGGCGAAGGCCAGGTTCAGCCGGCGCAAGCCGGGGTTGGCGAACACGGTGGACAGCGACGTCCCGGTCTCCCTGACAGCGTCGGCGACACGTGACATCGTTTCCTCCTCAGGCGGGCTCATGACATGGGCCGTGGGGTCGGACAGTAGCGCCCCATGTGGCTGGCATCCCGCAACGGCGAGCAAAGGGACGGTTCGATGCTGGTGGCAGGCACATCCCGGCGCCTGCGGCTGCCCGCCGATCGACGGGTGCGCCGGGTCCTGTTCGCCTACGGGATCTCCACGCTGGTCGAGTTCGCGACCTGGCTGACGATCCTGCTGGTCGCCTACGACCGGGGTGGTCCGGTCGGGGTGGGAGTCGCCTCGTTCGCCATGCTCCTGCCGGCCATCGTGCTCGTCCCGCTGCTCGCCGGGTTCGGCGACCGCCTCCCGCGCGGGCGGGCCCTGTCGCTGGCGTACCTGATGGTCGCGATCAGCTCGGCTGCCACCGGCGTCCTGGTCGTCGCCGGGGCACCGTCCTGGTCGGTCCTCGTCGGTGGGGCGGCCCTCTCCATCGCTGTGAGCCTGGTGCGCCCCATGCACTTCGCGGCCCTGCCGTTCCTCGCGTCCCGGCCCGGTGACCTGGTCGCAGCCAATGGGCTGTCCTCGATGGTCGAGGGGGTGAGCCTGTTCGTCGGATTCGCGCTCGCCGGGGTGTTCACCGACCTCGTCGGCCCATGGGTGGTGCTGCTCGCAGCGGGGCTGCTCGGAGGGGTCTCGGCCGCGCTCACCGCCGGCTTGGACCTGCCCCGCGCCGTCGTCCCGGGCGGACACTCGGTCCCGGAGATGCGCGCGGCGCTCCAGGGCTTCGCCGCGCTGCGTGGCAGATGGGGGGCTGTGGCCCTGCTGCTGCTCCTGGCAGCCACGGCAGTCGTGGAGGGGGCCAACGACACCTTGACGGTGACGTTCAACGACCAGGTTCTGGGCGGGGATGCCTCGACGGCGGGACTCATCGCCGGGGCCTACGGGGTGGGGGTCGCCCTGGGCGGGGCCACCCTGGCAGGTCTGGCGCACCGACCGCGGGTCGCCCCGATGGTGCTGGCGGGGGCGCTTGTCCTGGGTGCCGCGGAGGCAGCCGTCGGCCTGCTCGGTGCGCTGGGTCCGGTCGTCGTCATGCTCGTGCTGGTGGGCGCCGGGGTGTCCATGATCGTTGTGTCCGCCCGGACCCTGCTCCAGCGCACCACCGACAGTCAGGTGCTGGCCCGGGTGCTCGCCGTCCAGGAGGGGGTGTACCTGGTCGGCCTGACCGTGGGCGCCGTGCTCGGTCCGGCTGCCGTCGTCCTCCTGGGCCCGCGTGCCGCGTTCCTCGCGCTCGGGCTGGCCATCGCGACGGTGGGCCTCGTGTCCTTCCGCACCATCCGTCCCCTGGACGGGCACGCCACGCTCGCCCGGCGCGAGGTGGACCTGCTCTCGCAGGTCGGGTTCCTGGCGATGCTGCCCCCCTACGAGCTCGTGCGCCTGGCGCAGGCCGCGCGCTGGGAGTCGGTCCCGGCAGGTGTCGACGTCGTGCGGCAGGGGGAGCGCGGTGATGCGTACTACCTGATCGCCGAGGGCCGTGCGAGCGTGGCCGTGGACGGCGTGCTGCGCGAGCACACCCTGGGCGCCGGCGAGGGCTTCGGCGAGATCGCCCTCCTGCACGACGTGGACCGCACGGCCACCGTGACGACGATCGTGGACACCACCCTGCTGGTCGTCGACTCGGGGGACTTCCTCGCTGCCGTCACGTCCAGTGCCGACGGGTCCGGCATGGCCCGGGAGATCTCGCGGGCGAAGCTCGAGTCGGACCGCCGGGCCGGCTGAGTCGTCCGGTCGGGTGCGTGGTGGTGGGCAGGTCCGGTCAGGCGGCCGGCTGGGCCAGGTGGGCGGACATCGCCGAGGTCGTGCGGATCCGCCCGGTCCGGCCGACCGCCAGGGCCTCGTAGCCGGTTCCCTCGAGCCAGGCCCAGGCCTCGTCCAGCTGGCGGGTCCGCGCATGCGCCCAGACGGCGGTCGCGAAGGCATCAGCCAGGCACAGGTCGGGGCCCACCACGGTGACCGAGCCCAGGCCGGCGCCCGCGCGGGACCTGCCAGGTCCGGTCGTCATCCTCGATCCAGCCCAGATGTGGTCGCCCCGCCGGGCGTCCCCGGAGGTGGCCACGGCGAACCTCGAGCCGTCCTCGGGTGCAGCGACCATCGCGAGGATCCGCCTCTCGTGGGCGGGATCGGTCACCGCGACCCGCCACGGCCGGCCTGCGCCGGCCCGCCCGATCGTCTGGATGTCGCCACCCACGCCGAGGCAGGCATCGCGGACCCCGGCTCGGGCCAGGATCGCCACCGCCCTCTGGACCGCCCAGCCCTTGACGTACCCGGTCGGGTCGTAGCGACCCTCGCGGTCGTAGGGGATGGAAGCCCCCGTCGGTGAGCCCGGGCAGGTCCCGCACCTGGTCGATGACCTCACGCAGCAGGGGCGAGCAGTCGGCCAGGTCGGCGGCCCCTGAGCGCCACCGGCACAGGTCGCTATCCGGGCGGTAGGGCGAGAGCGCGGCCTCGACGGACTCCAGCCAGGCCCGCGCCGCGGCGACCGCCGCCTGCGCATCGGGTGCCTCGTCGGCGATCGCGAGCGAGGCGATCGAGCCCATGGTGGGCCACGACCAGCGCTTCATCGCTGGTCCAGGATCGACTGCATCGACTCCCGGTATGCCTCGGAGGTGTAGGTGGCACCCGAGACGGCGTCGAACTCCGTGCCGACCTGCATGGCTGCGGCGTCCAGGTAGGGGATCGCCCTGCTGTTGATCTGCGCGGAGCGGTGGTCGTCGGCCGGGTAGGCGATCGCCTGCACCCCGCACACCGTCCCGTCCGCGGCGAAGTCCATCCGCACCTGCACCGGTCCCCAGCGGGTCATCGCGGCGTCGCCGGTGACCGCGGTGGCGTCGCTGCAGTCCCCGGAGGCAGCCGGCTCCTCGGTGGGGGGCGCGGGCTCCTCGGCAGCCGAGTCGTCGGAGTCGTCGGACTCGCCTGTGTCGGTCGAGTCCTGCGAGTCGGCGGCGGGGGTGTCGCCCGAGTCCCCGGAGTCGTCGGACTCGGCGGGGGTCTCGCCGTCGGTCGCGCTGGCTGCCGCGGTGGTCGTCGCCTCGGCATGGAGCGCGGGGTCGAACAGCCACACCGTGGCCAGGGCCGCGCCGGCCAGGGCCAGCCCGGGGGCGGCTCGTCGCATCAGCTCGCTCATGTCTGCTCCTACCAGGCGAATCGCTCGGAGTGGATCTGGTCGCGGGGGACGCCCGCGCGCGCGAGCTCCCGGCACACGCGGTCCTGCAGGGACCTCGGGCCGCAGACGAACACCGCGCGCTCGCGCAGGTCGCCGATGTTCGCGGCCAGCGCCTCGGCCGTGAAGGGGTTGCCGCCGGGGAACGTCGTGCGCGACCCGGTGACCGGGATCATCGCGCCCCCGCGGTCCCGGGCCAGCTGGTCGAACTCCCGAGCCAGGGGCAGGTCCGTGGCGCTGTGCGCCCGGGCCAGGACGAGTGGCGCCTGGGCGGGGGTCGTCCCCTCGAGCAGGGCCCGCATCGGGGCAAGGCCCACCCCGACGCCGATCAGCAGCACGCGCCGACCCTCAGCCGCGTCCATCCGCATGACCCCGTAGGGGCCCTCCAGCAGGACGCGCGTGCCGGGGCGAACCTCGAGGGTCCGCGCCGAGGCGTCACCGAGGGCCTTGATCGTCAGGCGCAGGGCGCCGGGCTGGGGCGCGGCCGACAGCGAGTACGGATGCGCCTGCCACCAGAGGTCGCGGGTCAGGACGCGCAGGCCGACGAACTGGCCGGGCTGGGCGCCGAGCCGGTCGACCCCGCGACCGGTGATCACCAGGGAGCCGACGCCCGGTGCCTCCGGGACGATCCGGGCGATCGACGTGCGCGGACGAAGCGCGGGACGCACGATCCCGCCGACCCGACTGGCGAGGATGATCGCTGTCGTTGCGGCATAGAGCCCGACCCACCACCAGCCCGCGACAGTGCTGCCGTTCAACGTGGAGCCGCTGAACAGCGCGTGCGGGAACGCGAGGGCGACGGCGAGGTAGCCGGCCAGGTGGACCATGTGCCACGTCTCGTAGCTCATCCGGGTGCGGATCCGCCGCCACGAGGTGAGGCTGACCACCGCGAAGAGCACCGCGGCGACGAGTGCGGCCACGAACCAGTCGGTCCCCAGCAGGTCGGTGAGTCCGGTCCACAGGCCGGTGATCCCGCCGCCTGCTGCGTAGAGCGACGCGACGACGTGCACGGCCATCCCGAACGCCGCTGTCATCCCGGTGATCCGGTGCCAGGAGATCATCCGATCCAGCCCGACGCCCCGCTCGAGCCACAGCGGTCGGGCGGTGAGGACCAGCCCACCCAGGGCGGCGAGGGCTGCCACGAGTCCCGAGAGCCGGCTGATCGCCAGGGCTGTGTCGATCCCGCCGGAGACCAGCGACCCCAGGCCACCGGTCAGGGCCCAGAGGCCGAGGGTCACCACGGTGATGGCCAGCGCCCACGGGGCGGGGTCGCGCAGCGGCTGGCGTGAGCGCCTCGGCACATGGACGGGGTGGGCGGTCGGGGCTGGGGCCCGCGGGGTCCGGCGGGACCGGCTGCCGCGGATCACGCGCTGCCTGCGCGGGCAGCCAGGGCGGGATCGGCGGAGCGGTCCGGGCCGGGCTCCGGCGGGGCGCTCATCGGTGGGTCAACCATCGTCGTCATGCCTCGATGCTTGCACCGTTCCACGCGCTGGGGGAACGCTCGGGAGGCCCTGGGCAGGCCTTCCTTACGTGGCCCGTACAGGCGCGTGAACCAGCGTTGTTGTCTCCCAGCGAACGTGCAGGTGACGTGCAGGTTCCCTGCAGGTTCAGGCCCCTGCGCCGGCAGCCGCCTCCGCCTTGCGCCGACGGCGCCGACCCCTGGTCGCGAGCCGGTAGATGCCCCAGACGATCAGGACGAGGATCAGCACCAGGGTGCCGATGATGATCAGCAGCCACCCCAGCAGGTCGATCCGGAACGACGAGTGGTCCGGTGTTGCGGGCTGGGCGACGGCCCCGTCGGGACCCGCGGTGACGTCCACCACGGCCAGCAGCCCGGCGTGGTCGGTGGGCAGGCAGACGCCCCGTCCGGTGATCGGCTCGGCCAGGCCCTTCTCGGCCAGGATCGCCGAGGACTCCTCGGTCGTGGCGATCTGGCTGGGGTCGTCACAGTCCCACAGCTCGGGCGGAGTCGGGCCACACGTTGCCGAAGACCTCCGCACTCACCGGGGTGGCGCCGTTGCGGGTGAACACGTAGTCCAGGCGATCGGTGAACCCGGCGTCGTTGCCCTCCTCGAGGGAGACCTCGAGCCGCTCGGGGTTGGGCCCGGCGAGGTCCCCGTCGGAGCCCCACGTGCGGTTCGCGGGGTCCATCGCATCGGGGCCCGCGTCGGTGAACCCGCCTCGATCATCGTCCAGTAGGCGCTGCAGCTCGCATCGGCGTTGGCGGCCGTCACCGGCTCCGGCTGGGCGGCGCACTCCGTCCCGGCCTCGGGCTGGCCGCCCGGGTTCGAGCTTCCCGGCACCCGCGGATCGCGCGGATCGGAGTTGAAGTCGCCCAGGACGATGAGCGGGACGGTGGTGGTCGACAGGTCGGCGACGAGCTGACGTGCCTGCTCGGCCGACGGCACCATCTCGACGCCCTTCCAGAGCGACTCGAGGTGCGTCGTCACCACCCGAACCGTCGTCCCGGCGATGGCGATGTCGGCACAGGAGTATCCCCGGTCGATCTCGAAGACCACGGGTGCGACGGGGTAGCGCTCCTCGTACTCGCCGTTGCCGACGGCCAGGACGTCCGTGGCGAGGTCCTCGCGGACCAGCAGCGCCTCGCCGATCACGAAGCCGCAGTCCGCGGTGTCAGTCCCGAACAGCGGCTGGAAGGTGTCCGGGTCCGTGACGGTGGTCAGGAAGGGGATCGACGGGATCTGAGTACCCCGGGTTCTGGGCTGTGACCCCGTCCTTCTCGGCCACGGCGTAGGGCACCCCCGCCTCCGCCGTGGCCGCCAGGAACTGCTCGGTGAAGTCGAACACCGGCTCCGGCGCCTTCCACGGCTTGGGCCGGCACGCCCAGATCGTCGCCTCCTGCAGCCCGATCACGTCCGGCTTCGCCGCCGCGGCCTCCGCAGCCAGCAGGGTGACCCGCTGGTCGAAGTCGGTCGCAGCCACCTGGTCCCACATCGACTGCATGGCGGCCGGGGCATGTCGGGCAGCAGATCCAGGGCGACATCCGTGTCCGCGCCCAGGTAGAGGTTGCGCCCCATGACCGTGATGGACCCCGCGGGCTCGTCGGCCGTCACGGGTCCGCGCGCGGGCGCCGGTGCGCGGGCAGCCGGTGCGGCGAGTGCGGCCGGTGCCGCCATCAGCGCGGTGAGAAGCCCTGCCGTGGTGACGATCCCCAGCCGATGTGCCCACGTGAGTCCCATGCCCCGGACCGTATCCGAGCCAGAGCCGCGCCACGCGCCATGACCGCCCGCGAAGCTCGGGCGCGGCACCGATCCGGTGATCCATGCGGGTTGCCGACCCTAGAAGCCACCGAACCCGAATGGATCATGGGCGCGGGTGATGTGGCGTCGCCGGCGGGCGCTGTGGGCGGCGGGGAGCCTGACGCCCAACTGGCCAGGCGCCGAACCCTTCGCTTTCGCCCGCCAGCCCACTACGGTGTGGGCACTCGACAACGGGAGGTCGGCATGCGCGCACGTCGGTTCTGGGCAGCACTTGGATCGCTCGCCCTTGTGGCGGGGGTGGCGGCACCGTCGGGCGCTGCACCGTCGCCCAGCCCGCTGCCGGTCCCGACCTCGATGGCGGCCCTCGGTGACTCGATCACGATCGCCTACGACATCAAGTCGCTGCTGAGGGCTGATCCCACCTACTCGTGGAGCACAGGGACCCAGTCGGCGGTGAACTCGCTGTACACGCGGCTCGAGGCGGCGACACGAGTCCCCGACCTCACGAGGGCCGAACCACGCGGTCTCCGGGGCGAAGATCGGCGACCTGGCCACCCAGGCGGGCAAGGTCGGCCCAGGGCACCGAACTGGTGACCGTCCTGATGGGCGCCAACGACGCCTGCACCTCCACGGAGGCGGGCATGACGTCGGTCGCGGACTTCCGGCGCCCGGGCGGACTGCAGCGCTGGACGTCCTGGCCTCCAGGGGTGTCGACCAGATCGTGGTCGCCTCGATCCCGGACATCTACAAGCTCTGGGAGGTCGGGTCCAAGTCCTCGTCGGCGCGGTTCGTCTGGGGGCTCTACAAGATCTGCCAGTCGATGCTGAAGAGCCCCACGTCCAAGCTCGAAGGCCGACGTCGACCGGCGGGACAGAGTCCGTGCCCGCGTGGTCGCGTTCAACGACGCGTTGAGGGCAGCGTGCTCGACGATCACGACAACGTCGTCCTCGACCGCCTGCAGGTTCGACGACAACGCCGTCTACAACACCACCTTCACCCTCACGGACATCTCGAAGGTCGACTACTTCCATCCCTCGGTGGCGGGCCAGGCGAAGCTGGCGGCCGTCACGTACTCCGCCTTCGGGTTCCCCGCCGGCTGAGTCGACCTCGTGCCCGCGTGAACCGTTCTGGTTGCAGACGCTAGAAGCCACCCAACCCGCACGGATCATGAGTGCGGGCGCGCCTCAGTGGAGCTGGCGCTCCGAGCCGCGCAGGATGACCCGGGTGGGCAGCACGATCTGCTCGGCGAGCCCCATCGGGTCGGCCATCCGGCGCAGGATGATCTCCGCGGCCATCTCGCCCATGCGCTCGGGCTGGTGGGCGACCACGCTGACGCCGAGGAACCCTGCCAGCTCGAAGTCGTCGAATCCCAGGACGCCCACGTGGGCGTCGCGCTGCCGGATGCCCTGCAGGGCGCCGATCGTGGCCCGGTTGTTGCCCGCGAAGATGGCCGACGGCGCATGCTCGGAGTCCAGGAGGGCGGAGGTGGCGGCCGCGGCTGAGGCGATGTCCGGGCCGTCGGTGCGGACCAGGGCCGGGTCCACCTGGAGTCCGCGTGCCTCGAGGGCGTCGCGGTAGCCGAGCAGCCGCTGGTGGTGGGTGTAGAGCGAGTCGGTGCTCCCGACGAACGCCACCCGGGCGTGCCCGGCGTCCAGGAGCGCGAGCACCCCGGCCCTGGCCCCGGCGCGGTTGTCCAGGACGACGCTGTCGCTGGTCGCGTTGGACAGGGGCCGATCGACGGCCACGATCGGGGTGCCGAAGTGCCGCTCGCCCTCCAGGTAGCTGTGGTCGTCGGCGATGGGCACGAGCAGCAGGCCGCGGATGCGCCGCTCGAGCATGGCCGACACGACGGTGGGCTCGAGGCGGGACTTGTCGTCGGTGGCGGCGATGACCAGGGTGAGGCCCTCCCGGGCCAGCACGCGCTCCACCCCGGCGGCCACCAAGGCGTAGAACGGGTTGGTCAGGTCCCCGATCACGAAGCCGACCGTGGTGGTGACGCCACCGGTGCGCAGCTCCCTGGCCAGGGCATTCGGGCGGAACCTCAGGGTGGCGGCCGCGCTGCTCGACGCGCGCGCGGGTCTCGGGGTCGACGTTGGGTGCGCCGGACAGGGCACGGGACACCGTCTTCGTGCTCACCTCGGCGAGCTTCGCGACATCAGCCAGAGTGGCCCGGCCGGCAGCGGGTGCGCCCCGCCCCACCCCCGTGTCCATCGATGTCATGATTCGACTGTAGCGCGTCCCACGCCCGGAGAGCGATTACCAGACGGTGATTCTCGGTTGCTGGCGTTCGTTATCAACTCGTTACCAATCGTGCTTGACAACGTAGGACATGGGCGATTGGCTTCGCAGTTGTGACATTCCTGAGACATCGTCGGCGTGGCGTATTGACCCAAGCCCCGGGTGTCGTGACGATCTGTGATCATGGTGGTGCATGCAGTGAGTGAAGCGCCCCTCCTGGAGATGCTGAACATCACCAAGGAGTTCCCCGGTGTCAAGGCCCTCTCCGAAGTCTCGCTGACCGTGGGGCGCCCGGAGATCCATTCGATCTGCGGCGAGAACGGAGCCGGCAAGTCGACGCTGATGAAGGTCCTGTCGGGGGTCTACCCCTACGGCTCCTACGAGGGCGACATCTACTACAAGGGCGAGCTCTGCCGGTTCCGCAACATCGGGGAGTCCGAGGCCGTCGGCATCGTGATCATCCACCAGGAGCTCGCGCTGATCCCCGAGCTGTCGATCCTCGAGAACATGTTCCTCGGCAACGAGCCCCGCAAGTGGGGCGGTACCGCCATCGACTGGCCCACCGCCCGGCGCCGCTGCATCGAGCTCATGGAGCAGGTGGGCCTCGTCGAGAGCCCGGACATCCAGATCAAGAACATCGGCGTGGGCAAGCAACAGCTCGTCGAGATCGCCAAGGCCCTGAGCAAGGACGTGGAGCTGCTGATCCTCGACGAGCCGACTGCCGCGCTCAACGACAAGGACTCCCAGCACCTGCTCGGGCTCATGCAGGGCCTGAAGGACTCCGGCGTGAGCTGCATCATGATCTCGCACAAGCTCAACGAGATCGAGCAGATCTCGGACAAGATCACCATCATCCGTGACGGCAAGACCATCGAGACCCTTGACGCCGAGGGCGCCAACGAGGACCGGATCATCAAGGGCATGGTCGGTCGGGAGATGAACAGCCGCTACCCGAGCCGGGAGAGGCACATCGGCGAGGTGTTCTTCGAGGTCCGCGACATCTGGGTCAAGCACCCGATCGCCGACGACCGCTACGTCTGCAAGGGCTCGAGCCTCAAGGTCCGCCACGGCGAGGTCGTCGGGATCGCCGGCCTCATGGGTGCCGGCCGCACCGAGCTGGCGATGAGCATCTTCGGCCGCAGCTACGGCATCTGGGAGTCGGGAACGATCATCAAGGACGGCCAGGAGATCGAGCTGCGCCACGTGCGCGATGCCATCGGCCACGGCATCTCCTACGTGAGCGAGGACCGCAAGACCCTGGGCCTGAACCTGCTGGACGACATCAAGACCGCCACGGTGCAGGCCAAGTGGAGCAAGGTGAGCACGCGGGGCGTGATCGACAAGCACAAGGTGTTCGTCGCCGCCGAGGACTACCGCAAGCGGCTGCGCACCAAGACGCCCTCGGTCAACGAGGGCGTGGACAAGCTCTCGGGCGGCAACCAGCAGAAGGTCGTGCTGAGCAAGTGGATGTTCACCGACTCCGACCTGCTCATCCTCGATGAGCCCACACGCGGCATCGACGTCGGCGCCAAGTACGAGATCTACGAGGTCATCTTCGAGTTGGCCCGCCAGGGCAAGGGCGTCATCGTCATCTCCTCCGAGCTGCCCGAGGTCATCGGCATCTCCGACCGCATCTACACGGTGTTCGAGGGCCAGGTGACCGCAGACGTCCCCGTTGAGGAAGCCACGCAGGAATCACTGATGAAGACCATGACATCCGCACGAGTGAGGACCACCGCATGAGCAAGGTGAAGGAGTTCCGCCAGGGCGTGTTCGGCAACGCCGACGTGCGCCAGTACGGCATGGTCTTCAGCCTGATCGCGATCATCGCGCTGTTCTACTTCACCACCGACGGTGTCGTGCTGAGCTCGGTGAACCTGGTCAACGTCGTGTCCCAGTACTCCTACATCCTGATCCTTGCGATCGGCATGGTGATGGTGATCATCGCCGGGCACATCGACCTCTCCGTCGGCTCGGTGGCTGCGTTCGTCGGCATCGTCGTGGCCAAGACCATGTCCGACTGGGGGATCGCATGGCCCCTGGGCATTGTCGTGGGCCTTGTCGCGGGGATCCTGGTCGGCATGTGGCAGGGCTTCTGGGTGTCCCGGGTGATGGTCCCCGCCTTCATCGTGACGCTGGCCGGCATGCTCATCTTCCGTGGCCTGAACCAGGTGATCGGGCAGTCGCAGACCGTCCCCGTGCCCGAGGGGTTCAAGGTGATCGGACGGGGCTACCTGCCGCAGGTCGGCCCGAACCTCATCCTGTCCAACGGCACGAGGATCGTGAACACCACGACCCTGGTCCTCGGCATCGTGGCCGTCCTCGGGCTCGTCTGGCTTGAGTTCCGCAAGCGCGCCAAGGCCAAGTCCGTCGGTGACGAGCTCGCGCCGCTGTGGGCCACCATCGTCAAGCTTGTGCTGCTCGGACTCGTGATCATGTTCTTCGCGTTCAAGTTCGCGACTGGCAACGAGGGAACCGGCTTCCCGGTTTCCGGCTTGATCCTCCTGGCACTCATATTCGTCTACTCGTTCATCATGGGTAACACCACGTTCGGCCGTCACATCTACGCCGTGGGCGGCAACAAGCGCGCTGCAGCCCTGTCCGGCGTCAACGTCCCCCGGGTCAACTTCCTGGTGATCGCGAACATGTCGCTGCTCGCCGCTGTGGCGGGGATGATCTACCTGGCGCGCGCGGGTGCAGCTGGGCCGGCGGACGGCGTCGGCTGGGAGCTCGATGCGATCGCCGCTGTCTTCATCGGCGGAGCGGCCGTCACTGGCGGTGTCGGGACTGTGATCGGGTCCATGGTCGGTGGTCTGGTCATGGCCTTCCTCAACAACGGCCTCTCGCTCATGGGCGTCGAGCAGTCCTGGGTGTCGGTCATCAAGGGCCTTGTCCTGCTGGCCGCCGTCGCCTTCGACCTCCTGAGCAAGCAGCAGGACCGTCCGCCGCTCTTCCCATCCCTGGGCCGGAAGAAGCACAGGCCCGCGGAGCACGCTGTCCCCGCCCCAGCACCCGCGCCGGCCGCCAAGTAGGCGCACCATCGGCGCGGTCGCCGCGCCCCACGGATCTCCACCCCAACCAGAAGGAGTAACACACGAATGAGGAAGTCACTGGTCGTCATTGCGGCGGCATGCAGTTCGCTGCTCATCCTGAGCGGCTGTTCCACGGAGTCGGAAACCGCGACTGAGTCCGCCGCCCCCGCTGCCAGCGGCTCGGCTGCTGCCGCTGGTGGTCAGACCACCACCACCTGCGCCCCCGGCGACCGCATCGGTGTGGCGCTTCCCGCGCAGACCTCGGAGAACTGGACGCTTGCGAAGCAGCTGTTCGAGGAGCAGATCACGGCAGCCGGGTTCACCCCCGACGTGCAGTTCGCCGACTCCGGGTCCTCGGCAGTCGCATCCCAGCAGGCGAACGCCGACAACATGCTGACCCAGCAGGCCAAGGTGCTCGTCATCGGCGCCGAGAACGGCCAGCAGCTCGGCAGCCAGGCCGAGGCCGCTGAGGCCGCAGGCGTCCCGCTCATCGCCTACGACCGTCCCATCGACGCCGAGGCGACCGACTACTACGTCGCGTTCGACAACTTCAAGGTCGGCCAGCTCCAGGGCACCGCCCTCCTGGAGGGCATGGAGAAGAACCAGGGCGCGTCCCCGTGGAACATCGAGCTCTTCGCCGGTGCTGCCACCGACGCCAACGCCCCGGTGTTCTTCAACGGCGCCATGGACATCCTCCAGCCGAAGATCGACGACGGCACGCTGGTCGTGACGTCCGGCCAGACCAGCTTCGACCAGGTGTCGACAGAGGGCTGGAAGAAGGAGAACGCCCAGAAGCGCATGGAGAACCTCATCACGTCTGACTACAACGATGGCACCCCGCTGCACGGCGTCCTCTCGCCGAACGACCAGCTGGCTGAGGGCATCCTCAACGCCACGAGCGCCGCGAAGCTGACCCCGACCGTCACCGGTCAGGACTCCGAGGTCGTCGCGGTCACCCGCGTCGCCGCGGGCGAGCAGTACTCGACGATCTACAAGGACACCCGCAAGCTGGTGGCCGAGACCGTCAAGCTGATCACGGCTGTCTGCGCCGGCGAGGTCTACCCGACGGCAGCTGAGTTCGCGATGGCCGACGTCGGCTCCCAGAGCGGCGTCGTGATCCCCGCGGACTACCTCGAGCCGCTGATCGTCACGGCTGAGAACGGCGAAGAGGTCTACGCCGACAACGCCGAGCTGCTCGAGGCGTTCAAGGCCGGTCAGTGATCCAGGGGTCCGCCCTGACGGGGCACCGGGCCCTCGTGGCCTGACGTCCTGATCTGCACCACCCACTGGGGTGGGGTCCTCCACTCGGAGGGCTCCACCCCAGTAGCATTCCCAGCCACCGGCCCGCGCGAGAGGAACCGACAGCATGAGCGCCGAGAGCCCCAGCGAGTCCTCGCGATCGGCCGAGCTGGCGGGAATGGTCTCCGCCTACCGCGAGGCCACCGAGCAGTTCATCTCCGTCGCAGCGGCGCTCTCGGAGGCGGACCTCGACCGGCAGCCCTCAGAGCCCGACGGGTGGACCCCGCGGATGGTGATCCACCACGTGGCCGACTCCGAGACGAACTCCTACGTGCGCCTGCGCCGGCTGCTCGCCGAGCCCACGGGCACGACCATCCAGGGCTACGACGAGGCGCAGTGGGCCCGCGCGCTGCACTACGACCGGCCCGTTGCGGCGTCCCTGGCGGTGTTCCGGGCCGTGCGCGAATCCAGTGCAGAGCTGCTGGACCTGATCACGCCCGACGACCTGGCCCGCGCCGGGGTCCACACCGAGTCCGGGCCGTACACGCTCGCCGACTGGCTGGACACCTACGTCGCGCACGCCCGCGACCACGCCGAGCAGATCCGAGCCGCGCTGGTCTGAGGCCACCGAGCGCAGCTGCTTCCCTGTGAAGGATCTGCTTCCGGAACTCGGGAAGCGAATTCGCAGAAGGGAAGCATCTGCGGTGGCCGGACGGGGTGAGGTCGCAGGCCTACGAGCCCACCGCGGCGATCCGACCGGCGAGCTCCGTGGCCGCCGATGCCCGCCGCGCGTCGTCGAGGGTGTGGATGCCGCGCTCGTTGAGCAGCGGGATCATCCGGACCAGCACCTCCGCCGTGGCCAGCGCATCGCCCAGGGCGGTGTGCCGGCCGATCACGTCGACGCCGAAGCGGGCGCACACCCCGTCGAGCCCGTGGCGGGCGTCGGGGTCGGGGTCCAGGACCGCGGACAGCAGCATCGTGTCCAGGCTCAGCGGCTCGAGGGTCACCCCGGCCTCCGCGGCCGGCGGGGACAGGAAGCCCAGGTCGAAGGCCAGGTGGTGGCCGACGAGCACCGAGTCCGCCGCGTACTCCGCGAAGTCCGCCAGCACCACGGCCCCGGTGGGTGCGTCGGCGACCAGGTCGTCGGTGATGCCGTGGAAGCGCGTCGAGGACTCCGGGATGTGCCGTCCGGGGTTGACCAGGGCGTCGAACGTGTCGTCGGCGCGCACGGCCGATCCGTCCACCCGGACCGCGCCCAGGGCGATCAGGCGGTCACCGGCCTCGGAGTGCAGCCCGGTCGTCTCACAGTCCAGGACCGTGAACACGATGTGGTCCAGGGGCGTGGCCAGCCACTGCTCCCGGGTCAGGCCGGGTCGGCTCGGCCGGGCCAGGTCGACCGACAGCCCGACCTCGGGCCCGTCGGGGTGCTCCCCGGGCTCGCCGATGATCAGGACCATCCCGGGCTCGTCGGGGCCGGTGATGCGGACCAGGCGCATCGGGGTCCCGGCCACCACGGCCGACGGCCGCTGCCCCTCGAGTGCCCGGGTGAGCAGGGGCGTGAGGTCCTCGGCGTCGAAGACCCCGAAGATGCTGCGACCGGCCGCGATCCGCGAGCGCGACGCCAGCATCCGGCGGGCAGCCGGGTTCACCAGCAGGATGCGCCCGCTGTCGTCGACCACGCCGACGGGCACGTCCAGCCCGGTCAGCACCGCGAACAGCACGTCGCGCTCCCGGGTCAGCTCGGCGTGGGCGCTGTCCAGCTGCTCGGTCAGGCGGTCCTCGGCCGTCGCGTGCCGCTCGGCCAGGAGGTTGACCGCCCGCTCGACTGCCGTGCCCCCGGCCAGCCGGTGCCGGGGGTTCACCGTGGCGATGATCTCGATGTCGGCGGCCTGACGGGCGTCGTGGCGCTGCTCCGAGCGCCACGTGGACCACGCCACCCACCCGATCCCGGCGACCAGCACCACCAGGCCGACGCCGAGCACGAGCGCCTGCGTGCCCAGCGCGTCGAGCAGGGCCCGGAGGGAGTCCGGCGGCAGGTCCGCGAGCACGACGGCCACGGTCAGCGCCGGCACGAGGGTCGCGATCGCGATGAGGGCGAGGACCCGCCACCTGGTCACATCCCACCTCCACGGGTGTGGCGCACCCGCACCGGCCCGGTCACAGGTCGGTCCGGAACGTCATGGCCGTCACCGACTGCGCGGCTCGGATGGCCCGGAAGGCCTCCCGCAGCGCGATGCGGTCCTCGGCCTCGAGGTCGTCGATGACGACCTTGTCCGACAGGGGCAGGCCCGCGCGCACCTGCTCGACCTGTGCAGCCAGGCGCAGCCGGGTGAGCACCTCGAACCCCTCGGCCAGCCGTCCCACGAGCTCCTCGGACAGCAGGCCCGCCGCGGCGGCGGCCACCAGCCGGTCCCGGGTCCCGACGGCCGGTGATCGGGCGTCCAGCCCGTAGAGGCGGGCCAGCAGCACCAGCGGGGCCAGCCCCGTCCGCTTGAGGTCCACCGGCCCGTGCGGCATGCGGCCGAAGGTGCCCAGGGCGGTGGGGAACGACGTGGCGGCCGCGGCGAGGCCGTGCAGCAGCCGGGGGGAGCCGGCCCGGCGAGCAGGACCTCGGTGGCGGGCGTGATGTCGAGGTCCCCTGCCAGGCGGCGCAGGTCGAGGAACACGTCGGTGTCGAGGACCGCCTGGGGCGTGGGGGCCTCGATCCGGTCCCGGGCCTGCGCCACCCAGTCGACCAGCGCCACCGACCACCTGTCGGCCATGTAGCCGCCGTCGCAGGGCCGCATGCCGAACGCGGCGAGCCCGGCGATCACCTCCCCGGCCAGATCCCCGGCGTAGCTGCTGCCGGCCGCGCGTGCGGCGTCCCAGATCAGGGCGTGGTCCTGGTCGCTGCCGCAGTGCAGCTCGCCCCGGGCGTGCGACCCCAGGGCCACCCAGGCGAAGCGCCCGGGCGGGGGACCGGCCTGGTGGATGAACCCGTCGACGAGATCACGCGTGCGCGCGTCGGCCGCGCGCACCAGGGCCGCCGCCGGGTCGCTGCCCGGGGCGGGCTCCCCGGCGCTCGCCGCCCCGGCGCTCGCCGCCCCCGCGCTCGCAGCCACGGCGGCGGCCACGAGCTCGGTCATCGGAGCGTCCTGGGCCGGGGCCACGGGCCGCACGTGCGTGGACCGGTCGGTCATCGGCGTCCCCTCGCGGTCCAGGCCGGATGCAGCCGGGCGGCCTCCGGGGTGTGCAGGCGGATCATGATCCGGTCGACGCCCGGGTGCAGGCGATGGCGGGTCGCGCGGGACACGCCCACCATCGTCGCCAGCGCCAGGGGCATGACCCAGGCAGCCGGCTGCGACAGCAGCGCGTCCGGCCAGCCGGTCAGGTCCGGCATGGCGGTGGAGGCCGCGATGGCGCCGACGGCCAGCGTCCCGCCGACCACCAGGCCGGCGGCTGCGCCGGCGTCGGTGAGCCGTGGCCACCAGATCCCCAGGAGCAGCAGGGGGCAGAACGTGGCGGCGGCCACGGTGAAGGCCAGCGCGACCGCCTGCGCCAGGGGCAGGGCGCTGGCCAGCAGGCTGAGCACGAGGGGTGCCAGCACAGCCGCGACCGCGGCAACCCGGAACGACCGGATCGGGTCGTGCACCCAGCGGCTGACCACGTCCTGGGACAGCACCCCGGCGACGGTGACCGTCAGGCCGGTCGCGGTCGCGAGGAACGCCGCCGCAGCCCCTGCGCAGACCAGCGCGGTGAGGGCCTGACCCAGCGCGCCGCCGACCATCGCCTGCGGCAGGAGCAGCACGACGGCGTCGGTCTGCCCGGTCATCAGCAGGGCAGGGGTGTAGATCCGGCCCAGCATCCCGAACACCGAGGGGGACAGGTAGAACAGCCCGACGAGGCCGATGACGATCAGGGCCGTTCGCCGGGCCTGGCGCCCATCAGGGTTCGTGTAGAAGCGCACCAGCACGTGCGGCAGGCCCATGGTCCCGAGGAACAGCGCGATCATCAGGGCATAGGTGCGGTACATCGGGTGCGACTCCGCGCCCTGCAGGGGCTGCCCCCAGGCGGTGCCCGTCGTCGCCGGAGTGGTCGCCAGGTGCGGGACGGCCGCCCCCGCGGGGAAGCCGAGCGTCGTGCCCGCGCCGACGCTGTGCGCTCCCTGGGTGAGGTCCACCTCGCCGGCCACGAGGGCCCCGTCGATCGATCCGTCGGCACGGACCACGACCGGCTCGACCACGGTGATGTCGATGTCCGCGCCCACCGACACCGTCGTGGCGGCCGGGAACGTGGGCACCTGGTCGACCAGGGCGCTCGGGGCCCCATCCATCCGCCACGCGACCAGCAGGAACAGCGCCGGGACCATGATCGCGACGAGCTTCAGCCAGTACTGGAAGCCCTGGACCATCGTGACGCTGCGCATGCCCCCGCCGACGATCACGATCAGCACGGTCAGGGCGACCAGGACCCCGCCCAGCCACACCGGGCTGCCCAGGACCGTCTGCAGTGCCAGGCCCGCGCCCTGCAGCTGCGGCACGACATAGAGCCACCCGATCACGACCACCAGGACGCTGGCCGCCAGCCGGACCCGGGACGAGCGCAGCCGGGCCTCGCAGAAGTCGGGAAGCGTGTAGGCCCCGGAGCGGCGCAGGGGAGCCGAGACCAGGGCGAGGAGCAGCACGTACCCCACGGCGTAGCCCACCGGGAACCAGACGGCATCGGCACCACCGACCATGATCAGCCCGGCGACGCCGAGGAACGAGGCTGCCGACAGGTACTCCCCGGAGATGGCCGAGGCGTTCCACCACGCCGGCACCGAGCGGGCAGCCACGTAGAAGTCGCCGGTGGTGCGCGCGACCCGCGAGCTGAAGCCGGCCAGTGCGATCGTGGCCACGACCGTGGCGGTCATGCCCGCGATGACCGCGGCGCTGCTCATCGGCCCTCGACCAGGTCGGTGAACTGCTCCTCGTTGTGCTCCGCGTGCCGGATGTACCACCAGCCCGCCGCGAGGATCGCGGGATACACCAGGAAGCCCAGGAGCAGCCACCACAGTGGCAGCGGGCCGACCTGCAGCGCGCGCACCTCGGGCACGAGCCCGAAGAGCAGCGGCAGCGTCGCCAGGGGCACGACCACCAGCGCGACCGTCGACAGCCCCAGCAGCAGCTGCGTGCGGATCAGCGCGCGCACGTAGACGACGCCGACCCGGGTCTGGGCGTCGATGTCCTCGACCGCTGAGCGCCGGGTGCGCCGGCGCACGTCGCGCCGCGGTCCCGTGATGACCTCGCGCCGGGGCCGTTGCCCGTCGGTCATGGTGCGCTGCCCTCGGCCCGGGGATCGCGGTCCAGGCGGTGGCGCTGCACGAGGGCGGCGCGGACCTCGGGGGTGAACCGGCGGCTGACCGGCACCGACTGCCCGCCGCCGAGGTCCAGCGTGACCCGGCCGGCCGCGGAGCGCAGGCTCTCGACGAAGGCGGCGTTGACCAGGAACCGGCGATGCACGCGCAGGAACCCGGCCGGCTCCCAGCGCTCCTCGAGGGTGGTCAGCGGGACCCGGACCAGGTGGCCACCGGCGCGGGTGCACAGCCGGACGTAGTCGCGCTGGGCCTCGACGAAGACGACGTCGGAGCGCTTCACGTACCGGGTGACGCCACCGAGCTCGACGGCGATCGTCTCGTCCTCGGGCACGACCGGCTCGGTCGCCCCGCCCTGGGGCTGCGGGGGCGTCCCGCCAGCGCCCTGCTCGCCGGAGGCAGGTGGCGCGTCCGCCGCGCCGCGGGTGCCGCCCTGGCGCCGCGACTCGATCGCCTGGCGCACCCGGGTCAGGGCCAGGGCCAGCCGCTCGGCCCGGATCGGCTTGAGCAGGTAGTCCACGGCCGCGAGCTCGAAGGCGTCCACCGCGTGGTTGTCGTAGGCGGTGACGAACACCACCGGTGGCGGTGCGGCGAACCGGGCGAGGATCCCGGCCAGGGCCAGTCCGTCGATCCCCGGCATCCGGATGTCGAGGAACACGGCGTCGAACTCACCGTCCTGCAGGGCGGCCAGCGCCTCAGCTGCGCTGCCCGCCGTGCTCACCCGGGCCACCTGCTCGGACTGCTCGAGCAGGTACGCCAGCTCGCCCAGGGCGGGGGGCTCGTCGTCGACGGCCAGGACGTGCAGGCCCGTGGGCGGTGCCGCGGAGTCACTCATCGACCGCCACCGCCTCGGCGTACTTCGGGATCCGCATGGTCACCTTCGTGCCTGCGCCGGGAGCGGTCTCCACGGTCAGGCCGTGGTCGTCGCCGTACGTGCTGCGCAGGCGCTCGTCCACGTTGGCCAGGCCGACATGGTCCCCCGGCGCGCCGGACAGGCTGCGCCGGACCACCGCCGGGTCGATCCCCGCCCCGTCGTCCTCCACGCTGACCAGCGCCTCGGCGCCGCGGTCCAGCGCCCGCAGCGTGATCGTGCCCGGGCCGTCGGAGTTCTCGAACCCGTGGCGCACGGCGTTCTCCACCAGCGGCTGGATGCACAGGAACGGGATGCGCACGCCCACGACCTCGGGGTCGACCCGCAGCACGACCCGCAGGCGGTCGCCGAACCGGGCCTGCTCCAGCAGCAGGTACTGCTCGATGGAGTGCAGCTCCTCGGCCAGGGTCGTGAACCGGCCGTGGGCGCGGAAGCTGTACCGGGTGAAGTCGGCGAAGTCCAGCAGCAGGTCCCGGGCCCGGTCCGGGTCGGTGCGCACGAACGAGGCGATGGCCGTCAGGGAGTTGTAGATGAAGTGCGGGGAGATCTGCGCGCGCAGCACGCGGACCTCTGCCTCCGCCGAGCGCGCCCGGGTGCGGTCGAGCTCGGCGAGGTCGAGCTGCCCCGAGGCGAACGCCGCCACCTCCTCCACCGCACGGACCAGCGCCGGCCCCGCGGGCTGCGACGAGTAGGCCACCAGGGCCCCGATCACGATGTCCTCGGAGGTCAGGGGCGCTGCCACCCCGCTGCGCAGGATCTCCGAGACCTCCCGGACCTGGCCGGAGGTCAGCACCACGCTCGTCCCCGACCCCAGGGCCATGCTCGCGTGCGCGACGGCGGCCTCCCCGTGGCGCTCGCCCAGGCCCTCCCATGCCAGCAGCTCGTCCCGATCGGTGATCGCCAGCGCCTCGACGCCCAGCAGGGTGCGCAGGTGCTTGGCTGAGCGCTGCGCGCCTGGTGCGGTGAGCCCGCCGCGCAGGGCGGGGGCGGCCAGGCTGGCCAGGTGCAGGGTCCGGTAGGTGGCCATGTCGCCCTCGGACCCGAGCTGGGCCCGACCACGCACCGCGCGCGCGACGATGACGCCGAGGACGATTGCCCCGGCGATCGCCGCCACCGCGAGCACCCAGTCACCCACGTCGCGCACGCTATCGGCCGGCACCTGCTGTGTCATGGATCCGGCCATCACGGTGCACGATCGATGACACAGCGCGGCGGGGCCCGGGATCAGGCTGGGGTCGGGACCGGGTCGGCCAGGCCGGCCTGGATCTGGGCCATGATCGTCGGATCGGCCAGCGTCGTGACGTCGCCGAGGTCGCGGTGCTCGGCCAGGTCGCGCAGCAGCCGGCGCATGATCTTGCCCGAGCGGGTCTTCGGCAGCTCGGAGACCACCAGGATCTGGCGCGGCTTGGCGATCGGGCCGATCTCGTGGGCCACGTGCGCGCGCAGCGCCCCGACCAGCTCCGGGGCGTTCTCGACGCCCGAGCGCAGGATCACGAACGCGACGATGCCCTGCCCGGTGGTGGCATCCGCAGCCCCGACGACCGCGGCCTCGGCCACGGCGTCGTGGGAGACCAGCGCGGACTCGACCTCCGTGGTGGAGATCCGGTGGCCGGACACGTTCATCACGTCGTCGACCCGGCCGAGCAGCCAGATCGCGCCGTCCTCGTCGAGCTTCGCGCCGTCGCCGGCGAAGTAGAAGCCGTCCCAGCGCGACCAGTACGTGTCGACGTAGCGCTCGTTGTCGCCCCAGATCCCGCGCAGCATCGCCGGCCACGGCTCGGTGAGCACCAGGTACCCGCCGCCTCCGGGGGGCACGGGGTGCCCCTCGTCGTCGACGACCTGCGGCGGAGATCCCCGGGAGCGGGCGCATCGCCGAGCCCGGCTTGCACTCGGTGACCCCGGGCAGCGGGCTGATCATCATCGCGCCGGTCTCGGTCTGCCACCAGGTGTCCACGATCGGGCAGCGGCCGCCGCCGATGACCTCCCGGTACCACATCCACGCCTCGGGGTTGATCGGCTCGCCGACCGAGCCCAGCAGCCGCAGGCTCGACAGGTCGTAGGCGGCGGGGAGGTCGTCACCCCACTTCATGAACGTGCGGATCGCGGTGGGCGCGGTGTAGAGGATGGACACCCTGTGCTTCTCGATGATCTCCCAGAACCGGCCGCGGTGCGGGGTGTCCGGGGTGCCCTCGTAGATCAGCTGGGTGGCGCCGTTGGCCAGCGGGCCCGTAGACGATGTACGAGTGCCCGGTGACCCAGCCGATGTCGGCGGTGCACCAGTAGACGTCGGACTCGGGCTTGAGGTCGAACACGTTGTTGTACGTGGATGCGGCCTGGGTGAGGTACCCGCCCGTGGTGTGCAGGATCCCCTTGGGCTTCCCGGTGGTGCCCGACGTGTAGAGGATGAACAGCGGGTGCTCGGAGTCGAACGCCTGCGGCGGTGTGCTCGGTCGGGTGGACCGGCATCCACTCGTGCCACCACACGTCGCGGCCCTCCTGCCAGTCGACGTCCTGGCCGGTGTGCCGCACCACCAGGACGTGCTGCACGCTCGGGCAGTGCTCGACGGCCTCGTCGACGGACGGCTTGAGCGCCATGGCCGTGCCGCGGCGGTACTGCCCGTCGGCGGTGATGACGAGCTTGGCCTGGGCGTCGTCGATGCGCGAGCGCAGGGCCTCGGCGGCGAACCCGCCGAACACCACCGAGTGGACGGCGCCGATCCGCGCGCAGGCCAGCATCGCCACGATCGCCTCGGGGGTCATCGACATGTAGATCGCGACCCGGTCGCCCGCCGTCACGCCCAGGGAGGTGATCGCGTGGGCCGCCTGGGAGACGCGGGCGAGCAGCTCGGTGTAGGAGATGTGCTCGCTGCGCCCGTCCTCGGCCTCGAAGATGATGGCCGTGCGCTCACCGCGGCCCTCGGCCACGTGCCGGTCCACGCAGTTGACCGACACGTTCAGCTGGCCGCCGACGAACCACTTCGCGAACGGGGCGTCCGACCAGTCCAGGACCTGGTCCCAGCGGCGGTCCCAGGTCAGCCGCTCGGCCTGCTCGGCCCAGAAGCCGAGCCGGTCGGTGGCCGCCTGGTCGTAGAGCGAGGGCTGGGCGTTGGCCTGCGCGGCGAACATCGGGTCGGGGGCGAAGGTCCGGTTCTCGGTGGCGAGGTTCGCGAGGGTGTCGGTCGACATTCGAGGCTCCTGGTTTCGGGTCGGTGGTGGTGCGGGCTGTGCGGAGTGGGTGGGGACCGTCCGGACGCCGGGGCAGCAGGCTCGCCGGCGCCCGGACGGCAGTGTGCGGGTCAGTGCACCGAGACGGACTTCTCGGCGCCGGCCCCGGTCAGGGAGCGGACCTCCATCTCGGCGTACTTGGCCACGTTGGGCTTCTCCTTGTCGGTGACCGAGCCCAGCCAGCCGAGGAAGAAGGCCAGCGGGATCGAGATGAGCCCCGGGTTGTCCAGCGGGAACCAGGAGAAGTCCACGCCCTGCAGCATCGACGGGCTCTTGCCCGTGGCCTCGATGACCGGCTTGCCCGAGACGACCGGCGAGAAGATGATCAGTCCGATGGAGGCGATGAGCCCGCCGTAGATGCTCCACAGCGCGCCGCGGGTGGTGAAGTTCCGCCAGAACAGCGAGTACAGGATCGTCGGGAGGTTGGCCGAGGCCGCCACCGCGAAGGCCAGCGCCACCAGGAACGCGATGTTCTGGTCCTTGGCCAGGATGCCGCCGACGATCGCGAACAGGCCGATCACCACGGCTGCGATCCGGGCGACCCGGACCTCCTTGTCCGCCGACACGTTGCCGCGCTTGATGACGCTGGCGTACACGTCGTGGGCGAACGACGCGCTGGCGGTGATCGTCAGGCCGGCCACCACGGCGAGGATGGTCGCGAAGGCCACCGCGGAGATGAAGCCCAGGAGCAGCGTGCCGCCGAGCTCGTAGGCCAGCAGCGGTGCCGCCGAGTTCGGCCCGCCCGGGGCGGAGGCGATCGTCTCGGGACCGACCAGCGCTGCCGCGCCGAACCCGAGCACGAGGCTGAACAGGTAGAACATCCCGATCAGGCTGATCGCCCAGACCACCGACTTGCGTGCGTCCTTCGAGGTGGGGACGGTGTAGAAGCGCATGAGCACGTGCGGCAGGCCGGCGGTGCCCAGGACCAGCGCCATCGACAGCGAGATGAAGTCGATCTTGGTCAGCGTGGTCTTGCCGTACTTGGCGCCGGGCTCGAGCAGCTTGTCGCCCAGCGGGCTGGCGTCCGCGGCGGCGCCCATCACGTTGGAGAGGCTGAAGCCGTACTTGCTCAGGACCCAGAAGGTCATCAGCGCGGCTCCGGCGATCAGCAGCACGGCCTTGATGATCTGCACCCAGGTCGTGCCCTTCATCCCGCCGACCAGCACGTAGACGATCATCAGCACGCCGACGACGGCGATCGTGATCGACTGCCCGACGTTGCCGGTGATGCCCATCAGCAGGCTGACCAGCCCGCCGGCGCCGGCCATCTGGGCCAGCAGGTAGAAGAACGAGACGGCCAGCGTGGAGATCGCGGCGGCCGTGCGCACGGGGCGCTGGCGCATCCGGAAGGCCAGCACGTCGGCCATCGTGAACTTGCCGGTGTTGCGCAGCAGCTCGGCGACGAGCAGCAGGGCGACCAGCCAGGCGACGAGGAACCCGACGGAGTAGAGGAAGCCGTCGAACCCGGTCAGCGCGATGGCGCCGGTGATGCCCAGGAAGCTCGCGGCGGACAGGTAGTCGCCGGCGATCGCGGTGCCGTTCTGGCCGCCGGTGAACGACCGGCCGCCGGTGTAGTAGTCGGTCGCCGTCGTGTTGGACTTCGACGCCCGGATGACGATGATCATCGTGCCGGCGACGAACGCCAGGAAGATCGCCATGTTGACCAGCGGGCTGCCGGCCGTCGTCGTGGTGGCCGAGTCGGCGGTGCGGACCAGGGTGGTGATCATGCGGCGTAGCCCTCCATCTCGTCACGGATCTCGGTCGCCAGCGGATCGAGGCGGTTGTTGGCGTGGCGGACGTACAGGAAGGTGATCAGCCCGGTCGAGACGAACTGCAGCAGGCCGAAGATGATGCCGATGTTGATGTTCCCCCAGACCGGGGTGGCCATCCACTCCGGTGCGAACACCGCGGCGAGGACGAACATGAAGTACCAGACGAGGAACGCCACGGTCATCGGGAACGCGAACCCGCGGTAGCGCCGGCGCAGCTCGACGAACTGGGGGCTCGTCTGGGCGCGGGAGTAGGCCTCGGGATCCGGGACGCCGCCCGTCCCCGGTGTCGGTGGCCCCTGACGCGGGGGGCCCTGCAGATCACTGGTCATCGTGCTGCCTCCTGGAGTGTGCCTCGCCGGACCAGGCGGTCCGGGCGTTCCTGCTGCCCGTGTGGGGTGGGCGTGAACGTAGGGCCGTCGAGGAGCGGTTGGGAACAGCTGCGGACCCGCCTGCGGTGAGCGGGCGGTGGGGGTCGACCAGAGGTCGATCCGGGGCGCGACGAACGGTCGGTGCACGCTGACGAGCGGCGTGGCCGGTGCGGCGGCGCCTTGGCCGTCACAGGTGCTTGGTGGCCTCGCGGATCGACAGTCCGGACATCTGGGCACGGTGCGCGGCGACGAAGGCGCGGACCTCGTCCGGGTGCGTCCGGGCCGCATCCCGCAGGCCCCAGCCGATCCCCTTGCGCATGAAGAAGTCGCGGTCGGCGAGGTTCGCCTCGCACGCGGCGAACAGCAGCTCGAGGTCGACCGCGTCGCGACGCCCGACCTGGAACACCAGGGCGATCCGGCGCACCCAGAGTCGCTCGTCGACCGCCCATCCGGCGACCTGGTGATCCCACGACCGGTGCCGCAGGCCCACCCTTCCGATGAGCGTCGACCAGGCGTCCACCGTGTCCCACCAGGGTCGCTCGAGGGCGAGGTCGCGCAGGGCCAGCAGGCTCGACTCCGGCAGGGCGCGTGCATGGCGTGCGACGAGGTCGATCGCGACGTAGGCGAACTCACGCTCCGGCTCGGTGACGAGCTCACGGGCGGTGGCCAGCAGCTCGGCGGCGTCCGGGCCGGGGTCGAAGCCGCGGATCCAGTCCCGAGTCGCCGCGCGGCGCGCCGGGGTGCTCACCCCAAGGAAGGGCGCGATCCCCTTCATGTACTTCTCCATCGCCGGTGCCCGCCCCGGGTCGGCGACGGCCTCCAGCATCGGCCGGACGACGTGCGCTGCACCGCGCCCCGGTCGGCGACACCGCCCGTGCTGGCCGTGCCGCTCGCCTCGGCGGGACTCACCTCGTCTGGGTCGCTCACGGCCCCGATGCTGCCACCGACCGTGGCCCCAACGCCCATCGCACATGAAGTGAACCGTTACAGCCTCGGTCCTCCCGGCTCCGACGGTGACTGCGCACGAAATGAACCGAATGCGCGGTCGCGTAAGCCCCAGAACGCTCACTTCGTGCGCGGTGGAGGTAGCGGCCCCGAGACCGGCGCCCCTATCGGTTCGATTCGTGTGCGGTGGCGGCCCGCGGCTGCCGGCTCGCGGCCTCCCGGCCGCCGAGGTGCGGCTCGCGGCCCCCGGCCACCGCCGGGCGCCGTCATGCCCGTGCCGGTCGGCAGTGGCAGACTCCCCTCCTGACCGCGGTGCCCCGATCGGGCACCCGAACCGCACCAGCACAGGAGCCGACATGCCCTCCGGCATCGACATGCAGCACATCGACGAGTCCATCCGCGTCCAGGACGACCTGTTCGGCCACCTCAACGGCCGCTGGCTGGCTGAGCACGAGATCCCGGCCGACCGACCCTCCGACGGGGCGTTCCACGCCCTGCGGGATGCGGCCGAGGCCGATGTCCGCACGATCATCGAGTCGGCGGCCGCCGACTCCGCGCCGGGCACGCTCGGGGCCAAGGTCGGCGACCTCTACGCCTCGTTCATGGACGAGGAGGCCGTCGAGACCCGGGGGCGCGGGCCGCTCGAGGCGGACCTCGCCGACATCCGCGCCGTCACCGACCTCGCGGGGCTGCTCGCACAGATGGCCCGACTCCAGCTGCAGGGCGCGGTCGGGGGATTCCTGGCGCCGTACGTCAACACCGACGCCCACGACTCGAGCCGGTACATCGTCTACCTCACCCAGGCGGGCCTGGGGCTGCCCGACGAGTCGTACTACCACCAGGAGTCGTTCGCAGCCATCCGTGAGGCGTACGTGGCCCACATCGCGCGCATGCTGCTCCTGGGCGGGTGGGCGCCCGACGAGCCCGCTGCCCAGGCTGCCGCGCAGCGGATCATGGTGCTCGAGACGGCCATCGCCGACCGGCACTGGAACAACGTCGACACCCGCGACGCCCTGAAGTCGTACAACCGCCGCACGCTGGCCGACGTCCCCGCGTTCATCGACGGGTTCGGCGTGCGCGAGTGGCTCGCGGAGCTCAGCGCCCCCATGGAGCACATCGACGAGGTCGTCGTGCGCCAGCCCAGCTACGTCGAGTCGATCCCCGGCCTGCTGGCCGAGCAGCCGCTGGAGGCGTGGCGCGACTGGCTGGCGTGGTCGGTGGTGCGCAACGGCGCGTCGCTGCTGGACTCCGAGATCGTGCAGGCCAACTTCGACTTCTACGGCACCACCCTCAGTGGCGCGCCCCAGCTGCGCGAGCGCTGGAAGCGCGGGGTCGGGCTCGTCGAGGGCTCGCTCGGCGAGGCGGTCGGCGAGCTGTACGTCGGGCAGCACTTCCCGCCCGAGGCCAAGGCGCGGATGGTCGAGCTGGTGGACAACCTCGTGGCTGCCTACCGGTCCCGCCTCGAGGTCCTGGAGTGGATGAGCCCCGACACGCGGAAGCGGGCGCTGGAGAAGCTCGAGGCGTTCACCCCCAAGATCGGCTACCCGGACAAGTGGCGCGACTACGAGTCCCTGGAGATCTCGGCGGTCGACCTCATCGGCAACGTCCGACGGGCGTCGCTGTTCGAGGCACGTCTCCAGTGGGCCAAGCTCGGCGGCCCGGTCGACCGGCTCGAGTGGTTCATGACCCCGCAGACCGTCAACGCCTACTACAACCCGGGCATGAACGAGATCGTCTTCCCGGCCGCGATCCTGCAGCCGCCGTTCTTCGACATGGCGGCCGATGACGCGGTGAACTACGGCGCGATCGGTGCCGTCATCGGCCATGAGATCGGCCACGGCTTCGACGACCAGGGCTCGCGCTACGACGGCGCGGGGAACCTCGTCGACTGGTGGACCGAGGAGGACCGCGCGCGCTTCGACGAGCTCGCCGGTCGCCTGATCGCGCAGTTCGACGGGCTCGTCCCCCGGAGCCTGCCCGCGGGCAACGGCGTCAACGGGGCGCTGACCGTCGGGGAGAACATCGGCGACCTGGGTGGCGTGGCGGTCGCCTTCGAGGCCTACCGGCTCAGCCTGGCCGGCGAGCCCGCCCCGGTGATCGACGGCCTGACCGGCGAGCAGCGCTTCTTCCTCGGCTGGGCCCAGGCGTGGCGGACCAAGCACCGTGAGGCCCGGGCGATCCAGCTGCTCGCGATCGACCCGCACTCGCCGGACGAGTTCCGCTGCAACATCGTGAGCAACCTCACGGAGTTCCATCAGGCCTTCGACGTCCGGCCCGGCGACGGGATGTGGCGCGACGAGTCCGACCGCGTGGTGATCTGGTAGCGCTGCCCGGTCCCGCCACAGGGGCTCCGGACCGCTAGCGTCTGGTTCAGGGCGTCGCCCGCTGGGAGGAGCGTCGATGAGTGTCGGACCCGTCATCACGCTGCGTTCTGGGGATGCCCGGGTTGACGTCGATCCCGGCGACGGTGGCCGGATCACCTCGCTGCACGTCGCCGGCGTCGAGCTGCTCGGATCGGTCGGGACGGGGGTCCTCGAGCACGGGTCGTTCCTGATGGCCCCGTGGGCCGGTCGGATCCGCGACGGCGTGCTGCGCGTCGCCGGTGTGGAGCACGCGCTGCCGACGGTCCGCACCCACCCGCACGCCGGTCACGGCCTGGTGATGGACCGGCCGTGGGACGTGCTCGACGTCTCCGGGGAGCACGTGCGGATCCAGTGCGCGCTGGACTCCCGCTGGCCCTTCCCCGGTCGCGTCGTCCAGGAGCTCCGGCTGGCCGACGACCACCTGGAGCAGCGGGTCGAGGTGCACGCCGACGGTGCGCCGTTCCCGGCGACGGTGGGCTGGCACCCGTGGTTCCGTCGGGTCCTGGAGTCCGGGGCGGTCGCCGAGCTGGCCTTCGAGGCCGAGGGGATGCTCCTGCGCGACGCCGCGGGCATCCCCAGCGGCGAGGTGGTGGCGGTGCCCCCGGGGCCGTGGGACGACTGCTTCACCGGGGTCCGGTGGCCGATGACGATCACCTGGCCGGGCGTGGTGACGCTGCAGATCAGTGCCGACACCACCTTCGCGGTGGTCTACGACGAGCTCGCGGAGGCGTTCTGCGTGGAGCCGCAGTCGGGGCCCCCGGACGGCCCGAACACCGCACCCCAGATGGTCCAGCCCGGAGCGCCGCTGGCCGTCTCGACGGTGTGGGCCTGGGGCTGATCGGCGCAGCGCGCGTGTCGCTCACCGGGGGTTGCCCCGGGGGTCGCCACACTGGGCCAATGGCTGAGCGACTTGCCCCCGAGCAGACCCCGCTGCGGGTCACCTCCCGTCCGGAGCGTGCCCGTGGGCGCACCCGCCGCTGGGGCGGCCGGCTGGTCGCCCTGGTCCTCAGCATTGTCCTGATCGCAGCGGGCACGGTGGCGACGCTGCACTTCCTGGCCATCCACCGCTCGGCCCAGGAGGTCCGGGCCACCGCGCTCATCCCACCGACGATGGCCGCCAACGTGCTGGTCGTCCTCGCCCGTCCCGGTCAGGAGCTCCCCCTCGCCGGGGCCCTGGCCGCCCTGGACGATGCCGGTGCGACCGTGTCGGTCCTGTCCCTCACGGACGGCGCGACCCAGCCGCCGGAGCTGGCGTTCGCCGACGAGAGCATCGGCGAGGTGCGCTCCGACGAGCTGGCGACCTCAGGCGACCTCCTCGGCGTCGACCGCGTGACGACTGCCGGGTACGCCGACGGTGAGCTGCTCGCCGCCGACCCCGACGAGGTCACCGCGACGATCGCCGCCGAGATCACTGAGGTCGCCCCCTCGGTGATCCTCACGGTCGGCGACACCACCGGCCAGGACACCGACTCCCAGGCGGTCGCCGCGTACGTGCTGGGCGCCGCCCAGGCGGAGGGCTCCGGCGTGGGCCGCGTCTGGACGGTGACCCGTGGGGACCGCGAGGTCTCCTGGAACGCCCTGGCCAAGGCGCCGATCGGCGACCAGGTGCCCGAGCCGCAGGTGAGCGTGCGCATCGACGACCACACCACCGTCAAGGGCGAGGTCCTGCTGGCCCACGGAACCCAGAGCCCCGACCTGGTCCGCAGCACCTACCCCTACGCCGACCGCCTGCCGGCATGGGCGTACTTCCGGTTCTGGGACCGCGAGTACTTCGCCCTCACGTGGGGCCAGCCCCTGCAGTAGGCCGCGCCCCCGCCGATGGCGGATCGCCGTCGGGACGGTCCCTGGTGCATCCGTGGGATGATTGGTGTCCGGGTTCTGCTCCCGGCACCTTTCCGAGGGCGTGCCTCGGGACCTGACGAGGAGACTGTCACCCGTGGCCATCCGCCAGCGCACCGACCTGCGCAACATCGCCATCATCGCCCACGTCGACCACGGCAAGACCACGCTGGTCGACTCCATGCTCTGGCAGTCCGGGGCGTTCACCACGCACCAGGCCGACGAGGGCTCCGTCAAGGAGCGGGTCATGGACTCGATGGACCTCGAGCGCGAGAAGGGCATCACGATCCTGGCCAAGAACACCGCGGTGAACTACCACGGGGTCGGGGCGCCCGAGGGCGGGGTCACGATCAACATCATCGACACCCCCGGCCACGCCGACTTCGGCGGCGAGGTCGAGCGCGGCCTGGAGATGGTGCACGCGGTGCTGCTGCTCGTCGACGCCTCCGAGGGCCCGCTGCCCCAGACCCGGTTCGTGCTGCGCAAGGCGCTGCAGAAGCACCTGCCCGTCATCCTGGTGATCAACAAGGTGGACCGCCCCGACGCCCGGATCGCCGAGGTCGTCGACGAGACCTACGAGCTGTTCTTCGACCTCGATGCCACCGCCGAGCAGATCGACTTCCCGATCATCTACGCCTCGGCCCGAGCCGGCCGGGCGAGCCTGAACCGTCCCGAGGACGGCGGCATGCCCGACTCCGAGAACCTGGTGCCGCTGTTCCAGGCGATCCTGGGCACGGTCCCGCCGCCGGAGTACGACGACGAGATGCCGCTGCAGGCCCACGTCACCAACCTCGACTCCTCGCCGTACCTGGGCCGGCTGGCCATCTGCCGCGTGCACAACGGCACCATCCGCAAGGGCCAGTCGCTCGTGCTGTGCCGCGCCGACGGCAGCCAGGAGCGGGTCCGGATCGCCGAGCTGCTGATGACCGACGCGCTCGAGCGCAAGCCCGCCGAGTCCGCCGGCCCGGGCGACATCATCGCCGTCGCCGGGATCGCCGACATCACGCTGGGGGAGACCCTCACCGATCCCGAGGACCCGCGTCCGCTGCCGATCATCACCGTGGACGAGCCCAGCATCAGCATGACCATCGGGATCAACACCGCCCCCCTGTCGGGCCAGTCGGGGACCAAGCTCACCGCCCGCCTGCTGAAGAACCGCCTCGACGCCGAGCTGATCGGCAACGTGTCGATCCGCGTCCTGGAGACCGAGCGCCCCGACACCTGGGAGGTCCAGGGCCGCGGCGAGCTGCAGCTGGCCGTCCTCGTCGAGCTGATGAAGCGCGAGGGCTTCGAGATCACCGTCGGCAAGCCGCAGGTGGTGACCCGCACGATCGACGGCAAGCTCTGCGAGCCGATGGAGCGCCTGACCATCGACGCCCCCGAGGACTACCTCGGCGTGCTCACCCAGCTGATGGCCCTGCGCAAGGGCCGCATGGAGCAGATGGTCAACCACGGCACCGGCTGGATCCGCCTGGAGTACATCGTCCCGGCGCGTGGGCTGATCGGCTTCCGCACGGAGTTCCTCACCGAGACGCGGGGCACCGGGCTGCTGCACCACGTGTTCGAGAAGTACGAGCCCTGGCACGGCGAGCTGCGCACGCGGCCCACCGGATCGCTGGTGGCCGACCGCCGTGGCGTGGTCACCGCCTTCGCGCTGTTCAACCTCCAGGAGCGCGGCACGATGTTCGTCGGCCCGGGCACCGAGGTCTACGAGGGCATGATCGTCGGTGAGAACTCGCGCTCCGAGGACATGGACGTCAACCCGACCAAGGAGAAGAAGCTCACCAACATGCGCCAGTCCAGCAGCGACGAGCTCGTGCGGCTCATCCCGCACCGGCTGCTCTCGCTGGAGCAGGCGCTGGAGTTCTGCCGTGAGGACGAGTGCGTGGAGGTCACGCCCGCGACCGTCCGGCTGCGCAAGGTGACGCTGGTGGCCACCGAGCGGGCGAAGTCACGCAACCGCCGGGTGTGAGCCGCGGCGACGCCGGACGGCCAGATCGTGTTGCGGTTTGGTAACTCTTTCGCCCTCTGGACGGCCATTCCGGCGACATCCTTGCGCAGCACGGCCTACATTGCGGCATACCGATTGCGTTCGCGTACCCTTGCGCCGTAGTCGGAGCCGAGGCGTTCCGTGCAGCAGAGAGGTGGGCGTATGAGCTCAGTCCCGCTTGTGAGCGCCTCCGACGAGATCGGCGAGGGTACTGCGGTCCAGATGGTCGAGGGTCGCTCCCTGACCCAGATCGCGTGGGGCCGCCTGCGGCGGGACAAGGTGGCGATGGTCTCGCTGGCCGTCATCATCTTCATCGTCCTGGCCGCACTGTTCGCCCCCCTGATCACCAAGCTGCTGGGCGTGGATCCCTACGAGCCCAACACCGACCTGATCAGCCAGGACGGCGGGCTGCCGGCCGGGCCCATGGGGCGGCATCTCCTGGGACCACCCGCTGGGCATCGAGCCGCTGATCGGTCGCGACATCCTCGCCCGGCTGCTCTACGGGGCACGCATCTCGCTGACCATCGCCGTGCCTGAGCACGTTCTTCGTCGATCATCATCGGCGTCGTGCTGGGCACGATCGCCGGCTACTCCAAGGGCAAGATCGACACGGTCCTGAGCCGGATCATGGACCTCACCCTGAGCTTCCCGTTCCTGCTGCTGGTCATCGCGATGGCCCAGCCGCTGCAGCAGCGGCTGGAGACCGTGATCCCGAGCGCCGGAGCTGCTCGGGTGGCCGCCCTGGTCATCCTGCTCAGCCTCTTCAGCTGGCCCTACCTGGCCCGACTCGTCCGCGGCCAGGTCCTGAGCATGCGCGAGCGGGAGTTCGTCGAGGCCGCGATCTCCACGGGCGCCTCGTCGCGCCGGATCCTCTTCAAGGAGCTGCTGCCCAACCTCTGGGCGCCGGTCCTCGTGTACGCCTCACTGGCGTTCCCCGACCTTCATCGCGGCCGAGGCGACGCTGGCCTACCTCGGCGTCGGTGTCCTGCCGCCCACCCCGACCTGGGGCGCGATGCTCTCCGACGCGGTGCTCACCTTCACGGTGCTGCCCAGCTACCTGTTCATCCCGGGCATGGCGCTGTTCATCACGGTGCTCGTGTTCAACCTGTTCGGCGACGCCGTGCGCGACGCACTCGACCCGAGGGCGGGCCGAGGATAACCACAGACTCCCGTCCCTCCGGGGCGGGCCGCGCAAGCGGACAGATGGGTCCGGCAGCCCCGCCGCGACCCGAACAAGGAGGAAGCAATGAGCAAGGCAACCACGAGCGCGAAGGTGGTGGCTCTGGCTGCCGCGTCTGCGCTGCTGCTGGCCGCCTGTGGGGGTTCGGACAGTGGGGACACTGGCTCCGGCGGAGAGTGGAGGGGCGCCCGTCAAGGGAGGCACCCTGAACTTCATCACCGCAGGCAGCGCAGTTCAACCACCTCGACCCACAGATGAACTACACGGGCGAGGACCTGGCATTCGCCGGCGCCTACATGCACCGCACCCTGACGATGTTCACCCCGTCGGGCGATGCGGCCGAGGCCGGCCAGCTCGCAGCCCGACCTGGCCACGGACACCGGTCGGACCGAGGACGGCAAGGTCTGGGAGTTCACCCTCAAGGACGGCGCTGAAGTTCGAGGACGGCACACCGATCACCTGTGCCGAGGTCAAGTACGGCGTCTCGCGCACGTTCGCCACCGACGTCATCGCCGGTGGCCCGACGTACGCGATCACCATGCTGGACATCCCGACCGGCGAGGACGGCTCCTCGCAGTACAAGGGCCCGTACACCGGTGAGGGCCAGGAGCTCTTCGACAAGGCGGTGACCTGCTCGGAGGACGGCAAGACCATCACCTTCAACCTGGTTCGCCCGATCGGCGACTTCAACTACGCGACCACGCTGCCGGCCTTCTCCCCGGTCCCCGAGGCCCTGGACACCGGCGCCAAGTACGACACTGCAGCCGCTCGTCGAACGGTCCCTACAAGATCGAGGACTACACGATCGGCGCAGTCGTTGACCCTGATCCGCAACGATCAGTAGGACCCCGCGACCGACACGCTGCGCAAGGCCATACCCGGACAAGATCGTCGTGACCTTCGGCATCGAGGCCCCGGTGTCGACCCAGCGCCTCATCGCTGACAGCGGCGTGGACCAGCAGACGATGACCCTGGGCGACACGATCGATCCGGCCCAGCTGGCAACGGTGTTCAACGATCCGCGCTTCGAGGACCGGCGCTACGACGTCCAGGACATCTACGTCCGCTACGTCGGCCGTCAACACCGCGAAGGTCCCCAACCTCAAGCACCGTCAGGCCCTCGCCGTCGGCGTTGCCGCGGGCTGACCTGCAAGACGATCGCGGGCGGCAACTTCGCCGGCGACCTGGCCGACGGCCTCATCAAGCCGAACATCGCCGCTGACTACCAGCCCTCGGGCATGTGGACCGACATGTTCGGTCAGGCGATCCCGGACAACGGCGACCCCGAGTTCGCCAAGAAGCTCATCGCGGAGTCCGGTGAGCCGATGCCGAAGATCACCTACGACTACGGCAAGACGCCCGCGCACGCGACAAGGCCGCCGGCGCCATCGTCACGGCCCTGGAGAAGGCGGGCATCGAGGTCACTCCCAACCCGCTCGATCCGGGTGCCTACTACGGCATCGTCTTCGACGATGAGAAGGCCAACGAGCTGATGATCGACGTCGGCTGGGGTGCTGACTGGCCCAACGCCTCGACGGTCATCCCCGAGCTGCTCGCAGCCAACGGCGGCTGGAACCTCTCGCGCTGGAAGGACGAGGCGTTCACCGCCGAGTCCGACGCAGCCAAGGACGATCACTCGACCGCGCCGAGCAGGGCGAGGCCTGGGCCGCGCTGAACAAGACGGCGATGGAGCAGGTGCCTGTCGATCCCGCTGCGCTTCACCAAGCAGCAGCGCATGCACGGCTCGAAGATCGGTGGAGTGTACTTCTGGGCGCCGTTCGGCTCCTGGAGCTACAACGACCTGTACGTCATGCCGTAACCTGCACGACCCGTCTGTGGTGGGGTGGCCCTGCAGGGTCACCCCACCACGGTGAGCATCACTGGTGTGACACTCCGGAAGGGGAGATCTCAAGCCGATGGGCGCCTATCTCGTCAGACGCATCCTCCTGATGCTCCTGATGCTCTTTCTGGTCAGTGTTGCCGTGTTCATCCTGTTCTCCCTGGTTCCCACGGATCCCGCGCGCCTGACGTGCGGCAAGACGTGCACCCCGGAGATCATCGAGGCCAACCGTGTCCGCCTGGGCCTCGCTGACCCCCTGTACATCCAGTGGTGGGAGTGGTTCAAGGGCCTGTTCGTGGGGCGCACCTACGCCGAGGGCACCCCTGTCGAGTTCACGTGCCCGGCGCCCGCCCTCGGGTTCTCCTTCCAGAAGTCCACGTGCGTCACGGAGCTGATCGTCGACCGCCTCCCGGTGACGATCCAGCTGGCCGCGGGCGCGTTCGTCATCTGGATGGTCGTCGGCGATCCTGTCCGGCATCTTCGCGGCCCTGCGCCGCGGCAAGTGGCAGGACCGCACCATCGTCAGCCTGGCCCTGGTGGGCTTCTCGTTCCCCACGTTCTTCATCGGCCTCGTCCTGCTCTTCTTCGTCGTCATCAAGTGGAACCTGCTGCCCTACCCGGCCTACGTGCCACCCACCGAGGACCCCGTCCAGTGGTTCCAGACGATGCTCCTGCCGTGGATCACCGTGGCGATGGTCTACGCGGCCTTCTACACCCGGCTCACCCGCACCCAGATGCTCGAGACCCTCGGCGAGGACTACATCCGCACGGCGCGCGCCAAGGGCCTGCCGGAGCGGGTGGTGATCCGCAAGCACGCCTTCCGAGCTGGCCTCACGCCGCTGGTCACCGCCGCCGGACTCGACCTCGCCGGGCCTCCTGGGTGGAGCCGTCGTGACCGAGGCGGTCTTCAACCTCCCGGGGATGGGCCGGCTGGCCATCGACTCGGTCAGCGACTACGACCTGCCGATCATCGTCGGGGTCACCGTCGTGGCGGCGGTCTTCGTCATCGTGGCCAACCTGATCGTGGACCTGCTCTACGCCGCCATCGACCCCCGAGTGAGGATCGCATGAGCACGCCGACTTGGCCGAGCCCTTCCTGAAGGTACGCGACCTCGAGGTCGAGTTCACCACCGAGGACGGCAAGCTCAAGGCCGTCGACAAGGTCTCCTACGACGTCCACCGCGGCAAGACTCTGGCGATCGTGGGCGAGTCCGGCTCCGGCAAGAGCGTGTCGAGCATGGCCGTCATGGGCCTGCTCAACCGCAAGACGACGGCCATCGGGGGCGAGGTCTGGCTCGACGGCGAGGAGCTGATCGCAGCCACCGACGACCGCGTGCGCCAGCTGCGCGGCGAGAAGATGGCGATGATCTTCCAGGACCCGCTGAGCTCCCTGCACCCGTTCTACAAGATCGGCAAGCAGCTGGTCGAGGCGGTCCAGGTCCACCAGCCGCTGGACAAGAAGGCCGCCCGCGCCCGGGCCAAGGAGATGCTCGACCGCGTCGGCATCCCCGATCCGGAGAAGCGCCTCGAGGCCTACCCGCACGAGCTCTCCGGTGGCATGCGCCAGCGCGTGATGATCGCGATGGCGCTGGTCAACGACCCGCAGATGATCATCGCCGACGAGCCCACGACCGCCCTGGACGTGACGGTCCAGGCCCAGATCATCGACCTGCTGCGCGACCTGCAGGACGACTTCGGCACCGCGATCGTGCTGATCACCCACGACCTCGGCGTCGTCGCGGACATGGCCGACCAGGTGCTCGTCATGTACGGCGGGCGCAGCGTCGAGCAGGCTCGCGCACCGCGAGCTGTTCTACCGTCCGCAGATGCCCTACACCTGGGGCCTGCTGTCCTCGGTGCCGCGCACCGACATCAACCTCGAGCGGCTGGAACCGATCCCCGGCAACCCGCCGTCGTTGCTCAAGCTGCCCGCGGGCTGCGTGTTCCGTCCGCGGTGCACGTATCACGACCAGGTCCCCAATGGGCTGTGCGATTCCACCCGTCCCGAGCTGATCGAGTCCGAGCCGGGTCACTTCGCCCGCTGCCACATGACCATCGAGCAGCGACTGCAGATCATGACCGAGCGAGTTCGGCGATCGGAGGATCTCGTGAGCGCCATCGACCGGTCCGGCGATCCGCTGCTGAAGGTCACCGGCCTCAAGAAGCACTTCCCGATCACCAAGGGCGTGGTCTTCCGCAAGCAGATCGGCGCGGTGAAGGCTGTTGACGGCCTGGACCTGCAGGTGTGGCCCGGCGAGACGATCGGCCTCGTGGGCGAGTCCGGCTGCGGCAAGTCCACGGCGGGGCGCGCCATGACCAAGCTGATCGAGCCGACAGCGGGGCAGATCACCTTCAACGGCCGCGACATCACCAATCTCAGCAAGAAGCAGCTGGTGCCGCTGCGCAAGCAGATGCAGATGATCTTCCAGGACCCGTACTCGTCGCTGAACCCGCGGCACACGGTCGGGACGATCGTCGCCTCGCCCTTCGAGGTGCAGAAGATCACGCCTCCCGGGGGGGTGAAGGCCGCGGTCCAGGACATCATGGCGCGCGTCGGGCTCAACCCCGAGCACTACAACCGCTACCCGAACGAGTTCTCCGGCGGCCAGCGCCAGCGCATCGGGATCGCCCGCGCGGTGGCCCTGCAGCCCAAGCTCATCGTCTGCGACGAGCCGGTGTCCGCCCTCGACGTGTCCGTGCAGGCCCAGGTCATCAACCTCCTCGAGGACATCCAGGACGAGTTCGGCATCGCCTACGTCTTCATCGCCCACGACCTCTCGGTGGTCCGCCACATCTCCGACCGCGTCGTCGTGATGTACCTCGGCAAGATCATGGAGGTCGCGTCCCGCGACGACCTGTACGGTCGGCCGCTGCATCCCTACACCCACGCGCTGCTCTCCGCCGTGCCGATCCCGGATCCCGACCTCGAGGACGCCCGCGAGCGGATCATCCTCCAGGGCGACCTGCCCAGCCCGAGCAACCCGCCCAGCGGCTGCGTGTTCCGGACCCGCTGCTACAAGGCCCAGGACATCTGCGCTGCGGAGATCCCCGTGCTGACGACCCATCCGGACGGCCACGCGGTGGCGTGCCACTTCCCCGAGGTCCGCACCATCACCGGGCAGACGGCACCGGCCCCCGACGTCCCCACCGGCGCAGAGTTCGCCCAAGGCTGACGCCAAGATCACGGTTTGCTCCAAGTCTGCGGCCGGTTCCCCGCCCGAGAGTTGGATGAAACCGCGGCAGGCGCCCGAAAGTTGGAGCGAACGGGGATCTGGGGAATCTTGTAGCCTGAGCGGTCATGAGCCTCCCTGATCGACGACTGCTGCTCGTCCATGCCCACCCTGACGACGAGACGATCGGGTCGGGCACCACGATGGCCCGCTACGCCGCCGCGCCGGGGACGTCGGTCACGCTGGTGACGTGCACCCTCGGCGAGGAGGGCGAGATCCTGCTGCCGGAGGTGTCGCACCTCGCCGCCGACCAGGAGGACCGGCTCGGTGAGCACCGGATGACCGAGCTCGCCGACGCGATGGCCGCCCTCGGCGTCACCGACTGGCGGCTGCTCGGTGGGCCGGGCGCCTACCGCGACTCCGGGATGGTCGGCACGCCGCCCAACGAGCGCCCCGACTGCTTCTGGCGTGCCGACCTGCTGGCGGCGACCACGCACCTCGTCGAGGTCCTGCGGGAGGTGCGTCCCCAGGTGGTCGTGACGTACGACGACTTCGGCGGCTACGGCCATCCGGACCACATCCAGGCCCATCGCGTGGCCATGTACGGCGTCGCCCTGGCCGAGGCGCCGTCGTTCCGCCCCGACCTGGGCGCGGCCCACAGCGTGGCCAAGGTCTACTGGACGGCCTTCCCGAAGGGCGTGCTGCGCGCCGGGATCGAGGAGCTGAGGGCCGCCGGGGAGACGACCGGGTTCGCGGCGATGGATCCCGACGACCTGCAGTTCGGGATCGACGATGACCTGGTCACCGCCGCCATCGACGGCAGCGGCTTCTACGAGCACAAACTGAATGCCATGCGGGCGCACGCGACCCAGATCTCGCTGGACAGCGGGTTCTTCGCCCTGAGCAACAACATCGGCTCGCCGACGTGGTCGACCGAGTACTTCCGGCTGGTGCGCGGCCAGGCGGCCGGGCCGTTCGACGCCGACGGCCGCGAGACGGACCTCTTCGCCGGGGTGTGACCTCCGAGCACCTGCGCACCTGGTCCGACCGCGCCTGGTCCGACCGCGCCTCCCGGCGCGTCCCGACCGTCCCGCGTGACCCCGGCGCGTCCCGACCGTCCCGCATCCAGCCCTGAACCAGTCGGTTGCCCACGGGTATACTCCTGGGGTCCGGATGTCCGGGAGTCGCGGGCACTGAGGCCCGTGCGCCGCCACCGACGAGGAGCCCCTCATGATCACACTGCGCAAGGCTGCCGGCATCGCCGCGGCGTTCGGCCTGGCCCTGTCCCTGTCCGCCTGCTCATCAAGCAGCGACACCGCCACTGAGTCCTCTGCCCCCGCGACCCCGGCGAGCACCGCGACCAGCACGGTCGGCACCGCCAACGAGGCCTTCTGCACCAGCTCGGCGGCCCTGAAGACCGAGCTCGCCGACCTCAAGACCCTCGTGACCGGCGGCTCGGTCACCGTCGAGGCCCTGCAGGCCCAGCGGCAGGAGCTCGCCACGGCCGGCGATCAGGCCAAGTCCGACGCCCAAGCCCTGGAGGGGGCAGTCAAGACCCAGGTGGATGCCGCCCAGGCTGCGTTCCAGGCCGCCATCGATGCGATCCCGGCGGACGCGACCGGCGTCAAGGAGGTCGCGGCCTATGTGGCCGCGGGCGCGGTGTTCGCCAAGGCCCTGGACGCGATCGACAACCAGGTCGGCTGCAGCTGACCTCAGCTGCCCGGGAAGTGCGCGTGCCCCACGCGCCGTCCCCGGGTGCTGGGCCCCCCGAAGCTCGGCGGGCCCAGGGATGACTGCGCAGGGACACCGGAGGCAGCCCGGGAGGCCCCACTGGGGCCCGTCGAGGGCTCGATGAGGATGCCCCCGAGGCGCATGGCGTCCAGCGGGTCCGGCCCGGCGCCCATCCGCCGGACGTTGCGCCAGGCAGCCTCGTCCTGCTGCGCGAGCGTCCTGGACTGGTAGGCCAGCGTGTCGGCCGTCCGCAGGTGTCGCAGGGCGGTCGTCGGGTCGGACTCGCCGAGCGCTGTGCCCTCCAGGTAGCGGCTGCGTGCCTCCCAGAGCCGGGCCCGTGCCTCGACCCCGACCGCGCCGCGTCGGGTCATGAGCAGCTCGTCAGCGGCCCGGACGGTGGCCCGTGCGCCGTACCAGCACGTTGCCAGCAGCGAGTTCGCCCGCTCCTGCGTGTCGTCGTCGGAACGGATCGGCCCCAGGGCGCGGCCCAGGGCGAGATCGGTGTCCTGCAGTGCGCGGCGCATCTCCAGGGGGTCGTAGCCCCCGGACGCGATCTCCTCGCCGGCCCATCCCAGGGTCTCCCGGGCATACCGGCCCCTCGCAGCCAGATCGTCGGTGACGCCGAGGCGCTCGGCCTCGGCGATGTCCCGCTCGGTCTGCGCCAGCATGGTCGTCACCGCATCCTCGGCCCTGGCCAGGACCTTCGGGGATCGGTCGACCGAGTTCAGCAGCGTGCTGGCCTGGGCCAGGGCCTCCTCGGCCGCGCGCGCACAGGCGGCCGCACCCGCTCGGTCCCCGGAGTCCAGCAGCTGGCCCCCGGTCGTGACCGCGGCCCCGGCGAACCTCAGTCGTTCGGTGGCCTGGTCGAGGTCGTCGAGCGCGCTGACGATCGTGGCCCGCGGGTACTGCGTCCGCAGGGCCTCGGCGATCGCCGCCGAGCCCGCCAGACGGTCCTCCAGGGTCCTCCAGCGTGCTGGTCAGGTGGGCCAGCGCCTCGGCGGCCCGGGCCTCGAGGTCGCGCAGCGCATCGAACCTCGGCGCCAGGTCGTCGAGGCGCGAGTCGATGGCGGCGCACTCGGCCAGGACCTCCTCGAGCAGGGAGCGCTCAGCGTCGGTGTCGACACCCTCCTGCGCGTGGCGCAGGGTTGCGAACGCATGCCCCAGCTGCTCCCTGGCCAGGTCGAGGGCTGCGGTGAACGGCTCGACGCCGTCGTCGCCGACCTCGGTCCGCGCGACTGCCAGCTCCAGCTGGGAGGAACGGATGGCGTCGTCGGTGGCGACCAGCGCCGCAGCCGCTGCGGACCGCAGGTCCTCGAGCGTCGCGGGGCCCTCGACCGACTCCTCGGCCACCTGGTCGTCGATGGCCGCGTCGTGGGCGCTGCGTTCCGGCGACGAGCGCCGGCGGCGCCAGCCTGCGTAGGCACCGACACCCACGAGCACGAGCACGAGCAGCCCGATGATCCAGGGCCACGCGCTGCCCGAGCTCGAGTCCTGCGCGGCAGCGAGCAGGTCCGCCGGGGGCGTCAGCGCACCTCCCTCGGCGAGGTGAAGGACCCCGATCCCCGTCGTGATCAGGCCTGCTCCGCGGCCATGGCCGCACCCGCGATGCCGGCCTGGTTCTCCAGCTGTGCTGCGACGATGTCGGCGCGGATGTCGATCATGGGCAGGAACTTCTCGGCCTTCCGGCTGATCCCACCACCCACCACGATCAGGTCCGGGGAGAACAGGAAGTCCAGGTACGAGTAGTAGCGCTGGAGCCGCGGCGCCCACTCCTTGTAGCTCAGGCCCTCACGCTCCTTGGCCGCCGACGACGCCCGCGTCTCGGCGTCCTCCCCGTCGATCTCCAGGTGACCGAGCTCGGTGTTCGGCACCAGCTTGCCGTCGAGGAACAGGGCGGTGCCGATCCCGGTGCCCAGCGTGGTCACGATCACCACGCCGTCGCGCCCCTTGGCCACGCCGAAGTCCACCTCGGCCAGGCCCGCGGCGTCGGCGTCGTTGAGGACGGTCACCGGGCGCCCGGCGCGCTCGGTCAGCAGGCCGGCGAGGTCCACGCCCAGCCAGTGCGGGCCGAGGTTGGCTGCCGAGTACAGCACGCCGCGCTTGACGATGCCGGGGAACGTGCAGCCGAAGGGCCCCTCCCACCCCGCCTTGTCGACGACGTCGATCACGGTCTGCACGACGTCGTCGATCGCGTACCCCTTGGGGGTGGGGAACTTGATCCGGTCGCTGGCGAGCTCCCCTGTCTCCAGGTTCACCCGAGCGCCCTTCGTGCCGCTGCCGCCGATGTCCACGCCGAATCCGATGAGCTCCATGGGCCGATCGTAGGGTCACCGACGGCCCTGTCGCAGCCCGTGCGTCGCTGCCTGTAGATCATCCTCACGCAGTGTTGCCGGCCCACTCGCCCGTTCGGGTGAACCCGCCGCCGAAGCCACCACCCTGGGCGTCGTCCTGCCCCACCATGGGAGCAAGGAGGTGCGAGATGTCGATGCTCGACGAGGTGGGCACGGGACGACTGGCTACGGCCACCAGCGACGTGGGTTCGGCCCGGGAGCGGGCCCGCGGGCACCGGTTGGCCCGGATGGGCTTCGTGCTGGCGATCCCGATGGTCTGGATGTGGTGGCGGATCCTCGTCGGGCGCCCGGTGGACCTCTTCGCGCTCTCGCTGCCCACGATCGACCCGTTCCTGCTGATCGTCGGTGTCTTCTTCGGGGTCATGATCGTCACGACGCTCGGCGTGACGCTGGTGGCCGGCCGCTCCCCGCACATCACCTACCGGCCCGAGCAGATCGACGTCTCCCTGGCCGACGTCAAGGGCATCGACCTCGTGAAGTCCGACGTGGTCCGCTCCCTGAACCTGTTCCTGGCCAACCGGGCCTTCCGTGCCGAGATGGGCGGCACCCCGCGCCGCGGCCTGCTCTTCGAGGGCCCCCCCGGCACCGGCAAGACCTACCTGGCCAAGGCCATGGCCGCCGAGGCCGGAGTGCCGTTCCTGTTCGTGTCGGCCACGAGCTTCCAGTCGATGTACTACGGGGCCACCGCGCGCAAGATCCGCTCGTACTTCAAGGCCCTGCGCAAGGCCGCCCGCCAGGAGGGTGGCGCGATCGGCTTCATCGAGGAGATCGACGCCATCGCGATGGCGCGCTCCGGGGTCGGGTCGTCGGCCACGCCGATCGCTGCGGCGAACCTGACCGCCCCGATGTGCTGCGGCGGGCTGTCCGGCCTGCCGGCGACGTCGCTGTCGGCGGCCACCGGCGGTGGGTCCGGGACCGTCGTGACCTCGATGATCTCCGAGGGGACCGGCGGCGTCGTCAACGAGCTGCTCGTCCAGATGCAGTCCTTCGACTCCCCGGACGGCTGGCAGAAGGTCCAGGCGTGGTTCATCGACCGGATCAACCTGTTCCTGCCGGTGCACCGCCAGCTGCAGCGCCCTGTCCCGGCGGCCGCGACGATCCTGTTGATCGCCGCCACGAACCGCGCCGACAACCTCGACCCGGCCCTGCTGCGCCCGGGTCGCTTCGACCGCCGGCTGTCCTTCGACCCGCCCACGCGCCTGGGGCGCCTCGAGCTCATCGACCACTTCCTGGATCGCAAGACCCACACCGCCGAGCTCGATGATCCCGACGTCCGCGCGGGGATCGCCGCGGTCACCCAGGGGTACACGCCGGTCATGATCGAGCACCTCTTCGACGAGGCCCTGGTCAACGCCCTGCGTCGCGGGGAGGGCGCCATGAACCGCGCCGACGTGGAGTCCGCCCGGCTGACCGAGGAGATCGGGATGGGCCAGCCCGTGGCCTACACGCCGTACGAGACGCGCCTGATCGCGACCCACGAGTCCGGGCACGCCACGATGGCCCACCTCGTCGCGCCGCACCGGCGCCTGGAGGTCCTGAGCATCATCAAGCGCCGCGACGCCCTGGGCATGCTCGCCCACGGCGACAGCGAGGACGTGTTCACCCGTTCGCGCAGCGAGATGCTCGCGCTGATCCAGATCGCCATGGGCGGGCAGGTCGCCGAGGAGCTGTTCTTCGGTGACGTCTCGACCGGGCCCGGCGGGGACCTGTCCTACGCGACCACCGTTGCCGCGCAGATGGTCGGGGCGGTCGGCATGGGCGGCTCGCTGGTCAGCCTGGCGGCCGTCCAGCAGGGGGCGCTGGCCGACTCCAACCTCGTGGGCCGCGTGCTGTCCGACCCGGCCGGGCGGGCCGCCGTGGAGTCGATCCTGTCCGACCAGAAGCAGGTGGCGCGCGAGCTGCTCAACGCCAACCGGCACATCGTCGAGGCGCTGCGCGACGCCCTCATCGAGCGCCACGAGCTGGTGGGCCGCCAGATCCGCGAGGTCATCGACTCCGCGGCGCCGCAGGTCGACCTCCGGGTTCCGGCGCCGATCGGCTGAGCCCAGGGCGGGCCGCCCCGCGGGCGGCCGCCCGGCGGGCCGGGGCGGGCGGGTCGGTGCGCGGGCGGGTGGCGCGCGTCGACCCGGCGGGTCAGTGCCGGGGGAGGGGCAGCGCGCGCGGGAGCTCGCGCTCGGTCGGTCCGGTGTAGACCTGTCGGGGGCGGCCGATGCGCGTGGCCGGGTCCTCGATCATCTCGCGCCACTGGGCGATCCACCCGGGCAGGCGACCGAGGGCGAACAGGACCGTGAACATCCGCGGCGGGAATCCGATCGCCTTGTAGATCAGGCCCGTGTAGAAGTCCACGTTGGGGTACAGCTTGCGCGAGGCGAAGTAGTCATCGGCCAGGGCGATCTGCTCGAGCTCGATCGCGATCTCGAGCAGCGGGTCGTCGACGCCGAGCTGCTGCAGGACGTCGTACGTGGCGGCCTTGACGATGGCTGCCCGCGGGTCGTAGTTCTTGTAGACCCGGTGGCCGAAGCCCATGAGCTTGTGGCCAGCGCGGCGGTCCTTGACCCGGGCCACGAACTCGCTGGCGGTCAGGCCCTCGCCGTGGATCCGGTTGAGCATCTCGAGCACGGCCTGGTTGGCCCCGCCGTGCAGCGGGCCGAACAGTGCGTTGATGCCCGCCGAGATCGAGGCGAACATGTTGGCGTGCGAGGAGCCCGACCAGGCGCACGGTGGAGGTCGAGCAGTTCTGCTCGTGGTCGGCGTGCAGGATGAACAGCATGTCCAGGGTGCGCACGACCAGGGGGTCGGCCTCGTAGAGGGCGGTCGGCACGCCGAACGTCAGCCGCAGGAAGTTCTCGGTCAGGCCGCGGGAGTTGTCCGGGTAGAGGAACGGCTGTCCGATGGACTTCTTGTGCGCGTAGGCGGCGATCGTGGGCAGCTTGGCCAGCAGCCGCACGGTCGACATGTGCACCTGCCGGGAGTCGAACGGGTCCAGGGAGTCCTGGTAGAACGTCGACAGGGCTGAGACGGCCGAGCTCAGGACCGGCATCGGGTGGGCATCGCGCGGGAACCCGTCGAAGAACCGGCGCAGATCCTCGTGCAGCATCGTGTGGGACTGGATCTCCAGCTCGAACGTCTTGAGCTCGTCAGGAGTCGGGAGCTCGCCGTAGATGAGCAGGTAGCTGACCTCGGTGAAGGTCGAGTGCGCGGCGAGCTGCTCGATCGGGTACCCGCGGTAGCGCAGGATCCCGGCGTCGCCGTCGATGTAGGTGATCGCCGAGCGGCAGGTGGCGGTGTTGACGAACCCCGGGTCGTAGGCGACGTGGCCGGTCTCCTTGAGCAGCATCCCGGTGTCCCAGCCGGACTCTCCGTCGGTGGCCGTGAGCTCAGGCAGCTCGATCTCGCCGGTCTCGTGGACGAGCTTCGCGTTCCCCATGGGTTCCTCCCCTGCCGAGGCTGGCGTGCGGTTCGCCCACCCTATCGACGAGGTAGCCGCTGACGTCGTGTGGGCCGGCTCCTTCGGGCGGGATCCTGACCCTCGACGCGGTACCCCGCCGGGTATGCTTGTCCCACCCCCTCGGGGGTCGTGTCAAGGGCCTGATGACCCGGATCCGGGGGGTCCTGACACGGCGTGGTCGGCCACGGTGTTCGATGGGGGCATGCGCCTCGATCATGTCTCGTACGCCGCCCCCGTGGAGCACCTCGCTGACACGGTCCAGCGCATCGGGTCCGCCCTCGGTGCGACCTTCACGGACGGCGGACTGCACCCGCGGTTCGGCACGCGCAACTTCATCCTCCCGCTGGCTGGGGGGACCTACGTGGAGGTCGTGGCCGCCCTCGACCATCCGGCGGCCTACAGCGCTCCGTTCGGCCGCGCGGTGCGTGCCCGGGCCGAGGAGGGCGGCGGGTGGATGGGGTGGGTCGTCGCGGTGCAGGACATGGCGAAGGTCGAGGCGCGCCTCGGCCGCCAGGCCGTCGAGGGTCACCGCGTTCGACCCGACGGGTACGACCTGCGCTGGCAGCAGATCGGCGTCCTCGACACCATGGCCGACGCGCAGCTGCCCTTCTTCGTCCGGTGGGAGGCCGACGGCGAGCACCACCCGTCCGCCGGGGGCCACGACGTGCGGATCGCGCAGCTGGACATCGCCGGGTCGCCCGAGCGGGTGGCCGCGTGGTTGGGCGAGCCCTCCCAGCATCCCCTCGACGAGGTGGACGTGGCCTGGTTGGACGAGGACGACCCCGCCGGCCCCGGCCTGGTCGCCGTCACCCTCCTGACCCCCCGCGGAGTCGTCCGCATCGACTGACGCCGAGCCGTCCCGTCTGCGTTGCCGCCGGTCCTCCCCGATCGCTCCGGATTCCCGACCGTTCGCCGTCGCCGATCCGGATGAATCCGAAGGTGGTCCGCGCGATAGCGGATCGATCGGGATGAGCGGGGGGGACCGGTAGGGCTCGGGGGTGGTGGGTCAGGTGGTCAGGCGGGTTCCGGCGGCGGCGACGCGCTCGTCTGTGGCCGTCAGGGCGACGCGCACGTGCTGGGCGCCTGCGCGGCCGTAGAACTCCCCGGGGGCGACGAGGATCCCGCGCTCGGCCAGCCACCGCACGGTGTCCCAGCAGGGTTCGCCCCGGGTGGCCCAGAGGTAGAGCCCGGCGGCGGACTCGTCGATCCGGAAGCCGGCCTCCGTCAGGGCAGCCACCAGGACCTCGCGCCGCGCGCGGTACACGGCGCGCTGGGCCACCACGTGCGCGTCGTCGCCGAGGGCGGCGATCGCGGCGGCCTGCACCGGTCCGGGCACCATCATCCCGGCGTGCTTGCGCACCTCGAGCAGGGCGGCGATGACGGCCGGATCGCCGGCGGCGAACCCGAAGCGGTAGCCCGCGAGGTTGGACCGCTTCGACAGGGAGTGCAGCGCGAGGACGCCCGTGGGGTCCCCGCCGCACACGTCGGGGTGCAGCACGGAGACCGGCTGCTCGGTCCACCCCAGCTCGTAGTAGCACTCATCGGAGACCACCAGGACGCCGCGCTCCCGGGCCCAGGCCACGACCTTGGCCATGTGGTCGACCGGCAGCACCTTCCCGGTCGGGTTGCTCGGGGAGTTCAGCCACAGCAGGGACACCCGCGCCGGGCCGATGGCTGTCAGCGAGTCGGCGACGAGCACCTGCGCCCCGGCCAGCCGGGCGCCCACGTCGTAGGTGGGGTAGGCCAGCTCGGGGATCACGACCCGGTCGGCCGGGCCCAGCCCCAGGAGCGTGGGCAACCAGGCAACGAACTCCTTGGTGCCGATCGTGGGCAGGACGTCCGTGCCCGCGGGGGCACCGAGCCTGCGCGTCACCCACGCGGCGATGGCATCGCGCGTTGCGGGCGCCCCGGTCGTGAGCGGGTAGCCGGGGGAGTCAGCCGCCGCTGACAGGGCGTCGGCGATGATCGACGGGGTCGGGTCCACGGGTGTTCCGATGGACAGGTCGACGATCCCGCCCGGGTGGGCTGCTGCCTGGTCCTTGAACGGGGTCAGGCGATCCCAGGGGAAGTCGGGCAGCGTCCTCAGTGTTCGTGCTCCTGAGGCGGAAGGGCCTTGACCAGCGGGACGTCGTTGGCGATCAGGCCGAGCTTGGCCGCACCCCCGGGCGAGCCGAGGTCGTTGAAGAACTCCGCGTTGGCCGCGGTGTAGTCGGTCCACTCGGCGGGGACGTCGTCCTCGTAGTAGATCGCCTCGACCGGGCAGACGGGCTCGCAGGCGCCACAGTCCACGCACTCATCCGGATGGATGTACAGCATCCGCTCGCCCTCGTAGATGCAGTCGACAGGACATTCCTCGATGCAGGCCTTGTCCTTGAGGTCGACGCAGGGCAGTGCGATCACGTAGGTCATGGGGTGCCTCTCCAATCTCGTCTCCGGCGCTCCCGATCCTAGTGGGGGATCGGCCGATCGGTCCTGTCGCATGGCCGGGGGGCAGGGTGTGGGCGCCGGGGCGAGGGCGCGAGGGGTGCAGCCGCGAGTGCGCCGGGAGCACGCGGGGGCGAGCACGCGCGGTGCGCCGGGTGCAGACGCGGGGTGCGGGTGGTGACGGCCGCTCGTGCGGCCGGCCCGGGATCAGGGCCTCGGGCCGCAGACCACGTTCGGGGTGGGCTTGTAGGTCGTGGGCCAGGTCTCGGTGCTCTCGGACTTGCCGTCGTTGATCCGCCGTCGGGTGACCGCGATCGTGAACCCGCGCACGCCCTCGGACGGCACGCACCGCTCGCCGTCGTCGTAGATGGTCTGGAAGTCGGTGTAGTTGCGGCGCTCGGTGAAGGTGGCGGTCACGTCGTCCCACTTCTTCGTGCCCCACATCTCGATGAGCACGCCATCGCTGTAGCGGGTGGCGGTGATGAGGACGCCGTTGCCGGTCTCGTTGCGCATCTTCAGGTCCAGCAGGCCCCAGGCCACGGTGGCCTCCAGACCCGCTTGGTAGCGGCTGATGTACAGGCCGTGCGCGTGCTGCTCGACCCGCTCGAGCCCGGCGTAGAAGCCGGCCGTCCACGTGGCCGTGGTGATGATCGAGACGCCGCCGCCGAGCTCCTCGCGGAAGCGGCCGCCGGAGATGATGAAGCCCTCGGTGTACCCGTTGGCGACCGTGCGCTCCTTGATGGTGTCGTTCATCGAGAAGGTCTCACCGGGCTCGAGGATGGTGCCGTTCAGGCGCTTGGCGGCCTGCCCCACGTTGATGTAGCGGTACTCGGCCGGGACGAAGGCCTGCCGGAAGCTCGACAGCTTCTCGGTGATGTTCAGGGCCTTGGCCTCCTGGGTGGTGAGGTCCGGCTGCGAGACGGTCAGCGCCACGACGGCGGTCCGGGCCTCCGGCGTCGTCTCGGGCAGCACGGCGAGCACGGCCGTGCCCAGCTCCTCGGAGTCCACGGATCGACCGGTGCGCGAGGGCACCACCACGGGCTTGCCGCCCTGGATGCGCACCGTCGCGTCCCGGCCCGGTTGCTCGATCCCGGCCAGCTCGTCGGCCAGCCGCTTGTGCAGCTTCTCGCCGTCGAGCGTGGCCTCCATCGTGGTGCCCTCGGGCTCGAACGTCAGCGTCCGGGCGATGTCCGTCGGTGGGATCTCGGCGCTTCTCCTCGCCGACGGCGAGCGTGACCGGCAGCGCCACGGCGGGTTGGGCCAGCTCCGCGAAGACCCGCTCGGCCTCCTCGTCCGTGACCTGCGGCGCGACGGGCGTCATCGGCAGGGCGAGGGTGCCGGCGTCGGGCTGGAAGTACGCCGTCGGAGACCAGGTCGGCAGCAGCCGGGACATCCAGCAGGGTCCCCGGGACGCCGGCCGTGTACGTGGCCTCGGCGGACTTGGAGTAGCGGATCGTGGGCTCCACGGGCTCGACGGCGGCGACCTCGGCCAGGGACTCCAGGGAGGCGGCCAGGGCGTCGGCGTCCGTGGTCGTGATCGGCTCGAGCTCGACCTCGCCACGCAGGTGGTCCATCAGGGTGATGGGGCTCAGGATGATCCCCGTCGACTGCGACGCGGTGGCCTCCCAGTCGACGGCGAGTCCGGACTCCTCCGGGTCGAGCTCGGTCGTCGCCTCGCCGGCCGTGACGGGGATCGGGGCGCTGGCCTCGTCGCCGAGCTCCTCCTCGAGGGTGGCGGCTGCCTGCTCGGTGGTCATGCCCCCGATGTCGACCCCGCGCACCGAGGTGCCGGCCGGGACATCGCCGGAGACCGAGACGACTGCGGCGGCGTACCCGCCGACCAGCACCAGGGCCCCGACGCCGAGTGCCACCGCGATCCACCGACCGCGATGGCGTGTCGGCGCGGGGGGGCTGTCCGGGGGAAGCGTCACGCGGTCCATGGTAAGTCGTTCTCGGAGCCCCGGCGGTCAGGCGATCCCGCGGAAGGTGGAGCCGAAGTACACCAGGGGCGGGGCGTCGCTGACGGCCTCGTGCACCTCGGTGACGGCCCCGATGAGGATGTCGTGGTCGCCCGCCGGGACGACCTGATCGGTGCTCAGCTCGAGGGCGGCCAGGCCGTCGGTGAGCAGCAGGCACCCGTTGGTGGCCCGCCGGGTCGGCACCCGGTCGAACTGTCCGGCCAACGGCCGTCCACGGGTGGCGAACCACCGCGCGGTGGCCTCCTGCCCCTCGGGCAGGAACGAGACCGCCCAGTTGCGCGCGGCCAGGACGGCGCCGTGGAACCGGGAGTCCCGCTCCACGCACACGAGAGCCAGCAGCGGGTCGAGCGAGACCGAGGTGAACGAGTTGGCGGTCATCGCGTGGTCCACGCCGTCGATGGCGGTCGTGACCACGGCGATGCCCGTCGCGTACCGCGCGGTCGCGCGCCGGAACTGCGCCGCGGTGGGCTCAGGCATCGGGAGCCTCGACGTGGGACCCGACGCCGACGGGCTGCTCCGGGGTGTCCTCCTCGGGCAGCAGCGGGAAGCCACAGGCGGCGGCGAGCAGGATCGTTCCGCCGATCAGGTAGCCCATCTGGCGCGTCCCGCTGCTGAGGATGAGGTCCCCGGCCCCGGTCTCGGAGCCCATCATCAGGGTCGCTGCCAGCCACCCGATGGAGAAGGTGATCGCGCCGAGGCGTGAGCCCTGCCACCACGCACCCGCGCGCGCGACCAGGACGATCGCGACCAGCGCGAGCACGGCCCCCGTGGGCAGCCGCACGGACCCGACCGTCACGGTGTGGGTCTGGATGAGCGCGCCGGCGAACCCGAACAGGAGTCCGAGGACCAACAGGGCGGCGGCGCGCATGGGCCTCACCCTACGTCGCCCCCTCGGGCGCGGGCACGTGATCCTCGCCCCCGGGGCGACCTCAGTCGTTGGCGTGCAGGTGCTCGGCCAGGCCGCCCCAGTGCCCGGTGCGGGGCGTGGCCTCGAGGGCGCCGGTCAGGGAGTTGCGCCGGAACAGCAGGTCCGCGACCCCGGACAGCTCCCGGCCCTTCACGACCTCGCCGTCGGGCAGCCGGACCTTCGACCCGGCGGTCACGTAGCAGCCGGCCTCGACGACCGACCGGTCGCCCAGGGAGATGCCGATGCCACCGTTGGCGCCGATCAGCGCGCCCTCCCCGATGGTCACCTGCTCCTTGCCGCCACCGGACAGGGTGCCCATGATCGAGGCCCCGCCGCCGATGTCCGAGCCGGCGCCCACCACCACCCCGGCCGAGATCCGACCCTCCACCATCGAGGGTCCCAGGGTGCCGGCGTTGAAGTTGCAGAACCCCTCGTGCATGACGGTCGTGCCCTCGGCCAGGTGGGCCCCGAGGCGGACCCGATCGGCGTCGGCGATGCGCACGCCCGAGGGCACCACGTAGTCGACCATCCGCGGGAACTTGTCCACGCTGAGCACCGTCAGCGGCTCACCGGCGATCCGGGCGCGCATCCGCACCTCGGTCAGCGACTCGATGGCCACGGGGCCCAGGGACGTCCATGCGACGTTGGGCAGCACCCCGAAGATGCCCTCGACGTTGACGGTCCGCGGGGCGACCAGCCGGTGGGAGAGCAGGTGCAGCCGCAGGTAGGCGTCAGCGACGTCGACCGGGGGAGCGGACAGGTCGGCGATGGTGGTGCGGACCACGCGGGTGACGACGCCCCGGATCGGGTCCTCGCCGCACGCGTCCTCCAGGTGGGCCACGGCCGCCGGCTCGGCGGACAGCGTCGGTGCCGGGTACCAGACATCGAGGATCGGGGCGTCGGGGGCGGTCCCGGCGACGGTGGCGATGCCGAGGCCGGACGCGGGCGAGGTGAGCAGCTCCATGGATCGGTAGCGTAGGGCAGCACCCCGACATCCCATCCACGCATCGGAGACCCGTCATGGCCCTGGACCCCACCGGCGACATCGTCACCCTGCTCGGCGACCTCGTGGACATCCCGAGCGAGAGCCGCGACGAGGGGGCCATCGCCGATGCCATCGAGGCCGCGCTCGCCGGGGCGACGCACCTGACGGTCGAGCGCGACGGGAACTCCCTGGTGGCCCGCACCGAGCTGGGCCTTCCCGACCGCGTGCTCATCTGCGGGCACATCGACACCGTCCCCGAGGCCGACAACCTGCCGCACCACATCGAGACCGTCGGCGACGAGGAGCGGCTCGTCGGCCTGGGGTCCTGCGACATGAAGGGCGGGCTGGCCGTCGCCCTGGCGCTGGCGGCGCTCGTCGACGCCCCGACCCGGGACATCACCTATGTCTTCTACGAGGCCGAGGAGATCGAGGAGCGCTACAACGGGCTCAAGCGCCTGGCCGAGACCCGCCCGGACCTGCTCGCCGGCGACTTCGCGGTGCTCATGGAGCCCTCGGACGCCGGGGTCGAGGCCGGCTGCCAGGGGACCCTGCGCGCCGAGATCCACCTGCCGGGTCGGCGCGCCCACAGCGCGCGCTCATGGCTGGGGCGCAACGCCATCCACGCAGCGGCCGACGTCCTGGCCCGGCTGGCGGAGTACCAGCCGTCGCGGGTGGTCATCGACGGGCTGGAGTACCGCGAGGGACTCAACGCCGTGGGGATCACGGGAGGGGTCGCGGGCAACGTGATCCCCGACGAGTGCGTCGTCGTGGTGAACTACCGCTTCGCCCCCTCGCTGACCGCCGAGCTGGCTGTGCGGCACGTCCAGACGATCTTCGAGGGCTTCGACGTGCGGGTCGTGGACGTGGCTGCCGGTGCGCTGCCCGGGCTCTCGCAGCCGGCGGCCAAGGCGTTCCTCGACGTCACGGGGAGCACGCCGCGGCCCAAGTTCGGCTGGACCGACGTGGCGCGCTTCACCGCCCTGGGGATCCCCGCGGTCAACTACGGCCCGGGCGACCCGTCGCTGGCGCACACGCGCGAGGAGTACGTGCCGACCGACCAGGTGCGCTCGACGTTCGAGGTGATGCGGGCCTGGCTCACGGCCCCGGTCCCGGTCGCCGACCCGTGGGCGACCGCGGGCACGACCGCACCGGCCGGCCGGGTCTGGTCGAGCACGCCGAAGCCGGCGCGTGGGGTCACGTCGTCCTGACCCGCGCGCTCGGGTGGATCCTGACCGCGCCCGCGCCCGCCCCGCGCCCGCCCCCGCCCGCGCCCCGCCCCCGCCCCCGCCCCCGCCCCGCGACCGCTCACGCCGAAGACCCTCCCGTTCTGTGCAGACCCTCCCGACGTTCTTGGAGGATCTGCACAGTCGTGGAGGGTCTTCGGGGAGGTGGTGGCGTCGGGTCGTCAGGCAGTCTGGATCGCCGACACGTCGAGCTGGATCTTGATCTTGTCGCTGACCAGGACGCCGCCGGCCTCGAGCGCGACGTTCCAGACCAGGCCGAAGTCCTTGCGGGAGATCTCGGTCTCGCCCTCGAACCCGGCGCGCACGTTGCCGAAGGGGTCGGTGGCCACGCCGGTCGGCTCGAACTCGATCTCGACGGGCCGGGTGACGCCCTTGATGGTGAGGTCGCCGAGCAGGACGAACTCGTCGCCGTCCTGCTTCACGCCGGTGGTGGCGAACGTCATCTCCTTGTTGACCTCGACGTCGAAGAAGTCGGGGCTGCGCAGGTGCGCGTCGCGGTCGGCCGAGCCGGTGTTCACCGAGGCCAGCTGCACGGCCACCGTGGCGGTCGAGGCGCTGGGGTTGGCCGCATCGACGACGATGGTGCCGGCGACGTCCTCGAACGCGCCGCGGACCTTGGTGACCATGGCGTGGCGGGCGACGAAGCCGACGCGGGTGTGGCTCGCGTCGATGGTCCAGGTGCCGTTGTAGGGGGTGTAGTCAGTCATGAGAGCTCCTTCAGTGGTGGTGGTTGTGTGGTAGATAGTTGATCTGTCAACAAGATGATTGAACCGTAAACCAGAAAGGCCTGTCAAGTCGGCCGCTGTCCGCGGGCGTGTCGCGCTCAGGTCGTCGTCGTGGCTGGGTGCGTCGCTACCGTGTCGGTCATGGACACCTCCGACTCCCCGACTGACCCTGACCCCTCGGTCCCCACGCCTCCCGCGCGGCCGACTTCGCCGGGGCCGGCGGCCGGTCCGCCTGCGCACCCGTCCACCCCGCGCACCAAGGGCCCGGTCCTGCTGCGCCGCGAGCAGATCAGCGGCTCCACGACCGACCAGCGGCTGCTGGACACCCGCGACTCCGGGGACTGGGTGCACACCGACCCGTGGCGCGTCCTGCGGATCCAGGCTGAGTTCGTGGAGGGCTTCGGCGCCCTGGCCACGCTCGGTCCGGCGATCAGCGTGTTCGGGTCCGCGCGCACCCCGGAGGACCACCCCGAGTATGCCCAGGCCCGGCGGACCGCCGGGCTGCTCGTCGAGGCGGGCTTCGCCGTCATCACCGGCGGTGGGCCGGGGATCATGGCGGCGGCCAACCGCGGGGCCTGGGAGGCCGAGGGGACATCGGTCGGGCTGGGCATCGAGCTGCCCTTCGAGCAGGGCATGAACGAGTGGGTCGACCTCGGGGTCAACTTCCGCTACTTCTTCGCGCGCAAGACGATGTTCGTCAAGTACGCGCAGGGGTTCGTGGTGTTCCCGGGTGGCTTCGGCACGATCGACGAGCTGTTCGAGGCGCTCACGCTGGTCCAGACCGGCAAGGTCACGACGTTCCCGATCATCCTCATGGGCTCGACGTACTGGTCGGGCCTGATCGACTGGCTGCGGGCGACCATGCACGCCGACGGCAAGATCTCGCCGAGCGACCTGGACCTCATCCACGTCACCGACGATCCGGAGGAGGTCGTATCGATCCTGCGCGACGCGGAGCTGACGCGGACCGCAGCCCCCCCGCCAGGTGGCGAGCCCCCCACAGAGGTGGTGCTGACAGACGGCACCTGACCCCGCGCCCCCGTTCCCGGAGACTTGATCCAAGTCTCGGGCGCCGTTCGGGGTTCGCGTCAAGTTTCGGGCGCGAGTTCGGCCCGGAAGCTGGATGGGATCGCGATCATGCTGCCGTCGGCTGGGACCCGTGGCAGGATCGGGCGCGTGCTCGCGCTCTTCGTTGTCGTGGCCATCGTCGTGGTGGCGGGGATCGCCGTGCTCGTCGTGCGCGACCGGCCCCTGATCGCCGATGACCCGGTCGGCTCGCGGGCCCTCGCGTGGTCGGCGCAGGACGGCGTCAGCGCGCGGGACCTCGCCGAGGTCCGGTTCGCCGTGGCCCTGCGCGGCTACCGGATGGAGGAGGTGGACCGCGTGCTGGACGACACCCGCGAGGCGATGGCCGACCGCGACGCCCGGATCGCCGACTTGCAGCGCGTGGTGGCCGCTCTCGGCGGCGCCCCGGCCGACCTCGCCCCGATCGCCGCCGACGCCGCCTCCGAGGACGACGCTGCGCCGGCCGACCTGTACGTCGCCGCCCCGGACGACGCGGCCCCGGATGGCCGACGCGCCGCCCCGGACGACGCCGGCCCCGGATGACGCCGGCCCCGGCCCGACGGCCCCGGCCCCGGCCCCGGCCCCGGCCCCGGAGGCCCAGCCGTGACCGGCCGGCGTCACCTGGTCCGCGACGTCATCGTCGAGGCGCCCCCCGAGGTCGTGTTCGCCGCACTCATCGACTGGCCGACGCAGGGCCAGTGGATGCTGGGGACGCGCGTGTGGGCCGACGGCCCCGGCGAGGGGGTGGGCGCCCGGATCAGTGCGTTCACCGGCGTGGGCCGGCTCGGGTTCCTGGACACCATGGAGATCACCGAGTGGGAGCCGCCGAGGCTCGTCCGCGTGCTGCACACCGGTCGGGTCGTGCGCGGTCCCGGGATCTTCGAGGTGCTGGCGCTGCCCGGCGGGCGCAGCAGGTTCATCTGGCGCGAGGAGCTCGACCTGCCGCTCGGACGGGTCGGTCGGGCTGGGTTCGCCGTCGTGGGTCCGGTGTTCGCCGCCGGCGTGGAGCGCTCCTTGCGCAGGTTCGCGCAGATGGTCGAGGCAGGCCAGCTCGGCAGCGGTCGCTGAACCGTCGCGATCCGCCCGATCGGGTGTCGATGGTGTCCTGCGACACGCCGTTCATGGGGGATAATGGGCGCTAGCGGCCCGCGTTCAGGGGCCGGCCACTGAGAGGGGATCTGCGATGGCGGCCATGAAGCCACGGACAGGTGACGGCCCGATGGAGGTCACCAAGGAGGGGCGCGGCATCGTGATGCGGGTCCCGCTCGAGGGCGGCGGACGTCTCGTCGTCGAGCTCAATGCGGACGAGGCCCGCGACCTCGGCACCCAGCTGACGACGGTCGCTGGCTGAGCGCACCAACCTGCTGCGGACCCCGCACCCGACCGCCTCCGGGCGGTACGGTTGCGGGGTCCGCGTCGTTTGTGGGGAGGCTCGCGTGAACGCACTGCCGGGGATGCTGGTCGAGGCAGTGGCCGATCCGTTCGCGGACCCGTCCGGCGGCTCACGTGAGCCCGCCTCTGATCGCCCTGTCCGCAGACGCCGTAGCCGCAGCTGCCCCGACGCCGGGACCGTCCCGGCGCCCGGACGCCCAGGCGCGCCGGACGGCCCGGACGCCGGGGCGCCGCCCGGGCCGGGTGTGGTCGTCATCGCCATCCATCCCGCGCCGGCGCCCGACCAGTCGGTCCGGGTCGACCAGCGCGTCGTCGAGCTGCTCGCCCAGTGGGGGGTGGACCTGCCCCGCCGGTTGAGCCGCACGCACGCCTCGGGCGCCCGATCCGAGGCCGTCTGGATCGACCTCGAGCGTGAGGAGCCGGCCTCCGTGCTGGCCCTCGGCCTCGGCTCGGGCACACCCTCGGAGGTGCGCCGCTCGGCGGCGGCCGCGGCACGTCGGATCCGCGGGACCGACGAGGTCCTGGTGCTGGCCACGCGGGGGCTGGAGGCGGCGGCCGTGCGGGCCTTCACCGAGGGCCTGTTCCTGGGCACCGCGACCCCCACCTGGGCGAGCACCCCGCCCCCGGCACCGCCTGCGCGCGTGCGGCTGGCCGTCAGCGACGTCGAGGCCGGCCAGCGGGCGATCGACGCCGGTCGCGTGCATGCCGGCGCCACGCTGGCCGCCCGGATCATGATCCACACCCCACCGAACCTCAAGGATCCGGCGTGGATGGCCGGACAGGCGCGTGAGGTCGCCGCGGCATCCGGCCTGACGATCCGCGTGCTCGACGAGGTCGAGCTGGCCAGCGCCGGGTTCGGCGGGTTGGTCGCGGTCGGCGCGGGATCCGTGCGGCCCCCGCGGCTGGTGCAGCTGGAGTGGGTCCCCGAGGGGGCGCAGGACGCCCGGCACGTGGTCCTGGTCGGCAAGGGGATCACCTTCGACTCCGGCGGCCTGTCGCTGAAGCCCCCGGACATGCAGACCGCGATGAAGACCGACATGTCCGGCGCCGCCGCCGTGTGCGCGGTGATGGGTGCCCTCGCGCAGCGCGCCCCGGCCGGGCTGCGCGTGACCGGGCTGCTGTGCCTGGCCGAGAACCTCCCGGGTGCCAGCGCGACCCGCCCCGGCGACGTCGTGACCCACCACGGTGGCCTGACCAGTGAGGTGGTCAACACCGACGCCGAGGGCCGGCTGGTCCTGGGTGACGGACTGGACTACGCCGTGAACGACCTCGGCGCCGATGTGGTGGTCGACATCGCGACCCTGACCGGAGCAGCCACCCTCGGCCTCGGCCGGCGCCACGCGGCCCTGTTCAGCAACTCCGATGCCCTCGCGGCCGGGCTCACGTCGGCGGGCGAGGCAGCGGGGGAGTCGATGTGGCGGATGCCGCTGCACGCCGAGTACGCCGACCTGATCGCCTCCGAGGTCGCGGACCAGGCCAACGCCGAGTCCAAGCCCGGCCCTGGTCCCGGCGCGATCACCGCGGCCCTGTTCCTGTCGAGGTTCGTCGGAGCGACCCCCTGGGCGCACCTGGACATCGCCGGCGTGGGGCGCTCGGACGCCGAGCGCGACGACCTCCCCAAGGGCGGCACCGGCTTCGGCGCCCGCGCACTGCTGCGCTGGCTGGAGGCCGGCGCCCCGGGATAGGTCGGCGGGTCTGGCCAGTCGGCGGGTCTGGCCGGTCGGCTGCTCGGCGGGGCCGGCCGCCCACGGGGAGCCGGTCGCGTCCAGGGAGCCGGTCGCCCACGCCGTGTCCCCCCGCGGTGATCCATGTGGGTTGGCGACGCTAGAGAGTCAACAACCCGAATGGATCACCGGACGGGGGCGGCCGGTCGCGCGGGAACGGGCGAACGCGTGGCAGCGAGCGTCCCTCCCCACGATCGATCCGCTATCGCGCGGCTCACCTCGGGATCCATCCGCGCTTCAGAGCACGAACCGTCGCTCAGGCGGATCGATCCGAGGTGCCGGGTGCACGGGGCGGCTGCTGGGGCGCCGCCGGCCGCTCGGGCGCCTGGGGCCGCCGCTGGGCCGTCAGGTGCGGGTCTGGTCAGCTGCGGGGGCGCAGGACGGCGACCAGCAGGCCGTCGCCGACCGGCAGCAGGCTCGGGGTGAAGCGCTCGTCGTCGCGCACGGCGTTGACCAGGGCGCGCAGGTCGATCGTCTGCGGGTCGCGCTGGGCGGGATCGGCGACCTTGTCGTGCCACAGGGCGTTGTCGAACACGACCGCGCCACCCGGGCGGAGCAGCCGCACGGCCTGGTCGAGGTAGGCCGCGTACTCGGACTTGTCGCCGTCGACGAAGACGATGTCGTAGGCGCCGTCGGTCAGCCGGGGGAGCACCTCGAGCGCCCGACCGGTGATCAGGCGCGTGCGAGCCGGGTTCAGCCCCGCAGCAGCGAACGTCGCCCGGGCCACCCGCTGGTTCTCGGCCTCGACGTCCACGCTGGTCAGGATCCCGTCGGGGCGCATCCCGCGCAGCAGGGCCAGCCCGGAGACGCCCGCGCCGGTGCCGACCTCGACGACGGCGTGCGCGTCGAGCAGGGCGGCGATCAGGGTCAGCGCCGAGGCGGCCCCGCGTCCGACCGGAGTGCAGCCGAGCTCGTCGGCCTTGGCGCGCGCCTCGGTGACGAAGTCATCCTCGGGGAGCCAGGCCTCGGCATAGTTCCAGCTGGTGGCATTGGGGGGCGTGACTGCGGCGCACATGGGTGGGCCTTTCATGGCAGGGGTTCTGGGCTGGGCACAGCGTAATCGCCGGATCACCCGTGCTCGGACCAGGGCCGCCCGCAGCGGGGGTCCTGGTGCCCAGCGGAGGCCGTTCCCGGCCCCCGCTCGCGGATTACATGACGTTGACAATGCTCGGCTCACCCCCTGACGGGCGACGCCTACGGTTTCGGATATGACGATCAGACAGGATGATGTACCCATGACCGATCAGTACCCGGTGCCCGGGCAGCCTGAGGACAGCTGGCAGCAGGCGGACTCCGCGCCCGCGGCCACGCAGGACGTGACCCCCGCGGGGATCGATCACGCGCCGGCGCTGGCTGCGGACCAGGCCGCATCCGAGGCGGCCGCATCCGACCTGACTGCATCCGACGCGGCCGCATCCGACCTGACTGCGACCACCGCCCACGAGCCCGTGGCCGGGCAGGCACCGGACGCGTGGCCCACGCCCAGTGGGTGGCAGACCCCGCCCGCCAGCGCATACCCCGACGGCGCGTACGGCGCCCCGACAGGTCCCGCGGCCTACGGTGCCGGGTATCCGACCGGAGACCCGAGCGCCGGGTACGCGACCGGGTACCCGACCGGAGATCCGAGCGCCCCGGCCGCCGGCGCCGCCTGGCAGTCCCAGACCACCGCGTACCCGAGCCAGCCCGGCTACGGGTACGCCGCTGCGCCTGATCCGGCCGCGGGCGGCAACTGGCAGTACGACACCACGGCCTTCGCCGCCGCCGGTGCCCCGCCGGTCGCACCCCCGGTGGCCCCGCCAGGAGCAGGGGCGAGCGGCGCCAAGCCGCGCACCGGCCTGATCCTCGTGACGGCCGCCCTCGTGGCCCTGCTCGCCGGCGGGATCGGCGGCTACGTCGGCTCCGAGATGGCGTCGTCGGACTCCGGCACCAGCACCGTGGCCCTGCCCCAGTCCGGCGCGGACAAGTCCGAGCGCCCGAGTGGCACCGTGGCCGCGATCGCCGAGTCCGTGAGCCCCGCGGTCGTCTCGCTCGAGGTCTCGGGCGCGCAGGGCTCCGGCTCGGGCTCCGGCTTCGTGATCCGGGACAACGGCTACATCGTGACCAACAACCACGTCGTGGAGGGCGCCGCCGACGGCGGGGAGATCACCGTGAACTTCTCCGACGGTCGAAAGCTCGACGCCACGATCGTCGGCCGGGATCCCAACTACGACATCGCCGTGGTCAAGGTCGACGCCACGGGCCTGCCCACGGTCGTCCTGGGCAACTCCGACGGCGTCGTGGTCGGTGACCTCGCCATCGCGATCGGTTCGCCGCTGGGCCTCGAGGGCACCGTGACCGCCGGCATCGTCAGCGCGCTGAACCGCCCCGTGACCGCGGGCGGCCAGGGGTCGACGTCGTTCATCAACGCCATCCAGACCGATGCGGCGATCAACCCCGGCAACTCCGGTGGCGCGCTGGTCAATGCCGCCGGTGAGGTGATCGGCGTGAACTCGGCGATCGCCACGCTCGGCGACGGCACCGGCCAGAGCGGCTCCATCGGCCTGGGCTTCGCCATCCCGGTCAACCAGGTCACGCGCATCGCCGAGGAGCTGATCAACACCGGCACCTCGACCAAGCCGATCATCGGGGTGTCGCTGGACCAGACCTACCAGGGCGAGGGCGCCCGGGTCCAGGAGGTCACCCCGGGTGGTCCGGCGGAGGCAGCGGGCCTCGAGGCCGGCGATGTCATCGTCGAGTTCGACGGCAAGCCCGTCACCGACGCCACCGCGCTGATCGTCGACATCCGCTCGATGCAGCCCGGCGACGAGGTCTCGATCTCGGTCCAGCGCGGCTCGGGGACCGAGGACCTGACCATCACGCTCGGCTCGGATTCCTCCTCCGGCTGACCTCCTGCGTACGCTGGGTCCGTGCCCGACATCGGCTTTGGCGAGATCGTCGCGATAGTGGTGATCGCCCTGCTGGTGTTCGGGCCGGACCGGCTGCCGAAGGTGGCCGCCGACGCCGCCCGCATGCTGCGCCAGGTGCGCCAGATGGCCGCCTCGGCACGCAAGGACCTGGTGGATGCGGCCGGGCTCGAGGACGACGGGGAGATGGCCCAGACGGTCCGCGACCTGCGCGACCTGGACCCCCGTCGGGCGATGAACGGCGTGCTGAACGACGAGCCGACGCCCGGCGTGCGCGGGCCCGCTGCGCGGCCGCCCAGCGGGCCGGCAGGAGCCGAACGCGCACCCGGAGCCGTGGGGCCAGCCGGAGCCGAACGCGCGCCGGGCGCGGTGGGGCAGAAGCCGGCCGATCCGGTTCCCGGAGGCGCCGCCACCCCGGTGGCACCACCCGTCGTGGCGCCTGCGCCCGTCGACCCCGATTGGACCTGAGCCTGCCGCCCGCTCGGCGACGAGGGTCGAGTCGTCGCACCGTCGTCACCGTGGCGCGGGTTGTGGGTGAGGCGAGCCGATGTGTGATCGAGCGCCCGTTCCCATCAGCGGCGTTCCGGGACCCCCATTTCGCGCTGAGGGTCCAGAACCTCGCGCCCGTTCCCGTCGAATGGGGCAGGGGTGCCCCTATTCTCGTCGGGCGTTCGACAACCTCGCGGTCGTTCGCGTCGATAGGCCTGCGGTGGTGGGCGGTCTTTCGACGCGACGGGGCGCGAGGTCGGCTTGGGGTCCTCGGGAGCGGACGCCATTCGACGGGAACTGCCGCGAGGTTCGCCATTGCAGTGTCGATCGGCAGGGCTGTTGTGCCTCGCCCTGATCGGGCGCGCGCGGGTCAGAGCGAGGCGGTGAGGCCCTTGGCCAGGAGCAGCACGCCGAGCACGACCAGCACGCCGACGCCCAGGGCGGTGCTGTTGCGCTCCAGCCAGACCTTCCAGTTCCCCAGGACCTCGGGCGCACGGTCGCCGAGGAGGCGGTGGGCCACCACCGGGGTGCCCACCCCGACGGAGCCCACGAGGACGAAGACGACCCACCCCGACCAGCGCGCCGCCCGCCCCGGTCGTGAGGGCGGCGATCTCCGCACCGCCGGCCAGCGCCATCACGAGGTTCTTGGGGTTGGCGGCGGCCAGGGCGGCACCCAGGCGGGCGGACTGGCGCGGCGTGTAGGAGTCCAGGGCGGACATCCACGACGGTGGTTCCTTGGGGGCCCCGGGCGCGGGACGACGCAGCCACTTGACCAGGGCGAGTGCCAGGAAGGCCGCACCGGTCACGACCTGGATCCAGCCGATTCCCTCGTCGTCCGGCGGGGCGGGGTCCTGCGACCCGGCCAGCAGCAGCGCGACCAGCACGATGGCCGTCAGGCCCACCAGCCACGCACCGAGGAATGCCGCCGAGTTCGACCGCGCCCGCGGGGTCATCAGGATCAGCACCATCGGCAGGATCGGCAGCGGGCTCAGGCCCACCACCAGGGCCAGCGGGATGATGGTGCCGACGATGTCCACCGGGCGCCGACCGTCAGAACCGGCTGGCCGGGGTGAGGCCCAGCGACAGCCCGGAGAGCCCGCGCGGGCGCTTGCCAAGCCGCTCGGCGATCCCGCGGAGCACCTCGGCGGCGGGTGCCGTCGGCGAGGCCAGGACCAGGGGGGCCCCGGAGTCGCCGCCCTCGCGCAGCTGCACGTCGAAGGGGATCCGCCCGAGCAGCGGCACCTCGGTCTCCAGCGCCTTGGAGAGGACGTTGGCCACCCGCTGCCCGCCGCCGGAGCCGAAGATGTCCACGACCTCGCCGCAGTGCGGGCAGGGGAAGCCGCTCATGTTCTCGATGACCCCGGCGATCCGCTGGTTGGTCTCCTTGGCGACCATCCCGGCGCGGACCGCCACCTCGGCGGCCGCCTCCTGCGGGGTGGTGACGACCACGACCTCGGCGTGCGGCAGCAGCTGCGCGGCGGAGATCGCGACGTCGCCGGTGCCGGGCGGGAGGTCCAGCAGCAGCACGTCCAGGTCGCCCCACCAGACGTCGGCGAGGAACTGCTGCAGCGCGCGGTGCAGCATCGGCCCGCGCCAGGTCACCGGCTGGGTCACGCCGCCGGGCTTGAACGGCAGCATCGAGATCACCCGGACCCCGTGGCCCAAGGGGCGGCATGATCAGGCCCTCGACCATCGTCGGGTTGGCGGTGACATCGAGCATCCGCGGGATGCTGTGCCCGTACACGTCGGCGTCCACGACCCCGACCGAGAGGCCCTGCGCGGCCATCGAGGCAGCCAGGTTCGCCGTGATCGACGACTTGCCGACCCCGCCCTTGCCGGAGGCGATCAGGTAGACCCGGGTCAGCGAGCCGGGCTTGGTGAACTGGATCTCCTTCTCCGGCCCGCCGAGCGTCGCGCGCATCGCCTTGCGCTGCTCGTCGCTCATGACGTCCAGCGCGACGGTCACGGACGTGACCCCATCGACCGCCTCCACCGCGCGCGTCACGCGGCCGGTGATCTCCTCGCGCATCGGGCACCCGGCGACCGTCAGGTAGACCTCGACATGGACCGCGCCCCCGTCGATCCGGACGTCCTTGACCATCCCGAGCTCGGTGATGGGGCGGCGGATCTCCGGGTCCTGGACCAAGGCAAGGGCGGCGTCAACGGTCTCGCGTGTAGGCATGGGAGAACCCTATGTCGGATCCAGGGAGCGCGACCGCCGAGTCCGGCACGAAGCCCGCCCGGGGCCAGAGCGCGAGGCGAAGCCAAAGCGAGGTCGGGCCTTCTCGAAAGCGCACGTAGAGCAAGCGCCGCGAAGCGGCGCGCAGCAGTGCGCGTCGAGAACGCCCGACCTCGCGGATCGGACAAGCCGGACCAGACAGCAGGATCAGACAAGCCCCAGGATCAGACCGGCCGGACCACGACCGGCGTCGTGCCCACTCGCAGCCCGGTCCCCGCGCCCATCGTCGTGGTCTCCCCGGTCATCTGGACCACGGTGCTGGTGCGCGGCAGCTTCACGGTCGATGCCTTGGACAGGCGCCAGTAGACCGTGAACGACCGGCCCGCGGGATCCTTGAAGGTGCAGGAGCGGACCCCGGACTTCGTCCGGCAGCCATTGATGTGCGAGTTGAGGAGCTGGCCGCGCAGGACAGTCAGGGCCGCCCGCGACGGCGTCCCGGGGTAGTGCCAGATGTTCACCGCGGACTGGACCTGCGGTCCGGCCAGCCAGTACACCGAACGGAACCCGTTGTAGAAGGCGTCCATCTGGATTCCCGTGGCCAGCCGGCGCTGGGCGTCGGGGTTGGTCACGCCCGGGGCCAGGTTCGACTTGTCGTGACCGTTGTTGACCAGGTTCAGGTTGGTCTCACCGATGTAGGCGGGCAGCCGGCGCAGCTTCGAGTACTTGTTGACCCGGCTGCGGAGGCTGGCAACGCGGGAGTTCCACTGCTTGACCATCGAGTCGGGCGTCCGGGTCAGGTACCCGTAGACGTTGAACGACAACGAGGACACGACCGGCTTCTTGCCCTGCTTGGCCAGGTACAGCTTGGCGAACGTGTTGGGCCGGTGGTGCAGGGCTGTGGAGGTCAGGGTGATGGCGGGGTTGTTCCGGGCCTTCACCGCGACGCTGGTGATCCGCTCGAGCTCGTAGAGCGCCGCGACGGCGTCCTTCAGCGTGCGCGACGAGCCGGGGACCTTGGTCTTGACGCTCAGCCCGCTGCTCAGGTTCGGCTCGTTCCAGACCTGGAACATGATGTTCATGCTCCGGCCGTACCGGAGGTTGACGAAGTCGATGACCGCGCTCACGTAGGCGTTCCAGCGCTGGGCCTGCAGCGGCAGGGCGCCGTTCTTGGCGCGCTTCAGCGAGGCGTACGAGGGGATGGACACGCCGGCCGCGGCGTTGTTGTCGCAGCCGTACTGCACGACCTGCTTGTTGGCGCTGGCGGCGTTGTTGAAGACCCAGGCCGGCGGGTGACCCAGTCCCACGATCGCGCCGGTGGCCCCGTTTGCCCGCTGCGCGTCGAGCTGCGCGCCGAGGGTGGATTCGAGGTTCGCCTGCATGTTCGCGTCCGGCGAGGGCTGGATGCGGCACCACGTGGCCGCTTCCCACGCCCGGACCGCCGAGATCGTGTCGGAGTCGGTCGACCCGTACATGATCCCGAAGCTGTTGGGCGTGACCGGCCACCCCTTGTTGCCTGCCGCCTCGGCTGGCACGACCGCCCCCGCGGCCAGCAGGGCGGTGGCGATGCCGACGGACGCGATTCCCCTGAGCTTGATCCCCTTCACGGGCGTCAGAGTAGCCCGGACACCCGGGGCGGGCCGCGCATATCCCGAACGGCGCGACACCAGGAGGCAGGCTTCACTGATCCTTTGCCGGGTGTTACCGGATGCCGGGTTCGATCCCCGGCCCGGGGCCCGTCGGCCCGACCCGCCCAGGCCCCGGCGACCCGCCGCCCGCCCCCGCCGCGCCTACTTCCAGATGCGGTCGAAGTAGTCGAGCATCGAGCGGTCGGAGGAGAAGAAGCCGGTGCGGGCGGTGTTGCGGATCGACATCGCCGTCCACGCGGCCTTGTCGAGCCACAGCGCGTCGACGCGCTCCTGGGCCTCGAGGTAGGCGCGGTAGTCGGCCAGGACCATGTACTCGTCGCGCATGAGCAGGGTCTCGATGATCGGGCGGAACAGGTCGGGATCGTCCGGGGGCGAGTAGTACCCGCTGGCGATCTCGTCGATGACCGCGTGCAGCTCGGGGTCCGCGCGGTAGAACGCACCGGGGTCGTACCCGGCGGCCTTGCGGGCCACCACCTCGTCCTCGGTCAGGCCGAAGAGGAAGAAGTTGTCGGCGCCGACCAGCTCGCGGATCTCGACGTTCGCGCCGTCGAGGGTGCCGACGGTCAGGGCGCCGTTGAGCGAGAGCTTCATGTTGCCGGTGCCGGAGGCCTCCTTGCCGGCCATCGAGATCTGCTCGGACAGGTCGGCCGCGGGGATGATCCGCTCGGCCAGCGTCACGTTGTAGTTCGCCGGGAACACCACCGACAGGCGGCCGGCCATGGCCGGGTCGGCGTCGATCGTGGCGCCCACCTGGTTGATCAGCCGGATGATCAGCTTGGCCATCTGGTAGCCCGGAGCGGCCTTCGCGCCGAACAGGACCATCCGCGGCGGGATGGCGGCGGCGGGGTCGAGGCGCAGACGGCGGTACATCGTGGCCACGTGCAGCAGCTTGAGCATCTGGCGCTTGTACTCGTGCAGGCGCTTGATCATGATGTCGTACATCGGATCGGTCGGGTGCACGCGCCCGGTCCGGGCCTCGAGCAGGGTCGCGAGCTGGGCCTTGTTGGCCAGCTTCACCGCGCGCCACTGCTCCTGGAACGCCGGGTCCTCGGCGACCGACTCCAGCCCGCTGAGCTTGTCCAGGTCGGTCAGCCAGCCGTCGCCGACGGCCTCGGTGATGAGGTCGCTCAGGCGGGGGTTCGCCAGCTTGATGAACCGCCGCGGGGTCACCCCGTTGGTGACGTTCGTGAACCGCTCGGGCCACATCTCGGCGAAGTCGTGCAGGACCGTCTCGCGCAGCAGCTGGCTGTGCAGCGCGGCCACGCCGTTGACGTGCACGCTGGCCACGGTGGCCAGGTGGGCCATCCGGACCATGCGCTCGGAGCCCTCCTCGATGATCGACATGTTGATCACGCGGGACAGGTCATTGGGGAACGCCTCGCGGACCTTCTCCAGGAAGCGCTTGTTCATCCGGAAGATGAGCTCCATGTGCCGCGGCAGCAGGTACTGCAGCAGGCCGACGCTCCAGCGCTCGAGGGCCTCGGGCAGCAGGGTGTGGCAGGTGTAGTTGAAGGTGCGGCTGGTGATGTCCCACGCCTGGTCGTAGTCCATGCCGCGCTCGTCGATCAGGATGCGCATGAGCTCGGGGATCGCGATCACCGGGTGGGTGTCGTTGAGCTGGATGCTCACCCGGTCGGGGATCTCGGTCAGCGGGATGCCCTCGAGGTCGGCGACCCGGACGAGGTCGGCCAGGGCGCACGCGGTGAAGAAGTACTGCTGGCGCAGGCGCAGCTCCTTGCCCGCCGGCGTGGAGTCCTCCGGGTAGAGCACGCGCGAGATGTTCTCGCTCATGGACTGCTGGCGCACGGCCTCGATGTAGTCGCCGGCGTTGAACACCTCGAGGTTGAACTGCGAGGAGCCGCGCGCCTTCCACAGGCGCAGGGTGTTGACGACGCTGTTGCCGTAGCCGGGGACCATCAGGTTGTGCGGGACGCCGAGCACCTTCTCCGCGGGGAACCAGGTCCGGTCGCCCGTCGCCGGATCGACCTCCACGTGCCCGCCGAACCCGACGGACACGGCGTGCTCGCGCTGGGCGAAGAGCCACGGGTTGTCGTGGTCGAGCCACTGGTCGGGCTTCTCGACCTGGCGGCCACCCTCGAAGGACTGCTCGAAGATGCCGTACTCGTAGAGGATCCCGTACCCGATGGCCGGGCGGCCCAGGGTGGCCAGGGAGTCGGCGAAGCAGGCGGCCAGGCGGCCGAGGCCGCCGTTGCCCAGGCCCGGCTCGACCTCCATCTCGTAGATCTCATCGAGGTCGAGTCCCAGGCCGGCCAGGGCCTCGCGGGCGACGTCGGTCAGCCCGGTGGCCAGCAGGGCGTTGCCCAGCTGGCGGCCCATCAGGTACTCGGCGGACAGGTACACGACCGTCTTGGACTGCAGCCGGCCACGGTTGCGCACGGTGTCCAGCCAGTCGGACATCAGGCGGTCGCGGACGGTGTGGGCCAGGGCGGCGTACACGTCGCGGCGGCCTGCGCGCTCGAGGTCGACGGCCCGGTCGAGCTGCAGGTGGGCGAGGAACTCCTCGGCGAAGTGCTGGGGGGTGGTGTCCGAGGTCGTGGTGGGCAAACTCATCGTCGCTCCAGGAGTTGGTGGGCGGAACGAGGCCCAGATTAGTCCGTGCCGATGGCTCCGGCACCTATGCGCCCGCCCGAAGCGGCCGTCGGGCATCCTCGTGCGGCCTCAGGGGAGAGCGTTCTCAGGCGCCGTCGCCCTCGCGTCGGACGGCCCCCGCGCCCTGGCCGACGCCGGAATCCCCGGCCGGGCGGGCACTCTGGCCCGCGCCCTGGGCCGACGCGCCCTGGGCCGACGCCGGCGCAGCCTCGCCGGCCAGCAGGGCGGTCAGCTCGTCGGCGAGGTCGCGGACCTCGCCGCGCAGGAAGTCGCGGGTCGCGAGCTCGCCCGTGGCGATCCGGACCGAGGCGATCTCGCGGGTCAGGTACTCGGTGTCGGCGACCAGCCGCTCGGTGAGGTTGCGGTCCTCCTGGTACTGCACGCGGTCGCGGTCGGCCTGGCGGTTCTGCGCGAGCAGGATCAGGGGTGCGGCGTAGGACGCCTGCAGCGAGAGCATGAGGGTCAGGAAGATGAACGGGAACGGGTCGAAGCGCAGGTCGTCCGGGGCCAGCGTGTTCCACAGGACCCAGGCGATCACGAAGGCCGTCATCCAGCCGATGAACCGCGCGGACCCGATGAACCGCGCGACCCGCTCGCTCAGCCGGCCGAACAGCTCCGGGTCGTAGTCGGGCCGGAGCGTGCGCGAGCGGTCGCGCGGCTGGTCCATGCGTGCCGACCGGGAGGAGGCGCGGGCCATGGCCTACTCCTCCTCGTCCGCGTCGTCGGGCTCGGAGTCCAGGTCGCGCCAGTCGTCGGGCAGCATGTGGTCGATGACGTCGTCGACCGTCACCGCCCCGAGCAGGCGGTCGAGCTCGTCGACGACCGGGAGTGCGACGAGGTTGTAGGTCGCGAAGTACCGCGTGACCGTCGACAGCGGGGCCAGGGGCCCGACCGGCTCCAGCGCGTTGTCGATCACTGCCGACACCAGCTTCGAGGGCGGCTCGCGCAGCAGGCGCTGGAAGTGCGCGACGCCCAGGAACTTCCCCGACGGGGTGTCCAGCGGCGCACGGACCACGTACACCTGGGCGGCCAGCGACGGGGAGACCTCCGGGCTGCGGACGCGCGCCAGGGCCTCGGCCACGGTGGCGTCGGGCAGCAGCATGATCGGCTCGGGGTTCATCATGCCGCCGGCCGTGAGCTCGCCGTAGGACAGCAGCCGACGCAGGTCCTCGGCCTCGTCGGGCTCCATCTCCTGGAGGAACTCGGCGGCCTGCTCGGGGGTCACCTCCGAGAGCAGGTCGGCGGCGTCGTCGGGTTCCATCAGCTCGAGGATGTCGGCGGCCCGCTCCAGGCCCAGGTCGGTGAGGATCTGGACCCGGTCGTCCTCGGGCAGCTCCTCCAGGACGTCGGCGAGGCGCTCGTCCTCGAGGTTGCGGGCCACCTCGAGGCGGCGCTTGCCCGGCAGGTCCTGCAGGACGTTGGCGAGGTCGGCCGGGCGCAGCGTGTCGATGATCGCCAGCAGGCTGTCCACGCCCTGCTCCTCGGGCGTCCCGCCGACGGAGAGCCCGCGCACCTCCGACCACGGCAGCGTCGTGGCCTCGCCGCGGCGCCGGAACCCACGCAGCACCCGGGTGACGTGCAGCCGGGTGATCCGCCAGTCGCGGTTGCGGTCCTGCTCGATGGCCGCGTCGACGATCGTCGCGGGCTGGTCGTCGGTGCCGATGGTGACCCGCCGGTCGAGCAGCTCGCCGATCACCAGGGTCTCCCCGGGACGCTGCTGGAAGCGGCGCAGGTCCAGGCGGGCGTTGACCACGACCTGCCCGGCGTCGATGGTGGTGACCCGCGTCATCGGCAGGAAGATCCGCCGGCGCTGCACCTCCATCACCAGGCCCAGGACCCGGGGCGGCTCGCGGTCATGGCGCAGCACCACCACGAGGTCGCGCACCTTGCCCAACGTGTCACCGGCCGGGTCGAAGACGCCGATCCCGGACAGGTGCGACACGTAGACGCGCGCGCTGCTGCCAGCCGTCACAGCGCTGAGGCTACTGCCGCCGACGGCCCCCGGCGGGCAGCGACCCACGTGGGCACCCGAGGTCCGCCGCCGGAGCCCGCCGGGGTCATCTGCGGAGCTGGTAGTCGATTCGGTCGATTGGATCGACCGAATCGACTACCAGCAACCGCGTAGGGTCCTGCAGGTGAGCGCCACCCCCGCCCCCGCGACGCTGTCCCGGCCCCCCGGCACGGACATCGCGCTGCTCGCGGTGGCGGTCCTGGCGATCTCGACGTCCGGACCGCTCATCGCCGCGTGCACCGCCCCGGCGCTCGCGATCGCGTTCTGGCGCACGGCCCTGGGCTCGGCCGCGACGTCCGGGTGGGTCGCGTGGCGGCACCGCGCCGAGGTCCGGGCGCTGAGCGGGGCGCAGTGGCGGTTGATGGCGCTGTCCGGGCTGCTGCTCGGGGCGCACTTCGCCACGTGGGTGCCGAGCCTGCGGTTCACGACCGTGGCGTCGTCGACCGCGCTGGTGGCCACGCAGCCGGTGTGGGCGGCGCTGATCGCCCGGCGGCGCGGCGTGCAGATCGACCGGACGGCGTGGATCGGGATCGCCATCGCCCTGGTGGGCGTGCTGGTCCTCACCGGGATCGACTTCGCGCTGACGCCCCGCGCCCTGATCGGCGACGGGCTGGCCCTGGCCGGGGCGGTGCTCGCCGCCCTCTACGTGACCGTCGGCGAGAAGGTCCGCGCGACCACCACGACCCCGACCTACACGATGACCTGCTACGGGGTGGCCGCCGTCGCGCTGCTCGGACTCGTCCTGGTGCTGCGGGTGCCGCTCGTGGGGTTCTCCACCCGGGACTGGCTGCTGATCCTGGCCATCACCCTCGGCGCGCAGCTGCTCGGGCACTCGGTCGTCAACCGCGTCCTGGCCACGACCTCGGCGACCGTCGTCTCGCTGGCGATCCTGCTGGAGATGCCCGGCTCCACGCTCATCGCCGCCGCGTGGTTGGGGCAGATCCCGCCGGCGGCCGTGATCCCGGCGGTCGTCCTGCTGTTCATCGGCATCGCCCTGGTGATCAGCACCACCACCCGCGCCACCGACCCGCCCAGCGAGACCCCACCCGCCTGAGGTGGCGGCGGCCCTCGCCGGCCCCGCGGCCCCTCGCGGCGCAAACCCTCCACTGAGGTACAGACCCTCCCGGACGGTTCAGACCCTCCCGGCCAGACAGGAGGGTCTGAACGTTCCTGGAGGGTCTGCGGGACTCAGCCAGGGCGCGGGACTCCGCGGGGCGCGGGACTCTGCGGCGCGCGTTGGACCGCCTGTTCAGGCCTCCAGCGCTTGGATCGCGTCGTGGATCGACAGCGTGCGCTCGGCGGAGGCGACGTGGAGGTTCTCGATCATCCGGCCGTTGTACGTGACCACGCCCGACCCGCGTCCGGCCTCCCAGGCGGCCAGGATCCCGCGCGCGTCCTCGACGGCCTTCGCCGACGGTGCGAACGCCTCGTTGGCGACCTCGACCTGGCCCGGGTGGATCAGCGTCTTGCCGTCGAAGCCCATCTCGCGGCCCTGGGCGCACTCGGCGGCGAACCCCTCGGCGTTCTTCACGTCGTTGTAGACGCCGTCGATGATGACCTTGCCGGTGGCGCGGGCGGCGAGCAGCGCCAGGCCCAGCCCGGTCAGCAGCGGCTGGCGCCCGGGGACGTGCTCGGCGTACAGCTCCTTGGCCAGGTCGTTGGTCCCCATGACCAGCACGGACAGCCGGTCGGAGGCCGCGGCGATCGCCCGCGCGTCCAGCATCGCGACCGGCGTCTCGACCATCGCCCACAGCGTCGTGCGCTCGGGAGCGCCGTGCCTCTCCATGGCGGCGACGAGCGCCCGGACGGCGTCGGCGGAGTCCACCTTCGGCACCACGATCGCGTCCGGACCGGCGGCGCACGCCGCGGCCATGTCCGCCTCGTGCCACTCGGTGTCGGCGCCGTTGATCCGGATGGTCAGCTCGCGCCGGCCGTACTCACCGGACTGCACCGCGGCGCACGCGGCGTCGCGGGCGGCGGGCTTGGCGTCGGGCGCGACGGCGTCCTCGAGGTCGAGGATCAGCCCGTCGCACGGGATGGTCTTGGCCTTCTCCAGGGCGCGCTCATTCGACGAGGGCATGTACAGGACGGACCGCCGAGGCCGGAACGTGCTCATGCGGACACCTCGATCGCGTCGTAGGCCGCGCGCAGCTCGGGGTCGATCTCCGCGAGCTGCTCGGCGAGCTTGACCATCACCAGGCACTGCTTGAGCGACGCGTCGTCCTCCATCTTGCCGTCGAGCATCACCGCGCCGGTGCCGTCGCCCATCGCCTCGACCACGCGCCGGGCGTGCCGGATGTCGGCCACGCTCGGGGCGAACACCCGGTTGGCGATCGCGATCTGCTTCGGGTGCAGCGTCCACGTGCCCACGCAGCCGAGCAGGAACGCGTTGCGGAACTGGTCCTCACACGCGACCACGTCGGTGATGTCGCCGAACGGGCCGTAGTAGGGGTAGATGCCGTGCGTCGCGCAGGCGTCGACCATCCGGGCGATCGTGTAGTGCCACAGGTCCTGCTGGAAGATCGCGCGCGGACCCTCGATGTCGCCGTCGACCGCGTCGGCCCGGACCAGGTAGCCCGGGTGCCCGCCGCCGACGCGCGTGGTCTTCATCCGCCGGTCGGCGGCCAGGTCGGCCGGGCCCAGGGACAGGCCCTGCATGCGCGGCGACGCCCCGCAGATCTCCTCGACGCTGGCCACCCCGCGCGCGGTCTCGAGGATCGCGTGGATCAGGATCGGGCGGGTCAGGCCGGCCTTCGCCTCGAGCTGGGCGAGCAGGCGGTCGACGTAGTGGATGTCCTCAGCGCCCTGCACCTTCGGGACCATGATCACGTCGAGCTTGTGCCCGATCGCGGGCACGAGCGTGGTCAGGTCGTCGAGCACCCACGGGCTGTCCAGGGAGTTGATCCGCGTCCACAGCTGGGTCGGGCCGAAGTCGGTCTCCTGGGCGATCCGCACCAGCCCCTCGCGGGCGGCGACCTTGCGATCGGCCTTGACGGCGTCCTCGAGGTTGCCGAGCAGGACGTCGACGGTGCCGACCATCGCCGGCACCTTGGCGGCCATCTTCTCGTTGCTCGGGTCGAAGAAGTGGATCGCGCGCGAGGGGCGCGCGGGGATCTCGGTCAGCGGCGCGGGGGCGCCGACGGCCAGCGGTCGGAAGAAGTCCCTGGGGCTCTTGGTGGAAGGCATACTCGGCACGGTAGCAAGTGCCGACCGCACGGCGTTTCCGGGGTGCCGCCGAGAGGGGGCGCCAGCGTCGGGGTGGCAGGAATCCTCGCGGGTGTTCCGGTCGATCCGGCGACGGTGGGGAGCGCTGTACGGCGACCACGCGGGGGTTCGCGTTGAACGGGCTGCCGTTATGTCAGGCCATGCAACGGGAACGGGCGCGAGGTTGGGCAGGGGCGTTCGGTCTCAGCCGCGGGGCGAAGCGGTTCGACGCCAACGGGCGCGAGGTTCGCCTCGCCGGCCCAGCCTGAGCCTCGTGGGCTCAGGCGTCGTTCCAGTGGTCGTCGGCGGGGATGGCGACGCCGCCGGGCGGTTGGTCGTCCCACGCCCGCGGGTCCTCGATGGGCTCCAGGTGGGTGCTGATGACGGTGTCGGGCAGCACGTGGCGGATCTCCTCCTCGACCGTCTCGAGCAGGTCGTGCCCCTGCTGCACCGACCACGCCCCGGGGACGAGCACGTGCATCGAGACGAAGCGCTGGCGCCCGGACTCCCGGGTCTGCAGCGCGTGGAAGCGCACCGACTCGGTCTGGTGGCGCCGCAGGACCTCGACGACCAGCGCGTTCTCCTCCTCGGGAAGGGCCGCGTCGAGCAGGCCCATCGCGGAGCTGCCGATGAGCTTGAGCCCGGCGAACACGATGTTCAGCGCGACCGCCATGGCGATCAGCGGGTCGAGGCGCAGCCACCCGGTCCAGCCGACGAGCAGCACCGCGACGATGACGCCGCCGGAGGTCCACACGTCGGTCATCAGGTGCTTGGAGTCCGCCTGGAGCACGATCGAGCGGTGCTTGAGCCCGGCCCGCATGAGGATCGTGGCGACCGCGAAGTTCAGCGCCGAGGCGAGCGCCGAGATGGTCAGGCCGATCCCCAGGTCCTCGAGAGGCTGGGGGTCGAGCAGTCGGGGGATGGCGGTGAACATGATCAGCCCGGCGGCGATGAGGATCATGAGGCCCTCGAACAGTGCCGAGAAGTACTCGGCCTTGCTCAGGCCGAAGTGGTGGCGCGCGTCGCCGGGCTTGGAGGCGGCCTTCAGCGCCACGAGCGCGACGAACGCGGCCACGATGTTGACCGTCGACTCCATAGCGTCGGACAGCAGGCCGATCGAGCCGGTCAGGAAGTACGCGAGCAGCTTGAGGCCGAACACGACGATCCCCGTGGCGATCGACAGCCACGCATACCTGGACAGATCCGGCTGGCCGTCATGCACGGCACTCATCCTGCCACCGCCTGGCGGCCCGATGACGCGGCAGGGCGTGGCGGCGTGCCCTGCGGCGCCTCCGGGGTGGCCGAGGTGGCGCCCCGACGCCGTTGAGCGACCCGCCGGCAGGCACCTGGGCGCACCGGCGGCCCCGGCGTGCAGATCGCCCATGGCGCGGGAGATACTGGCCAGTAACAAACCCCCGTCGATCGAGGAGGAACCATGCCACGCCTGGCGCAGACTGAGGGCCTGACCGAGGTGCAGACCGAGATCCTCGCGGCGGTCAAGGAGTTCGTGGACAACGAGATCATCCCGGTCGCCCAGGAGCTCGAGCACGCCGACGAGTACCCGACCGCGATCGTCGAGGGCATGAAGGAGATGGGGATCTTCGGCCTGATGATCCCCGAGGAGTACGGCGGCCTGGGCGAGTCGCTGCTGACCTACGCGCTGTGCGTCGAGGAGATCGCGCGCGGCTGGATGAGCGTCAGCGGCATCGTGAACACCCACTTCATCGTGGCGTACATGATCATGCAGCACGGCACCGACGAGCAGAAGGCGAAGTACCTGCCGCGGATGGCCACCGGCGAGGTGCGCGGGGCGTTCTCGATGTCCGAGCCGCACTGCGGGTCCGACGTCGCGGCGATCACCTCGAAGGCCGTGCCGAACGCCGACGGCGGCTACACGCTCAACGGCCAGAAGATGTGGCTGACCAACGGCGGATCGTCCACGCTGGTCGCGGTGCTGGTCCGCACCGACACCGACGCCCCCGAGGGCGCGAGCGTCTACAAGAAGATGTCGACGTTCCTCATCGAGAAGCCGGCGGGATTCGGCGAGGTCCTGCCCGGCCTGAGCATCCCGGGCAAGATCGCCAAGATGGGCTACAAGGGCGTGGACACCACCGAGCTGATCATGGACGAGTTCCAGCTCGGCGCCGACGACCTGCTCGGCGGGGTCCCCGGCAAGGGCTTCTACCAGATGATGGACGGCGTCGAGGTGGGCCGCGTGAACGTGGCCGCGCGCGCGTGCGGGCTGTCGGCGCGCGCCTTCGAGCTCGGCGTCGAGTACGCCCAGCAGCGGCACACGTTCGGCAAGGCGATCGCCGAGCACCAGGCCGTGGCGTTCCGGCTCGCGGAGATGGCCGTCAAGGTCGAGGCCGCCCACCAGATGATGGTGCGCGCCGCCCGCAAGAAGGACTCCGGCGAGCGCAACGACCTCGAGGCCGGCATGGCCAAGTTCCTGGCGAGCGAGTACTGCAAGGAGGTCGTCGAGGACTCGTTCCGGATCCACGGCGGCTACGGCTACGCCAAGGAGTACGAGATCGAGCGGCTGTACCGCGAGGCCCCGATGCTGATGATCGGCGAGGGCACCGCGGACATCCAGAAGATGATCATCGCCCGCCGCCTGCTGGAGGACTACAAGCTGCGCTGATCGCGTGGCGCCGCTCCGACGCCTGCTGCGCGCGCCCGCCGACCGGCCCCGACTGAGCCGCGCCCGCGACTGAGCCGGCTGCCCGCCGGACCGGCCCGACCGGCGCCAGCCTGCTTGTGCTGTCGATTCCGACCATCTGATCGTCGGAATCGACAGCACAGCGTCGTGAGGTCCGGGTGGTCGGCCGGACATCGGGTGCAACGATCCGGTCAAGTGGGGCATCATTCCCCGGGGCAGCACCCGGGTGCTGGCCGTATCGGAGGGGATGCGCGGATGGCGCTGGCGTACGACGTGATCCACGGTGACGAGGCAGTCACCCTCGATGAGGCACTGACGAGCCAGGCCCAGACCTGCCTGGAGCTGGGGTCGCCGCTGTCGCACGACGTCCTGGTCGCGCTTCGGGAGGCGAGTGCTCCGGGGGGCGAGCTGGCGAGCGCGCTGGCCGACCACCGGTCCGTGCGCGGTGGGGACCTCATCGGGCTGCGCCTGCTGGCGGCCGCCCATCGGCTGGTGCTCTCCCGCCAGGCGCCGGGGCTGGCCATCTACTACCCGACCGTCGGGGGCACGGCGCCGACCGACGATGCGTCGCGCGAGGCCATGGCGGTGGCGCTCATCGCTGCGTTCCGCGCGCACCCGGATGTCGTGAACAGGACCCTGGCGCACATCCCCCAGACCAACGAGACCGGCCGCGCGCAGCCGCTTCGTGGGGCGCTGGCGCGGGTCTCGGCCGCGCACGGCCAGCCCATCCGACTGCACGAGCTCGGTGCCTCGGCGGGGCTCAACCTGCGCGCGGACGCCATGCCGTGGGCGCACGTGCCGATGCCCACGCCGGTGCGGATCGCCGAGCGGTCGGGCTGCGACCTGCGGCCGCTGGACGTGGACAAGGCCGAGGATCGGCTCACGCTCGCGGCCTACGTGTGGGGCGATGACCTGCCGCGCTTCGAGCGGCTCCGCTCGGCGTTCACCCTCGCCCACCGGATCCCGGCGACCGTCCGGCCGATGAGCGCGGGGGACTACCTGAGCATGCTGGCCCACGCCGAGCAGGTCCCGGGGCAGACGCTGGTGATCTGGCACTCGGCCACCTGGTTCTACCTCGACCGGTCGGCGCGCGTCGAGATCCGTTCGGGGATCCGCAAGCTGGCCAACCGCGCGACGCCGTCGGCCCCGGTCGTCCACGTGTCCTGGGAGTGGAAGCGCGAGTCGCCGGACCCGGCCATGCCCTACGCGCTGGTCGGCCGCTCGTGGCCGGCGTCGGGGGCCTGGGCGCCGTGGCGTCCGGGGACGGCGGTGCAGCTGGGATCGGGGTCGGCCCACGGGATGCCCATGCGCTGGACCGAGCCCAAGCCCCTCCCCAGCGACCCCCTGGAGTTCTGAGCGCCGGCGCGGGGCCGCCGGCGCGGGCGGGGCGGGCGGCGCGGGCGGCGGGCGGGCGGCGTGCGGGTGAACCCTCCCCGCCCTCGTCCCCTTCGTCCGTCGATCGATCCGGATTCTGGACGGATCGTGCTCGGAGATCCGGATCGATCCGGACGTGAGCCACTCGATAGCGGACCGATCGGGGCGCGGCGGGGAGCGGCGGATGCGTCAGGCGGGAGTGCGTCGGCCGGGAGCCGCGGAGCGGTGTGCGGCGGCGGGGGCTACTTGCGGGGGGCTGCGCTGGCCGGCATCGGCAGGTCGAGCCACACGACCTTGACGTGGCCGCGGGCGCGCCATCCCCAGCGCGCCGACAGCTTGTCGACCAGCTCCATCCCGCGGCCGCCCTCGTCCTCGGGGTCGGCCTGGCGCTGCGTGGGGCCGCACTCGACGCAGGAGTCCCCGACCTCGAGGCGCAGGAAGCCGTCGCGGACGTAGGCGCGGACGTCGATGGGGCCGCTGGCGTGGCGCACGGCGTTGGTCACGAGCTCGGAGGCCAGGAGCTGGGCGTCGTCGGTGAGCTGCGAGAGCTGGGCCTTGGACAGGAACCGCGCGACGGCGATCCGAGCCTCCCGGGGGGCCATCAGCGTGTTCGGGAGGATCTCGTGCAGCGCCATGGGACAGGCATACCCACAAGTAACTGGATCCACACCGCCGAGCCGGGGCAATTTCCGCTGAGTTCGCCCGATGTTCGCCGTCGCGGGGTCCCGCGGCCAGCTGCGTGATCGATTCCGACCTTCCGATGGTCGGGACCGTTCACGCAGATGCGATCGCGGCGCTTCCGAAGATGTCGTTGAGGACGGTGGCGGTCAGCTGCGGGTCCTCGGTGGCGGGGTTGTGGCCCAGCCCGGGCAGGGTGTGCCACGGGACGCGCAGCCGTTCGGCCATGTCCTCCTGGACGGCCGGCGGCCAGGCGTCGTCGACCTCGCCGGTGACCACCGCCGCGGGCAGCATCGAGGCGTCGAGCGCGGCGGCCACCTGCTCGGTGAGGTCGGGGGCGGTCATCAGGATCTCGGCGCAGTCCGAGAGCGCCGCCGGATCGTTGGTGAGGAAGCGCCGGGCGCAGAAGTCGGCGACGTCCTGGCTGGGCGGGTCCCAGCCGCCGGCGCGGTCCATGGCCTCCTTCGCGGCCCAGACCGCCTCGATCGGCGCGCTGGCCAGGGCGGCCTCGAGCTGCAGCAGGGCGGTGTGCCCGTGGGCGGGGATGGAGGCGGGGCCGCTGCTCATGGCCGTCCAGGACGCGAGGCTCGCGGCGTCGGACAGGACGAGCTCGCGGGTCACGAGGCCGCCCATCGAGTGCCCCACCAGGTGGACCCGCCGCCCCGGCGCGAACCACCGCGCCACCGCGGCCACCGAGTCGGCGAGCGTGCGGGTGGTGTGGCTCCCGCGCGGGCCGAGCGCCGGGGCGCCGCCCTGGCCGGGGAGGTCCATCGCCGCCACGCGCCAGCCGAACGCCGCCAGCGGCTCGAGGATCGCGATGAAGTCCTCCTTGGAGCCGGTGAACCCGGGCACGAGCAGGACGTCCCCACGAGCGCCGGCGGGGCGGCGCCGCGCACCCGCGCCGCGTGTCCCGGACGCGCCGGCCGAACCGCCCGTCCGCCCGCACCGGCCCGCGGCACCCCGCCTGGTGCCGCCGTCACATCCGCACCACCCGCCACATCCGTTGCCGCCTCGGCGACCAGGACCGGCAGTGGGGCGTCCGGGGGCGCGAAAAGTCCGACGCCATCGGGCATGTTGATGAAGGGCGGTGTGCTCATGCTGTGCACAATAGGGGGAAGTTGCCGACGAAGCAGGGGCCGGGTATGACACGAATCATCGCCATCGCCAACCAGAAGGGCGGCGTGGCCAAGACGACCACGGTCGCCTCGATCGGTGCGGCGCTCGCTGAGCTGGGCCAGAGGGTGCTGGTCATCGACCTCGACCCGCAGGCCTGCCTGACGTTCTCCCTGGGGATGGATCCGGAGTCGCTCGAGTTCTCGATGCACGACGTCCTGCTCGGGCGGATCAGTGCCTCGATGGCGCTGATCAAGACCGGCGAGGACATGCACCTGCTGCCCGCCACGATCGACCTGGCCGGCACTGAGGCGCAGCTGCTCACGCGCACCGGCCGCGAGTTCGCGCTGCGGACCGCCCTGGAGGACATCGCCGGCGAGTACGACACGATCCTGCTGGACTGCTCGCCGTCGCTGGGCGTCCTGACGATCAACGCGCTGACCGCCGCGAACGAGGTCCTGATCCCGCTGCAGTGCGAGACGCTGTCGCACCGCGGCGTCGGGCAGCTGCTCGACACGATCGCCGACGTCCGGCGCATCACCAACCGCGACCTCGTCGTGCTCGGCGTGCTGCCGACCCTGTTCGACTCGCGGACCAACCACTCCCGCGCCGTGCTGGCCGACATCAACGACCGCTACGGCCTGGACATCCTCGGCCCGGCGATCCCGCGCTCGATCCGCTTCGCCGAGGCCCCGGCTGCCGGGCGCTCGGTGCTGGCGGCGGGCGGTCGGTTCCGCGGCGCGGAGGCCTACCGGCAGCTCGCGCGCGGACTCGTGGACGGCACCGCCGCCTCCGCCCCGACCGCCCTGATGGGAGCCAGCTGATGAGCAACTCGACCTTCGATCGCGTCCGCACCCGGGCCGTCGCCGACCCGAGCGTGGCTGGCGTGGACGTGCAGGGCAAGTCCGCCCTGTTCAGCCGCGACACGGTGAACCCGTCGCTGGGGTCCGTGGTCATCACGTGCTCCGAGTGCCACGTCGCGACCGTGGCGTCGTACGCCCGCGCCCTGCAGCTGGCGCTGCCGAGCCTGCACCTGCCGGTCGTGCGGCGGGACTACCCGTCGTGGATGCGCTGCCCCGCCTGCGACGAGCGCCACTGGGTCAAGCTCCGCTTCCACTGATCGAGCGGCGGCGGCGGTGGCGGGCCGCGCCCGGGCGCCGCCGCTCCGCCCCTCCGCCGGTTTGATCCAAGTTCGCTGCGCCGAACGCGGTTTGATCCAAGTTCGCGGCCGCGAGAAGTCCCGAGACTTGGAGCGAATCGCAGGGGCGGTCCGGGGCGGGTGGTGACGTTGCCGGGAGCCGCCCGGCGGCCGGCGGCGGCGTGGCGGGGTGGGCTCGCCGGTTTCGTCCAAGTTCGCTGCGCCGAACGCGGTTTGATCCAAGTTCGCAGCGCGCGAGACAGTCCCGAGACTTGGAGCGAATCGCAGGGGCGGCGCGGGGCCGACCGCTCGTGGTGGTCGACCCGACCCAGCCGGGGCCGACTGCGCTACTCCGCGGCGGAGCTCGCCGAACCGCTGGAGCTGCCGGATGACCCGCCCTGGCTGCCTTCGGCGCCTTGGGTCTGGCCGCCGCGGGTGCGGTTGCGGGTCCGGTTGCGCCGGCGCTTCGGGGCGGCCTGGTCGCCGTCGCCGGAACCTCCGCCGGTAGCGCGCCACCGCTCGCCGCGGCACCTGAGTCCGGGCCCTTCGAGCCCGCGGACCGACCCGACCCGGACTTGGGTGCGCCGTCCTTGTGGCCGTGGGGGATCGTCTGGCCGTGGTGGTGCGAGTGCCCGCGGCCGTGCCCACCGGAGCCGCCCGACCCGCCGCGCCCGTCGCGGTCGCGGTCGCGGGTGTTCGGCTGCCGGCCGCCCGAGGTCCTCGAGCACCTCGGCGTCGAGGCCCTCGTGGGTGCGTGACTTGCGGGGCAGCCGCCCGGTCGTGCCGGCGGGGATCCCCACGCCGGTGTAGAGGTGCTCGGAGGTGTGGTACGTCTCGATCGGGTCGTGGAACGACAGTCCGAGGGCCTTGTTGATCAGGCCCCAGCGCGGGACGTCCTGCCAGTCGACGAACGTGATCGCCACGCCCGACGCCCCGGCGCGCGCGGTGCGCCCGACGCGGTGCAGGTAGGTCTTCTCGTCGTCGGGGCACTCGTAGTTGATGACGTGCGTGACGCCCTCGACGTCGATGCCGCGGGCGGCCACGTCGGTGGCGACCAGGATGTCGACCTTGCCGTTGCGGAACGCGCGCAGGGCCTGCTCGCGGGCGCCCTGGCCGAGGTCGCCGTGCACGGCGCCGGCGGCGAACCCGCGCTCGGTCAGCTCGTCGGCGACCGCCTGGGCGCGACGCTTCGTGCGGCAGAAGACCATCGACGGTCCGTGGCTCTCGGCCTGCATGACGCGGGCGAGGATCTCGACCTTGTTCAGCGGGTGGACGCGCCACACGTGCTGCTCGACCTCGGCGACCGTGGCCGAGTCGTCATCGACGTTCAGCGCGCGGATGTGGGTCGGCTGGGTCATGTAGCGCCGCGCCAGGGCGATGATCTGCCCGGGCATGGTCGCGGAGAACAGCATCGTCTGGCGGGTCGCGGGCAGCATCGAGACGATGCGCTCGACGTCGGGCAGGAAGCCCATGTCGAGCATCTCGTCGGCCTCGTCGAGCACCAGGACCTGCACGTCGCCGAGGTGCAGCAGGCGCTGGCGGGCGAGGTCGATGAGCCGACCCGGCGTGCCGACCACGACGTCGACGCCCTTCGCGAGGGCCTCGACCTGCGGCTCGTACGCGCGACCGCCGTACACGGCCAGGACGCGGACGCCGAGCTCGGCACCGGCCAGCGTGAGGTCGGAGGTGACCTGGACGCACAGCTCGCGCGTCGGGACGACGACCAGGGCCTTGGGGGCCTTCTGCTCGGCGGGGGACAGGTCGGGGTACGCCGGCGTGTTCGGGGAGGGGATGCGCTGGAGCAGCGGGATGCCGAAGCCGAGGGTCTTGCCCGTGCCGGTCTTGGCCTGCCCGATCAGGTCGCGGCCCTCGAGGGCCTGCGGGATGCACAGCTCCTGGATCTGGAAGGCGTCGGTGATCCCGGCCTTCGCCAGGGCGGAGGTGATGGGCGCGACGACGCCCAAGTCAGTGAAGGTTGTCAAATCTCTCCTCAGTAGTGGCCCGATTCTACCTTCTCCGCGGGTGCGGATCGGGTTACGTTCCTCCCATGACCCCCGAACCCACTCCCGAACCCACCGCCGCACCCGGTCCGTCGAGCTCCGAGGGCGCGTTCGCCGCCGCCGACGTGGTGCGTCCCTCGCTGTCCGACCCGGAGTACCGGCAGGGCGTGATCGAGCTGCTCGGCCTGCTCGGCGCCGGCGAGTACCTCGCGTTCGAGCGACTGGTCTCCGAGGCGTCGCTGGCGCCGTCGCTGTCGCAGCGGGTGCGGATCGCGGACATCGCGGTCGGCGAGCTCGGGCACTTCCGCCTGCTGCGCGCGCGCCTGATCGAGATGGGCGCGGACCCGGACGCGGCGATGTCGGCGTTCCTCGGGCCGCTGGAGAGCTACCACCGGATGACCGCCCCGAGCGACTGGCTCGAGGGCCTGGTCAAGGCCTACGTCGGCGACTCGATCAGCGAGGACTTCTACCGCGAGGTCGGGGCGGTGCTCGACGAACAGACCGCGGCGCTGGTCCTCGAGGTGTGCAGCGAGCTGGGCAAGACGGCCGTGGTCATCGAGGAGGTGCGCGCGGCCATCGCCCGCGACCCGCGCGTGGCTGGGCGCCTGGCGCTGTGGGGTCGGCGGCTGCTGGGCGAGATGCTGTCGCAGGCGCAGTCGGTGGCCGCCGCGCACGAGGGCCTCGCCGCCCTGATCCTCAGCGAGTCGGTGATGTCGCAGATCGACCTGTTCGGCCTGGTCGAGCGGCTGACCTCCGCCCACGTCGAGCGGATGACCGCCCTGGGCCTGGCCGCGTAGGGCGCGGCGGGCGGCGGCCCGGTCGGCCGGCCGCCGCGACTCAGATCGTGCCGAAGCCGACCTTGCGCACCTCGGCGGCGGCGATCTCGACGTAGGCCAGCTTGGCGGCCGGAACGACCACGCGGTGGCCCTTCTCGTCGACGAGGTCCAGCAGCGTGTCGTTCTTGAGCGCGTCGGCGACCTTCTTGGCGACGGCGTCGGGCGTGTCGGGCTCTCGATCACGAGCTCGCGGGCAGCCTGCTGGATTCCGATGCGAACCTCCACGGTGGGGCCTTCTCTCGCTAGCTCGGGGGATGGGTGAGGGGGAACTCGGAGATGCCGCGCCAGGCCAGCATCGACATGGCCTTGGCCGCGCTCTGCTGGGAGATGGGCGCCGGCGAGTGCAGCCAGTAGCGCGCGGCGGTCTGGGCCATGCCGAGCAGGCCGCTGGCCAGGAGCATGGACGTGTCGTCGTCGAGCTCGGTGTCCTCACGGATGACCGCGGCGATCATCTGCGCGCAGGTGTCGTTGGTGCGTGCCACGCGGTCGGCGGCCTCGGGGACGTTGGTGAGGTCGGACTCGAAGATCAGCCGGAACGCCCCGGACTCGTGGGCGACGAAGTCGAAGTACGCCTCGAAGGTGGCGCGGACGCGCTTGCGGTTGTCGGTGGTGGAGTCCAGCGCGATGCGCACGCGGTCGATCAGCGAGTCGCTGCTCTCGTCGAGGACGGCGAGGTACAGCTCGAGCTTGCCCGGGAAGTGCTGGTAGAGCACCGGCTTGGAGACGCCGGCGAGCTCGGCGATGCCGTCCATGCCGGCGGCGTGGTACCCCTGCTGCACGAAGGCCTCGCGGGCGGCATCGAGCAGCTGCGCGCGCCGCTCCTGGCGCGGCAGGCGCCCGGAGCGATCGGTGGCGACTGACATGGGTGTGATCTTAGCGCCGCCGTTCCGCCCGGGATGTCGAGTCCGCTGCGCCGACGGCGAA